>NZ_JALDQE010000003.1:0-664761 GCF_022748145.1 Bacillus sp. CCB-MMP212
TATGCGCCCGTAGCTCAATTGGATAGAGCGTTTGACTACGGATCAAGAGGTTAGGGGTTCGACTCCTCTCGGGCGCGCTTTTATTAACGGGAAGTGGCTCAGCTTGGTAGAGCACCTGGTTTGGGACCAGGGGGTCGCAGGTTCAAATCCTGTCTTCCCGATATTCCAAAAAACATGGGGCCTTAGCTCAGCTGGGAGAGCGCCTGCCTTGCACGCAGGAGGTCAGCGGTTCGATCCCGCTAGGCTCCACTTTATTTAATATATGTCTCGGAGGTATACCCAAGTTCGGCTGAAGGGATCGGTCTTGAAAACCGACAGGCGGTGAGAATCGCGCGGGGGTTCGAATCCCTCTACCTCCTCCATTTTTAAAAATGGTTTAGACATATAATAATAAAATATTTATTTTTTCCTTCATGGAGGTATACCCAAGTTCGGCTGAAGGGATCGGTCTTGAAAACCGACAGGCGGCGAGAGTCGCGCGGGGGTTCGAATCCCTCTACCTCCTCCATTTTTTAATTTAATATTGTCGCGGGGTGGAGCAGCACGGTAGCTCGTCGGGCTCATAACCCGAAGGTCGCAGGTTCAAATCCTGTCCCCGCAACCAAATGGTCCCGTGGTGTAGTGGTTAACATGCCTGCCTGTCACGCAGGAGATCGCCGGTTCGACCCCGGTCGGGACCGCCATTTATGTTGGCTCGGTAGCTCAGTCGGTAGAGCAGAGGACTGAAAATCCTCGTGTCGGCGGTTCGATTCCGTCCCGAGCCACCATTTTTTTATGCCGGCTTAGCTCAATTGGTAGAGCAACTGACTTGTAATCAGTAGGTTGGGGGTTCAAGTCCTCTAGCCGGCATCATTTAGGGGCATAGTTTAAAGGTAGAACTGAGGTCTCCAAAACCTCCAGTGTGGGTTCGATTCCTACTGCCCCTGTAAAGTATATGGGCCTATAGCTCAGCTGGTTAGAGCGCACGCCTGATAAGCGTGAGGTCGATGGTTCGAGTCCATTTAGGCCCACCATATATTATTCCGCAGTAGCTCAGTGGTAGAGCTATCGGCTGTTAACCGATCGGTCGTAGGTTCGAGTCCTACCTGCGGAGCCATGGCCCGTTGGTCAAGTGGTTAAGACACCGCCCTTTCACGGCGGTAACACGGGTTCGAATCCCGTACGGGTCATACAAAAAAGAGTCAGCATTATGCTGGCTCTTTTTTATTTTGTTGATCCTTTTTATCATTTTACTTTCCAGAAATAAATAAAGGAATTTTGGAAAAGCTATGGTATGTATAAAAAGGAGGAAATAAATAATGACACGAGTTAGAGACTTAATGAGTACCCATATTGTACATTGTACACCGCTAGACAATGTATATGAGGCAGCTGTAAAAATGAAGGAAGAATCGGTTGGGTTAATTCCTGTTGTTGAAAATGAGCAAGTTGTTGGGCTTGTTACTGATCGAGATTTAGTTGTTCGAGGGATTGCTGAAAAACATCCTGGATCTAATAAAATTACAAATGTAATGACAACAAATATTATCTCAGTTTCTCCAAATGATTCTATTGAAAAAGCTACAGAGCTAATGGCACAGTATCAAATTAGACGGTTACCAGTAGTTGATAGTGGTCAGCTTATTGGCATGTTAGCACTAGGAGATTTAGCTATAAGGGAATCGGCAGATGATCAAGCTGGATTTGCCTTGAGCGAAATCTCAGAGCGTACAGAGTAAATTGAAACTTTAATTAACCGAGATTTTAATGGTCACTCATAAAGAGCTAAATTATATATAAAGTTCAGATGCATTATTCTAGTATATATGGATTAAACTAATATGTTAGCGTGATGTATCTGAGACATTATATAATAAGGATATGGTTAATAATTTCCACAGTTTTTTTAAATTTGTTATTCTTCATTTTTAATAAGAGAAAAGATGATATACTGATAGATATAAGTATTATGAGAGATTTTGAATATAACAATATTAATTTTTAGTGGTACGATAATAAATTAATATTTCCTACATAGATGAAAAGGGAAGGGGAATTATATGAAGGCTGTACAGGGCGATCCAAATTGGAATTTGGTTACAGATACATATATAGAACCAAATAATTTTGCTGAATTATTTTCTTTGCTTGTACCTTGTCACCCAAAAGGTGAGGGGAAAGAACGAACTATATTAGTATGGAAAGAGAAAGAATTTTATAAAGAAGAAAATTTAGCGGCATTTATCGTATATGGCATGAATAAAGTAAAGAATTTACCGCAGTTTCATAAAGATGAAATTCCAACTTTAGTGCGTATTCTTCGCTTATGCCAAGAGATTGGTTGGTATGAAGAGGCAAATGCTTTTATGATAGCACAAGGATTAGCTGAGTTTGTTCATACTTCATTGGAATATGAAACATGGGATCTTTTGACGCAATCAGTTGCTTTAAACTATTTAATTATTAAATATCGTATAGGTGAATTGACAGATAGGGATATTGAAATTTGGGATAGAGTTAAATTTAATGAGAAATGTATAACCGATTGTAAACATTTATTATCTCATAAAGAAGTATTGGAATTTACATTCTTTTATATGTGCAAGAGAGCGAAATCATTATCAAAAGAGCAATTAAATAGTGATATGATGAGTTTAGCAATGTATTGTAATACTTTCGTATATGATTTATATACACATGATTTATTACGGAAATATCGTAAGTGTACAGATTTCCTATCATATTATGGACCTAGTCAGGCAGTTTTAGCATGTCAAAGAGCTGTATTATCTCAAATTTCCGATCGCTTAGACCCATTAAAGACAACACATGTAGATGATTATTTATATGTAATGAAAGAAATGATGGAGCATATGACGATAGGAGTAATGGATCGATACGGTCATTTTATTGGAAAGCTACTATCTTATGTGCCATTTTTCGAGATGATACAAGTTCCACAGCATGCATATTATTGTGAAGAATTACTGTATATTTGTAAGGGCATTGAATATAAAGAAGAAACACTACGCAATTATATATTTATACAATTACATGATTGTTTACCATCATTCTTTAGGCTATTTCTTAAAAATAAGCGTTACGCAACGATTCATGATATTCTTTTCTATTGGTGCGATGACGAACAACGAATGAGCTTAGAGAAAAAATATAATCTGAGCTTTATTTATGAAAAATATGCTTGTGGATAAACAATATTTTCGATATGAAAAATTAATATAAATTAAAAAGGATCTCCAGTTTATGTGAGATCCTTTTTTGTTAGTAAAACAAGGAGAAAGTGATTAAAACAAGAAACAACATTCCATATAGGAGAAGTTGTGCAGTATAACTTCCTTGTATACCAAAAAAAGTATTGGCTTTCTTATACAAATGCAATATGTATTTTATTGGAGCATCTTTGAAAGATAGGTACACAGTGTCTCCTCTTTCTAAGCTTCTTGTTCTTGTTTTTGGTTATAAGGGACATTAATATATCTAGCTACAAATAATAAAACAGCCATAAAGAATACTGGAAATACAGTAGATAAATAAAAGCCATTACTAATTATATTTGTTATGAGAGCACTCAAAAGAAATATAGCGTTATAAATATGGGCAATTTTTTGTTTTAGTTGCACTTGAAATGATTCCATCATAATTTCTAATGCAACAAAAGCAATAATAATAGATAAAAATACAATGTTTGTATTGTAAATGATTAAACAACAGATTAAACCTAAAAAGGCTGCGTATTCAATTATAAGAGGTATATTGCGTGGCATACAATTTACCTAACTAAATATGGCAGTGGATTTACTGCATTTGTTTTTTCAAAATTCCATTCTCCATTATGTAATTCAAAATGAAGATGTTGCCCGTATGAATGACCTGTGTTGCCCATATGACCTACTAATTGTCCAGCTTGTACTTGATCACCAGTTTGTACAGTGCGATCCTTCATATGAGCATAAACAGTTGTATATAATTTCCCATTGATTTGATGCACAATGAACACAACATTGCCATAGCTAGCTGAATAATAAGATTTCACAACTTTACCTGCAGCAGCAGCTTGGATAGAGACGTTCCCTGGAGCAGCAATATCTATACCATAATGCATTTGTTCCCAGCGTATATCAAAGGTTGAGCTAATTCTTCCTTGAGCAGGGAATTTGAAAGTAGCTGGAATAGATGAAGGCTGATCTGTTTTAGTCTGTGGTTGATTTTGTACTACATAGTGTTTTGCTACATATCCGTATCCTGTGCCAAAACGAATTTTATACCAAGTTCCTACAGTTTCTACTACTTGTACTTGTGTACCGTTTTGTAATGAACCGAGTAGAGCGCTACTTGTACTAGTGTTGCTACGTACATTCAGATTAGGTGTTGCAACAGTATATTTTGTATTATTTTGAACGGTGATTCCTTTTACTAAGGGTTGTGAACCATTAGAGATGAATGCTTTTTGTACGTAACCCGTTTGGCCATTATGTGATATTTTATACCATTCGCCTTGATCTTCTTGAACGGTAATAAACTTGCCATTTGGTAATACATCTAAAATGGAAGATTCTAAATTAGGTTCAGAGCGAACGTTTAATGCATTAGCATTGACGATGTATTGATCATTAGATTGAAGTTTGTTTTTTAGTAAAATAGCATCTTTTTGTACATAACCTACTTTATTATGAACAGATACTTTATACCAACCATTAGTTGTTTCAAGGATGTTCACTTTTGTATTAAAGCGAATTGTATCAATTGATGTGCTCTTTACGTTATCTTCTGTATGTAATGCTACTTGATCGACTTTGACATACCCAGTTTTAACATTAGATAATTGTTCAGCGTTTGCTTTTTGTACATTTGTTTCACCCATAGAAGGAAGTAAAGAAGCAATCGCTACAGTAGTTGCTGTTAAAGCAGTAGCTTTCATATTCATGGAATAGAGACCTCCTCTAGTTGTATAGTTGTAATTTTATTATAGTATAAAGATATAATATAGTGGGTGTATTCACATAAATGTAATATGAAATCAATATAAAAATAAATTTTTTGAGGATAATGATTCCTTTTTAAACAATTAATTGGAGTTTTATTTTCTAAAATAGAATGTATATATTGTATAACTTTAATTTTTGTTGATAATTAAGAAAATTAAAATAGTTGATGATGTCTTATTAGGGTGTTATACTGACAGTGATAATTTTATAGTTTGCTAGGAGAGCTGGTGTTGCCAGCTGAGAGTGGGCCGTAAGCCTTTGATCCTTTTTATTACCTGATCTAGATTATGCTAGCGTAGGGAAGCAATTCGGACACTAACAATGAGTCCCCGTTTCTTTGCGTATAGAAACGGGGCTTTTTTATTTGGAAATTTCATATTGAAACCACTAGGGGTGCTTGATTTGCTGAGAGAGGAATAATCCTTAACCCTTATAACACCTGATCTAGGTAATACTAGCGAAGGGAAGTGGAACATCGAATAAATGTATAATTTTATTTGCTGTAACCACTTCTTATATATAGAAGTGGTTTTTTATTTAGATACATATATTGAAAGGGGATAGAGAAATGAAATTTTGCGATAGATTATTAGAAACTGTGCAACCGGTTTGGGAGATGAGTCATAATCATCCGTTTGTAGTGGGTATGGGAGATGGCACGTTAGAAAAAGATAAATTTCAGTATTATATTATTCAAGATTATTTATATCTGCTAGATTATGCAAAATTATATGCGATTGGTGTTGTAAAAGCAACGAATCCACAAGTAATGGGAAAGTTCGCTGAACAAATTGATGGAATATTAAATGGCGAAATGACAATCCATAAACAATATGCAAAAAGACTTGGAATTTCTATAGAGGAGATAGAGTCTGCAAAACCATCTGCTAAAAATTTAGCTTATACAAATTACATGATGTCTGTATCTCAAAATGGCACACTTGCAGAATTAATAGCAGCGCTTCTTCCATGTATGTGGAGCTACTGGGAAATTGGAAAGCGTTTAAATGATATTCCTGGAGCAAGAAATCATGAGTTTTTTGGTGAGTGGATTCAAGGATATAGTTCGGAAGAATACGGTAATCTTTGTATTTGGTTAATAGATTTATTAAATGAAATGGCAGTTGGAAAGTCTGAGAAAGAACTAGATAGATTAGAGGAGATTTTCTTATATTCCAGTCGATTTGAATATTTATTCTGGGATATGTCCTATCGTAAGGAGATGTGGGGATTTGAGGAGCAAGAACATACTACAGTTTCATAATGTTTCTTTTCATTACGATGAGAAACCAATCATCCATGAATTAAATGCTTCTATACATGAGAAAGAGTTTGTCAGTATTATCGGACCGAGTGGATGTGGGAAAAGTACTTTATTTCGCCTTATTACAGGCCTAGAGAAGGTAAGTACTGGAAAGATAGAACTGACAGAAACAAAGCACCATCCTGTAGGATATATGCCGCAAAAAGATATGCTTTTGCCGTGGAGAACAATTATTGAGAATGCTGCTCTGCCGCTAGAGTGCCAAGGTGTACAGAAGAAAGAAGCACAAGTAAAGGCAAAGGAACTGTTATATAAATTTGGTTTACAAGGATATGAGACAAAACATCCGAAAGATTTATCTGGTGGTATGAGGCAACGCGTATCTTTTATCCGAACTTTGTTAACGGGCGGGGAGATATTGTTATTAGATGAACCGTTTAGCGCGTTAGATGCTTTAACGAAGGCCTCTTTGCAAGAATGGCTGTTTGAACAATGGCAAGAGTGGGAAAAAACAATTTTATTCATTACTCATGATGTTGAAGAAGCGTTATTTCTTTCGAACCGAGTTTTAGTAGTGGAACAGCAGCCGATAACGACTTTGACTGAGCGGATTGTACCACTTGATCATAACAGAACACGAAAAGATTTATATAAACCGGAAGTATTAGCGCTGAAAGATGAGCTTCTTAGTATGTTACAAAGGCAGGTACTTGTGTGATGAACCGATTGAAAGAATTAGTTCCTGCTATTACACTTTCTAGTATTTTACTAGCTGTGTGGGAAATAGGAGCAAGAATTGTAGATGAGATGTACATTTTACCGTCACCGTCTGCGATTGTAATGAAGATATGGAAACTAAAAGACATATTATTTACGGTTCATTTACCTGCAACGTTATACGTCGTTTTAATAGGTGTTGTTATTTCTATCGTATTAGGTGTAGGGCTAGCGATGTTAATGAATGCGAGTACATGGATGGAAAGAGCATTTTATCCATTATTAGTTGCTTCACAAACGATTCCGATTACTGCGCTTGCTCCGCTATTTGTTTTATGGTTTGGATACACAATTTGGAGTAAGGTTGTTGTCACAGTTTTAATTACGTTTTTCCCGATTGCGGTCAATACGTATGATGGACTGCGTAGTACAAAAAAAGAATGGGAGGAGCTCTTAGTTACATATGGAGCAACGAAAAGAGATATTTTTCTTAAATTAAAGTTGCCGTCTGCTCTTCCTTATTTTTTCTCAGCTTTAAAAATTGCAGTTCCGCTTAGTGTTATCGGAGCAGCAATTGGAGAATGGCTCGGTGCACAAGCTGGACTTGGATATTTCAGTAAGAGAATGATGACGCAGTTAGATGGAGCTGGCGTATTTGCACCCATTGTATTGTTATCATTATTAGCTATTTTCTTCGTCGTACTTATTTCCATATTAGAAAAGAAATTCATTAGTTGGAGGAAGCATTCATGAAATTTTTAAAGCGCATCTTTGTGTTTACATTATTAATTGCAATGATTACAGGATGTTCAAGTAATTCAGCATCAGAAAAAAGTAAAAAAGAGAAAGAAATAACAGTCATGTTAGATTGGTATCCAAATGCGGTACATAGCTTTATTTATGCAGCAATTGAAAAAGGATACTTTAAAGAAGAAGGTGTAAAGGTAAATATTAAATTCCCTTCTAATCCGACTGATCCATTAACATTGGCAGCAGCAGGGAAGGTGACAGTTGGCTTGTATTATCAGCCAGATGTTGTTATGGCAAGAGCAAATGAGCAAATTCCAGTGAAATCAATTGGGGCTGTCGTACGTTCACCATTAAATCATGTCGTATCGCTGAAATCAGCGGGTATTCAATCACCGAAAGATTTAGAAGGAAAAACAGTAGGATATTCTGGAACACCTTTAAGTGAGATGTATTTAAAAACGATGGTAAAAGAAGCTGGTGGTAATCCTGATACAGTGAAAGTAGTTGATGTTGGATTTGATTTAGTACCAGCCTTAATTACGAAAAAAGTGGATGCGGTAACAGGGGCATACATTAATCATGAAGTACCGGTTATGCGTCATGAAGGCCATGAACCAGCTTACTTTAATCCAGCTGATTACGGAGTACCGAACTATCATGAACTTGTGTTTGTAACAGGTGATAAAACGTTGAAAAAAGATAAAGAAGCGTTGCAAGCTTTCTTACGTGGTACGAAAAAAGGCTATGATTTCATGAAGAAAAACCCAGATGAAGCATTGAATATTTTATTAAATCATCAAGAAAAAGAAAACTTCCCACTTGTGCCAGAAGTTGAAAAGGAAAGTATGAAAATTTTATTAGAGAAGATGGAAACGAAAGATGAGCCATTTTTATCAGATTCAAAAGAATCTTGGGAGAAACAAAATAAATGGCTGAAGGACAAAGGAATGACGAAAGAAACCGTTCCAGCCGATGAACTATTCGAAAATATTTTAAAGTAGGCGAATGAATATGAAAAATGAGCTCCACGTAATCTCAAATGGCCATATGCCATTCGAAGAGTTAGTGAATGTAGCGATGCAAATTGAGAGTGAGATTGATTATTTGCATATTCGTGAGCGTGAGAAGAGTACGAAGGAGTTATATGAAGGTGTGGAAAGTCTTTTAATGGAAGGCTTTCCGGCTTCTAAAATTGTCATAAATGATCGAATTGATATTGCAATTTTATTAAATATTCCTCGTGTTCAACTAGGGTATCGAAGCACAGATGTAAAGTCAGTGAAAGAAAAGTTTTCGTATTTGCATGTCGGTTATTCTGTGCATTCGCTAGATGAAGCGATAGTAGCATTTAAAAATGGAGCGGATTCACTCGTTTATGGTCATGTATTTCCGACAGATTGTAAAAAAGGTGTGCCAGCGAGAGGGCTTGAAGAAATTTCTGACATTGCAAGGTGTTTATCTATACCGATTACAGCAATTGGAGGAATTACTCCAGAAAACGCAGTGGATGTCCTTACTAACGGTGTAAGCGGTATAGCAGTTATGTCCGGAATTGTAAGTAGTAGTGACCCGTATAGCAAAGTGAAATCTTATAAGGAATCAATAAGAAAGTGGGCGGAAAAACATGTGTGAGAAGTATGATGTAGCGATTATTGGTGGTGGTGTAATTGGTAGTTCAGTTGCACATTTTCTAGCAGAAAGAGGACATAAAGTAGCGATTGTAGAGAAGCAAAGAATTGCATCGGAAGCTTCAAAAGCAGCTGCTGGTCTACTTGGTGTTCAGGCAGAATGGGATGCGTATGATCCGCTATTTGAACTTGCTAGAGAAAGCCGAGCTATATTTCCACAACTTGCAGCAGTTTTACGTGAAAAGACGGGTATTGATATTGGAT
Source organism: Bacillus sp. CCB-MMP212 (assembly GCF_022748145.1). Lineage (NCBI taxonomy): Bacteria > Bacillati > Bacillota > Bacilli > Caryophanales > Bacillaceae > Bacillus > Bacillus sp. CCB-MMP212. Next base: position 9,609 of record NZ_JALDQE010000003.1, read on the forward strand.
ATGAAGAAAAAGGAATTTATCGTATTGCTCAAAATGAAGATGAGAAGGAAAGAATTCTTCACATTATGGATTGGCAGCAAAAAACAGGTGAAGATTCCTATTTTCTAACGGGAGACCATGTGCGGGAAAAAGAGCCGTATCTATCCGAATCTATTATAGGAGCAGTATATTATCCGAAAGACGGTCATGTTATTGCACCAGAGCTTACGAAAGCATTCGCACATTCTGCGGCAATGTCAGGTGCTGATATATATGAACAGACAGAAGTGTTTGATATTCGTATTGAAAATAATAAAGTGACTGGAGTTATTACAAGTGAAGGTATTGTCACATGTGAGAAAGTCGTTATTGCAGGAGGTTCATGGAGCACGAAGTTACTCAGTTATTTTCACCACGATTGGGGGACATATCCAGTTAAAGGAGAAGTGGTTGCGGTAAGAAGTAGAAAACAACTTTTAAAAGCACCTATTTTTCAAGAAAGATTTTACATTACTCCAAAGCGCGGTGGACGTTACGTAATTGGGGCAACAATGAAGCACCATACGTTCAATAAAACTGTGCAGCTAGAAAGTATAACTTCTATATTAGAGCGTGCTTATACAATATTGCCAGCTTTAAAAGAAGCAGAATGGGAAAGCACGTGGGCAGGATTAAGACCACAATCGAACCATGAAGCTCCTTATATGGGAGAGCATGAAGAAATAAAAGGTTTATATGCTTGCACGGGCCATTATCGAAACGGTATTTTATTAAGTCCTATTTCTGGCCAATATATGGCTGATTTAATAGAAGGAAAGCAAGAGAATTATTTGCTAGATTCATTGCTTTCTAGAAGAGTTTAGAAAGGGGATGGAAGTTTGGATTTAAAAATTAATGGTAACCAAATTGAAGTGCCAGCGAGTGTAAAAACAGTAGCTGAGCTACTTACACATTTAGAACTAGATAACAGAATTGTTGTAGTAGAGCGTAATAAAGATATTTTACAAAAAGATGATCATACAGATACATCTGTTTTTGATGGAGACCAAATTGAGATTGTAACTTTCGTAGGAGGCGGTTGATTATGTTAAACATTGGACCATTTTCATTTCATTCTAGACTGTTATTAGGAACAGGTAAATTCCCTGATTTTGACGTACAGCAAAAGGCAATTGATGTTTCTGAAGCTGAAATTTTAACGTTTGCAGTACGTCGTATGGATATCTTTGATGCAAAGCAACCTAATTTATTAGAGAAACTTGATGTGAAAAAATATACGTTATTACCAAATACAGCAGGGGCAAAAAACGCTGAAGAGGCTGTTCGTATTGCAAAATTAGCAAAAGCTTCTGGGCTTTGTGACATGATAAAGGTAGAAGTTATTGGTGATGATAGAACGTTATTACCGGATCCGGTAGAAACGTTAAAGGCATCTGAAATGTTACTGGAAGAAGGATTTATCGTACTTCCGTACACATCTGATGATGTTGTATTAGCACGTAAATTACAAGAGCTTGGCGTGCATGCGATTATGCCAGGAGCATCTCCAATCGGATCAGGACTTGGTATTGTAAATCCATTAAATTTGGGCTTCATTATTGAACAAGCGACAGTACCAGTTATCGTTGATGCTGGTATTGGTAGCCCAGCTGATGCGGCATTTGCAATGGAATTAGGAGCAGATGGCGTGTTATTAAATACAGCTGTATCAGGAGCAAAAGATCCTATTAAAATGGCGCAGGCAATGAAACTAAGTATTGAAGCAGGACGTTTAGGATTTGAAGCAGGTCGTATTGCACGTAAGCGCTGTGCAACTGCAAGTAGTCCTTTAGAAGGAATGAGCGTAGTTGAATAATCGATATTCTCGCCAAGAACTATTTTCTCCAATTGGAGCAGAAGGGCAGCAAAAGATAAGAGAAAAGCATGTACTTATTATCGGTGCAGGTGCATTAGGTAGTGCAAATGCAGAGATGTTTGTAAGAGCGGGTGTTGGCAAGATAACAATTGTTGACCGTGATTATGTAGATTGGAGTAATTTACAAAGACAACAATTGTATGCAGAGAGCGACGTAAAGAATAATCTCCCAAAAGCTATAGCGGCTAAAAAACGTTTAGAAGAGATTAATAGCGATGTAACAATAGAAGCTCTCGTTCAAGACGTAACAGCTGAAGAGCTAGAAGAACTTGTTACAAACGTTGATGTAATGATTGATGCGACTGATAATTTTGAAACACGCTTTATTGTGAATGATATAGCACAAAAATATTCTATTCCATGGATTTACGGTGCATGTGTAGGTAGTTACGGTCTTTCTTATACAATCATTCCTAGTAAAACACCATGTTTATCATGTTTATTGCAGTCGATTCCGCTTGGCGGGGCAACATGTGATACAGCGGGTATTATATCACCTGCTGTATCTCTTGTCGTTTCTCATCAAGTAACAGAAGCTCTTAAACTGTTAGTAGAAGATTACGAATCACTTCGAGATGGGCTTGTATCGTTTGATATGTGGAAGAATGAGTATTCATGTATGAATGTGCAAAAGCTTCGCCAGCATAATTGTTCTTCATGCGGAGAGAATGCATTATATCCGTATTTAAATAAAGAGAACACATCAAAAACAGCAGTTTTATGCGGGCGAAATACAGTTCAAATTAGACCACCTCATAAAGAAGAAATGAATTTTGAACAATATAAAGAGTTGCTGGAAGGTCGCGTGAATGATTTAAATGTAAATCCATATTTACTATCATTTTCTGTTGAAGACAAGAGGTTAGTCGCCTTTAAAGATGGCCGTGTGCTCGTACATGGAACGAAAGATATAAGCGAAGCAAAAACGATTTATCATCGCTATTTTGGATAGAAAAGGATGAGTGGGATGAAAGTGAATAAAGCTTTAACAATTGCAGGGTCTGATAGCGGCGGCGGTGCTGGAATTCAGGCAGATTTAAAAACATTCCAAGAGCTTGGTGTATACGGAATGACGGCTATTACGGCAATTACTGCTCAAAACACGCTTGGCGTTCAAGGGGTATATCCTGTTCCGTTAGAAGGTATTACAGAACAGCTGAATTCAATTGGTACGGATTTAACACCAGATGCAGTGAAACTAGGAATGTTATTTAGTAGTGAAATAATTCAAATTGTTGCAGAACAAATTGAAAAATTTGGCTGGAATAATATTGTGCTAGATCCCGTTATGATCGCAAAAGGCGGTGCATCATTATTACAGCAAGAAGCAGTTCATGCATTAAAAGAATATTTATTACCAGTAGCAACCGTTATAACACCGAATGTTCCAGAAGCAGAAGTGTTAACTGGGATGGAGATTCATAACGTTGAAGATAGTAAGGAAGCTGCAAAAGTATTGCACGAATTAGGTGCTAAATATGTGCTTATGAAGGGCGGACATGCAGAATATCAAGGTAATGAAGTAATTGATTTCCTCTTTGATGGAGAAGAATTTATTGAGTTTAGAAGCGAGCGAATTCCTTCAAAGCAAACGCACGGAAGTGGGTGCACATTTGCTTCAGCGGTTACAGCAGGACTTGCGAAAGGATACTCAATTGAAGATGCTGTTCAAGAAGCAAAACGATTTATTAGTATAGCAATTGAAGAGCCATTGAATATTGGTAGTGGTCATGGACCAACGAATCATTTTGCGTATAAAGTGAATAGAACGCGTGTATAGATAAGTGAAAAGCCAGTTTTATAACTGGCTTTTTTCTGTTTACTTTTTCAAAATACAGGAGTAATATATCAGCCAGAATATATTTTTTTGTAAACGCTGAGTCCAATTATATGGAGCGGAGGAACCAATTTGTGCAGTGTCACTAGGGGTGAATCTTTCAAATTTGAAAGTAGGGCTACTCTCAAAGCCCGAATCCGACAGCTAACTTCGTAAGCGTCTTGAGAGAGGACGGTGCCATGATGGATACATCACTTCATCGATCTGATTAGTATAGGGGAATATCAATCTATGTTTGATTTCTTTTATACTAAGGAGGATGAGGTACATGGAACTAACACTTATTTGTGTTGGAGAAGAAAGTAAGGTAAATAGTTTAAGAGATCTAGTTGCATTTCAACATGAGTTAGTTATTTTTACAGCAAATGAAGAGGTAGCGGCTGAAGTTAGGAATTGTGGGTTTGATTGGACTTATAGTTGTAGTAAGGAGCAGGATTTTACTAGTATTTGTGAGTGTATTAAGAAGGTCATTTTACTAGGGGATGAGCTTCCAATCGTTAGTTTCTTCACAGAACACATTCGTTTTTCTTTTCAAGCACCTATTACTGTTGTTACAAGGAATAAACGATATCCAGCGAGGCTCTATAAAACAATTGGAGCTAAGTTTGTCGTGTTTACAAATTGTGATAATATTTCTTTTTTATTTTTTGAATAGGGCGGGGGAAGAAATGATGAAGGTACTATTACTTGGAGATATAGCAAATCGTTGGGCAGTATCGGTAGAGCGAGTTCAAGAATTGGTCCAGATTGATCCCCTTTTTCCAGGGCCATATATTATATTACCATCAAAAGATGCTTTGTATTTAGAGATGGATATTACCGAGTATGAGCAGCTACATGCAGAATTGACACAAGTTTATATTCGTGGGAGAAATTTACGTGCATTTTTACGAGGAGAATAAAGGGTGAATAAAAAAGAGCGAATGCTGAGTGCAACAAGCTATGCACTTCATGTCATTCGCTCATTTTATTTCATATTTAAAAGGTCATTTTTAAGAAAAGAAAAGAGAAATAAAGAAAATAGATGAAATAATAGTAATAATCTTCAATGTAAGCGTTTAAATGAATGTAAATATTATTATTTTCAGCAATTTCCCCCTTTACAAGTGAAATATAGAGGAGTATATTTACTCTCATAAATCATTCATAAAATTTCCAAAAAAACCTAAAATCGCTGAGTTCCAGAAATGGAGCGGGGGAACCAATTTTGTGCATCGTCACTTGGGGTGAATCTTTCAGTTTTGAAAGTAGGGCTACTCTTTAGGCCCGAATCCGACAGCTAACCTCGTAAGCGTTTAGAGAGGAGGTTTACTTTTTGTTGTTCATTTTTTGAACACTGAGTAGAGCTCAGTGTTCTTTTTTAATATTTAAATGGTAAATTTTAACAAAAAGAGAGGGATAGTTATGTTAGATGTTGTAATGGTCGGGATTTTTATTTTATTAGTTGCATCGATGGCAAGTCTTGCAAGTTGGTCAGATAAAGTTGTGAAAGAAGGAAAGCAATCATGATGATTGTCTTATCGGTTATTGTCGCAGCAATTACAGTGTATTTAGTGTATGCATTATTAAATCCAGAGAAGTTTTAATTAGGGGGAATTATTCATTATGATTTGGGTTGCAGTCATTATTACAATGCTCTTGTTTATTTTAGTAGCAAAGCCAACGGGGATTTATTTAGAAAAAGCTTTTCAAGGTAGCAAAACGTTAGATAAAGTATTCGGGCCTTTTGAAAAACTTATTTTTAAAATTACGGGTGTAAAAGCATACAATCAAACGTGGAAACAGTACGCATTATCATTAGTTTTATTAAATGGATTTATGATCGTTGTCGTATACTTCATTTTCAGATTACAAGGTGTGCTGCCACTAAATCCAGCGCATATTGAAGGGATGGAGCCTACGCTCGCTTTTAATACAGCAATTAGTTTTATGGCTGATACAAACTTACAGCATTATAGCGGTGAAAATGGTTTATCTTATTTATCACAATTAATCGGAATTACATTTTTAATGTTTGCGGCACCAGCAACGACATTAGCGCTCGTTATGGCTTTTATAAGAGGACTTGCTGGAAAAGAACTTGGTAACTTTTTCGTTGATTTTACGAGAGCGTTAACGAGAGTGTTTCTTCCTATCGCATTTATTGTGGCACTAGTTTTTGTCGCACTTGGCGTACCACAAACGTTAGATGGGGCGGTTACAGCACAAACGATTGAAGGTGCAAAGCAAAGTATTTTACGTGGACCTGTTGCATCATTCGTTTCCATTAAGGAACTTGGAAATAACGGCGGTGGATTTTTCGGAGCAAACTCTACGCATCCTTTCGAAAATCCAGGACAAATGAGTAATATTTTGCAAATGATGCTTATGATGTTATTACCAACAGCACTTCCATTTACGTACGGACGAATGGTCGGAAATAAAAAACAAGGCCGCATTCTTTTCGTGTCACTATTTATGGTATTTTTACTAGGGTTTATAACGATTACGACATCTGAACTAAACGGGAACCCGGCATTAAATGGAATGGGTATCGAACATGTACAAGGAAGTACAGAAGGGAAAGAAGTACGATTTGGAACAGTATTTTCTTCACTATACGCAACAGTAACGACAGCTGCTGAAACAGGCGCTGTTAATACGATGCATGATACGTTAACACCAATTGGTGGTCTAGTTCCCCTCGTAAATATGATGTTAAATACAGTGTATGGCGGAGTTGGAGCAGGCTTTGTAAACATTATTATGTATGCAATTATCGCGGTGTTTATATCTGGGTTAATGGTTGGACGGACACCAGAGTTTTTAGGTAAAAAGATTGAAGGTAAGGAAATGAAATTAATCGCAGTCACGATTTTATTTCATCCATTGCTCATTTTAGGATTTTCGGCATTAGCTCTTTCAACAAATTTAGGAACGGATGCTATTTCTCATTCCGGTTTCCACGGTTTAACACAAGTTGTATATGAATATACATCGTCAGCTGCGAATAACGGATCTGGATTTGAAGGATTAGGAGATAATACACCGTTTTGGAATATTACGACTGGTTTAGTTATGTTTTTAGGACGCTACTTCAGTTTAATTACGATGCTAGCTGTGGCAGCTTCGTTGAAAGAAAAAACGGTAGTGCCAGAAACAGTCGGAACGTTCCGCACAGATAATAGTTTATTTGGTGGTATCTTCATCGGAACAATTGTAATTGTCGGTGCATTAACATTTTTCCCGATGTTAGTACTCGGACCAATTGCAGAATTTCTTACATTGAAGTAATGGAGGGTAAATGATGAGACCGGTAGTAGTAAAAGAAAAACAATTAAATAAGTCACAAATACATGCTGTAGAAGATGAAGTTAGACAAGCGAAAACGATGGATCGTGATATCGTAACACATGCGATGAAACAATCCGTTGCGAAATTGAATCCGAAAGTCATGATAAAGAATCCGATTATGTTCGTTGTGGAAATTGGATTTATCATTACGTTCATTTTATCTTTTCTTCCAAGCAGTTCTAGTAGTATACCAGGATGGTTTAATATAACAGTTTCTCTCATTCTATTATTTACAGTTTTATTTGCGAATTTTGCAGAAGCATTAGCAGAAGGCCGTGGTAAAGCACAAGCCGATTCTTTAAAGCAGTCGAAGAAAGATGTGTTTGCAAATGTTGTAAAAGAAAATGGAGACATTGTCCAAGTTTCAGCAACTGATCTTAGAAAAGGTGATGTTGTTATCGTAAAACAAGGAGAAATGATTCCGAATGATGGTGAAGTAATCAAAGGATTAGCGTCTGTAGATGAATCTGCAATTACAGGAGAATCAGCTCCTGTAATAAAAGAAGCGGGTGGTGATTTTTGTTCCGTAACGGGTGGAACGATGGTGGTAAGTGATGAAATTACAATTGTTATTACGAGTAATCCTGGTGAATCATTTATCGACAAAATGATTTCTTTAGTAGAAGGAGCTGCTCGTCAAAAAACGCCGAATGAGATTGCTTTAAATACAGTATTAACGAGCTTAACTCTTATCTTCTTGATTGTCGTTGTGACGTTGCCGATTTTTACAAATTATTTAGGTTTTCAAATTGATACAGCTGTACTCGTAGCATTGTTAGTATGTTTAATTCCAACGACAATTGGTGGTTTGCTATCAGCGATTGGTATTGCTGGGATGGACCGGGTGACAAAATTTAACGTGTTAGCGATGTCAGGGAAAGCAGTAGAAGCTGCGGGCGATATTAATACAATTATTTTAGATAAAACAGGTACAATTACTTTTGGAAACCGGATGGCTCATACATTATTGCCTGTAGGAAATGAAACGATTGAGCAAGTTGGAAAGTGGGCTGCTATTAGTTCTGTTTTAGATGAAACGCCAGAAGGTCGATCTGTTATTGAGTATGTGCAGGGAAAATCTATATCATATAATAGAGAACTTGCAGAACAAGGGGAGTTTGTTCCGTTTAAAGCAGAAACGAGAATGAGCGGTGTTGATTTACAAGACGGAACGAAAGTGAGAAAAGGTGCTGTCGGTGCTGTTATTGAATGGGTTGGGTCACAAGGTGGAACAATTCCGAAAGATGTAAATCAAAAAGCAGACTTAATTTCAAAAGAGGGCGGAACACCACTTGTAGTTGCAGTAGATAATCGTATTTACGGTTTAATTTATTTAAAGGATACAGTAAAACCGGGTATGCGTGAGCGTTTTGAACAGTTGCGTCAAATGGGGATTAAAACGGTTATGTGTACAGGTGATAATCCGTTAACAGCAGCAACGATTGCAAAAGAAGCAGGGGTAGATGAATTCGTTGCCGAGTGTAAACCAGAAGATAAAATTGCGGTTATTAAAGCAGAGCAAGATAAAGGGAAACTTGTAGCGATGACAGGTGATGGTACAAATGATGCTCCGGCATTAGCACAGGCTGACGTTGGATTAGCGATGAATAGTGGTACGACAGCTGCGAAAGAAGCAGCGAATATGATTGATTTAGACTCGAATCCAACGAAAATTATTGAGGTTGTAGGAATTGGTAAGCAATTGTTAATGACACGTGGTGCGTTAACGACGTTTAGTATTGCAAATGATATAGCGAAATATTTTGCGATTATTCCAGCGATGTTTACACTTGCGATTCCGCAAATGGAAGCACTAAACATAATGAAGTTAACATCACCACTGTCAGCGATTTTATCAGCATTAATATTTAACGCTGTTATTATTCCATTACTCATTCCGTTAGCGATGAAAGGTATTGCATATAAACCGATGAGTTCTAATGCATTGCTTAGCCGAAACTTACTTATTTATGGGCTTGGCGGAGTTATCGTTCCGTTCATTGGAATTAAAGTAATTGATATAATTGTCGGCTTGTTCATATAAGGAAGAGGGGAAAAAGATGGAAAAGAAACAAAGTATACTATCACCAATTATCCGTATTACTTTTACATTTCTAGTGTTGTGTGGACTTGTATATCCACTTATTGTTACTGGTATTGCACAAGCCGTGATGAAGGATAATGCGGATGGAAGTCTAATATATAATGATAAAAATGAAGTGATTGGTTCTAAATTAATCGGGCAAAACTTCACGGATCCACGTTATTTTCAAGGGCGTGTTTCTAGTATTGAATATAAGGCTGAAGCATCTGGTTCAAATAACTATGCACCATCTAATCCAGATTTAGAGAAACGAGTAGAGAAAAGTATTGAAGAGTGGAAGAAACAAAATCCGAGCGTTCCAGTAACAGAAGTACCGATAGATTTAGTGACAAATTCAGGTTCAGGGCTTGATCCTGATATTAGTCCAAAGGCGGCCTCGGTGCAGGTGGATCGCATTTCAAAATTAACGAATATTTCGAAAGAAAAACTTAATCAATTGATTAAAGATCAAACAGAAGGTGCTGCACTTGGTTTATTTGGAGAAGATCGAGTGAATGTCTTAAAGCTAAATTTAGCATTACAAAAATTAATGAAATAGTAACAGTGCTACCTCAATCTAACGGATTGAGGTAGCGTTGTTTCGAATGAAAGGTAGTGTTTATTTTGTATGCAGATGATTATGAACCGAAGTTTCAAAGGCGAACGCCAGAGGAATATTTAGAATATATTCGTCAGCAAAATCGCGGAAAGTTAAAGTTATATGTAGGAGCAGCTCCAGGCGTAGGAAAAAGTTATAAAATGCTCTTTGATGCAAGGGAAATGAAAAAAGATGGAATTGATATTGTAATTGGTTTAATTGAAACGCATGGAAGAAAAGAGACGGAAGAAGCAATTGCTGATTTAGAAAAAGTTCCTTTGAAAGAAATACAGTATAAAGGAAAGGTATTTTATGAGCTTGATGTGGAAGGAATAAAAAAACGCGCGCCGCAAGTAGTCGTAGTGGATGAACTTGCGCATAGTAATGTTCCTGGTTCTAAGCATAAAAAACGTTATATGGATGTGCAGGAATTGTTAGAGGCTGGTATATCGGTATTATCAGCTTTTAATATTCAACATTTAGAAAGTGTTCATGATATTGTAGCTCAAATTACGAATGTAAAAGTAAGAGAACGAGTTCCAGATTTTATTTTACAAAAAGCAAATGAAATTCAGCTCGTTGATGCAACACCGGAAGTACTTCGGAAGAGGTTAATAGACGGAAAGATATATAAAGAAGAAAAAATTCAGCAAAGTTTACAAAATTTCTTTACGCTTAATAATTTAGGGGCACTTAGGGAATTATCACTTCGCGAGGTTGCCGATGATATGGACGAGAAAATTAGCCAAACAGTAATAGAACCAATTGGCGTAAAAGAAAAAATTCTTGTTTGTGTACAATACAGTTCAACAGCGGAGAAATTAATAAGACGGGGATGGCGCATGGCTGATCGGTTAAACGCTGAATTGTACGTATTAAACGTTGAGAGGGAAAATATAGATTCTATTTCAGCTGGAAAAAAGCAGACGATTGAAGAGTGGAAGTTGCTAACGAATCAATTTGATGCAAGTTTTGTATTAGAAGAAGCAAAGGGAAGAAAGCCAGCAGATGTTATTATTGAAGTGGCAAAAAGATTACAGGTGACGCAAATTTTACTTGGACAATCGGCTAGAACAAGGTGGGAAGAAATACGAAAAGGCTCTATTGTAAATGAAATTATGAGACAAACAAAGTATATTGATATTCATATTGTTGCGGATCAAAGAGGATAAATAGAGCCGACCTTTTTGGGGGCTCTATTTTGCTTTTTGTACAGAATGAAAACTTAGCATTTTCATTGCATATAAGATTACAAGTAAAAACATAATTGCGCCTAGGAAGAAAATCCAAAAGTAATTTTGGTTAAATAAAAGAAATCCACCTACAAGTGGCCCTGTGCTCATACCAAGATAGCGGATGAAGTTGTACATACCGATAGCTGTTGCACGTTCTTGCACGAATTCTTCTGTTAATAAAGTAGTGTGAGTTGGCATAGAAAGTCCCATACTAAAACCGTACAAAGATGTAACGATAATGATGAATGGGATATTGATGCTATATGTGAAAGAGAATAAAACGACACATATAATATTGAAGAAACTCGTAATAAATAAAGCTTGCTTTGTTGTGAGGCGTTTTTGCAAAAACTTGTAGCAAAAACTTCCTAGCATTATAGAAAGAGACATTGGTACAAACATAAGACCAATTTCATTTGCAGCTTGATGAAATGAATTTGCTAAAATGCTTGGTAAAAAAACGAGAAAGCAAAAGTAAATACAAAATTGAATGAAGCCAATAAGAGTAATAGAAAATCCAGTTTTATTTTTTAAGATAAGAGAGTAATTCTTTTGTGCTTTAGACTGCTTAATTACATTTGGCTTTGTTTCTGGAAGTAGTGAAATGTTTATAATTAATAAGATAATGCCAAGTGTAGATAAAAAGAGAAATACAGATAAGTGACCATTTATACTGCCAAGAAATCCACCTATGAGAGGAGCCATTGCAGGTGCGAGGGCAAGTAACATTTGGTATAGGCTCATCGCTTCTCCGCGTTCTTTTCCTTCAAATAAATCGCCGATAATCGTTGCTGAAACTACAGGTATAGCCGCTATTCCTATAGCTTGAACAGCTCTAAAAAAGAGAAATAAATAAATGTTTGCCGAAAAGGCACATCCGATTGAACCAATTGTACTAATGACTAAACTAGGGATAAGGACAGATTTTCTCCCTTTTGTATCAATTAAAGGTCCATATACGAGCTGCATAATTGCAAGAACGAATGTGAAAAGTGAAACTGTTACATTTACAAGATAAAGAGAAGTGTGAAAAGAATTTTGAATCATCGGTAAGATAGGTGTGTAAATATTTTGAGCGAAGGAACCGAGTAAGGCACTAATACAGACAACATATAAAATGAAAGTTAGTTTAGATTTTTTCATCTTGTTAACCTCCTTGTATTTTAGTTTCCTTGGAAACTAAAATTATTTTAACATGATTTTCTCACTTGTAAAGATGAAAAAATAATTTTAAAATGGTATATAGTTAAATTGTTTCTTTGGAAACTTAGGAGGCGAACGGATTGAAGCATACAACGAAGCAAATGGAAATACTGTCGGACATTCGTACACTTTTGCATAAAAAAGAAGAACATTTAAAACGACAAAACGAGAAGTTTCTTTATGAGACAGGTGTAAGTAGTATGTCTTTATCTGAGTTACATGTAATCGAATGTATCGGAAAAAATGGTTTGATGAATGTAACGGCAATTACGACAGAAATGGGCATGACGAAGGGAGCAATCTCTAAAATTTGTACGAAGTTGTTTCAAAAGCAATTCGTTGAGAAGATGCAAATGTTAGATAATCAAAAAGAAATCTTCTTCAGCTTAACGGAAAGCGGAAATGAAATATATAAAGCTCATGAAAAATTGCATAAGCAAGCTGAAGAAAAGTGGTTGTTACTTTTAGATGGATATAGGAAAGAAGAGCAAGACTTTATTCAAAGGTTTATAAAGGATGTCTCCGATCATTTGGAAATATAATCGGAAGAAAAAACTCCTTTTTCTCAAGTCTTTTAAATATAATTTCTGAAAGAACTCATATATAATAGAAAAAGATACTTAACATGGTGAATAATTAAAGAGTCAATATATATAGAGGAGAGAGTAACATGCTTGAAAATACGGGGTTAGTATTAGAAGGCGGCGGTATGCGTGGTGTATATACAGGTGGGATATTAGAATACTTTATGGAACAAGATTTATATTTTCCATATGTAATCGGTGTATCAGCTGGTGCTTGTCATGCAGCGTCGTATCTTTCCAGACAAAGAAATAGAAATAAAACGGTCAATATTGATTATGCATCACATCCGAAATATTTGTCGTATAAAAACTTATGGAGAAAACGTCAGCTATTTGATATGGATTTCATTTTTCATGAAATTCCAGAAAAGCATGTTCCGTTTGATTTTGAAACATACTTTAATAGCCCAGAACGTTTCCTTGTAGGAACGACGGATTGTGAAACTGGACAATCTGTTTATTTTGAGAAAGAAGGAACGAATGATGATGCACTAAATTTATTACAAGCGTCTAGTTCATTGCCTTTCATTGCACCAGTAGTAAATTATCGTGGTAAGCAGTTATTAGATGGCGGGATTTCTGATCCAATTCCAGTTCGTAAAGCACAGGAAGATGGATTTAAAAAATCAGTCGTTATTTTAACGAGAAATCATGGTTACGCGAAGAAAAAATCAAAATTCGGATGGATTGCAGGAAAAGCTTATAAAAAATATCCGAATCTTGTTAACACGATGTTGAATCGTTATGAAGTGTATAATGAAACACTTCACTATATTGAAAAAGAAGAGCAAGCTGGTAATTTATTTGTTATTCGCCCAGAAGTGCCGCTTCAAGTAGATCGTATGGAAAAAGATACAGCAAAACTACAAAATTTATACGAGCAAGGCTATGAAGATGCAAAGAGACAGTTTGCAGATTTGCAGGCGTTTTTGCAAAAATAAATATTAGGCTGTGGAGAAGAATTTCTCTGCAGCCTTTTTATATTGCTACTTATACGTTACTTTTTAAAAATGTATGAATGTTTAAGTGTTTAAAGAGTTTGTAAAACATTGGGGTGTCTTATTGAGGAGAATTTACTTGAGAGGTATTATGACGATGTAGCGCTACAAAACTATTTAATTTACGAGGTGATTGTTAATGAAGGGAAAGTTTTTTTCGATTGCGACTTTAATATTATTAGCAACATCAATCTCAACAAGTGCATTCTATCCAACTCTAAGCGGTCACAAAAGCGGTAACCTACTATCTTACAGAGCTCAAACTACTACGAATCAAAATGCATCTCATTGTTCAGTAGCAATTTCTTTTATTAAATCAAATGGAAATAATTCATATATTGAAAGCGCTTCAGACAAATTAGGGTCCCATGAATCTGGAAGAGCATTAAACGCAACTGTGAGTAATGGTACATATAACGCCTTTGGTGCAAAAGGACTATACTCGGAGCATTATGCAAATGAGAATAATGACTATCAAGAAGATACACACAAAGGTACTTTTGATAGTAACGGTAACTTACGATTACAGTGGTAAAAAGCATTAAACAGTTGTCTTTATAAATATTTGGATAAGGAGAAGGGGATGTTCATCATCTCCTTCTTATTTAAAAGGAGCACAGACATGTACCTAGCTTTTAAAAATATAAAAAGCAATAAACTGTTTTCAGTCATTCTTCTTATGTCATTTTTTATTTCTTTTCTTTCTATATCAATAGCCGCACTTTTAACAGAGTCCAAACGAAACTTTATATCTGCTTTTCAAATCGGTTTTCCAGAGAAGAATCAAATTTTAACTGTTCCGATAGCGAATGCAACTGAATTGGAAGAGATAATTCCTTTCATACAAGATACTTTTGTTAAAAGTGATATTTATGTAGAGCATTTAAAAGCATTAAATAGTTCAGGGGCAACAAAAATCATAGCTGTGAACTTAAAAGATGATTATTATTGGAAGCCATATATTTCTGAAGGACAATATTTTCATCGTGAAAATGTAAACGATATGGTTGTTGGCGATCAAACGAATGTAGAGGATTTATATGAATTTGATGATACATATAAAAAAATAGGAACTATATCAAGAAAAGACAGTGACGTCGGTGTAGCAGGTATATACGTTCCACTTCAAAACTTACCTACTATATCTAAAAAAGGTATTATCGCGAGTAAACAATTACAATTAACAGTTGTTAATCCTACATCATCTATTCATAACGAAATAAAAAAGTTTATGGATAGGAGTAAAGAAGTGCTTTCGGGAGATGTTCAAATACTGAATGAACGAGATCTTCAGGAACTACATGTGACACATATAGATCCAGCAAATACGTATTATTATAAATTTATTCTTGTTGCAATTGTTTCTGGCATTTCTGCGGTTTTATTTTGGATTTATAAAAAAGAAAGAGAGATTTCATTAAAAAAAGCAGTAGGTGCTTCTAATCTATCTATTTACTGTGAGCTATATGTTCAAATCTTGTTTATTTCTCTAGCAGCGATGTTCTTAGTTTTTATTACGTTAGAAATATTTTCGGGAACAATTCATACTTACTTTCAGACATACTTAGTAAAACCGTTAACACTATATGTATTGATATACAATGTTGTTTTTATAATTTTTCTTACAATTTTTGTTACTGTAATTCCAATCAAGCATATTATAAATATATATCCCGGAAAACATTTAAGAACGTAGGAGGTCTTCATGTTTTTTATATTTGATTCTATACGGTCTGTGAAAAAACGGTTGTTACCAAGTTTGATTATAGTAATTTCTTTAATTATTGCATTTTCTTCAGCAATAGAATTTGTTAGTAATCTTTCGGGATATCGAAAAATGATGACGGTAGCAAATAATTTATCGACTCATAAAAATTTCTATGAACTTTATGCGACGCAGGATATAACATTGTTTAGCGAAGAAAAAGCAAAAAGTGATTATCAACATTTCATGCAAGGGTTATCTAATACGATACCAATAACAAATAAAACAAATTATTTGTTCCGTAACTATTCACTTAGTTTTAAAAAAGAAAATGGAACGATAAAGGCTCTTATTGTTGATAAAAATATTAATAAATACTTTCATATGCGAATTTCACAAGGAAGATATTTTGATGAATCGGAATTTCATAAATCAGTATTTGATATTAGACCTGTTATATTAGGGGCTAATTATATAGAAAAGGTATCTATTGGTGATGTTATACGATCTGGAAAAATGAAGCTAAAAGTAATTGGCTTTTTAGAAAAAAATTCACCATTTACATATCCTCGAAGTGGTGAAATATCGGATAATCGTATTACATTATTAGATGACATGGCGATTTTACCAATTGGAACAGAAGAAATAGAGTTCTATAGTGTAGAACTTTTATACAATGGGTTAATTATAGAAACAAATGAGAAGATAAATATAAATGAATTTCAAAAGAAAGTATTAAAGGTAACAGAAGGTAAGGGTTATTCGTATTATGTTACAAATCCGAATAAATTGTTAGAAAATGAAAAACAAGGTATTGATAATATGTCATACCCCTTATTATTAAGCGGTACAGTCTTATTTTTTTCATTTCTATCTATTGTATTAACATCAATGGCAGCACTTTATATGGAGCGTAAAAATATTTCTATTAAATCAGCGTTAGGTGCAAGTACTTTTCAAATATGTCTTCCATTTATTATTGAGTATATGTTGTTATTCATTTTATCGATATGTATAGGAATTACGTATTTCCAATGGGAGAATAGCGGAGCGATTGAAATTCAAAAAGAGCTAGAAAATAGTACCGTATCTTTTTTTGGAACGTTAAAAGTCTCTATAGAATCATTGATTGTTATAGGTGCTTTATCACTTGTAATGATCCTCGTTATATATGCAATCATTTATTTCAATGTACTAAAAATAAAAAATACATATATGAAAGAGGTGTTATAAATGATTCAGCTCGCAAATGTGGCTAAGGGATACGGAAAGACCAATTTTAGTGCTTTAAAAGATATTAATCTTACAATAGAAAAAGGCGAAATGATAGCCATTATGGGCCCCTCTGGTTCGGGGAAGTCTACTCTCCTTAACATTATTGGCTTAATCGATAGCCCCTCTGCTGGAAAGTATTTTTTAGATGGAATGGATACGAGTACATTCAAGTCAAACTATCATAAGTATAGAAACACGGAAGTTGGATTTGTATTTCAGAACTTTTCGCTATTAGATGATTATACAGTTGTTGAAAATGTAATGCTTCCGCTTGTATATAGAAAAATTTCTCATAAGAAACGTATACAAATATCAAAAGAAATGCTGGAAATGGTAGGACTGGAGAGGCATATTAACAAATATCCTTACGAGTTATCAGGAGGAGAACAGCAAAGAACAGCAATAGCAAGGGCTTTAGCACAAGATACAAAAATTATACTTGCTGATGAACCGACTGGTGCTCTTGATCAAGAAAACGGGAAGAAAATTATGAGTATTTTACAAGAGATTAATAAAGAAGGAAAAACAGTGCTAGTTGTTACACATGATCAAAAGGTAGCTGCATATTGTCAGAGGACGATACGGTTACTTGATGGTTTTATGGTATAATATGGATAATGTTATGTGAAGAGGTGATACATATGGAAAATGTATATAAAGGATTTAGGCATACCGGATTTACTGCAATGCTTATTTTTGGAGGGGTATTTCTACTTCGCTGGCTCATACATGATGAGATGCTACTGGATCAGTTTATTGGATTTAGTGTAGGAATGGTAATGGTTGTTTCGTCAGTTTCCATTCAAAAGTATAGTAAAGAATTACAGATGAACGAGAAATATTAATAATTTTTAACTGCTGCTATCTTTTTCATAGTTTAGGAATAGTGGAGGCTTTCGTGTGATTGTTGCAAAGGGAAAATAGAGCATCGAATTTCGATGCTCTATTTTTTATTTACGCTTCTTTTTAATAAATGAAAAGGCTAAAGCTGTAATTAAAATGCTGCCTTTAATAATATCTTGTGCATAATAAGGAACGTTCATCATTGTGAGTCCATTTAATATAATTCCGATTAATACCGATCCGAGGAATGTTCCGACTATATTTGGTTTCTTGGCACCGAACATTGCGTAACCGATATAGGCAGCTGCGACTGCATCCATTAATAATGGAGCACCAGCTGAAACTTGTCCTGTTCCAACGCGGCTGCATAGAATAATGCCGCCAATAGAAGCTAGTAAACCACTAATCATATAAGCATATACACGGTAACGATCAGTAGGAATACCGGCTAATCTAGCAGCTTCTCGATTCCCACCAGTCATATAAAAGAAACGACCGTACGTTGTTTTTTCTAAAAATAGATGTGCAATTAAAACGACAGTAAGCATGATAATGACAGGGACTGGAATTCCTAAGACGGAACCTTGACCGATAAATAAAAAGGATGGAATAAAATGTCCTGTTGCACCGGACATTCCTTCATAAATTGAGGATCCTTTTGAAAATGTTAAGTGTAGTCCATTGACGATATACATGATACTTAATGTAGCTAGTAAATCGGGTAGTTTAATTCGGATAACGAGTAGTGCATTTAATAATCCAACTAATAACCCGCAAAGAATAGGAACAAGGAGTGTGACTAATAGTTCTTGTCGATATAAAACGAGACAAGAAGCAGCTGCAATTGTTGCTAAACTAGCGGTAGAGCCGACTGATAAATCAAATCCATCTACAATCAATGTAAAGGTAACGCCGATTGCAAGTAACGTTACGATGGAAATAGAACGTAAAATATCACTAATATTGTTATATGTTAAAAAAGAATCATTGACGATAGAGAAAAAAATTGTAACACCTATAATAATAGCAATTGTACTAAATTGATAAAAAAGATGAGTAGGTAAATATAGTTTCTTAGTTTTCGTTTTATGAACGAGATTCAATGGAATAGCTCCCTTCAGATAAATGTAAAAGCTGTTCAGGAGATAGTTCGCTTGGTGAGTATTCACCTACAAATTCTCCGTTTGCCAGTATAAGAATGCGATCAGCGATATGCAACGCTTCATCTTGTTCTCCTGTGAAATAAATTACGGAACTTCCGTTTTCTGTAATGTTGCGAATGAATTGAAAAATGTCTTGTTTCGCAGCGATGTCTACACCTTTAGTTGGCTCGTCTAAAAGAAATAGATTAGGTTTGAATCCACTCCACTTTGCAATTGAGACTTTTTGTTGGTTTCCACCGCTAAGTGAATGAATAAGTGCCTTTGGGTCATTTGGTGAAATACCGAAAGAAGAAATTGCTGTAGTAGCATCATTTAATTCGGTTTGTTTTCGTTTCCAACCTGATTGATGTAAATTTGTGTGACTTATAATATCTTCCGAAAGAAATACGCCTTGTTTTCTTCTTTCTTCTGGTACAAGTGCGATTTTCGCTTTAATCGCATCTCGTGGTGTTTTAATCGTTAGTTTTTGACCGTCTATTTCTGCGTGATAAGTATGACGAGCACCAAATAACGTTTCAGCAAGTGTTGTTTTTCCACTTCCAATTAATCCGTATATCACAATAGTTTCTCCTTTTCGTATTGTAAGAGAAAGGGGAGAATGACCTTCGTGTAATAGAAGCTCTTGTACTTTAAATAGTTCCTCGCTCCCGGTTTTTGGTGCTGTATTAATAGGAAGTGTAAGTTGTTTTCCAGTCATTGCTTCCACAATTTGTTGATCTGTAATCGTTGTAATGGTTTCAGAAAGGGCAACTTGACCGTTATGTAATACAGTTACATCATCCGCGAAATTTCGAATCTCTGATAAACGATGAGAAACTAAAAGGATGCCAATTCCTTTTGATTTTAAATCTTTTAATAGTTTCCCAAAGGTTTCAACTTCTTTTGGTCCAAGAGAAGAAGTAGGTTCATCTAATAAAAGGTAATTTGTATTGTTAGATAAAGCTCTTGCGATAAGAAGTAATTGTTTTTCATGTAATGAACAGTTTGAAACATCTTCCGAAACATTTAAATTTACCTGTACAGTTTGCAAATGTTGTTTAGCAAGTGCGACTAATTTGGACTTTGAAAATAGTACTTTATTTTGCATTGCTAAATGATCAATTAGTACATTTTCTAATACAGATAATCCGGGAATAAGTCCGTGATCTACTTCTTGTGTTACGAAAGAAATGCCATGCTTTTTTGCATCGCGCGGTGAAGTAAAGGAAACGGACTGAGTATCAATTTTTATATCGCCAACAACTGGTTGAATTTCACCAGTTGCTATTTTTAGTAAAGTACTTTTTCCCGCACCATTCATGCCTAGTAAAGCGTGTACTTTTCCTTTTTGAATATGAATAGAAACATCTTCTAGAACAGGTGTAGCGACATGATAAGAATGTGTAATGTTTTGAAGAGAGAACGTCATCATTTTTTCTCCTTCTCTAATTTTTTCATCCAAGGGGAATATGCATCTTTTGAGTCTCCCCAACCGTTTATATATTTTGATAACTGATCCATTGTTATATTTTCTTTCGGTAAACTATTTTTCTTTACTAAATAAGGTTCTAGTGAATAAATATCTGGCGTTTGTTCACCAGCAATTTTTTTGTATAAAAATCGTACTTGAACCTTACCTACTTCAGCTGGATCAGTTGCAGCTGTAGCAGTCCAAGGTGAGTTTTCTTTTTGCATGAGTTGTAAATCTTCATTGCTTAAGTCAATGCCATATACTTTTATATCTGTACGACCAGCTTGTTCAAGTGCTTTAACAGCCCCTTTAGCAAACTCATCCCACGAAGCGAAAATAGCTTGTAAATCGCCTTTTTTCGGATATTTCTTTAGTAAAGCTTCTACTTGTGTTTGTGTATCGAGCGGTGTGTTATTACTAGCAGTACCGAATCTTGCAACTTCTTTTATATTTGGATACCGTTTATAAAAAGCATCAATGATAACATTGCGACGTTCCATTGGAGCAAATCCGCCCACCCATACAACTGCGATATTTCCTTGTCCATTCAAATCTTCCGCTAACGTTTTTAATGATTTCCATGCAAGACTATAGTCATCTTGATCAATAATTGTCACACCTGGCAAGCGTAGATCGTTATCGAACGCAACTACGGGAATGTTCGATTGTAACGCTTTTTCTACTCCAGGTTTTAGTGCTTCAGAACGGCCATGATCAATTAAAATACCATCCACTTTTGAATTAATAGCAGTATCTAAATTTGCAGCCATTTTTGCTAAATCGTTATCAGAATTGTAGACTTGTACACTGCCGCCAAATAGCTCAACTTGTTTTTTGACACCCTCAATATATTGAGAGGAAAAAGTTCCGATGGACATTTGCATAATTAATGCGATTTTTAATGGCTTCTTCATTTGGCTTGGAATTTCTGTTTGTAATTGATTTTCTACCGTTGTAGTCGCCTTTCTCACAGTTTGTTGCTTTTGTGAAGAGATAGCATCTTGTTCATTTGTACAAGCCGCTAATGTAAATAAGAGAAAAATAAGTACGATGGAACATAATTTTTTCATAAAAAAATCCCTCCTAAACTAAAAAGAGAGAGGAGGGAGTGAAAATAAAAAACGCCTTTTCATATAGAAAAGACGCCTTATCATATTACTCTTATCTTTCAACACAATGTGTTGTAAGAATTAGCACCGTGCCCATAAATGGGTCGGTTGCCGGGCTTCGTAGGGCTCATCCCTCCACCTGCTCTTGATAAGACATCGAATATTTAACTATTTTGAATTATTCCACAAACGAATGGTATTGTCAAACAGTATTTATAAAAAAATCCCTCAGGAAGAGGGATTTTAATGTGGTAAGAATATCAATTGATAAGCAAACAAAATTCCAAATACATACACAAGTGGGTGAACAGCACGGAATTTACCTTTTGCCACTTTCATAAGTGGATATGAAATAAATCCAAGTGCGATACCTGTTGCGATACTTGATGTAAGTGGCATGCTTAAGATTACTAAAAATGCTGGGAATGCTTCATCAAATGCATCCCAATCGATGTGGCGAACTGAACCCATCATAAGACTACCAACGATAATTAATGATGGTGCAGTAATAGCTGATACACCAGAAACAGCACTTACTAATGGGCCGAAGAATGCTGCTAGTGCGAATAGAACAGCTACTGTAACAGTTGTTAAACCAGTACGACCACCAGCTGCAACACCAGCAGATGATTCAATGTAAGCTGTTGATGGTGTTGTTCCGAACATAGAACCGATTGTTGCTGAGAATGAGTCAGATAGAAGAGCTCGTCCAGCTTTTGGAAGCTTTCCGTCTTTCATAAATCCACCTTGTTGTGCAACGCCAAGTAATGTACCTGTTGTATCGAATAGTGTAACAAGGAAGAATGAGAATACAACGCCATATAATCCGTAGTTAATTACGTCAGATACAGCAGTAATTGGATTTGAAACGATAATTCCTTCTGGTAATCCAGGCATTGATGTAACACCGTTTGAGAATGTTAACTGTCCTGTGAAGAAAGCGATAATACCAGTTAATAGCATACCAATAAATAGTGCGCCATTTACATTTAAAGACATAAGAACAATAGTAATTCCAAGCCCAGCCAATGCTAGTAGAACTGGAGCAGAGTGAAGATCACCAAGTCCAACTAAGTTTGCATCATTTTTTGTAACGATACCTGTTAAACGTAAACCGATAAAGGCGATGAAAAGACCGATACCAGCAGTAATTGCATGTTTTAAGTTTTCAGGAATTGCTTCCATTAATTTTGTACGGAAAGATGTGAATGATAACAAAATTAAAATCATACCTGCTACGAATACAGCAGAGAATGCAATTGCGAAAGTCATGCCTTCATGAGCTTTTACAACAGAGTAAGAGAAGTAAGCATTTAATCCCATACCTGGCGCGATTGCGATTGGTAAGTTTGTAAAGATTGCCATAAATAATGTTCCGACAACAGCAGCGATAATTGTTGCTGTAAATGCTTGTTCAAATGGAACACCTGCATCCCCAAGGATGACTGGGTTTACGACAATGATATATGCCATTGTTAAGAAGGTAATAATACCTGCCATAATTTCAGTTTTAATAGAAGTTTTATGTTTTGAAAGGTTAAACATATAAACATCCTTTCTGTTTACGAATAATTTTCACAACAGTTATATATAATATTCGTTTTTTAACTATTTTGCAATAGTTTTGTATAAAAAGTTTACAACAATTCATATTTTGTGTCTTAAATTCGAATATTAATCGTAACTTGATGTGTGAATTTCAGTTTTTATTATGCACATTATAAGGAAAAGGAGTTGAAAGAAGCTATGCCACAGCAAAAAAACTTTGTAACAATGCCAGCGCAACATCAAAATAAACAGCCTGGTATTGAATCATTAATGAATCCACTTCCGCAGTTTGAAGATTCAAATTATAAAGGTAGCGAAAAGTTAAAAGGAAAGAATGTATTAATTACAGGGGGAGATAGTGGGATTGGACGAGCTGTTTCCATCGCTTTTGCGAAAGAGGGAGCAAATGTTGCGATTGCTTATTTAGATGAGGAAGAAGATGCAAATGAGACGAAACAACGTGTTGAAAAAGAAGGTGTAAAGTGTGTATTGTTGCCGGGGGATTTGAGTAATGAACAGCATTGTAAAGATATTGTGGAAGAGACCGCTCGGCAGTTAGGTAGTTTAAATATTTTAGTAAATAACGTTGCACAGCAATATCCGCAGCAAGGGCTAGAGTATATTACAGCAGAACAGCTAGAAAAGACTTTTCGTATTAATATTTTTTCTTATTTTCACGTTGCGAAAGCCGCACTTTCTCATTTAAAGCAAGGGGATGTCATTATAAATACCGCGTCTATCGTTGCATACGAAGGAAATGAAACGTTAATTGATTATTCCGCAACGAAAGGAGCAATTGTAGCGTTTACAAGATCACTTTCTCAATCATTAGTGCAAAAAGGGATTCGTGTAAATGGTGTTGCACCGGGACCGATTTGGACACCGCTTATTCCAGCGAGCTTTGATGAGAAGAAAGTCTCTCAGTTTGGAAGCAATGTCCCGATGCAACGGCCTGGTCAACCATATGAGTTAGCGCCGGCATACGTATATTTAGCGTCTGGTGATTCTTCTTATGTTACCGGACAAATGATACATGTAAATGGGGGCGTTATTGTAAATGGATAGTTTTCATTTATAAGAGCAAAGTAAAGCTAATTACAATTATTATGGTGAGCGCTAGGGGGGGATATAGGTGAAAAGGGTATGTTTCGTCTTACTATTATTTTTCTTCCTACCGGTTAGTGCTTTTGCTGATACAGATCATTTAATACTAGTTAATCTTACGACAAACCAGTTGTCTTTTTTTGAGAATGGAAATTACACAAAAACATTTCCAGTAACGACTGGAAGAGATCGTACACCTACGCCTGAAGGTAATTTTTGTATTATAACGAAATTTAAAAATAAAGAATACCATCGAAAAAAAATAGCCGGGGGTGCACCGAATAACCCTCTTGGTACGAGATGGCTTGGGCTAGATAAGAATGAATATGCGATTCATGGGACAAACCGGGAATGGACGATTGGAAGTAGGGAATCAAATGGCTGTATTCGCATGCATGACAGGGATATACAATGGTTATATGACCGAGTACAATTACAAACAAAAGTAATCATTTCTCGTTTTCATACGAGCCCTGAATATGAAGCGAATAAGCTTGGTTATCGCGTTGTGAGCTGGAATGGTCGAAAAATAGAAAAAGAACAAATTGGAGTACTTACGTTAGTAGACCGCGCGGATATATATTGGCAAGAACCAAATGGACAGTTAACGAAGGTAAAAACTGTATTGCCAAATGAAAGATATCCGGTGTACTCAAAACGAAAAGATGGAATATATTATATAGGAAACAATTCGTATATTATAGATGAAACAGGAGAGAAAATTCGTTACGAGCAAATTCCTTCTTCGATTTTAAGTAATATATATAAACGGAAATACAATGTTCCGTAATGGCTACCGTATTATAGACGGTAGCTTATTTATACTTGGAGTTTAACTGCAACTATTGTATTTTGCTGAATATAATACAGTACAGATAGGGGGCGGTTATATTATGAAAAGTGAATTTGCGTTTAAAGTTTTCTTAGTAACGACCTGTTTATTTATCGTGTATTTATATGCGTTTCTCGTCTTTTCTTTTTATGTTCCATATGTTGATTTAATATTATTCTTCGGATTTATTTGGGCGTTTGTGAAAGCGAGGGAAGGAGAGAAGAGTATATATCGGCGCATTACCCTATGCGGGACGGCCGTTCTCGTTATTTTGTACTTTTTTATTATGCATGATTTTTGGAGAGGGATGTAAAAAAGCATACGATGAATCGTATGCTTTTTATGTTTAATATTTAGGCTTAAATGTATGACAACAAGTCTCTACACTCGTTGCTACAGAACTTTCTAGCGTCTCATTTGTTAAAACAGCAGCTGTATATGAATCATTTTCAGTTTGACCAGTTTCATCTGCATCAGGCTGAACGATGATCGCACTTGCTTGACAAAAGTTACCTTGTCCCCAAAAAGAACAGTTGGAAACAGAACATCTTACTTCTGGCATAAAACCCCCTCCTTATACATTAGTGTGGGATTTTACGCCCATTTCATGTGTAGAAGGAGTTTCCTTTTCTCGTTACTTTTTCGTTTGCTCAAGCCATTCTTTTAATTTGTCTTTCGGCTGTTCACCACTAATACGGCTCACTTCTTTGCCATCTTTAAAATGAATGATTGTTGGTGTACCTTGAATTTTATATTCATCCCAAGGAGCATCTAATTTTTCAATATCCATAACTTTCATATCAACGTTCAAGTCTTTAGCCATTGGCACTACGACAGGAGATAATTTTTGGCAATGAACGCAAGATGTTTGATAAAAGTATACTGTTTCTTCTTTTTTCTCTTTTAAATTCTTTTGAAGATCTGAAAGAGAGATTTTATTTGTGTAGTAGTCAGGACCATCTGTTTGACTACCAGTAGCATTATCAATTTTTTGGCTAGTTGAAGCTTTTTTTTCTTCCATTTGTGTTACAGCGAAAATTGCCGCAAACAAGGCGATAATAATACCACCAAATATAAGCATTTTTTTCATTCTTTCATCTCCTTATTTGTTTTTGATGACAATAAAGCTACAAACAGCGATTGTAATAAAGCCGATAAGTGCTAAAAACGGGATTGTCACAAAGCCGAACCAGTTTATGTATTCTCCCGTACATGGTACACGTCCACAAGCTGCCCCAGCAGCTGAAAATGCTGCGACTTTTTGAATTGCATAGTGATATAAAGAAATACAAGCACCAATAGTTGCGATTGGTAAAGAATAATTTGCGATGCGATAGTCTTTCTTTGCCACAGCGATACCGAGCCATAAAACGAATGGATACATAAAAATACGTTGATACCAACAAAGAACACAAGGCTCAAATTTCATGATTTCGGAAAAGTACAGACTTCCTAGTGTAGCGATAAAAGAAGCTCCCCATGCGGTAAGTAAAGCATATTCTTGCTTTTTTTCTCGTCCCATATTTTATACCTCTCTTATAATAGTTACATACTAAATTATAGTATGAAGTGGTATGGAAAAGAAAGAAAAAATATGTTTATCAATAAAAGTTTTATAAGGAGAAACTTTTATTGATATAAATATTTTAAAAAAGCGCCATTCTCCGGAAGAGAATAGCGCTATAGTTTACATTTGAATTTGTTCTACTTCTTCTACATGCGACTTTTGGGATGCGTGGTCAATATATTGAAATAGGAGCTGCAATTGTTTATCAACTTCTGGGAGTTCTTTACTGTATTGATAAGCGTGTAAAAAATGCTCAATACGCTTAGAAAATAATTGATCGTTCGTTTGAACCATGAGAACGAGTAATTTATCCCAATTACAGCAATACGTGTAATAGAGAGCTTTATCATAGTCGTTATATGTTTGCACTGTGTACCCTCCTTACCGAGAGTTATATATAGTGTGTGATAAGTAAGGAGAAATACACTTGAAAGAATTTGTTAAGAAAAAAAGTGAATGAAAAGAAAAAACGAGGAGTTTCCTCGTTTTTTAAGCTTTTGGCATTGGCGTAGGTGTTGGTTTGCCATAGCCTTCTTTGTATTTATTATCGATATAGTTACGAATTTCAAGCGTTGATTTTCCTTTTTGTTTCATGGAAGCAGATTCAACTGCGATTTCTAGGCAATTGACGCAAGTCGTTGCATGGGAGTCCCAAACAACTTCACCATTCTTTTTAATTTCACGAATAAAGCAGTTTTTATTATTTTTATGTCCTACACTTTCACCGCAACCACAATAGCATGGAATCCAATCTAATAGCTCTGCATTTTGTCCAGCGACGGTGTAGATATCTTTCATTTGTGGATCAAGCTTATCTAGGAAGGTCGGAAGTGTGTCGACTCCTTTTGTTTTCTCTTGAATGTCAGCTTGCTGAGTGTGCGATGCGTGGTCATGTTCTTCTTTTTTTGATTCAGAAGATTTTTGGTCATTTGTACCAGTACTTCCGCATCCAGCAAGAATTAAGCTTAGTACTGCAAGTAAAGAAAATACATACTTTTTCATTCGCTTGTCCCCTTTACAAATGTATTAATCAAATTGTATCAGAGATTACGGTGTATCGGTTGAAGATTTTTTCGACTGATTTTTGAAGCGCCATCTTAGCGAATGGAATAGAAATAAAAGTGGGATATAAGCGTATACAATATATAAACCCGCTTGAGATAGTACGGTATTTAATGTGTTGATACTTTCACGGTTTGTGAAAAATAAGGATGAAATAAAAATAGCTGCGATAAAAAATGGAAGTGTGATTTTAAACGGTATGTGAAAAGATCTTTTACTAATGCAACAAGAAGACCAAATGGTTAAACAAAGATTAGGTAAAATAATAAGATACCATATGAAAATAATGATGTACTCAAACCTTTGGATGAAAGGAACCTTTATAATTTTTAGCATCGTTAATGTTGGCCAAATTGTATGATGTAGTTGCCCTTGGCTATAGTACATGAGGGAAACGATGGCAAGTATTACGTATAGAATCGTTGTAAAGGCAATACCACCATGCGCCCATTTATTTAATGATTTTCCTTTTTTAATAAATGGATAAAAAACAAGAATTGCTTCAAATCCAAGAAATTCTAATGCAGATGCTTTCGCTGCAGTTAGAATATCTAAAGGTGAATGAGTGAGAATTGGGAAAATGTTACGGACATGTGCATATTTCATTGGGAAAACTAAGAAAAATAGGACGAAAATCGGTATGATAACGCCCCAAAAACATATTCCTGTTACAGAACGAAAACCGCCTCTAATTATGTAATAAGCTACAAGTAAAAATAGTAAAGTCAATTTCCACGGTTTAATTGTAGGAAAGACCCAAACTTGAATAACTTCAATATATGTACGAAGAACAGTAAGGCAAAATAATAAAAGGTATGCGGCAAAGCATACTGAAAAAAATGTTCCAATCCACTTTCCGAAGCATGTCGTATGGATATTCATTAAATCATTATCCTTTTCTAACATTTTCAGCATGCAAAATAACACGATATGAGTTGCAATACCAGCGATAATAAGAGAAATCCAAGCATCATAACCGGCAAATTGCGCAATAATCCTTTGGTATCCTAGTACACCGACTCCAATTTGAAGAGAGTGTAATAGAAGGAATGTGAAATAGGGGGAAACTGTATGTGTTTTATCTTGTCCAGTCATGATAGCACCTCACTATTCTCCAATACCAGATTGTACGACATTAATCTTTACGTTGACAGCAACGTCTACGTTAGGATACATGTCCTGAATTTGTTTCATGCTCCATTTTCTTGAGTGACTACGAATTTCTTCACGTATCCCAATTGGATCGATTTTTTTTTCTTGGAATGTTTGTATTAATTCGTTTAAATCCTTCTCAAGTTTTTTTTCTACATGTCTTTTTACGTAAGTTACATTTTCGCTCTTTGATAAATCAAGCCAACTGGGAGCATTTTTTATTAGTCCATTTAAATTCAGGTGAATGTAAACTTTCGGAATGTCACCGGCGTCGGAAAGGGAACAAACACTATTTCCAGATAAGTTTTGGGTCGCGATTAAGCCTTTATGTTTACCTTGACGTATCGGAACTTCGTAACGCCCATTTTTAGTTGGATTAATGAGTAATTTAAATAAAAAAGACCTTTTCTTATCTGTATACATAATCACTTTATCCTTTTTTAAAAATGCGAGCCCTTTAATGGAAGCAGATTTGTCTTCTGATAATTGAATGTAAGGCAGAAATGGATCGTATCCAGATGAATAGAAGTTATATAAAAAAATATTTAAAGCTGTCCGAGGGATTGTCTCGTTTTTTATGTTTTGTTCCAGTAATTCAGATAGATATAGCGATCCGTTTGTTTTGACATGTTTAAGTAATTCTTCTGCCGAACCATCCACAAGTGCTAGTTGCACATCTCGGCCAATGTTAGGATCACGTTGTAAGTTGTTAATAACATCTCCAATTCCACGTTCACCAAATGCCTTTCCAAATAGAACCACACGCATTTGACCTACAGCGATTGTATGTGGCGATTTGGCGTTTAGAAGGGAAGATATTGTTTCAATTGTACCTGCATGAGTTGATTGAGTTTCTGGTTTAGATTGTACTCCTTTTGTGTAATCTGGATATAAAATTGTCCCGCGAAATTTTTTATCTTTCATTATATCGAATCCACCTACGTGAATTATTCGCTGTGTATCGACTATATTTGCTTCTGTACAACCAGATTGGAAAATTAAAATGATAATGAAAAAGCATAATAAAATATTTTTCATTTTTCTTCACCGTCGCGTTTTTCTTTCGCCTTGTTTGGATCATAGCGCCATTTCTTTTTCGGTCTTAGAAAAGAAGCTCGTCCTGCAGTTTGACTAAATGGAAGGCGAAGAAGTCCTTCAGCTGTACCTAATCCGCGAAATGGGTATAAAGGTAATAAATAAGGTGATCCAAGTGATTTTAAGCGAATTAAATGAGCCAATATGAATACAAATCCGACGATAAGACCTACACCACCAAATGCTCCAGCTAAAATGATGAGAGGGAATCGTAATATCCGGATAGTAGAAGACATTTTTACTGTTGGTGTTGTAAAAGAAGCTAGTGCTGATAAAGCAACTGCAATTAATAAAATGTTACTCGTTAAAGCAGCTTGAACAGATGCTTGGCCAATTACAATCCCGCCAACGATGCCGATTGTTTGTCCAACTTTTGTAGGTAATCGTGCTCCAGCTTCACGGAGCAATTCGATTGTGATTTCTAAAAAAAGTGCTTCTAAAATGGGCGGAAAGGGTACATTAGCTCTTGAAAAAATAATCGGACCTAGTAAATCCACAGGAATCATTTGATAGTGATACGTTAATACAGCTGTATAAATAGCTGATGAAAATAGCGAGAATGCTGCTCCGAAAAAGCGAACTAATCTAAGAAATGAGCCAGCTATCCATGGTAAATAATAATCTTCTGGAGAGACGAAGAAATCGAGTAATGTTGCTGGTCCAGCTAATGCATATGGTGAACCGTCGGTTAAAATGACAACCCCTCCATTAAGTAATGCATAAACGGAGCGATCTAAACGCTCTGTAGGGAGTAAAACAGGGAAGGGAGAGTTACTATTATCACTAATAAACTGTTCAATCATAGTTGCATCGAAAGGGTAATCAAAATCAATATCTTGTAGCCGTTGCATTGCGGTGTTAATATGCTGTTCATTTGTAATTCCTTCGATGTAAGCAACTACGATTTTGGTTTTTGACATAGAACCAACGCTAACTTCTTTGAAGATTAATTGCTCGGTTACGATATTTCGGCGTAATAAATGTATATTTATATCAACATTTTCAACAAAACCAACTTTAGGGCCAATAACACTATATTCATTTTCCGTGTCATTTACTAAACGAGTTCCTAAAACGGTACTTTCAGCGCGTAGAAGTGCATAAGCTTCTTGCTCTGAACCTTTTTTTAGCTGTAATAATACGTATCCACCTAATAATTTTTCACGAATATCATCAATGGAAGGAGAGATGATGATGTCTTCAATAGATACAATATTTAAGATATCATCAATATGTTGGATCTCGTCCAATTTATCTTTTATAGGTGCTAAAATGAATCGTTTAATAATAAGTGATTCTACTGTCGATTTATAATAAAACAAACATAATGTCCCATCTTCTATAACGTTAGAAGAAGAAAAGTCGCTGGATTCTTTCATAGCATGAATAAACTCTGGGACAGAACAGACGGTTTGTTTTTTCTTTTTTGATGTTAAACGAAACATTTTTGCACCC
The DNA here is from genome assembly GCF_022748145.1 of Bacillus sp. CCB-MMP212. Lineage (NCBI taxonomy): Bacteria > Bacillati > Bacillota > Bacilli > Caryophanales > Bacillaceae > Bacillus > Bacillus sp. CCB-MMP212. Next base: position 40,734 of record NZ_JALDQE010000003.1, read on the forward strand.
CCTAATATATCATTTACTTGTGTTAGTTTTTGGGAAAGACGGGAATTTATACTTAAAAATTAAAAGTTTATAAAGAAAAGGAAGAGTAGTGAATACCTCTTCCTTTTTGGCGTGTTAATTTGTTTTCGTCTCTTTAATAGACTTCACTAATTTCATCATTTCCGCTCGTATATCTTCTCTTTTTACATTTAATTTTTCGGCAATTTGTTTAATGTCCATTCCGTCTTTTTTCATTTTTAATACATCATCAAGAGGGGTATTGCTTTTTTGAGAGATGATTGTTAACACAGTAAGATGACGCAATTTGATGTTATATTCTTTCATTTTTTGCTTTAACTGATCCGGTGTGGATTTTTGCATAGTTGCCAACTGTTGTAGTAGTGCTTGTTTTGTTTCTTTATTCATATGATGTTTTTTCAGCTTACTTGGATCTACACCGAAATGCTCGGCTGTTTTCTCCCAAGATTTATTTTGCTTATAGTAAGCTAAAACGTCTTTTATTTCTTTATTACTAATTCTTGCAATATGAGCAGCTTTCCAAATTTCATGTTTGTTATAACCGAGCTTTTCTAGCGACTGCATTTCTTCTTCTAAAATTGGTTTATGGTGATGCATTGTTACTTCTTTCGGTGTGGCAGCAGAAGCGGGGAAGATAATTGCTCCGCATAATAATGCTGCCATAGTCATACTTACCGCGATTTTTTTGTACATGTAAACTCCTCCTAGATGGATAGTGTGGAAAACTGTACACATATCATTTCCATAAAATGTGAAATACTTGTGAACAAGTTAAGTTTTTTTATTCACAGCATGGAATGATGTTTTTAGAAGTTTTCCAACATAAAACATTGATTAATAGTAAAAAACTAAGGTATAATCGAAATTGAAAATCAATATCAATACTGAAGATAAACTTATACATATAGATAAAAATAAGGGAGAGATAAATATGACTACATATACTTCCATCGCTAATGTGATTAAAGAAAGGCGCTCTGTTCGTACATTTACAGACAAAGCAGTAGAAAAAGATTTATTAATTGAACTATTAAACGATGCAACATGGGCACCAAATCATAAGCACCGTGAACCATGGAATTGTAAACTATACATCGGAGAAGGCCGCAAGAAATTAGTAGATGCAGTATTAAACTCTTTCACAGAAGAAGAAAGAGCGAAACGCGGTAAAATTTTATCAGATCGTTTCTTAAGCACGCCTGCACAAATCGTTGTATATATAAATGAAGATCCGCGTCAAATTCAACGTGATGAAGATTACGCTGCAACATGTGCATTTATGCAAAACTTCCAACTTCTTGCTTGGGAACGCGGATTAGGTTGCGTTTGGAAATCAGGTGGATTAAACTACAATCCATTATTTATAGAAGGAATCGGTTTAACAAGAGGACAACGTATCGTTGGAATTCTTCATATCGGCTATTTCGATAAAGCGCCAGAAGGAAAAGCTCGTACTCCGATTACGGAGAAGATGGAGATTATTGAAGGTTAATAGATGAGACATTCTCGTTTTTGCGGGGGTGTCTTTTTATTATGCAATCAATCCTCATGAAAGCTTGTTCTTCATCATACACTTTCTTAAGGGAAAGTGTAAGGAGGGAAAATAATGAGAGCAAGTGACGATAAAGCACTGCAATATGCGATTGCGGAAATTACGGAAATTGCGACTGGATTTGGGCTTGATTTTTATCCGATGCGTTATGAAATATGTCCAGCGGAAATTATTTATACATTTGGTGCATATGGGATGCCGACAAGGTTTTCACATTGGAGTTTTGGAAAACAATTTTTCAGAATGAAATTACAATACGATTTGGGACTTAGTAAAATATACGAACTCGTTATTAACTCTGATCCATGTTACGCCTTTTTATTAGATACGAACTCTTTAATTCAAAACAAATTAATTGTCGCGCACGTTTTAGCACACTGTGATTTCTTCAAAAATAATATTCGTTTTTCAAATACGAAGCGAGATATGGTAGAGAGTATGGCCGCAACAGCGGACCGTGTGAAAGCGTATGAGCATAAGTACGGAAAAGCAGAGGTAGAAACATTTTTAGATGCCGTACTTGCCATTCAAGAGCATATTGATCCGTCGCTTATGCGTCCGAAGCTCGCATGGAGTATTGATGATTTAGAAGAGGACGAAGTAGAAAAGAAAAAGGTTTCGCAATACGATGATTTATGGAATTTAGATAATCGCAATAAAAAGCAGGAACGTTCTAATGTGCGTAAAAAGAAGAAAATCCCACCACAACCGGAGAAAGATTTACTTCTCTTTATTGAAGAATATAGCCGTGAGTTAGAAGATTGGCAGCGTGATATATTAACGATGATGCGCGAAGAAATGTTATATTTTTGGCCGCAGCTTGAAACGAAAATCATGAACGAAGGCTGGGCGTCCTACTGGCATCAACGCATACTTCGTGAAATGGACTTAACATCTGATGAAGCAATTGAATTTGCGAAATTAAATGCAGGTGTTGTACAGCCATCAAAAACAAGTATTAATCCATACTACCTCGGTATTAAAATGTTTGAAGATATTGAAGAACGGTACAACAATCCGACTGAAGAAATGAAGCGACGAGGCGTAAAACCAGGATCTGGCCGTGATAAAATGTTTGAAGTACGCGAAATTGAATGGGACGTATCGTTCCTAAGAAACTACTTAAATAAAGATCTTGTTATGCGAGAAGATATGTACTTATTCCAGCGCCAAGGAAAAGAATATAAAGTAATAGATAAAGAATGGGAAAATGTGCGTGATCAACTCGTAAATATGCGGACAAATGGTGGGTTCCCGTACTTAGTAGTAGAAGATGGAGACTACTTAAAGAACGGAGAATTATACATTAAACATAGTTATGAAGGAATCGAGCTCGATTTAAAATACTTAGAAAAAGTATTACCATATCTTCATCAGCTATGGGGAAGAACGGTGCATATGGAGTCCATCGTGGAGAGTAAGGGCGTTGTGTTTTCTTATGATGGGAAGATGGTGCATCGGAAGTATGTGTGAGGAGAAGAACGGACATAGGATACTGTGTCCGTTCTTTTTTATTTAAAATAGGAAAAATATGCTATTCTTGAAAAAAGGGAGTTACATAGAGAAATGGAGTGATCCAAATGAGCAAAATAGGGGTATGTAAGGTTGATATTACGCCGCCTGTAGGTATTGATTTTGTCGGATATCATAGAGAGACAGGCATAAATAATGTTGAAGAACGTATTTACGGGACAGTTTTTGTATTTGAAAAAGATGAAATGAAGACTGTGTTTATAAGTATTGATAATATTGGGATGCTAGTAGAAGATACGAATATGATTCGTGAGCGAGTAGCAAGTAGGCTTCATGTGCCATTTGAGCGAATAACTGTTGTTTATACACATACACACTCTGGGCCGGAAACAGTCGGTAATCATCCTTTAGTAAAGTCGTATAAAACGATTTTAGTAAATAATGTAGTGCAAGGTGCTGTTACTGCTAATAAAAACTTGAAGCGATGTGAAGTTGGCTGGAGTGTTACGACAGGTGATATTGGGGTCAATCGAAGAGAGAGCACATCTGATGGAAAAGCGAAGATGGGAACAAATATAGATGGTGTTGTAGATAAACGAATTGGTATGTTAGCAATAAGAGATGCTGAAACGAAGGAGTTATCTGGGGTTTTAGTATTTTGTACTGCGCATCCGAATGTTTTAAAAGGTGATAGTGATGAATTATCAGCGGATTATCCTGGAATGACGAGAGAGATTCTAGAGCAGATAGTGAACTGCCCTGTTATTATCGTTCAAGGTGCCGCTGGAAATGTGAATGCGAAATATCGCGGTTCAAGGGAAGCGTTAAAACAAATGGCTTACATACTTAGTGGACATATATTAATGATGTTGCCAGCAGTTACATATAGCCCAATTTTAAATTTAAGGACAGTTTCAAGTATGATGCAAATGAAGTTGAATGATATTCCTGAAATTGATGAGATACGAAGCATGGCTCGATTAGCCGAGAAGCAGTGGGGCGTGAATACGGACGAATGGCTTACTATCGTATTAGAGAAATATAGGCAAGGTATTCGGCGGTTAAGTATTGATTTAGAAGTGCAACTGTTTCAAGTTAATGATGGGATTTTCTCTGGCATACCGATGGAACCATTTTCAGAAACTGCCCTAGAAATGAAAGAAATCCTTCAAAATGAATTAGTTTTCTTTGGTGGATATATGAACGGATATCTTGGTTATTTACCCACAAAAGACGAATATGCATATGGCGGATATGAAGTAGAATTAAGTCCTATTGTGTATGGAACAGTTACAAATTTGTTAATGCCACCGGGAGAGAATACTGCGGAGTTGATTGTGAAGAAGGTTATGGATTTATGTAATAAGGTGAAACTTTAATGAGACAGAATTTTGAACGCAGAGTAAAGAATGTGACTAATTGTGTGATTTTGTTAAGTCAACGTAATTAATAATGATTATCATTATTAATTACGTTGACTTTTAAAAAAAGAAAAACTAGAATTTATAAAGGGATCTTCAATTGTTCGCTATCATTTGTATAGGAGGTAAGTTATGGTGTATAGCTTTATTTCTATAAGATGTAGGTTGGCTCTTTATAGTTTTGGTGTTCTTTTTATCTTTTTTTGTATAGTATTTTTGGTGAATCAAAAGGTGTATGCAGAAGATGTACCGTGGACATCAGTTTCAAATGAGGGAGAACGTGTACTTTTTCAAGAACAATCTTTGTATAGTAATGATCGAAGGGAAGAAGATCTTGTTTCGCCTTCATTTGAAGGGCGTAAACATGGTAGGGAAGATTGGGGAGCCTTCTTAGAAAATACGAAGTTAAATTATTCACCTAACATTCTTACCTATTCTGTTATAGGAATAGATGATCGAATACGGGTTAATGATACAACTTCATATCCGTATAGTGCCGTAGTCCATATAGCAACTCAGTATAATAGTGGAGAAATTTATGGATGTACAGGAGCACTAATTAGTAAAGATACAGTGCTGACAGCTGGACATTGTATTTACAATAAAGAAATTGGTGGATGGGCAACAAATGTTATTGTAACTCCAGGACGTAATGGAGGACAAGCACCGTATTTACCTTATAAAGGAACAAAACTTTACTCGGTAAGTGGATGGACTGATAACGAAAATTCAAATTATGATTATGGAACGATTAAATTAAATGGGTCTCCAGGAGATTATACAGGTTGGTTTGGATATAGAACTACCTATGTAGAATCACCAAAAGGTTTACTTGCGGTGATTCCTGGATATCCAGCTGATAAAATAGGAAATGAACGTTACACAATGTGGAGAGATTATGGTCCAATTGAAGGTGTTAATCCTAGCAGACTAACATACAAGATTGATACTTATGAAGGGCAAAGTGGATCACCTGTATATCATTATTTTGATACAGGTATCAAAATAATAGCCATTCATACAAGAGGGAATAAAAATATGAATTTTGGAAATCGGATAACAGACAATGTGTTTAATAATATTAAAAGATGGTCTGAATAAATATAGTAAATCCATTTGGATTCATTTTTTTAGACTTTGGTATTTAAGAATTTTAAGCGAAATATATTTAACTTCAAGTGAAACTATTGAGTTTGGAAATTTAAATATAGGTGTAGTTCAGTTATCTAAAACAAGTATGCCCTCATACTACACCATTTTTAGGTATTGATGTAATAGTAAAGAAAGTTATAGAACAGAGCTATATGAAAAAGAACTTGGAAATATCTAAGTTCTTTTTTTGTTTCAAATTTGTGAAAGAAAGACATATTGATTGAAATTAAATTTTTTATACTCTATCATATACCCATACAGGTATATGTTTTGTGGTACATGAGAAAATTAAATAATATGGAGGTTTAAAATATGTCCAGAAAAATAGTTGTAGTAGGCGGAGTTGCCGGCGGCGCATCAGTAGCTGCAAGGCTTCGTCGTTTAAGTGAAGAAGATGAAATTATTATGGTTGAGCGCGGTGAATATATTTCATTTGCAAACTGTGGATTGCCATATTATATTGGCGGTGTCATTACAGAAAGACAAAAATTATTAGTACAAACTGTTGAAAGGATGTCAAAGCGTTTTAATTTAGATATACGTGTATTGAGTGAAGTGGTAAAGATTAATAAAGAAGAGAAAACAATTACTATAAAGAATGTAACTACAGGTAAAACATATAACGAGGAATATGATGTGTTAATTCTTTCACCAGGGGCGAAACCAATTGTTCCATCTATCCCGGGTATTGAAGAAGCGAAGTCGTTGTTTACGTTACGGAATGTACCTGATACAGATCGTATTAAAGCGTACATTGATGAGAAGAAACCACGTCACGCGACGGTTATTGGTGGCGGATTTATTGGAGTGGAAATGGTTGAGAATTTAAGAGAACGCGGGATTGAGGTTACTCTTGTAGAGATGGCAAATCAAGTAATGCCACCAATCGATTATGAAATGGCAGCATATGTGCATGAGCATATGAAGGTGCACAATGTTGAGCTTGTTTTTGAAGATGGTGTAGATGCATTAGAAAAGGGCGGGACTGTTGTACGTTTAAAAAGTGGTTCAATTATAGAGACAGATATGATTATTTTAGCAATTGGTGTACAACCAGAGAGTAGTTTAGCGAAGGATGCAGGATTAGCATTAGGAGTTAGAGGGACGATAAAAGTAAATGAGAAATTTCAAACATCGGATCCACATGTATATGCAATTGGTGATGCGATTGAAGTGAAAGATTTTGTTACAGAAACAGAAACGATGATTCCTTTAGCGTGGCCAGCTAATCGTCAAGGTCGCATGTTAGCGGATATTATTCATGGTCATACGGAGTCTTTATATAAAGGTACGATGGGAACTTCTGTGGCTAAAGTTTTTGATTTAACAGTTGCTTCGACTGGAGTAAATGAGAAAATATTAAAACGATTAAATATACCCTATGAGGTAGTACATGTACAGGCAAATTCTCATGCGGGATACTATCCGAATGCTACGCCAGTGCTAATAAAATTAATCTTTAATAAAGAAAGTGGAAAGATTTATGGAGCACAGGCTTTAGGACGTGACGGGGTAGATAAGCGTATAGATGTTATTGCGACGGCAATGAAGGCAAACTTAACTGTAATCGATTTACCGGATTTAGAATTATCATATGCCCCGCCGTATTCTTCTGCAAAAGATCCAGTAAACATGGTGGGGTATGCTGCAAGTAATATAGTAGATGGTTTTGTGGACACAGTGCAATGGCATGAAATAGATCACATTGTTGAAAATGGTGGGTACCTTATTGATGTTCGAGAACCTAATGAACTAAAACAGGGAATGATTAAAGGCTCTATTAATATTCCGTTAGATGAATTACGTGATCGATTGGATGAAGTACCAATGGACAAAGAAATATATATCACTTGCCAACTTGGTATGAGAGGGTATGTTGCAGCGCGTATGTTAATGGAAAAGGGATATAAGGTGAAGAATGTAGATGGTGGTTTTAAGTTGTATGGGACAGTATTGCCAGAACGTGTTGTATATTGATATTTTTCATCTTCTACTTCAAGATTTAGTGGAAGATGAAAATCTATAGATTAAGGTTTTATTTTTTGATTTGCGAACATATAAGACAAAAATTAAAAATAGGGGTTTACAAAATACCCTGTAGGGTATAATATATTGTCATAGGTTAGAAATGGTGACATAATGGTAATGAGGTGATTATAGAATGGAATATAATCAAGATATGAAAAATAGATTGAAACGTATTGAAGGTCAAGTTCGTGGTGTGCTTCGTATGATGGAAGAAGGAAAAGATTGCCGAGAAGTTATTACACAGTTAACAGCATCTCGTTCTGCACTTGATCGTACAATTGGACTCGTTGTTGGAACGAATTTAGAGCAATGTTTGCGTGAACAGTTTGAAAGTGGTAATGGTTCAAATGAAGAGTTAATTAAAGAAGCTGTTCAATTACTTGTAAAAAGCCGATAATCTGTCAAACATAAGTGTTGACAGATTTTCAAAAACGTTTTAATATACCCCTACAGGTATATGTATATGAATTGTGGAGGAATCGATTATGAGTATAAAAGTGGATATGAGTTTAGATTGTAAAGGTTTGGCTTGTCCGATGCCTATTGTGAAAACGAAGAAGGCGATAGAAGGATTAGCACCTGGGCAGGTGATTGAAGTTAAGGCAACAGATAAAGGTTCTACGGTAGATATAAAAAGTTGGGCGAGTAAAGTAGGACATCAATATATCGGGACAAAACAAGAGGGTGATGTATTGGTGCATTATGTTAGGAAAGCAAACGAGCATGAAGTGAATGAAATTGTGAAATATCCACATACAATTACGAATGCAGAATTACAGTCTATATTGTCTCATGGAGAAGAGAGCATTGTATTAGATGTTCGCGAAGCAGCGGAATTTGCTTTTGGCCATATTCCATTCGCCATTTCGGTACCATTAGGTAAATTAGACAGCGCAGTATTAGATAAGACGAAGCAAATTTATGTTATTTGCCGAACTGGTAATCGCAGTGATATAGCTTGCCAAATGTTGAATGAGAAAGGTTATTTAAATGTGAAAAATGTCATTCCAGGTATGGTAGAGTGGCAAGGGAATATAGAGAAGTAAATTTTTTTGAACGAAAATATACCTATGGGGGTAATTAAATGAATGTTAAACCGTTACAAGCAAAAGATGTTGCAGAGAAAGTTTTATTCGGAGAGTTATTCATTTTAGATGTTCGTAATGAGACGGATTATGAAGATTGGAAAATTGAAGGGAAGCAAGTTTCTTCTATTAATAAACCTTATTTTGATTTGTTAGATGGTGTAGATCATATTGTAAGTGAATTACCTAAAGATAAAGATGTTTTAGTAGTATGTGCAAAAGAAGGGTCTTCTATATTTGTGGCAGAGCAATTAACAGAGGTTGGATTACAAAATATTTATTATTTAGCTGGTGGCATGAAAGCTTGGAGTGAATATGTGAAGCCGTTAAAAGTAGGGGATGTACAGGGGGAAGGAAGTATATATCAATTTAATCGTCTTGGAAAAGGCTGTTTATCTTATATGGTTGTTTCTAATGGTGAAGCAGCAGTTATTGATGCAGTAAGAACGGTTGAAGCATATGAGGAGTTTGCGAAAGAGCATGGCGTTACGATTACGAATGTAATGGATACACATTTACATGCAGACCATATTTCCGGAGGACGTAAGTTAGCGGAAAAGGTAGGTGGTACGTATTGGTTACCACCAAAAGATGCAGAGGAAGTTGTTTTCTCATACGAACCGCTTGTTGAAGGATCTGTTATTACGGTGGGGGGTACTAAAATTGTAATTGACGCATTATACTCACCAGGGCATACGATTGGAAGTACGTCATTCATTGTAGATGATTCTTATTTATTATCAGGCGATATTTTATTTGTAGATTCAATTGGGCGTCCTGATCTTGCTGGTAAGGCTGAAGATTGGGTGAGTGATTTAAGAAATACGTTATATACACTTTATAAGGAACTGTCTCAAGATTTAATTGTTTTACCAGCTCATTATTCAAAAATAAGTGAAATGGATGAAAGAGGCATTGTGAGTGCGAGCTTACAAGATCTATTTAAAGAGAACGTAGGGTTAAATATTGCTGATGAAGTAGAGTTTCGTAAAACTGTAACAGAAAACTTACCGCCACAACCAAATGCATATGAAGAAATTCGTCAAACGAATATGGGGAAAATTCATCCGAGTGTGGAAGAAGAGCGTGAAATGGAGATTGGCCCAAATCGTTGTGCAGTGCATGAGTCATTATAAAAATAACAAATTGGAGGAATTGATGATGAATATAAAACAAGTATTAGATGCGAAGGGTTTAGCATGTCCAATGCCGATTGTAAGAACGAAGAAAGCGATGGATACTTTGCAAACTGGAGAAGTGTTAGAAGTACATGTAACGGATAAAGGATCAGTTAAGGATATTCCAGCGTGGGCAAATAAAGGTGGTCATAACATCGTAAAGCATGTAGAAGAAGCTGATGTGCTGAAATTTTGGATTAAGAAGGCGTAGGAAAAAATGTTGTTATAAATGCAGAGAGGGTGGTTATATGAACACAATAGTAAGTACGCTTTTCATTGTACTTGCTGCATGGTTTGTTATTTCACGATTTTTACCAGTGAAAGGTGTGCAAAATATCAGTGGAAAAGAATTAAAGAATATAGTGGAAAAAAAGGGGAAACAACTTATCGATGTTCGTACAGTAGGTGAATATAGAGGAAATCATATGAAAGGATTTCAGAATATCCCGTTAAATGAGTTAGCTAGTAGAGCAGGTCAGTTAGATAAAAATATGGAAGTAATCGTTATTTGCCAAAGTGGAATGAGAAGTAAGCAAGCTGCAAAGATGTTGAAAAAACTAGGGTTTCAGCAAGTAATAAACGTTTCAGGTGGTATGAATGCTTTGTGAGGAGGGACTTTAAAATGAAAGAAATGACAGCAAAAGAATTAGAAGAAAAATTGTTACGTAAAGAAGTAGTAAATATCGTAGATGTCCGTGAAGTAGAAGAAGTAGCAGAAGGAAGAATTCCAGAAGCATGTAATATTCCGCTAAGGCTATTAGAGTTTCGAATGCATGAGTTGGATAAAAAGAAAGAGTATATTATCGTTTGTCGCTCTGGCGGAAGAAGTGGAAGAGCAGTTCAGTTTCTAGAGAGCTACGGTTTTCAAGCAATCAATATGGTAGGTGGTATGTTAGCGTGGGAAGGTAAAGTCATATAGTGAAGTAAGTGATTTGGGCCTTTTTATAAACAAGTAAATACCCCTATAGGTAATTGGAGGGAGAACAATATGGAACAACAGAAGAAAACGACAATCGTGTTATTTAGCGGAGATTACGATAAAGCGATGGCTGCTTATATTATTGCAAATGGCGCAGCGGCGTATGATCAAGAGGTAACTATTTTTCATACTTTCTGGGGATTAAATGCTTTAAGGAAAGATGAACATGTGAATGTAAAGAAAACATTTATAGAAAAATTATTTGGAAAAATGATGCCACGCGGTGCTGATAAGATGGGATTATCCAAAATGAATTTTGCTGGCATGGGGCCGAAGATGATTAAAGGCATTATGAAAAAACATAACGCAATGCCTTTGCCAGATTTAATTGATTTGGCGAAAGAACAAGGAATTAAACTTGTAGCTTGTCAAATGACAGTAGATTTATTAGGGTTAAAAGAGGAAGAGATTATGGAAGGGGTAGAGTTTGCAGGTGTAGGGGCATATTTAGCAGATGCTTCGGATGGGAATGTAAACTTATTCATTTAAATCACCTTCTTTTTAGAAGGCGGGGGATGTAAGATGAGCTTAGTCGTATTACTTTTTATAATTGGGTTTATAGGATCATTTATATCAGGAATGGTTGGGATTGGTGGCGCGATTATTAATTATCCGATGATCTTATACATTCCAGTATTGCTAGGATTTACTGGCTATACGTCACATGAAGTGAGCGGTATTACAGCGGTACAAGTATTCTTTGCAACTTTTGCAGGCGCGTGGGCATACCGGAAAAGTAATGACATGAATAAAACGTTAGTTATGTATATGGGAGCTAGTATATTAATAGGAAGCTTCATAGGGAGTTTCGGTGCTAACATATTAGAGGAACATACAGTCAATGTTGTTTATGCAGCATTAGCTACAATTGCAGCTATTATGATGTTTGTACCGAAACAAAATAATAGTGGAGATGTGAAGTATAATAAATGGTTAGCAAGCTTGTTAGCGTTCGTTGTAGGGGGAGCTTCAGGCATTATAGGAGCTGGAGGTTCGTTCCTTTTAGTTCCCATTATGCTAGTTATTTTAAAATTACCACTGCGCATGACGATCGCGACATCTATCGCTATTACGTTTATTTCCTCAATAGGGATTACTACAGGAAAAGTGATTACTGGGCAAGTAGTTATCATTCCAGCTCTAATTATTGCGGTTGCCAGTATATTTGCTGCGCCACTTGGAGCACGAGTCGGGAAGTGGCTAAATCAAAAAGTACTGCAATATGTATTGTCCACTTTAATTGTAGGCACTGCTGTTAAAATGTGGATCGATATGATATCAAAATAAAAGGATGGTGCTGCTTACAGCCCATCCTTTTATTTATTGCCCGTAAACCTAACGGATTATAGTTTTACTTTATGCCCAAATAACTTTCATTAAGTTTTTATATTCGTCATTTGCTAATTTATATAGCATTCTCGTATGTTCAAAGACAAGTGCTGGATTAAAGTTTGGTTCTGAGAATGCAAGAGATGCTGAAATATCAATTGCATTTTGCTTGTTTAATGTGAATTTTGCAAAGCGATAAGATGTGTTTAATTCATTAATAACATGTAAAATATCATTTGTTGATGTTGCATCAGGCACGTGAGCAACATTGAAGCAGTATATATCTACCGTAGGATGTTCGTTTTGGAAAGCAGCGATAAGTTGAATTTTTGCGCCAGCTTCTGTCTCTAATCCTACTGAAAAATGAACAGATCCATCATTTTCATCTATATTTTCTTCCATGTATATATCGTTGGATTTTAAGTAGTCTTTAAAATCTGAGATGTTATGTTTTACTGCAGCTTTCATATGTATGAGCCCCCTGATAATTGGAATAGATTGCTACTATTTATTATAATTTAAAAATATTAAAAAAGATAGTTAGAAAGTTCTGATTTTTGATTCTGAAGAAATAAAAAGAAGCAGTACTCTACCTCCATAGAGTACTGCTTCTTTATTATTCATTGTCGTTAGATGATGTTTCTGTATCTTCACTGCTATTTTTGTTCTTATTTTTCACTTCATTGTTACTTGATTCGCGTTCACTTGAATTTTCAGACTTAGATTCTTTTGTCTTTTTCGAATCAGAGTCTGAGTCAGACTTTGTATATGCAGGTAGCCCAAGATGAGTACGAAGTTCATTTGTAACATTAGCTAATTCTTTTTTATCTGGATTGTAGTAGTAAGTTCGACCACCACCAGCAGATTTGCTACATGTATCGTCACCTTTTGCCATATAGCAATCATCACCTTGGATTTGTAATTTCTCAATTTCCGAATCCGATCCATATTTATAGAATGAAAGCATATCATCAAATGTTAAGTTTGTAACGAATTGTCCGTTAATATCATCAATGATGTTGCCAACTTTTGTTACGGAACCAACACTTGTTAGTTTCTTTAAAATAGCCTCGATAACGAGTTGTTGACGTTGTCCACGCATTGCATCGCTATCGATGTGTCTTGTTCTAGCAAGAGCAAGAGCTTCTTCGCCATTTAACTTTTGAACACCTTTTTCTAGATGAATTGCCTCAGCATTATCATTGCTATCTTGCTCAGTAAATTCAACTGGTACATCAACTTCAACACCGCCCAAGTCATCGACGATTTTTATAAATGATTTAAAGTTAAATTTCACAAAATAATCGACAGGAACATTCATTAATTTTTCAACTGCATCAATGCTTGCTTGTGGTCCACCATTTTTTCCGTTTTTAGCAGAACCGAATGCATGAGCGTGTGTAATTTTATCTTTTTTCTTTTCTATTGGGATATAAGTATATGTGTCACGTGGGATACTTAATAGTTTAACAGTTTTGCTATCTTTATTAAATGTTGCAAGTAAAAGCGCATCTGTTCTTATAGCTTCACCATATTCTTTTCCTCGGACATCGCTTTCATCAACACCCATTATTAAAACAGAGACGTTATTTGTAATAGGTTTTACAGCTTTATCTCGTAAATCAGATTTATCACCGCGTGCTAAATCGTGTGCGGCATTTCGAACAGCAGAAGATGCTTTATTTACTAAAAACCAAGTATAACCGCCGCCTATTAATAAAACGAATAGTATAGCGCTTATAATAATTTTTATTTTTTTCTTATTTTTTTTCGGTTTACTGCGTGTATTTTCTTGCAAAGATGGGTTTTGCTCCATTTCTTGTACTCCTTCATTTGGATTGAAATACGACACTCATATCCACTTATTATAATGAAATTTAGCGAAAAAAAACATTACAAATCATTTACATTTCGTAAAAATTCAATTTATTTATAAAAAGTCAGATTTTCTATATATTATTTTGTAGATGTAGAATAAGTATAAGGGCTATTAGTAGAAATGAAAATATATATTATGAGAAAGCGATAGGGAAGTAAGATTTGTTGAAATATATCCAAGAAGAAATGAGTAAGCTTACCTATTTCTTCTATATAATAAAGAAGAATTTGACGGATAAAGGAGAGAGCATAATGAATCATACATCATTCCGAGCAATCGTTGTGAACGAAACGGAAAATCATCAGTTTGTAAGAAAAGTTGTTGAGAGAGAAGTAAGTAGTTTACCTGAGGGAGACGTACTCATACAAGTTCATTATTCTTCATTAAATTATAAAGATGCCCTTTCAGCTACTGGTAATAAAGGTGTTACGAGAACGTATCCTCATACGCCAGGAATTGATGCCGCAGGAGAAGTTGTGAGTAGTGAAGATAACTCCTTTAAGGTAGGAGATCAAGTTATTGTAACGGGATATGACTTAGGTATGAATACCTCTGGTGGTTTCGGAGAATATATTCGCGTCCCATCATCTTGGGTCGTGCCTTTACCAGAAGGAATGTCATTAAAGGAAAGTATGATGTATGGGACAGCGGGTTTTACTGCTGCTTTGTCGGTATATAAGCTTATTGGAGCAGGAATCAAGCCTAGTATGGGAGATGTTTTAGTAACGGGTGCTACAGGCGGCGTAGGGAGTGTAGCTGTTAGTATATTAAGTAAGTTAGGGTTTAACGTAGTAGGAGCGACAGGGAAAATGGAAGAGGAAGAAATGCTACTACGTCTAGGAGCGAAAAAAGTGATTCATCGCGCGGAATTGAATGATGAATCAGGAAGACCGATGTTAAAAGGGATATACGCGGGAATTATCGATACTGTAGGTGGACATATGTTAGAAACAGCTTTAAAAACAGTAAAGTATGGTGGTTGTGTAACGACATGCGGTAATGTGGCAGGCCAGGAACTACAAACCACGGTATATCCGTTTATTTTACGAGGTATAAGCCTTTTAGGGATAGATTCTGTGCAATGCCCAGTAGATGTGAGAAGAGATGTTTGGACGCTTTTAGCGAAAGAATGGGGAAATAAAGAATTACTATCTTATACAGAAGAATGTACATTAGAAGAATTAGAGAAGAAGTTTGCACTTATATTGCAAGGAAAGTTAAAAGGAAGAACAGTTGTTAAAATATAATGAAAAAAGAGACGCTTAAGTTAGCGTCTCTTTCTTATTATAATGATTGTTTTAAATTGATTTTACCTTGTTCACCTAAAACACCGTCAGCGATATTTACAGCGTGATCGCCAATGCGCTCTAAGTTACTTACCATATCGACGAAGATGATACTTGCATCACCTGAACAGCTGCGTTCGTTTAGACGTAATACGTGACGTTTACGAAGAACACGTTCCATTTGGTCGATTTTGCGTTCTTTTGCAATAACAGTTTGAGCTAGTTCAGTATCGAAGTTTGTTAAAGCTTCAACTGAGTCATGCAGTGTTGAAATCGTTAATTCTAGCATTTCGTTTAACTCAGCTAATGCTTCGTCTGATAGTGAAACACGGTTTGAAATTTGGAAATCTACAAGTTCTACAAGGTTTTCTACATGATCACCGACACGTTCAATATCTCCAACAACACCTGCTAAAACAGAATGTTTTTCAGAATCCGTAGGTGAAAGTGGCTTTTCTGATAGTAAAACTAAATACTCGGTAATTTTTTTATCTAAATTGTTAATAGCTCCTTCTAATTGAGTAGCCATGTCAGCGTGTTTTTTATCTTGTGTGTTTAAAAATTGGTTTGCTTCTTTTAATCCGTGTAATGAGAACTCAGCCATACGGATAATCTCTTTTTGAGCTTCTGTTAAAGCAATGGCTGGAGATTGTTCAATAAAGATTGGATTTAAATGTTGTGGTTTGAAGTCAATCGCTGCATCTTCACCACGAATAATTTTTGTTACGATCCATGCTAACACTGCAATGAACGGGAATTGAATAATTGTATTTGTTACGTTAAATGTTCCGTGTGCAAATGCAATAGTCATTTCTGGATTCAAGTTTAATGATGTTTGGAAATATTGAATTAAACTTGTAAATGGTACTAATAAAATTGTAAAGATAATTGTACCGATAATATTAAAGATAACGTGAACTAATGCTGCACGTCTTGCTGCAATTGAAGTACCGATCGCTGCTAATACAGCTGTAATTGTTGTACCGATGTTATCACCGAATAATACAGGAAGAGCTGCTTGTAAATCGATTGCACCTTGACCGAATAGTTCTTGTAAAATACCGATTGTTGCGCTTGAACTTTGTACAATTAAAGTAAAGACTGTACCGACAACAATTCCTAAAATTGGATTATCACTCATGCTCACTGTTAATTCTTGGAATGATTCTAAAGAACGAAGAGGTTTCATACCTGCGCTCATTAATTCTAAACCGAAGAATAACATACCAAAACCGAATACAACTTGACCTACAGAATGTACTTTTTTATTTTTAAAGAAGAATAGTAAGATTGCTCCAACTGCCATAACTGGGAGAGCATATTCTCCGATTTTAATTCCGATAATAAATGCAGTAACTGTCGTACCGATGTTTGCACCCATAATAACACCGATTGCTTGTCTTAATGTCATAAATCCGGCACTTACAAGTCCGACTGTTAAAGCGGTTGTTCCTGAACTGGATTGGATTAATACAGTAACTAACATACCTGCTAGTACACCCATAAGTGGGTTTGTTGTAAAACGATCTAGAATATCGCGAAGACGATCTCCAGCTGCTTGTTGCAGTCCATCGCCCATGTATTTAATCCCGAATAAGAAAATACCTAATCCACCAATGAACTGGAAGATCATATCTTGAACATTATATTCCACGCATTCCACTCCTTAAATTTCATGTACGATGTAATTATTAACTGAACCTTGAGTCACTGTAAACGGTTTGCTAGTAAAATTTACACTAAATTTACAAAGGGAAGAAAAGTTTACAATCCCTTAAAGAAACAGCTGTATTTTATTGGTTTTCATCTTGTATAAATCTTAATTTTGTAAAGAAATCACACTTTTTAGAATAATGTTGTTCAGTTGAATATCAAGGAAAGCGTCTGCGAGTTCATCGTATATTTTTTGATGAAAGTTAAAAAAATATGTAGGAAAATGCATGTAGTTTTATAACAGCAAAACGAGGGAAAACAATTTTTTAATACGATAAAAAAGCTACTGATTTATCCAGCAGCTTTTTCCGTGTTTTTATCGCTATGCTTTTGTTTTCTTATGCTTGTAATGTAAATGAAGAGAAAAGCAATAAGTAATAGAGAGGAGTAACGATATACAGTTGCATAGTTTGTAAAATGAGCAATAAATCCAAATATAATCGCTCCAGCGCCGATTCCAAGGTCAAATGCGGAGAAGAATGTAGCCGTTGCTACGCCGCGTCGATGCGGTGCTACGCGGTCAATCATCCATGCTTGTAGTGCAGGTTGGATCGCTCCAAAACCACTTCCGTAACATGCTGCAGCAATAATTAAGCTCGGAATTGTCGTCGTATACGACAATAAAATAATACCTGTAAACGTTATAATAACTCCCGGAATGATGACGAATGTATGGCCTTTTGCATCATATAGCTTTCCAGAGAATGGACGAGTTACAGCGATTGCTAGTGCGTTACATAAAAAGAAGAGGCTAATATCAGCTATGCCGACTTCTGTAGCAAATAGTGTGATAAAACTTCCGATTCCTCCGTACATTAATGTAATACATAATATTAATAATGAAGGAAGTAAAGCTTTACGCTCAATAAATCCATCGAGAAAAGTACTAGATGATTGTTGTGGAGGCTGTTTCGTTTTTTGGATTTGAAGTAGTTTCGTTAATATTAATGAAACAATTGTGCACGATAATGCACATAAAAAAAGAATTGTGAAGTTATATGTTTGCATAAGCCATAGTCCGATAAGTGGACCGAGGGCCATTGCAATTGTTCCAGAAAGACCAAAATATCCCATGCCTTCTCCGCGGCGAGCTGAGGGAATTAAATCAGAAACGACAGTCCCATATGTAGTCGTTGTAATACCGAAACCAGCTCCGTGTAAAATACGAACAGCAAGCAAGAGAAAGATTGTTGAGGCGAAAAGGTAACTGCCCATAGCGAGTAAACAAATAGCAGTACCGATCATTAAGATGATTTTTTTATTAAATTTTTGCAAGGCGTTCCCAGTTAGCGGTCTAACAAAAAGTGCCGCAACGGTAAACATGCCGACAACCAATCCGATATTGGAACTTGTGCCACCAATTTCTTTCACATAAACAGGTAAGGTTGGAATTAACATTTGAAACCCTAAAAACATACATAAGTTTGCAAAAATTAAAGCAACAAACTCTTTTGTCCATAACGGTTCTCGTTTTACGAGTATTGCTTCTCCCATATATTCATCCCCTATATAAAATTTTCTCTTTTCTTTCGAGTATATGTATTGGCCAATGCAACAGTCAAGGAAGGTGTCTTGAAAACGGATAACAATTTTTAAGGTGAAAAACTGACAAATTTGTGTAAAGGCTACACAACTATGAAAAAAAGATGTAAAGTATAGATGTATAGACTTGTAGGTGTTAAGAATGATAGAAATTGTTTTTTCTTTAAAGAAAGCGGATTCAAAGGAGTAGTGAACAAGAAGGGGATATATACTTTTTCACTACATATATTTGAAAAGGTTTACAATATGATGAAGAAAGAGGCGTGTACATATGAGACGATTAGGTATTTCTATTTATCCAGAACATTCAACAGTAGAGAAAGATAAGGAGTATTTAACATTAGCAAGTAAATATGGGTTTACACGTGTGTTCACATGTTTATTATCTGTGGATGGAGAAAAAGAGAAAATTATTGAAGAATTTAAAGAAACGATCTCACATGCGAATGCATTAGGGTTCCAAGTATTAGTTGATATTAGTCCATCTGTTTTTGAACAATTAGGTATTTCGTATAATGATTTATCATTCTTCCATGAATTGGGTGCGTACGGTATTCGTTTAGATGTTGGTTTCTCAGGATTAGAAGAATCAATTATGACTTATAATCCGTATGGTTTGAAAATTGAGATTAATATGAGCAATGGTACGAAGTATGTAGATAACATTATGAGTCATAGACCAAATCGTGAAAATTTAATTGGTTGTCATAATTTTTATCCGCATCGTTATTCAGGTTTATCATACGATCATTTCATTAAATGCTCGAAACAATTTAAAGATTACGGTATGAGAACGGCTGCTTTTATTTCATCATTTGATGCAACATACGGACCTTGGCCAGTAACAGAAGGGTTATGTACATTAGAGCAGCATCGTGAATTACCGATGACAACACAGGCGAAGCATTTATTTGCGACGGAATTAATTGATGATGTTATTATTGCAAACGCATATGCGTCAGAAGAAGAATTACAAGCACTAGGTGCATTAAATAAAGAGAAACAAACATTTGATATAGAACTATATGATACAACGACAGAATTAGAAAGAATTATCGTATTAGACGAACCACATTTTTATCGCGGAGATGTATCTGAATATATGATTCGATCTACACAAAGTCGTGTGAAATATAAAAAAGAAGAGTTTAAACCTCATAATACGCGTGAAATTAAGCGTGGAGATTTATTAATTGATAATGAACAATATGGCCAGTATAAAGGCGAATTACAAATTGCATTAAAAGATATGGTGAATACAGGAAAAACAAATGTAGTTGGTCGAATTATAGAAGAAGAAATTTTCTTATTAGATTATTTACAAGCATGGGATAAATTCGGATTCACATTAAAGAAATAGAGAGAATATAAAGGGGAAAAACTACTGATTTCAGCAGCTTTTCCCCATTTATATATAAAGAGCGAGAGGAAGAGCTATGACAAAGGTGCATCAGCGATTAATTTCTATTTTAGAGGAGTTTTTAGAAGAGAAATCGATGTTAAATCGAGCTTTTTTAGCGGGCCGTTTACATGTATCGACGAAGACGATTCAAAAGGATATAAAATTATTAAATGATATATTGGAAGAAAACGGAGCGAAAATCGAATCGCAAAGAGGGACTGGGTACGAATTAGAAATTATACAAACGAAGAAATTTGAAGAATTTTGTGTGAGTCTATTTCAAAAACAGACGGAAAAGATCCCAACTTCTTATGAAGAAAGAATAGCGTATATTCTGCAGCGTGTTTTAACGACAGAGGGATATGTGAAGCTTTCAGAATTAGCAGAAGAGATTTATGTGAGCAAATCAACGGTCAATTTAATTATGAAAGATGTTACAGATATATGTAGTCGCTATAAATTACAAATTGAGAAGAGACCGTATTATGGTATACGTATTGTTGGAGAGGAATTTAATATTCGTTCTTGTTTATCACAATATGGTTTACCGCGTTATGACCATACTCCGTTTCATGAGCAATTTGAGCAGACGGATACATATTTATCGCTACCTCATATATCACTCATTCGTTCAATTATATTAAAGTATATTGAAGGCGGAACAATATATTTATCTGATATAGAAATTGATAATTTAGTCATTCATATTGCAATCGCATTAAAGCGTTGTCAAAGTCAACATTATATGAAAGAACTGCATACGGAGCAATCAGAACTTATAATAAAGAAAGAATATACAATTGCGAAGCAGATTTTAGGAGATTTAGAGAAAGAGTTGAAATTTTCATTTCCAGAAGAAGAAGTATTATATGTGACGATGCATTTATTAAGTACAGCTGTTACAACGAGAGATCGCTATGAAAATGTAGAAGAGCTATTAGGAAAAGATATATATGCATTTATGCAACATATTCTTTTTAAAGTAGCGGAAGAACGGAATCTTATTTTTTATTATGATGAAGAATTATTATTTGGATTTGGTATTCATTTAAAAACGTTATTAAATCGTTTGAAGTATAAGTTAAATACGAGAAATCCTCTTTTGGCAGAAGTGAAAAAGAATTATCCGTATGCTTTTGAAATTGCGGTTCTTGTTGGAGATATCATTGGTGAATATACGGGTGAATCGATCCCTGAAAGTGAAATTGGTTATATAGCAATTCACTTCGGCGGAGCGATGAGCCGTTTGCAGGAGCAGAATCAAAAGAAAAGATGCTTATTAGTTTGTGCGACTGGTCAAGGAAGTGCACAACTATTAAAATATAAAATTTTATCACAGTTCCGAGATAAATTAGAGATTGTAGGTATTACAGGCTATTATCAATTGAAAGTAGAAGATCTTTATAAAGAAAAAATAGATTGTATTATTAGTACGATTCATATACCGAGTGGCTTGCCTGTTCCAGTTATAAAAGTGAATTCAATATTTGATGATAAAGAGATTAAATCGATTGGTCAGCGGTTGTTTACGCATGTGAATAATAGTGTGCGGCAATATATTAAGGACGATTTAATCTTTTTAAATCATAGTGCTTCTACGAAAGAGGATGTTATTCAGTTTTTATGTGAGAAAGCTGCTGAGAAACGCTATGTACCAGAAAACTTTTATGCTTCTGTTATGGAAAGAGAAAATACGTCTCCGACAGCGGTTGGGAATTCAGTTGCAATCCCGCATCCGATGCAGTTATTAAGTGAGGAAACTTTTTTGATGTTTTGCACACTTGAAAAAGCTGTTGATTGGGGAGATAAAAAAGTACAAGTAATTATTTTATTTAGTGTAAAGCGCAATAATAATGAAGATTTGCAAAGGCTTTATGATTTTTTATATGATATTATGTCTAGTCAAACTACGATAGAGAAACTTACTCAGACCGCGGTAATTGAAGATTTTCAAGAGATTTTATTATCATTTTGAAAAAGTATATAAAAACTTCCGTTACATAACGGAAGTTTTTTATGTTTAATTGTATGCGTTTTCATAATAAGATAAAAATATAGAAAACATATAGCTTGGGGGAATTTAAAATGGCTGATATGCAAACTCCATTTGCGTTAATTTTACATGGTGGCAATGCGAGAAGCGCGGCGCTTGAAGCAATTGCTTTTGCAAGACAAGGATATTTTGAGAATGCCGGTGAAAAGATGAAACTTGCTAGTGAGGAAATTTCAGCAGCGCATCGTATTCAAACGGATTTAATTCAAGAAGAGGCAAGAGGAAATCATGCAGAAATCAGTTTACTGTTAGTGCACGCACAAGACCATTTAATGAATGCAATTACAGTAAAAGAACTAGCTGAAGAATTTATTACTCTTCATAAACGAGTGGAAGAGAAAGTGACAGTATAAGATGTATATTTTATTATGTTGTGCAGCAGGCATGTCAACGAGTATGGTCGTAAGAAAAATGCAAGAAGAGGCAAAGAAGCAGGGGAAGAATTATAAAATTAAGGCGGTTGATTCAGAATTAGTGAAACTTGAAATTAAGGAAGCTGATGTCGTTTTAATTGGTCCACAAGTGAAATATTTATTTCCAGCTGTAGAGTTTCTTGCAAATTCATACAATATACCAGTTGCGATTATAGACCAACGAGATTATGGCATGTGTGATGGTTTGAAGGTGCTTAAGCAAGCAGAACAATTAGTTTTAGCATAATTATATTTTTTTAAATATAAACATTATAATGTTATAAAGTTTATTTCATTCTTTTATAGTAGAGAGAAAGAGGAGGGCTATTGATGAATGGGTTTATGAATTTTATGGAACAAAAGATTATGCCAACAACGCAAAAAATCGCAGGACAACGACATTTATTAGCAATTCGAAACGGTGTTATTTCTACATTACCGTTAACGATCGTCGGATCATTTTTCGTTATCTTTTTAAATTTACCAATTGATGCATATATGGAATGGATTGCACCGTTTCGCCATATTTTAGATATTCCATTCCGATTTACAGTAGGACTAATGGCATTATACGCAGCGTTCGGTGTAGGGGCTTCGCTCGCGAACTTTTATCAGCTCAATCAGTTAAGTGCAGGGTTATTATCTGTACTCGCCTTTTTACTAGCATCAGTTGAACCAATTCAAATTACGAAAGCTGTACCAGGTGTTATTGATGCAGGGAGATATATTTCAGTAGGAACATTAAGTGCAACGTCTTTATTCGGCGCAATTGTTACAGCATTAATTGCAGTAGAAATTTATCATTTTATGATTAAGCATAATATTTCAATAAAATTACCAGACAGTGTACCACCAGCAGTTTCAAATTCGTTTGCAGCATTAATTCCAACATTAGTAGTTATTCTTTTATTCTGGGGCATTCGCTACGGTTTGAAATTTGATGTGAATACAACGATCACATATTTAATCGCACCATTAAAATCAGTATTAGTAGGAAATAATTTATTCGGTGGTTTATTAACAGTATTCTTAATCGTGTTTTTCTGGTCATTCGGTATACATGGACCAGCGATTTTAGGACCAATTATTCGTCCGATGTGGGATTCAGCAATTCTTGAAAATATGGAAGTGTTCACGGCTACAGGAAATGCACATCAGTTACCAAACTTATTTACAGAGCAATTCATTCAATGGTTCGTATGGATTGGCGGATCAGGCTCAACGTTAGCTTTAGTAATTATGTTTATGTTCTCTAAATCTAAGTTCCTAAAAGAGTTAGGTAGATTATCATTCGTACCAGGTTTATTCAATATTAACGAGCCAATTATTTTCGGGGCTCCGATTGTAATGAACCCAATCTTAATTATTCCGTTCGTTATTACACCGCTAGTGACAACGACAGTATCATATTTCGCAGTTGTTTCAGGTATGATTCCACTCATGATGGCGAAACTGCCATTTACGATGTTAGCACCAATTGCAGCGATTATTAGCACGGACTGGACAATTATGGCTGGTGTACTTGTACTTGTTAACTTTGCGATCTCATTCGTTATTTACTATCCATTCTTCAAAATGTATGAGAAACAACAATTAGCAGGAGAGGAGAAAACAGAATGCTCGGAGCAATTATCATCCTAATTACATTCGTGGTCGGACAGTGTATTGCCCATTATTCGAAATGGGTACAAAGTAAATCTTTATTAGTGTTACTACTAGTATCAGTTTTATTTATCGGTTGTTCAATGGGTGCATATGTAATGTTAGGATTGCAATCACCGTACGTAATTATTGTACCGACAATTTTATGTGCAACATGTTTATCTGCAAAATATAGATTTACGAGCATGGCATTAATACAACGTGTGAAGGAGATGCAAAAGCATGGAGCGTAAATTAGGAATTTCACTTTATCCAGAACATTCAACGAAAGAAAAAGATATGGCATATATTTCGGCAGCGGCACGACACGGTTTTTCAAGAATATTTACTTGTTTGTTATCTGTGAATCGTCCGAAAGAAGAAATTGTATCTGAATTTAAAGAGATTATTAATCACGCAAAAGATAATAATATGGAAGTTATTCTAGATGTAGCTCCGGCTGTGTTTGATCAGCTTGATATTAGTTATAGCGATCTATCATTTTTCGCAGAGTTAGGTGCAGACGGTATTCGTTTAGATGTAGGTTTTGACGGATTAACGGAAGCGAAAATGACGAATAATCCGTACGGTTTAAAAATTGAGTTAAATGTAAGTAACGATATTGCGTACTTAGAAAATATTCTTTCGCATCAAGCGAATAAATCAGCTTTAATTGGTTGTCATAATTTTTATCCGCAAAAATTCACTGGTCTTCCGTACGATTATTTCATTCGCTGTAGTGAACGCTTTAAAAAGCATGGTATTCGCAGTGCAGCATTTATTACATCACATGCCGCAAACATCGGTCCATGGGATATTAACGACGGATTATGTACGTTAGAAGAGCATCGTAATTTACCAATTGAAGTGCAAGCGAAGCATTTATGGGCGACAGGGCTAATTGATGATGTCATTATCGGAAATGCTTATGCGAGTGAGGAAGAGTTAGAGAAACTAGGAAACTTAAATCGATACATGTTACAGCTGAAAGTACAATTTGTAGACGAAGCGACTGAAGTAGAGAAGAGAGCTACGCTGCAAGAATTACACGTAAGACGCGGCGACATAACAGAGTATATGGTACGTTCTACAGAAGTACGTAAAAAGTACAAAGATTATGACTTCCCAGTGCGTGAAAGTGTGCTACAGGAAAGAGGGCAAGTTGTAATTGGTAATAACTCATTCGGAAAGTATAAAGGTGAACTGCAAATCATCTTGAAAGAAATGCCGATAGATGAACGGAAAAATATCGTCGGTACAATTGCGGAAGAGGAGTTATTCTTACTAGATTATGTAGGAGCTTGGACGCAGTTTACTTGTGTGGAATAGAGAAGAGAAGGAGAGGATGCTGTGGCATCCTCTTTTTTCTATTGATATAGTAGTCTATCGTATATAGAATGCAAAGAGATAGATTTCATTTGGACGGGAGAGAAGGAGATGGAAGAGTATATAGATGATTTATTAAGGCGGATGGATGATGAAGAAGCAGGTATTCGGCAATGTGCGTATGAAGAAGCGATGCAGTTAAATGATTTATCCCTTTTTTCTTGTTTGCAAGAGAAAGTAACGGAAGCACGAAAAGTATATATAAAAATAAACCTTTATTTTTTAATTACACAACTTGCAATAAATACTAGAGAGATGTATATAGCAGATTATTTGATAAATCGGTTAGAAAGTGAAGAAAGCAGGATAGTGTTGGATAGTATGCTTATAGATTTAAGTAAATTATCTGAAGCGAGCAATGCACATAAAATTATTCCTTACATATATCATAAAAATAGTGGAGTTCGTTATTCCGCTGTCATCGCTTTAAAGTTGTGTAAATCGTTGGGAGCAGAAGAGGCTTTATTGAAGTTACTTACAGTGGAGGAGAATCGAGATGATATTGTAAATATATGTGCCACTTTACATGAGATTGGAACAAAGCGATCGATTCTATCTTTAACGAAACTTTTACACTGCGATAGTGCTTATATTCGTTCAGCAGCTATTGAGACTTTAGCAGAAATCGGAAGAACAGACTTACAAATAGTTTATATTGAAGCTTTGCATGATAGAAATGTGATGGTGAAATATGAAGCTGTTCGAGCTATTTATATGTATGGCGACGAAATGGCAATGAGACCAATTTGCGAACGTGTGAATAAAATTGTCGCTAGAAGACGTAAAAATGAAGTAGAGCCTACGGATGAATCAGAGATTATCATTGCTCTTCGTTTCCTACATAAGTTTGTTAATCAGGAAGAAGTTTTAAAGACATTTGATAAAGTGTACAAAAAACGTGGAAACTTGTTTATGTCGGAGAGGAAGTGGCTTCGAGATAATATTACTTACTTTCAAGAGAAAGAAAGAATGTAAGAATCATAAAAAAGAGCCAGCCTCAACGATGAGACTGACTCTTTTTTACTAACTAGTTTAATACTTTAACTGTAACTGTTTTACGTCCCCAGCTACTTGATGTGCCTTTATCTGGCATTAAAACGTCGATTTTATTTCCTTTAATAGCTCCACCAGTATCACCAGCGATTGCTACTCCGTAACCTTCAACCCATACCTTTGAACCTAATGGAATGACACTTGGATCAACTGCAATTAGTTTCATGTTTGGATTAGCTGTTAAGTTGTGGCCTAAAGCTGATTTTACTTGGTCGCCTGCTTTATAACCATTTTCAAGTGGATCTGCTGTATAAGCTGTTGCTACAACTTGGAACTCACGAGAAGAAGATTGTGTGTTTTTCTCAGTTTCTTTTGCAACAGGTTGCTTTTCTTTTTGCTCAGCTACTTTTTGTTGAGCTAATTTAGCATTCTCTTGTTCTTGCTTAGCTTTTTGCTCAGCAGCTTTTTGTTGAGCTAATTTACGAGCATTCTCTTGTTCTTGCTCAGCTTTTTGCTCAGCAGCTTTTTGTTGAGCTAATTTAGCATTCTCTTGTTCTTGCTCAGCTTTTTGCTCAGCTACTTTTTGTTGAGCTACTTTTTGTTGAGCTAATTTAGCATTCTCTTGTTCTTGCTCAGCTTTTTGCTCAGCTACTTTACGAGCATTCTCTGTTGCTTGATTTGCTTCACTAGTTTTAGGAGCTTCTTTAGTTTTAATTACTTCTTGAACTTTAACTGTTTCACTAGCTTTAGCTGTATCTTGAACTGTAGTTGTTTTTTCAGCTTTAACTACTGGTTGAATTTTAACTGGTGCTTTACCTGTTAAGTAAGGAACATGAACATAAGCTGTTTTTCCGTTATATTCAAATTGAATCCAATCATTTTGTACTTGGTGTGTTGTTTCGATTACATCATCTTTTTTCAACTTACCAAGAATCTCTGAATCTGTATTTGCACTAGCACGTACGTTTAATACGTTTGCTGTTACGTAGTAAGTGTCTTTTGTATAGTCAGCGCTTATGAAAGCTTCTTTACCGCTATTCAATTGAACTTTTGACCAACCATTTTCTGTATGTAAAACATTTACTTTATATCCATCTAATAATTTTCCTACAACTTTTGATTCAGTAGTTGGGTTTTCTCGTACGTTTAGTACGTCAGTCGTTACGATCGTTTCTGCTTTAGCAGATGTTGTGAAAATCCCAAGACCAAAAACCGCTGCTGTTGCTATACCCATAAATTTTTTCATAATAGCCTCCATTGCATTTGTTTTCGTTGACCTTATTATAGCAACCATTATTTTCTTATTTGCGAAAAACATAAAATTACAAAGCTTTCGTAACGGGGCATTAATATTCTGTAACAATTCCATAAATATCCTGATAGCGCTTCCTTGTTGTTTTTTGGCGTATTAGGGCATGTAAAACACAAAATGAGTAGTATTTCAATTACCGTAACATTAATAATGTTACGGTAATGTTTCTTATGGATATCTATAGTGTTACAAAAATAGCATATTTTACTGTCTGAATGAAAAGATAGTTATGGAATGATAACCTTTTTAGATGTAAAAAGATATAAATGAGGTGAAATTTAATGAAATATCGATATAATTGTTACAAAATCAGTCGAAGCATGGAAAAAATTACGCCTTGATTTTCGTCTGTTACATAGTATTTTTGCAATAATAGGATTAGATAATAGCCTTAGTACCTATAAATAATGAAGAGTACTAGAATGATATTTGTAACGTGAAACATATGTAATAGAAGAAACTCGATTTAATATGTAAATAAAAAACGCAGGAGTGTAAACTCCTACGTTTTTGTTTATTCATATCGTAAACATTCAATTGGATCCAGTTTGGCAGCTTTGTTAGCTGGTAGTAAACCGAATATAATACCGATTAGCATTGAAATACCTACGGCAAGAAGTCCAAGTTCTTTTGAGACAACGAGTGGCCATCCAGCAAAGATTGAGACGATCCAAGCGAAGAAAATACCAAGCATGAATCCGATGAAACCACCAAGTCCTGTTAAAATACAAGATTCGATTAAGAATTGTGTTAATACTTTACCACGTGTTGCACCAAGTGCTTTACGAATACCAATCTCACGTGTACGTTCTGTTACAGATACGAGCATGATGTTCATTACACCGATACCACCAACAAGTAAGGAGATAGCAGCAATACCACCGAATACCATTTTCATCATACCGATTGATTCGTCTAGTTGTTTCGTAAATTCACCTAAATCTTGTGCTTCGAATTTGTGCTCAAATTTAGGAGCTTTCATTTCGTTTAAGACAGAAACAGCTTGTTTTTCTACACTTTTACGTTCTGTCGGAGAGGTCATTGTTAATCTTACAGAGTCATACTCAGTTACTCCTGAAATGACAGGCGCGTTTTCAAGTGACGTATAACCTTCAGGCATAGGCATTCCGAAGTCGTTTTTCGTTTCGTATACACCGACTATTTTATAAGGCTTTCCTTTTATATCTGTGTATTGGTTTGATTCCCAACCACTAAATAATTTGTTGAAAGCTTCTTCATTTAATATAACAGCAGGGATTGCTTGGTTTAGTTCACTGTCATTTAATTCACGACCGTGAACTAATTTTATTTTCGAATCTTTCATAAAGGCGCCTGTTCCACCTTTTAAATCAAGATTTACATCTTTTGAACCAGCAGATGCTTTTACTTTCATACTTACGTCTGGATATACATCTTTAACGCCTGGTACAGTTTGCAGACGGTTTAGCATATCAGGTGTGATTTTGGCACTATCTGTTCCGTAATCAGGGTTGTTGTAGTAAATCGTTACTTCATTATCTTTTCCTTGGCCTAATTCTTTTTTAAACTTTGCGTTTGTACCATCACCCATTGAGATGATAGTAATAATGGCACTAATACCGATAATAATACCTAACATTGTTAAGATAGAACGCATCTTATGAGCAAAGATAGAGGAAAGGGCCATGCGTATATTTTCACTCGTATTCAAAATTAACCTCTCCAATCTTGGACGATATTTCCGTCACGAATTACAATTTGACGTGCTGCAGCTTCCCCGATTTCACGATCATGGGTAATCATAATAATTGTTGAGCCTTGTTTATTTAATTCGTAAAAGAGGTCCATAATTTGTGTGCTTGTTTTCGTATCAAGTGCTCCCGTCGGTTCATCGGCTAAAATGAATTTCGGGTTATTTACGATTGCACGTGCAACAGCGACACGCTGCTTTTGCCCACCGGACAATTCGTTCGGTAAGTGAGTAGCGCGATCAGCTAAGCCTACTTTTGTTAAAGCAGCTAACGAGCGCTCACGTCTTTCTTTTTTATCGACTCCAGCGTAAATAAGAGGTAGCTCTACATTTTGAAGTGCTGTAAGTCTAGGTAATAACATGAAGTTTTGGAATACGAATCCGATTTCTTTATTACGTACGTGTGCAAGTTCTGTTTCAGACATGTTTGAAATGTTTTGACCAGCTAGTTCGTACGTACCTGTCGTCGGTTTATCTAAGCAACCGATAATGTTCATTAATGTTGATTTACCAGAACCAGAAGGTCCCATAATCGAAGTGAATTCTCCTTGGTTCAGTGTTACATCAATTCCATGTAATATTTGAACGGACTCTGCACCATTTTGGAAGGATTTCGTGATGCCTTTTAAGTTAATCACTGGGCGACAACCTCCATACCATCTTTTAAGTCTTTTTCAGGCTTAGAGATAATTTCCTCTCCTTTTTTCACTCCAGAAACTTTTGCTTCGCTATCAGTCTCGAATTCAACAGTAACTGCTTGTTCTTTCGCTTTACCGTCTTTTACAACGAAGACAACATTTTTGTCACCTTTTTTCACGATACTGCTTTTCGGAATAATTGTACCAGTTGCTTCGCCAGATTTACTTGTTACGTAAACGTGGAAGCCGTTTTGTAGTTCGTCACTATTATCTAATGTGACAGTGAATTGGTAATTAGAAACAGTTTTATTTTCATCCATGCTCTTTAAAGGTGTAGAACCGATTTCTGTTACTTTTCCTGTCCAAGTCTTACCAGCGACAGTTTTTGATGAAACAGTTACTTCTTGCCCAACTTTCATACTAGCAAGCTCATATTCAGAAAGTTGACCTTTTACTTTAAATTGACCAGCGTGACGAAGAGTAATTCCGCTCATACCTGTTTTTTCGTCAGCAGTTTTTACGATATCATCAATTACGCCATCAGCAGGACTTGTTACAGAAAGAGTGTTTACTTTCTCTTTTGCTGCTTTAATCATTTCATCAGCTTTTTCAACTTCAAACTTTTTCATTTCAATTTGTGATTCTAATTGCCCAACTTCAGCTTCTGATGCTTTTAATGCTTCAGCAGGAAGGCCTGCATTTTTGTCTTTTTGTAATTTTTGTTTCGCTGCATCAATTTGTTTTTGGAACAACGTTACTTCTTTTTGTGCGATTTTCTTTTGCATTTCTGCTTCTGTTACACCTTGTTTAGCAGTAGGATCATTGTATTTAAACAGAAGTTGACCTTTTTTCACTTCATCGCCTTTTTTAACAGCTAATTCATATGTTCCTTTTGTTGGATCGAATGAAATAGTTTCAATTCCGTTTGGAATAATTTCGCCACCAAATTTTTGTGCGTTTTGGATTTGTTTTTCCGTAACTTTATAACCGCTATATGCCATTGCTACTTCTGAACTGCCTCCAGCAAATGCAAAGTATGATCCAGCTGCAATTCCGATTGCTACTACACTAGTAATTAACACTTTATTTTTCTTCTTCATCTATTTATCACCTTTTCGTTCGTTTTAGTATCTACATTAAGTATAGAAGAGGTGAAGAATCTGACAAATCGTTTTAGCTTACAATAACCTTACAGTTTTGTAAGGTATGAATATGTAAATGTAAGGTAGAGGTTGTCCTAGTGTAAGCAAATGAATTGACTCGTCGTTTCTTTCTTACAATAATATTGTATGGAGGAAAGGAGGAAGGAAGATGGAAGCTTATTTTAGCGCACACCCATTAAAACCATTTATTCCATACTCAAGGCAACATGCCCTTATATTATTTATTATGTTGGTGGGGATATTTTTTCTGTATCAATACCAAGATGTATTACGTCAAAGTGAGTGGAATATAACGGTTCGATATGCAATTGCATTTTTATTTATAGGTAGTGAAATTGGGCTTCATATGTGGGAGTGGAAAGCGGGGATTTTTGAGCTAGCTACTTCATTACCGTTTGAATTATGTACGATTAGTTTATTATTAGCGTCGATTATGATCGTAACGAAAAGTTACCGCATATATGAGATTGTATTTTTCACGGGAATTATTGGTGCATCACAAGCTATTTTAACGCCAAACTTGCAGTATGCTTTTCCGCATTTTCGTTTCATTGAATATTTTATCGCGCATATATTGCTCATTTGGGCACCACTCTTTATGACTTGGGTGGAAGGATATCGTCCGACAGTACAATCTATTAAACGCACAATGATATTTTTAAACATATTGATTCCAATTGTTTCGTTTGTAAATTACAAAACAGGTGGTAATTATATGTTTTTAGCTCATAAGCCAGAAACAGCTTCATTACTTGATATGTTAGGGCCGCATCCTTACTATATTATTTCATTAGAAATAGCTGCGCTTATTGGATGTTTGGTTTTGTATATGCCGTTTGCGAAAAGAGAAAGGCATGCGCATAAGGAATCACTAGGATCATAGCCTAGTGATTTTTCGCTCTTAAAATATTTACAATTCAGAAAATTAAGAATAAAATTAAGGGGTAAATTATAGAGAGAGAAGGGCGAAAATGGTCAAAAAGGTATTTTTGAATGGAATGGAAGTGACGTTTCAATTTCTTATTTCGATTTTGGGTATTATTATTTTAGGGGCTTTGCCGAAATTATTTTATGGATTTAAGGTGGATGTATCAAAGTACATACAGAGTTTAAAAGAAGTGTTTGTGAACTTAATGGATATTTCCAATTTGCAATATGTGAGAGGTAAATTTTTATTTCCACAGTTGTTTGTCCATTATAAAGAAACAATTATTATATTTTTAGCTGCTTTTTTCATTTCATTATTTGTAGCATTTTGTATTGTTTATGTAATTATGAGTAGTTCACCGCGTATACAACATCGAATTAAATCATTTCTTATCTTCCTAGAATCCATTCCAGATATCCTTCTTATTTTAGTATCACAAATTTTAGTTGTATGGTTTTTTAAACAAACAGGTTTTTTACCTTTTCAAATTGCTTCAATTGGAGGCGAGTCGATTAGGGGGTTGCCAATATTGTGTTTGAGCATCCCGACTACGATTATGTTTGTAAAAATGGTCGTGCTTCGT
This sequence comes from Bacillus sp. CCB-MMP212, assembly GCF_022748145.1. Classification (NCBI taxonomy): domain Bacteria; kingdom Bacillati; phylum Bacillota; class Bacilli; order Caryophanales; family Bacillaceae; genus Bacillus; species Bacillus sp. CCB-MMP212. Next base: position 73,610 of record NZ_JALDQE010000003.1, read on the forward strand.
TTTGAAAATGAACTAGAAAAAGATTATGTACTATTTGCTAAGGCGAAAGGGCTGGGGCGCTTTCATATTTTAAATCGTCATATTTTACGAAATGTGTTGCTTAGTACATTATTCTTTGCGAAAACGAATATCTTTTTTATGTTATCTAATTTATATATTATAGAATGGATTTTTAATACGGGTGGTATTTTTATGTTTTTGAAATCGTATTTCGGTATTAGAGTTGAGGTTTTCATCGTTAGTGTGCTTCTTATATATATTCCGATTTTTATTTTATTTAAATTGTTTCATTATCTCATTCCGGCTGCGATGAAGGAGAGATTATAATATGTGGACGTATATAAAACGTGATAAAAGATTTTGGATAAGCATTGGGTTTCTTCTCCTATTAGTTCTTTTGAGCATCGGAAATACGTTATGGAATGATGGACATATTAGACAAGTTACATTGCAATATGATGCGGATGAAAATCCACAAGTGCCACCGTTTCCACCTTCATTACAATTTTTACTCGGGACAGACCGGAAAGGGTATGACCTGTTACATTTAGTCATTGAGGGCGCGAAGTGGACGATTGGTATATCTATTTTAATTGCGGCACTTAGAATGGTAATAGGTGTGTTTTTCGGTGTCGTATTCGGAACGTATATAAAAAGAGGATTTTCAAAAATTGAGGCTTTCTTTGATAGTTTTACAGTTATTCCGACAGTTATGATTGCGTATTTTTTTCTTCAATCTGCAAATACATTTGGAAGCGGAGAGGAGACAACAACCTTTTTTGAAAGGGCTTCGTTTCAAGTTGTATTACTTGTACTGCTTGTAATGCCAGTTATTGCACTGTATGTGGCGAAGGAAGTTCGTAAATTGCGAACGGAAGAATTTGTTGATGCCGCGCGCATATTAGGTGGATCGAGAAGGCATATTGTTATAAAGCATATTTTCCCGCATCTCTATATGACGTTTATACTTGTATTTTTTCAGCAGTTTACGCAAACTCTTACTATTTTACTGCACTTAGGATTACTGGAAATATTCTTTGGCGGAACAGTTCAGTTTTTAGGACCGATAGAAGAAATAGACTCTTACACACATGAATGGTCAGGTTTAATTGGAGTCTATTTTAGATCATTAACAGTGAATCCATGGATCCCTCTCGTTCCGATTACATTTTTTGGACTTACTATTTTTTCAGGAAATATGATTGTAAAAAGTATCGAAGAGGCGATGATGAAAGTAAGGTTGGGAGGAGAGATAAAGAAGGACATTGTAGAAGAGGAACAATCTGCTGTGCATTCAAAAGAAGAGTTGTTTACGTTTAAACATACGATGTGAAGAGCCTAGGAAACTAGGTTCTTTTATTTTGTTATATTACAATATCGTAAGAGAGCTGTAATGAAAATCGATAGGGGAGAAATACAATTTCGTATACACTTCATGTATAGAGAAATGCGAGAGCGGGTGAAGGTATACGATGGATTTTTTAGAAGTATCAAAACGTAGTATAAAACGAAATATGAAAGATTATTTTCTATACTTTATTTCATTAGTAGGTAGCATTATTATTTATTTTACATTCGTATCGATTAAACGAAATGAAAGTGTAGTAGCTCTTTTAAAAGAGTCGGATAAGGTGGAAACGACGTTTACATTTGCACAAATTTTGTTAATTATCTTTTTAACGATATTTATTTTTTATTGTAATAGCTTCTTTTTGCGAAAGAAGAAAAAAGAAATTGCACTATATAGTTTACTAGGTATCCGTAAAGAAGAAATCGCGAAGTTACTTTTTTATGAAACATTATTAGTTGGTGGTGCGGCAAGTGTATTAGGTATTCTTGCTGGTTTATTTATAGCGAATATGTGCGCGGGGCTTCTCGTGAAGTTAATGGGAAGTGCGTTTACTTTTACATTTACGATTTCATTTGTATCTATAGTAGAAGTTCTTATAACGATAGGCGCAATTTTCTTTATTGCATCATGGAAAAGTAAAAAGTTAATTTATGAGCATCGTTTAGTTGAATTACTATATGGTGAAAATCAAAAAGAAGAGGCACCTACGTATTCAAGTAAGAAGGCAAAACGAGCGATTGTTTTATTAATTACAGGTTATATCATTGCGTTACTTACACAAGTTTTTGGATTTGGAGCAATTTTTATTACAGGTCTACTTATTTTTGGCTGTATTGTAAAAGGTACGTTTTTACTATTTGAGCAATATACAGTGAAATCACTCCATACAATCAAGGGAGATAAAACGAAATATTGGAATGGAACGAACATTTTATCGATTTCTTCATTGTTCTTCAGAATAAAAGGAAACGTAAAGATGCTTGCGTTATTATCTTTATTAAGTGCGGTAACATTATGCACCATTGGGGTGAGTTCCAGTATGTATTATGGGGCGCAGAAGACAGCGACCTTAATGAATCCAGTTAGTTATGAGTATGTAACAACTGGAAAGGAACTAGATAAGAAGGTTAGAGAAGAAATTCAAAAACATGAATTAGCAATTAAAAATGAAACGTCTGTAGCTATGCTGTCTATGCAAGGGAAGATAGATGGAGAACAAATATTAACAGGGTATTTAATAGGTAATGGTAATGTGCAAATGATAAAAGTGACAGATTATAATAAATCAGCTTCTATATTAGGCAATAAACAAGTTATTCTCGGTTCTGAAAAGGAAGTTGTTTTATTAGATCCGTATAAATCATATAACATCGAAAAGAATTCGCTTGAAGGAAACAATGTGTTCTTTGAAGGGATGAAGGACGATATTACAATCGTTGATCATCGAGAGGAAACAATTATGAGTGCGAAACTTGCACCAGTGGGGCTTGTTATTCGAGATTCGTTATTTAATAAGTTGCAGCAAGGAAAGGATGTTTCAACAGTTAGTGGATTTATCGTTGAAGGAAACGGTAATAGAGCGCTAACGAAAGAGCTAGGGACAATCATTCCTAAAGAAGTGAAATTCCAATCATTTGAAGAGGCGAGCCAATCTGAATTGCAAGATGGTGCAGTGTTATTATTTGCTAGTATATTTTTAGGGATTGTCTTTATTCTTGCAACAGGCTGTATTTTATACTTTAAACAAATAACAGAAGCGATGGCAGAGCGACCGGCGTACGGAATGTTAAAGAAAATCGGACTAACGAAAAAGGAAGCAAGGGAATCTGTAAGAAAGCAAGTAGGTGCAATATTCTTAGTACCACTATTTCTTGCGATTGTTCATACGTTCTTTGCATTTTTAAGTTTGATGGGTTTTACAGGAATGTTTGAATATAGTCTTCCCTTACTAGGTAGTATAGGAGTGTATATCATAATCTACTTTGGTTATTATATGTTAACTGTTCGTTCTTACACAAATACTGTATTTAATAATAGAAGATAAAAAGAAGCAAGCATGTATTTCATGCTTGCTTCTTTTCTTTATTTTGTAGAAACTTCGCCTTCAGCTTCTGTTTGCGGAATAAAGTATCCGATTATACCACCAATTATTGCTGGAACGATCCAGCCGATTCCTAAGTTATAAAAAGGAATCGTGTGTACAATATTAGCGATAAAACTTGGTATCATTCCCACATTATCAAGTGCGTGAATACAGCTAATAATAAATGCTGCGATCATTGCTCCGATGTAGACAGAAGGTTTACGTTTCGTATATTTATCTATAAATGATACGAAAATTAAAATAATCGTAATTGGATATAAAATAATTAATACAGGTAAAGTAATTTTGATTAATAAACTTAAACCTAAGTTTGAAATCACGAAGCTAAAGATACAAACGTATAGTACAAGCTTTTTGTAGGAAACATTTGTTAGTACTGTTGCGAAATAGTTTGCAAATGCACTTACAACACCAATTGCCGTCGTTAAACAAGCGAAGATAATGGCGATACTTAATAAAATATTACCGCTTGTCCCAAAGAATTGATACATAACAGTAGCTAATAGTTGACCACCGTTTTCGAATTGCCCTAAGTTCCCGTTTGAAGCTCCGATATAACCGAGTAAGAAATAAACAATTGTTAAGAATAGAGCAGCAATGCTTCCGCAAATGATTGTATATTTTGCGATAGATTTCTTCTCTTGTATACCGTTTTGACGAATTGCATTTACAACAATTGTTGATAGTACGAGAGCGCCAATTGCATCTAACGTTAAAAATCCTTCAAGAAATCCTTTGAAAAACGGGATGTCTTTATAGTCACCGATAGGCTCTGCAAACGTTCCTGGTGAAAGAATCGCTTTTGTTGCCATAATTGCAATAATTACAAGTAAAATTGGCGTTAATATTTTACCGATATGATCTACTAGCTTGGATGGATTTAATGATAAGAAGTAAACGACTGTAAAGAAAATCGCACTAAAAACTAACATAGAATACCATTGATCTGGGAAAAGTGGTGCAATCCCAATTTCATAAGATACAGATCCAGTTCGTGGAATAACAAATAGTGGGCCGATTGAAAGATAAATAATGATAGCGAATACTGCTGCGAATTTTGGATGAACACGGCTCGCTAAAGTGTTAAAACTACCACCAGCAAGGGCAACAGCAACGATAGCAAGTAAAGATAAACCGACGTCTGTAATAATAAACCCTGTAATGGAAACCCACATATTTTCTCCGGAAGAAAGGCCAAGAAGGGGCGGGAAAATCATATTACCAGCACCGAAGAAAACTGCGAATAGTAATAAACTAATCGAAAGTATTTGCGCTGGTTTTAAAGTTGTACGCATATAAAGAAAATCCTCCTAATGAGTGTTTTTGTCGAAAATTCAAATAATTTGTCGAGTAACTGTTATTATTTTAAAGGTCTGATGACTAGAAAGCAATAGGGAATTTTGAAAATATTAAAAAATAATGCATTAAATCGAATAAATATACTATTTATATGTTTAATAGGAAGGATTTAACTTTTAACATAAAAAAACACATATCGCTAGGATACGTGTATTAAAAATATATTTTTCTATCGCGTTCTTCTTTTAAAATTTCAACCGCTTCTCGGAAACGTTGTGAATGGACAATTTCTCGTTCGCGTAAAAAGCGTAAACTGTCATTTATATCGGGATCGTCAGATTGGTTAATAAGCCATTGATATGTGGCACGCGCTTTTTCTTCAGCAGCAATATCTTCGTATAGGTCGGCAATTGGATCACCTTTAGCTTGTATATAGGTTGCAGTAAATGGAACGCCAGCTGCGTTATGGTAATGAAGTGCGCTGTCATGGTCAACGTAATGAGGATCGAGACCAGCTGCCTTCATCTGTTCAGGAGTCGCATCTTTTGTCAGCTTATAAACCATCGTAGCAATCATTTCAAGATGTGCAAATTCTTCTGTACCAATATCGGTAAGGAGGCCAATGACTTTATCTGGAATTGTATAGCGCTGATTTAAGTAACGTAGTGCAGCGGCTAATTCTCCATCTGCACCACCGTATTGCTCAATTAATAATTTTGCAAGTGCTGGATTACAAGTTCCTACTTTAACAGGGTATTGTAATTTTTTTTCATAAATCCACATAGTTTCTCTCCTTTATATTTGCCATGGCCAAGGACCTTTACTCCATTCCCAAGGGGCATTAGAATAGCTATTTCCATACTGTTGAAGCGGTCCATATTTTTCTTCCATTTGTTGTTTTAATACTCTTCGTTTATAGGAAAAGTCATTAAATTGATTAATAGCTGCTGTATCGTCTGGGTGGGTGTCTAAGTAAAGTGTTAGTTCCACTAATACAAAGTCTAATTCTTGGAGATTCTCTAAAAGTCGATAATATTCTTCTGGTAGTGGTTGATTCACGTCAGTAGTCACCGCCCTTTTTTATAAGGATTTTCGTAATAATCATAAAAAACAGGCCATAAAGTTCCTTTTTGTAGTGCTTCTTTCGGTGAGAACTGTGGTAAATTTGGCGGTTGAAAACCTAAATATAAATTAGGAGGGGTAGAGTAATAATTTTTTCCAATAGGAGGACAAGGATCTTGAGGGCTATGATATGGCACATATGATTTCATGTATTTATCCATTAATAAACCTCCTCATATCTTCATCACTACGTATTGTATTCAGACATAATAGGCATTTATGACACATATAAAAAGGTAATAGGTACAGGGGGAATGAATGTGGAGCAATGTATTATATTAGAAGTGAAAAATTTAAAGGAAACTTTGTATTTTTACGAAGGGATTTTAGGAATAAGACCTAGTTTAGAAAGACCTCAATTGGATGTAACAGGGGTTTGGTATGATTCTGATTCAAAGAGAATTAGTTTTGTTATGAATCGCATGTTAGGGGGACGAGAGAAGAGTTTTACGAATTCATGCGCTGGTTTAACATTTTCAATTTCTAACATAGAGAATTTAAAGAAGAGGTTAGTGTTTTATAAAATTGCATATACAGAAAACAAAAGTGAGAAGAGTATTGTAGTACAAGACCCAGATGGATATAAACTTCAAGTGATAGAGAAGGATGAATAAACGGAGGCGATTTAGTGGAGCGGAATTATGAAGAAAGTGCGTTGTTTGAGCATCAATTTTGGCTAAGGGTGCTTACTGATCATTCGCAATTTTTACTTGATGCATTAGCTCCGAAGGAAAAAGAAGATATAAAGAAGGCCACATATTTTCTTGAAACATTTATGAATCTTTTAAATAAAGTTCATAATGTGAATCTCATTGCATTTTCAAAAGAGGCAGAACGGGCCGCAAAGGAAATACGAACGTTTAAATTAAGTATTATACAGAAACAACTCGAGGGAAAAATCACTATTCATTTTACGCCAACTTTCATCAATCATATGGTAAACGAAGTAGAAGAATATATAATGGTGTTAGAATTTTTAAAGAAAGGAGAAGTTCCGCCTGTTTTTCATGAATTACATTATCATCTCGTTTGGTTAACGGATGCGGCTGGTCATGCAGGCTCTATTTCTGGTGGATTAGATCTTGTTGAAAAAAGATTGAAAGAGAAAAGTGAAGAATTTACGAAGCACTTTGAACAATTTTACTTAAAGGCAGTTGAGATGACAGGTTATTTACGGACAGAGCTTCATCATTTTCCTGCATTAAAGAAGTTTACAAAAGATGTTTCACTTGAGTTAAAATTATTTTCGCATTTTCTCCATGAGGTGGAAGAGATGGAGTTATCGAATGAAATATTAAGTGCGTTATCTGCTAGAATGGCGGATCATATGGCAAGAGAAGAATGTTATTACTTATTAAAATTAACACAATCTTCTGGACTTGAGATGCCAAAATGTAATCCGCTTTAAAGAAAAAAGAGGTCAATTTTATTTGGCCTCTTTTTCTGTTGTATTGTCTCTTTTTATTTTTGCTTGTTCAATACTTGCCTGTAATGTCTCCATAATATTGATGATGTTTGGAGCAGGAGAGATGGTTTCGGTTTTTTCCTGTTGTTCAATTTTATTTTCGATTAATTCGGTAAGAGCTTCTTTATATTCATCTGTATATAACTCTTGTTCGAAAGGATTTGTAAGATGGTGGATTAAATTGATTGCTGCTGTGAGTTCTTGTTTTTGAATCGGATAATTTTCATTACTTGGTAAGTTAGGTGTATTTGTTATATCGCGAATTTCATTAGGGTAGTGAATAGTTTGTAATATAAGCCCATCTTCAAAGTTACGGATAATAGCTAAATGTTGTTTTTTTCTAATGGAAATATGGATAAGACCAAGTTTATTCGTACGTTCAAGAGCTTCTTTTAATAATAAATACGATTTTTCATGTCCTGAGGTAGGGCCTATAAAATAAGAACGATCGTAGAGAACAGAATCAATTTCGTTATTTTGGATAAAAGATATAATACGAATAGATCTTGGTTCGTGAGCTTTTTGCAACTCAGCTAATTCTTTTTCATCCATAATAATGTACTTATGAGGTGCGTATTCATAGGCTTTTACAATATCTTTATCATCAATTTCTTCATCCGTACAATCAGGAGCAAATTTTTTATATTTAATAGGTGTTAAGCATTCTTTATGAAGACTTAAAAATTTTATATCGTTTTCTTCTACGGCACTGTATAGTTTGATTCCTATATTTAATAGTCCAAGTGAAAGGGCACCTTTCCATACGGTATGCAAATGAAGCCTCTCCTTTCATTCAAAAATGATTATGTATATTATGAGATAGTAAGAAATTTCCTATACGTTTTTTGTTTTTACGGAATGTTAAGCAGGAGGATGTGGGATATAAAATATATTGACAAGCCCTCCAAAATATTTTAATGTGATTGTATAAAATTGTGTATATAAAGGGGAGTAACTTATTACAGTAAAGTCGTCATTACAGGGAGAAACCCTCGGCTTTATTGGCAACGTTTCGTTGTTAGTGAGACCTTTACCAGCAATGGTAAAGGCCCCTTATTGTCTTTTTTAGGACCCTTACCATGTTTGGTAGGGGCCTTTTTGTATACAAAGAGAGGAGATATAAAAATGAAAAAACTTATTAGTAGATTAAGAGTTGTATTTCATGTTCGCCGATTTGTTCCATTCCTATTTGACTTTTTCACTTCAAAAGAGGTTTCAATAAAGAAGAAAATTTTATCTATTGCGTTTTTAGTTGGTTATGTTGCGATGCCGCTCGATTTAATTCCAGACTTCTTACCGTTTATCGGTATTTTAGATGATATTGGAATTGTATTATTTATTTTGAACCGAATTGTAAAAATGGCGCCAGTTCAATTACAAGAAAAGCATAACGTAAACGTAGGATAGGAGTTGGGGTAGAAAATATGGAGCAAATTATTTTAGATATAATCGAGTTTTTAAAGCAATTTTCTTATTTTGGAGTTGTGTTAGCATTAACGTTTGAATTTATTCCGGCAGAAGTAGTTTTGCCCATGGTTGGGTATTGGGTATACGAGGGTGATATGAATTTTTGGCTTGCTGTACTAGCCGGAACGCTTGGCGGAACGACTGGACCGTTAACGTTATACGCACTCGGCTATTACGGTGGCCGTCCTCTATTAATAAAATACGGGAAATACTTCTTCATTAAAGAAGAACAAATTCAAAAAGCAGATGATTTCTTCGAGAAATATGGACCGGTTGTAGCATTTGTTGGACGCTTTGTACCGGGAGTTAGAACGCTTATTTCTGTTCCATGTGGTATGGCGAAAATGAACATATGGAAATTTAGTATATATACATTTGTAGCAATGTTCCCGTTAACGACTTTGTATGTTTATTTTGGAATGAAATTAGGTCCGCATTGGGAAAAAGCAGCAGATGTTGTTGGGCAATATATGCTACCAATATTAGGAGGCGTTATTCTTATCGTTGCTAGTATCTTTGTCTATAAATATATGAAGAAAAGAAATAAAACGGAATCTATTTAGTCATTTGAATATTTTTTGAAAATAGATGAATAGTACAGGCAAAAGACTCTGAGGGACATACACATATAGGGAATATAAAAGAGAGAGGGGAAACAACTATGTCTTGTGAGTGCTCAGGGTCAGCATTAACTTGTTGTCCAGATAAAAATTATGTGCAAGATAAAGTGTGTAGTCCGTGGTCTGCTACTGTAGTTGCAACAGCAATTGATAATGTTCTCTATACAAATAATATTAACCAAAACGTAATTGGTACTGGTTTTGTTAAATATGATGTTGGACCAGGCCCAATTACTGTAGAGGTACTTGATTCTGCTGGGGGTACAATTGATACACAAACATTAAACCCAGGAACGAGTATTGCTTTTACGTATCGCCGCTTTGATAGTATACAAGTTGTGTTACCTGCAACACCTGCTGGAACGTATCAGGGAGAATTTTGTATTACAACACGTTATCCACTTTCATAGCAGAATAGGAGAGGATCGAAATGGGAATGAGAAGTTCCAGTTTGTCTTGTTGTTCTAATAAAACACTTGTGCAAGACCAAGTATGTACAGACTGGTCTATTACAGGTGCTGGTACTCAAATTGTATATACAAATAATATCACGCAAGAAGTATATGGTTCAGGCTACGTGAAGTATGATGTAGGTGCCAACCCGATTACAGTTGATTTTTTAGTAGGTGCAACAGTAGTTGATACAATTACTGTACAACCACAAAGTAGTGGTACTTTCACTGTCCGATATTTTACTACTGTCCGAATTACTACGACAGGAACGACTGTTAATCAAGGCGAGTTTTGTATTACAGTACGTTATCCAATTTCATAAAAAAGCATACCGTAAATGGTATGCTTTTTTTAGAAAGTAATGAAATTGGTATTCTATAAGCAACATGTAAATTCGCAACAGTACTTGCCTTCTAAATATAGTGAAGGATTACTTGTTATATTAATAATACTGACCGACTGTAAGTCTTTTCCTGTGTACGATATTGTATTGCCAGGAAACACAGTGAAAATATTGGTTACTGTTCCAACGATTTGAATTGTAATTGCTTCGGTGCTGCTAGTACTATTGTAAACCGAGACAGTACCTGATATAAGTAGTATCCCATCACTTTGCCATAGTATCATTGATTGTGATGCATCTTTGGCAGAGGGGATGGTGTTATTAGTTATGAGGAAATTCCCTGCAAATTCATTTGTTACTCGCTCGCAATTTGGATTTGGAGGAGGGGGCGGTGGACAAGGGTCTGGACAAATAATAGATAAAGGAGCGAAACAGCCGATATTTTTTTTATTCTTCAATACAACCCCTCCTTTTAAGTTGTCTTTTATTACTATTAAATGTAAAAGCATGGCCGATGTGTTAAAAAAAGAAGGAAATATTAAAAATTAAGATTGTCTAATAGGCTTAAACCTTAACTTATCATTAGTGTTATAGAAAAGATTATATGTGAATAGTCCTAGGAAAAGAATGATCAGACTCTTTTAGACAAAAGGTGGTTGTATACAATAGTACGAGTAATGTTGGACTTAATTTCTAATTAACTGTATATTTACAAAAATCTAATAAAGTTCATTTGTTATTTAAACGACATTAACATGTATTAGATAAAATAGCCCTTGTAATGAATCAATTATTATGAGGAGGATTCACGTGGACAGAAATGCTTTAAGAAAAGTAAAAGGCCTTATTGGATTATTAATGGTTTTTGTATTAGCGTTCGTATCATTTCCGTGGAGTACATCAGTCAAGGCGGAAGAGAAAAAGCAAGAAAAGGCATCAAGTGAGAAGAAGATAGTTTTTCCAGTTGTAAGTGATGTGCATATTAAAAATAGTGGAACAGATGATACGTTTCGCTGGAAAAGAGCGATCGAACAGTTTAATACATTAGCACCGAAGCAAGATGCATTTGTTATTGTAGGTGATTTCACGGATACAGGATCGGTGCAGCAATATGATCGTTTCATGCAAGTGTACAATGAAAATGCAAATAAAGATGCTGTGCGAATGAATTCTCTTGGTAACCATGATTATTGGAACGGTTTATCTGTAGAAGGTGCGCAGAAGCGTTTCTTAGAAAAAACAGGTATGGAATCAATTTATTATCATAAAGTGGTAAAAGGTTATCACTTCCTTGTTATGTCTCCAGAGAATGGAACAACTCATGGATATTATTCAGACAAGCAAATTAATTGGTTAAAAGAAGAAATGGCGAAAGCGCAAAAAGATGATCCAGAAAAACCGATTTTTGTATTTTTACATCAACACATTAAAGAGACAGTATACGGTAGTCATGAATGGGGAACACAAGATAGCGCAAAAATTAATGCGGTATTAAAAGAATACCCACAAGTTATTACGTTTTCAGGTCATTCACATTATCCATTAGATGATCCGAGATCGATACATCAAAAAGACTTTACATCAGTTGGTACATCTTCAGTAAGTTATATGGAAGTTGAAGGTGGTAAAGTACAAGGGAATATCCCGCCAGGAGCTAGTACGTTAAGCCAAGGTTTATTAGTAGAAGTAGATGATGAAGAAGTAACGATTAATCGCCGTGATTTCCATACAAATTCTTGGACAGGCGAGCCTTGGAAAATTAAATTACCAGCAAAGAAAGAAACATTTACACATGTGGAAGATCGTGATAAAGAAAAGCCTTACTTTGCTAAGGATGCAAAGCTTGCTGTATCAAATGTAACAGAAAATGCGGCAACAGTAACATTCCCGCAAGCATTGGACAACCTCCTTGTTCACTCTTACCGTGTACAAGCTAGAGATAAGCAAACGGGTGAAATAAAAAATAAATTGTTAGCATTCTCAGAGTTTTATCGTGATCCAGTGCCGAAAGACCTTACGTTTACGCTTGCAGGGTTAGATGGCGGGAAAACATATACACTTGAAGTAGTTGCGATTGATTCATTTGGCAATGAAACCGCGCAGCCGTTAACTGCGGAAATTAATACGAAAAAAGATAATATTGACCCGAATGTGAAAGTACCAAAAGCTGATGTTTTCGATGTAAACTTTGCAGATGGTACATTTAAAGACAATTCACCATTTGGTACAAAAGGTGATGTGAAGGGCAATGTGACTATTGAATATGATAAAGCATTGAAAAAGAATGTTATGAAGTTAAACGGACAATCTAATACATTTGGATACCTTCCATTTTCAGCAGCACAAAAAGAGAAAGTAGCAAATACATTTACGCTAGAAACGGTATTTTCAATGAATCAAATCCGTGGCCAAGGTATTTTGCAAAATACAGAGAGCGGCGGAATTGGATTTGAGTCTACAGGAAGTGGATATGTTGAATTATGGGCTCACATTGGCGGCAGCTATAAACGTGTTGGAGTTCAATTAGAAGCGAACAAAACGTATCACTTAACAGGAACGTATAACGGAAGTGAAGTGGCAATTTACGTAGATGGTAAAAAAGTAAATAGCCAGCCAGCTACTGGGAAAGTGTATCATCCAAACGTACCATTTGCATTTGGAGCGGATCCTGATAGTAACGGAAATGGTGGTATTCCGTTAAATGGACAAATCGCGCTTGCGAAATTATATAGTAAAGCGTTAAGTTCTTCAGAGGTATTAGCAGCGTACAATGAGTTTTCTAACCGTACGAAGTTAGAGCAAGTAACTGCTTTATTTGAAGAGCTTGGAAAAGTAAAAGAAGTGTTAGCTGGTACGTATGAGTTTGGTGATAAGCCAGGTCAATATTCAAAGGAAGCATTTCAAGAATTAGAGAAAAGCTATAATAATGCAAAACAAGTGTTTGAAAATGTAGGGAGTACGGGAGAGCAAATCGTTCAAACATATAAAGAATTAAAAACAGCTAATGTAACATTTGTACAATCTAAAGTAGTAGAACAACCGAAAACACCGAAAGAAAAATTACAAATCAATATTGAATCTGCAAAAGTAGTAGTGAAAAAAGCGCAAGATGCAAATGTAACGGACGGTTCAGTGAAAGCATTGATTCAAAAAATTACAGTGGCCGAAGCTGTAGTGAAAGATGTAAAAGTAAAAGATGCACAGGTAGAAACGATGAATCGTACATTAGAGTATACAATTTCACTTGTTGAAAAAAGCATAAACAAATAAGAGAGAAGAAAAGAAGCTTATCATGATAGGCTTCTTTTTTGTTATACTAAAAGTAGTATAGAATGAAGGAGCGAATAATTTGGAACAGAAAAAGCTAAAAAGAATTCTTGAATATGTATGGATTGCGGTTGTGCTCCTTGTAGGATATTATTTCTTAAAAGAGAAAAGTATTTGGGTTTTATTTTTAATGACTTTCTTATTAGCAGGACTAGGAACGTTATTTATTAACTTTTTCTTTGATAGTTTAAATGCATGGAAGAATAAAAAGAAGGGAACGAAGTAAAGGAGGGAATATATGCAAAAGTGGAAGCTCATATATCAGGTGATTATTTTCCTATTGCTTGTAGGTATTGGAATTGTTAAATACGCAACGCCAATAGGAAATTGGGCATGGTTTACAGCTTGCATCGGCATATTTTTCATTTTACAATCGTTAACGAAAAAATATAATAGTACAGAAAAATAGCTCGCCGCTAAAACGGCGAGCTATTTTGTTATGCTTTTTTCTTTTCATCATTCGTTTTTTCGGTAGCTAAGTGACTATGCTTTCTAGAGTAGAAGAAATAGAAGCATAAGCCGACTATAAGCCAAACTGCAAAGCTAATCCATGTTGTTTTAGACAAATTGATCATTAAATATAAGCAGCAAAGAATCGCGACAACTGGTAATACAGGTACGAAAGGTGTACGGAATCCACGTTTTAAATCAGGGTGTGTTTTTCGTAAAATAAGTACAGCGCAGCAAACGAATGTAAAGGCTGTTAACGTACCGATGTTTACTAAATTTGCTAGCAAATGTAAATCTAAAAGCCCTGCTAATAAAGCGGCAACAACGCCAGTAATCCACGTATTTAATAAAGGGATTTTTACTCTTTTATTTACACGTGCTAACGCTTTTGGAAGGAGACCGTCACGGCTCATTGCATACGAAACGCGAACTTGTCCATACATAACGACTAAGAGAACGGTTGTCATTCCAGTCATCGCTCCGACAGCGAGTAGTCCTGCAATTGTATCCTCACCAACGAAATGCAATGCAAATGCAACTGGATCAGAGACGTCTAATTGCGTATAAGGAACCATACCTGTTAAAACGAAAGATACAATCATATATAAAACAGTACAAATAAGAAGAGAACCGATAATACCAATTGGTAAGTCACGCTGCGGTTTTTTCGTTTCTTCTGCAGCGGTTGCGATTGCATCAAAACCTAAAAAGGCGAAGAACACAGTGGCAGCCCCAGTAATAATACCGTCGTATCCGAATGGGATGAACGGTGTCCAATTTTCAGGTTTTACATATTTTGCACCTGCTACGATAAAGGCAATGATAACAGCTAGTTTAATAAGAACCATAATATTATTAATGCGTGCACTTTCACGTATACCAAAACTTAAAAGGCCAGTAATAAGAAGTAAAATGCAGACAGCTGGTAAATCGATGAGACCACCTTTTCCTACGCCGGGGGCCGAGGCGATTATGGCGGGCAGATGTATATTGAATCCTTGTAGTAATGATTGCAAATAACCAGACCAACCGACAGCTACTGCCGCGACTGCAAGTAAATATTCGAGCATTAAACACCATCCGACGATGAAGGCGACGACTTCTCCGACTGTCATATATGCGTAAGTATACACACTTCCTGAGACAGGAATAGAAGAAGCAAATTCAGCATAACAAAAGGCTACACAAGCACAAGTAAATGCAGCAATAAGAAATGATAGCATAATACCAGGACCAGAATGTTTTGCTGCAACAATACCTGTTAATACAAAGATCCCTGTCCCAATTACGGCGCCGATCCCTAAAAACGTTAAATCGAGTGCAGTTAATGTTCTATCTAGCTGCTTTGGTGATTCAGTACTAAGCGCTTTTTTTCGTAATAATGACTTCACTTTGGACTCTCCCCCGTTTTTTCATTTCCATAACTGCGACTATAGTATGAGTCCATTAAAAAAGAGTAAGTAAGGAAGTGGAGGTGCAGTTATGGTATGTAGTTTTTTAAAATTGCTGGATTAATCTTAATATAATTCAGAATATTTTGTCAAATAAAAATATGACAAATAAAATGCGGATCAATAGGGGAAACTACTTGCAGAAATGGACGGGGGTTAACGACCCACTGATTAAAGTTAAAGTAGGAGCAGATGCTATGTTATTTTATTTTGAACTTGTCGTCATTTTACTTTGTACGAAATTAGCTGGTGACATTAGTGTGAGACTTGGTCAGCCTTCTGTACTTGGTAAGTTAATTGTCGGTATTATTATCGGTCCAGCTGTACTCGGTATTATTAATAGTTCTGAACTAATTGATGAATTGAGTGAGATTGGTGTTTTGTTACTTATGTTTATGGCGGGACTTGAAACAGATTTAGAAGAGTTAAATCGGAATTTGAAATCGTCATTTGCAGTAGCGGCTGGTGGAATTATTTTTCCTTTCATCGGTGGTTATGTAACAGGATTGCTGTTTGGATTAATGCAGTCCCATGCCATTTTTTTAGGATTATTACTTTGCGCAACATCGGTTAGTATTACGGTGCAGACGCTACGTGATTTAGGGAAAATGAATACGAGAGAAAGTACAACAATTTTAGGTGCTGCCGTATTTGATGATGTCATTGTCGTTATTTTATTGGCATTTGTAATGAGTTTTTTAGGAACACAAGATGTAAATATAACACTTGTCATTGCAAAGAAAATTATTTTCTTTGTAAGTATTGTTTTTATTGCTTGGAAAGTCGTTCCTTGGATTATGAAGATGCTTGTCCCGCTTCGTGTAACAGAAGCGTTAATTAGCGCGGCTCTTATTATTTGCTTTTCTTTTTCTTATTACAGTGAAATGATGGGAATTGCAGGCATTATTGGAGCATTTGCAGCAGGAATTGCTATTTCTCAAACAGAGTATAAGCATGAAGTGGAACATAAAATTGAACCGATTGCTTATGCAATATTTGTTCCTGTATTCTTCGTAAGTATCGGAATGGAAATTACATTTCAAGGTATTGGAAGCCAGCTTTGGTTCATTATTATTATGACCCTCATTGCAATTTTCACAAAGTTAATTGGATCAGGTTTAGGAGCGAGATTGACAGGTTTTAATCTCCAATCTTCTATTAGTATTGGCGCGGGGATGGTATCACGTGGTGAAGTAGCACTTATCATCGCAGCAAATGGACTTACGGCGAATTTATTAGCGAAAGAAAATTTCACAGCGATTGTTATTGTTGTTATATTGACGACGATTATTACACCGCCACTTTTGAAGAAATATTTTGTATAGAGAGGAAGGGCTTATCTGATGTAGGTAAGCTCTTTTTTTATTCCCAAAAGCAATGATCATATAGCATGAAGGGTTTGTAATTATGGTAAAATCTATGTATGTGATATGACAAGGAGAGGGAAGTGTGAAGATTACGAAGGAGAAGGTTATCGGTGTAATCGTACTTATTGCAGTATGTATACCATTTACTGCATGGAAAGAATCAAAAGTGAAAGATTTTCCGGTTTCTATTTTTTCGGAAGAAGCAGATGGTGAGTACGGTCAGAAGCTGAAATATACTGCTTTTTTACCTGATGTTGCGATTTGGATGAACGGTTGGAAAGAGAAGTGGACAGAAGGAGAAAGAACTGTTTATCAAAAAGGGAATCGCATTGTAAATGTGTTTCATCCTCCTGGCGATGATGGTTTTTACCTTCTTGAAGCAAGAGAAAATAAGTGAACGCAGCCGTAAGAAGTGGAGGTTAAATAGTGAAAGCTTCAACATTACTATTTAAAATTGAAAGTAATATGGATCAATTTTCACCAGCTGAGAAGAAGGTTGCCATGTACATAATGGAGAATGCAGAGATTGTACCGAATTTAACGACGAAAGAAGTGTCAACGAATGCAGGCGCAAGTGAGGCGAGTGTCGTTCGTTTTTGTAAGTCGATTGGGATTGGGAGCTTTAAAGCATTTAAGATAGCACTCGTTCGTGAATTAACGATTGCTGATTATAATATTAACGATTTTTCAGTGATGAATACGGAAGATGGACCGTACGATTTATTTAATAAAGTTACTTATGTGAATAAAGCTGCAATTGAGGCGAGCGTTACTGCGATAGATAAGAAGGAACTTGAGAAAGCTGCAGATCGTATTGTCAATGCGGGCAAAATTATATTTTACGGTGTAGGTGGATCAGCTACGCCAGCGATGGATGGGGCGTATAAATTTACACGGCTCGGATTTACAGCGATGATGCTATCTGATTTTCATATGATGTTGCCGCTCGTGACGAATTTAAAAGAAGGCGATATATTTGTTGCGATTTCAACATCTGGTCGAACGAGAGATGTGCTTGAAATGGCGCAGTATGCAAAGAGACAAGGTGCAACTGTTATTGGAATTACGAAACTAGATCAATCATCACCCCTATATAAAGAAGCGGACATTCGCCTTTGTATGCCAGATGTAGAACAAGATCATCGTATTGCAAGTATTGCGTCGAGAATGACGCAACTGAATATGATTGATGCTTTATATGTTATTACTTTCAATCGAATTGGTAATAAAGTATTGGATCAATTTATGGAGACGCGAGAAGAAGCGTTGCGGTTACGGAAGTTAAAGTAGAAGAAAAGATGAGGAGACTCATCTTTTTTATTATCTTTGACACAAATATGTCATGTTGTGAAATTTTATTTCATAAAATAAGAAAGAGTTATTGATTTTTAGTTTCTTAAAGTTATAATAAAAGTGTGAAATATAATTTCAAAGAGGGTGGAAATATGTTAGAAAATTTATCGACAGAACATCGTAATGAGAAAACAATGAATCTGGATGAAATGAGCATAAAAGAAGTGTTGCAAAGTATGAATGAAGAAGATCGAACTGTTGCGTTAGCAGTTGAAAAAGAGATAGAACAAATTGAAAAGGTTGTACAGACTGTTATTAAATCTTTTGAAGAAGAGGGACGCTTAATTTACATTGGTGCTGGTACGAGTGGTCGTTTAGGTATTCTAGATGCAGTGGAATGTCCGCCGACATTTGGCACGGATGATAAAATGGTGCAAGGATTTATAGCAGGTGGATTGAAAGCGTTTACTAAGGCGGTGGAAGGTGCCGAAGATCGCGAAGAGTTAGCAGAAGAAGATTTAAAAAGTATTGGATTAAATGAGAAAGATACAGTGATTGGAATTGCTGCCAGTGGCAGAACTCCTTACGTAATTGGCGGCTTGAAATACGCACAGAGCGTAGGAGCGAGTACAGCGAGTATTTCTTGTAATAAAAATGCTGAAATAAGTAAATATGCAAAGTTAAATGTGGAAGTAGAGACAGGTGCAGAAATATTAACAGGATCTACGCGTTTAAAAGCTGGTACAGCACAAAAATTAGTGCTGAATATGATTTCAACAGCTTCGATGATTGGTGTAGGAAAAGTATATAAAAACTTAATGGTAGATGTTCAATCCACAAATGAAAAGTTAGTAGAACGGTCAAAACGAATTATTGTGGAAGCAACAGGCGCTAGTTATGAAGTAGCGGCAGAGTATTATGAAAAGGCAGAACGTAACGTAAAAGCTGCCATTGTTATGGTGTTGTTGCAGTGTGAGTATGGGGAAGCACTGGAGAAACTAAAATACGCAAAAGGGTTTGTGAAGAAAGCACTATAAAGTAATAGGGAGGGGGATTCTATTATGAAGAAAGAAGAGAGAATGGCCAAGGAAATTTCGGAGCAACTTGGGGGAATAAAAAATATTCGTAGTATTGCTCATTGTATGACGAGACTACGTTTAACGCTTCATGATGAAAGTAAAGTAAATATGGACCTTTTGAAAAAAGTTGAAGGCGTTATGGGTGTTATAGAAGATGAGACGCTTCAAGTTGTCGTTGGTCCAGGAACAGTAAATAAAGTAGCAGCTGAAATGGAAGGTTTGACAGGACTACGAATTGGTGAGGTAGCAGATCATCACCTTGAAGATATTGGGCAAGAGATGAAATCAGAGATTAAGAAGAAAAATAATACACCGGTGAAAAACTTTTTACGAAAAATAGGAAGTATTTTCATCCCATTAATTCCGGGGCTTGTTGCGTCAGGAATTATAAACGGGGTTGCTAACTTTGCGAAAAATGCTGGTGCTGATCCAAATGCAACGTGGTTACAAATGTTACTACTCATTGGCGGCGGTATCTTTACATTCTTAGGAATTTTAGTCGGCTGGAATACAGCGAAAGAATTTGGCGGGACACCAGTTCTTGGGGCAATTGCTGGTATTTTAATTTTCAACCCGGCGATGGCAAACGTAAAATTGTTTGGTGAAGCATTAGTGCCCGGACGGGGCGGATTGTTTGCAGTTATTTTTGCAGCATGGCTTATGGTTGTAGTGGAAAGACAAGTTCGAAAAGCAGTGCCAAATGCAGTTGATATTATCGTGACACCACTCATTACTGTATTAGTTGTAAGTATCGTAACGATGTTAGCCATTCAGCCATTAGCAGGTTTCTTATCAGATGGTATTACGAGCGGAATTAATGCTATTTTAAATATTGGCGGAGCATTTGCTGGCGCAGTACTTGCGGGAACATTTTTACCTCTCGTTATGGTCGGATTGCATCACGGTTTAACACCAATTCATATGGAATTTATTAATCAAACACACGTAACACCTTTATTACCAGTGCTCGCAATGGCTGGTGCTGGCCAAGTGGGCGCAGCAATTGCGATTTATGTGAAAACAAAAAACAAACGACTTCGAAATGTAATTAAAGGTGGATTGCCAGTTGGCTTTTTAGGAATTGGTGAGCCGTTATTATACGGGGTGACATTACCACTTGGGAAACCGTTTATTACTGCTTGTTTAGGAGCGGCTGTCGGTGGTGCATTCCAAGCAGTTATGCAAACAGCTTCTCTTGGAATTGGCGTATCAGGGCTATCTTTAATTCCGTTAATTGCTGACAATAAATATTTACTCTATTTCTTAGGTTTAGTAATTGCATATGCTTTCGGATTTATCTTTACGTACTTCTTCGGATTTAAAGAAGAAATGGCAGAAAACATATAGAGAAAGGGATTCCTTTCTCTTTTTCTATTAATAGAAAGGGAGATTTATATGATCGGAGTTTCCATTTATCTTTCAAAAGAACGAGTAGAGAAACAAGAAGAGTGGCTAAAAGTAGCGAAGGAAAATGGGTTTACATCTATTTTTACATCACTGCACATTCCAGAAGATGATCCAAATACGTATAAAGAGTTAATTCAAATATTAGGGAAACAAGCTCTTGCACATGAAATGGAGTTAATGGTTGATGTTTCTCCAAAATCGTTACATCATTTAGGGCTAACATATGAAAATGTGGAAGAACTATTGGACTGGGGCATTACCGGTTTAAGAATGGATTACGGCATTGCGCCAAAAGAAATTGCAAGCGTATCTCATAAGATGAAAGTAGCTTTAAATGCGAGTACGATTACAAAGCCATTTTGGAAAGAATTACTTACAGACCATATACGAGTAGAGAATGTAGAAGCGTGGCATAATTTTTATCCACGTCCAGAGACGGGACTAGCAAAGTCCTTCTTACAAAAACAAAATCAATATTTACAGGAGTGCGGAATAAAAACGATGGCATTTATTCCAGGAGATGCGGAAAAACGTGGTCCGTTATATGAAGGGTTACCAACGTTAGAAAAACATCGCAATATGCGCCCGCTTGAAGCGTACTTAGAACTTGTTCAAGATTGTGGTGTTGATAAAGTATTGATTGGAGATATAAGCGCAAGTTTGGAAAGTATGCAAGAAGTAGCTAGTGCGAGTAGAGGGATTATTCCATTGCGTTACAAATCATCTATAACTGATAAAGAAGTATTAAAAGTGGTGGAGCAAGTGCATACAAATAGACTAGATCCGGCTCGTGATGTTATTCGATCTGTAGAATCAAGGGAAGGAAATAGAGTGGTTTTACAGCCGATGCATACAATTGTAAGAAAGAAAGGCAGCATTACAATTGATAATGAATTGTACGGTAGATATGCAGGGGAGATGCAAGTTGCTACACATGATTTACCTGTAGATGAGAAAGTGAATGTTGTTGGAATAGTTGTGGAAGAGGACGTTTCTTTACTGCCTTATATTGGCGCTGGAAAAATGTTTCAACTTTTTCTATGCGATAGAATAAAAGCTTGAATTAGCGCTATTTTGTAGGAAAACATTATCCGTAAAACGGATAATGTTTTTTGTTTTCTTTAAAAAAGTATTTGACGAATGAAATAAAATACCGTATTGTTTTGACTTGTAAATAAAAGTTCATCATAACAAAACAAAAAGGAGAGTTCAAAATGAATCAATATATTGGGAATTTAATTATTCGTATCGTGTTAGGAGTTACGTTCTTTGCACACGGTTTAGCAAAGTTTCAATCAGGTATCGATAATGTAGCAGGATGGTTTACAAGCATCGGTTTACCAGGTGGCCTTGCATACGGCGTAGCAACTGTAGAATTAGTTGGTGGTATATTATTAATTATCGGTTTAGGTGTACGATATGTAGGATTGTTATTCGCTCTTATTTTAGCTGGAGCTATCGTAAAGGTAAATGGAGCAGCAGGTTTATTAGGAGATGGAAAGAATCCAGGATATGAATTAGATCTTGCATTATTATCAATGGGTGCGTATTTATTCGTAGTAAAAGCAGAAGGATATGTAGATCGTTTCTTAAAAGAGAAAGTAATGAAAACGAAGTAAATTTTATTTATAAATTGTTGACTTGAAGAATTATTGTAACTATAATGATTACAACTAATGAATTACGAATGAAACAATTTAAATATTTTTTTACATAAGATGTAACTATATTGGTTACGTCTTGTGTAAAAATAAATAAACGGGAGGAAGTAATATGCCTAAATCAAATTTAGAAATTATTCAAAGCACGTATGAAGGATCAGCTTCTTCGAATGCAAAGCATTTAGCAGAAGCCCTCTCTGAAAAAGTGGAATGGACAGAGGCAGAAGGTTTCCCGTATGGCGGAACATATACAGGCGTAGAAGCTATAATGGAAAATGTAT
This sequence comes from Bacillus sp. CCB-MMP212, assembly GCF_022748145.1. Taxonomy (NCBI): domain Bacteria; kingdom Bacillati; phylum Bacillota; class Bacilli; order Caryophanales; family Bacillaceae; genus Bacillus; species Bacillus sp. CCB-MMP212. The sequence goes on from NZ_JALDQE010000003.1 coordinate 96,150, forward strand.
TTAGCCGTTTAGGATCAGAATGGGATGATTATAAAGCAAGTGTAAATACATATCATGAAGTAAACGGAAAAGATGTAATTGTTGCTGAAGGTATGTATTCTGGAGTTTATAAAGAAACAGGAAAATCATTTGAAGCAGAATTTGTTCATGTATGGCAGTTTGAAAATGGAAAAATCGTGAAGTTTAAGCAGTATGTAGATAGTCATATTGTTAGGGAAGCGATGAAGAGCTAATGCTTTTTAAATGGATTTTAGGTATATGTATTACCATTATGGTAATCATCTCTTCTATAGTTGGCGGAAAGAAATTGCTTGCATATGTGGAAAAAGAAAATACAAATATTCAAACCGAGCGAGCGGCAAACGAAAAAGAGAAAAAAGCTGCAGAAGAAGCCCCGCAAATTAGTGAAGGTGAAATTATTTCTACTATGCATAAAATGGTGCATCAAAAGGTAAAATCCTCTGAAAAATGGGGATTTGTAGAGATGACAAAAAAGGAAATTTCTAATGTAAAAAGAGATATTGAAAATAGTACAGGTTTTCAATATAAAATGAAGTTATTTTCTATTATAAATAGATGGGAAAAAGGAGATTTTTCTCAAACTGTTGAGGAGCATAACTTTTTATGGAGCCTTCAAGGTGGAGATACTGGTAAGGCGACGGAACGTTTATCGCCAGAAGAGGAAAAGCAGTATATAAAAGAAATGAAGAGAAAATAAAAACATCGCCAACCCAGATGACGATGTTTTTTCATTAAGAATGTTTTCGCATTAAAGGTCTAACAGGCTGAACGGCAACAGTTTTAAAATGAGAAAATAAATAACATCCTGTTACAACGACAATTGTCCCTAAAATTTGTATCCACGTTAATTCTTCTCCGAGGAATATGAATGCTAAAATGGCTGTGAAAATTGGATTGAAGTTTAGAAAAATACCTGATGTAGTTGCGCCTAATTTTTGTACGCCAATATTCCAAAATACCATACAAAGAACTGTCGAAATAAGCCCAGTATATAAAAGTGATGTGATGAAAGAAGTATTTATATTTGAAACAGTGAAGCTACCTATGTTAAACGGTAGTAATAAAATAACGCCGAAAATACCAGAGTACAACGTTGCCATAAGTGGTGTAGTTGTTTTTGTTGCCCATTTACTACAAACAGAATAGATTCCCCAAATACAAACTGCTGCAATCATCCATAAATCGCCACTATTAAAATGTAGTGAAAATAAAAGCGAGAAATCACCTTTTAATAGGACGAGGATAACCCCGAAGAATGAAAGAATCATGGATAGGATTTGGAGTGTATTTACTTTTTCTTTTAGAAATAATACTGAAAATAATGCGATTGAAATTGCATTCAATGTAGAGATAAGACCTACATTCGTAGCGGATGTTTTTTCTAATGCTAAAAATTGAAAGATGTTAAAAAGAGCGACCCCTGAAATTCCCATCAATATTAAAGGAAGTATTGCGGTACGTGGTGGAAGGATTTTCTTTTCTTTAAACCATACCATTGGTAATAAACAAACAATCGCAATCATCCATCTTAAATTTGTCAGTGTCATCGGCGATGCATGATCGACGAGTGATTTTCCAACGACAAAATTTCCTCCCCATAATAAGCTCGTTAGTAATAGTAAAAAGACGTAAAAATAAGGCATGCTAAAATCCCCTTTTTTGTAATCAATACGAATTGTAAATAATTTTAGCATTTTTCTTTATTGTGTAATATATTCTTTTGTATAATGGTGAAAACTCGATAAAATCTTTAGTTATGAGTGATGTCTACGGAATGATATTCAGTTTCGCGTAAGGTATAAGGTGTTTTTTCGAATAATCATCGGTAAGAAAAAAGGGGGAATTGTAATGGAGTCGTCTGTTATTAAAGTGTTGGATGATTTGGATGTACAAATTTTAGATATATTGCAGAAGGAGTCACAAGTAAGTAATGCAGAGCTGGCACGTCGCGTTAATTTATCACCGGCTGCGATGCATGCAAGAATAAAAAGATTGGATGGGGAAGGTTTCATCGATAAGCAAGTTGCGATTTTAAATCAAGAAAAGCTTGGATTTGATTTATTATGTTTTATTTTTATGAGTACAAATATTCATCAATTTGACAAGCTGGAAGTGTTGGAGAAAGAATTAGAATCGATGCCGGAAGTGTTAGAATGTCACTGTTTAACAGGAGAGTACGATTATTTATTAAAGGTTGCAAATCGTGATCGTAAAGAACTGGAGCAGTTTATTAGAAAGCTGAATAAGCTTGGTATTACACGTATACAGACGAGTTTGGCACTTCGTGAAATTAAATATTCAACAGTATTGCCGATACGAGATGAGGAACCGAGCATCAATTAGATTGCTTGGTTTTTTGTTTGCATAAAGTGATTGACGAGGAGAAAAGAGAGATGTATTATTATATAAAATTATGTATTAAAATTCATTTTAAGTTATAAATATTAATATTGAGGGGCAAGGGGATGTAATATGAAAATCTGTAATGCGGTGACGAGTGATGTGAAAGAAATTTATAGTCTTATTGAGGTTTATGCAAAAGAGGGAGTTGTTTTACCACGTTCTCTTTTGTCTCTTTATCAATATTTGCAATGTTTATATGTTATGAAAGAAGACGAGAGAATTGTTGGAGTTGCTGGATTGCATGTATTGGGGGAAGATCTTGCAGAAATACGATCGTTAGTAGTTTCGCATACATATGCAGGGAAAGGGATAGGGCGTATGCTCGTAAATCATGTAATGGAGGAAGCTACAAAAATAAATGTAAGAAGAGTAATTTCCTTAACATATGAAACAGTATTTTTTCAAAAGTGTGGATTTGATTTTGTAAATAAAGAAACGTTGCCAGAGAAAGTATGGATTGATTGTAGACATTGCCCAAGGGTGGATTATTGTGATGAAGTGGCGATGGTGCGGTATGTTGGATGAAAAATTTATAGAGAAAAATTTCCCACTATTATTTACATATATAGTGGGAATATATATTTCCATAAGAAATGGACAGGTTATTAAGAATTTGAATTCTTTTGTCTCACGGCAAAATTATAAAGTGGATCTTTAAGTTCATAGTTATACGTTAAACCTTCGACAATTCCTACAACTTTATCATTATCATAAAGATCGAGCATAAATTGTGCCATTTGTTTTGCAGTGTGGAATTTTGGTACAACATTATCGTATTGGAATTCATCAATATCAAATGAACGTTTCGCAAATTCTGTTTCAGTTGCAGCAGGAGCTAAAACTTTTGCTTGCAGTTTTGCGCCTTGTTCTTTCAGTTCGTGAGACAGCCCTTCTGTAAATGCACTTACATAGAATTTCGTAGCGCAATACGTAACAGCATCAGCAACAATTGTGTATCCGCCGCCCGATGAAACGTTAATAAGCTGTGTTCCATCAACCATTGAATAATCTCGAACGAAAAGAGAAGAGAGTATTGTTAGTGCTTCTATATTTACATGTAACATCGTTTCGATTTTATTTAAATTTTGTTCAGCAATTGAGGCGAAATTACCAAAACCTGCGTTGTTAATCCACGTTTCAATTTGAAAAGATTGTAGGCTTTCATAAAGTTTATAAACATCTGCAGTAACAGATAAATCAGTTTTTCGAATGACAACATCCAATTCTGGATGCATTTCGTTAATTTTCAATTTTAATTCGTTTAATTCTTCTTGTCTTCGAGCTACAAGTACTAAATTTTTTCCGCGAGATGCAAATGCTAAAGCTGCTTCATAACCAATTCCGGAACTTGCGCCAGTAATAACCGTGTATTTCATATAAAATCCCCCTAAATTCAAATTCATTTATGGTTAGATTGTATTTGTTAGAGTATACTCTAAGTCAAACGTTTTTTATAAATTTGATACGGTTATAAAATATATGAGGGTAAGCATGTGAAGGGAGTTTTAGTATGTACACAATTAGCGAGGTAGCAAAATTATTAGGCGTGAGCACACATACACTACGTTATTATGAAAAGGAAAATATATTAATTGCAAATCGTGATACAAATGGAAATCGACTTTACGAAGAGTCACATATAAAGTGGTTGCAGTTTGTAATGAAATTAAAACAAACGCAAATGCCAATAGCGAAAATAAGAGAATACGCTAGATTATATACAGAAGGGGAGCATACAACAGAAGCTCGTTTACAGCTCCTAGAAGATCATAGGAAATCTATTCAGATTCAAAGAGAAAACTTAGAAGTTACAGAGAAGATGCTTGAGAATAAAATTAGTGCATACAAAAACTCATTGGAAAATAAATAGATGGTTGTTATGTGATGAAAAATGGATTTGATCTATGAGTATTTCATCATAGTGTGCGGACAAATAAAAAAGAGCAGCTAGCAAAAGCTAACTGCTCCATTCAAGGGATCTCTCCAAGGGGGAGTGGAGAAAATATTATGTTACTAGCAGTATTGACAGATTATTGAGAAATATACAAATCGGATGAAAGAAATTTTAAATAAACTTTCGGCATTGACAGTTTTTAAAATGTTCATGTACAATATATATGAATGACATTCAGTCATTTTTTATGTGACAGGATGTAGTTAGTTTAAAAATGGAACAAATACAATGGTAAATGAGGATGATAGTTGTTTTTATATAGTATTGATGAAAGAGTATATTTTTTTAAAACAAAAATGACTGATAGTCAGTCATAAGAGGTGAGAGGTATGAAAAATAGAGCTTGGTTATATGTCATATTAACATGTATCTTTGAAATTTTTTGGGTGTTTGGTTTTAATACGGCTAATACTTGGTGGCATTGGATTATTATTTTAGGAGTTATCGCTGTTGATTTTCACTTCCTTTCTAAAGCGTGTGAACATCTTGCAACCGGGACTGTATATGCTGTTTTCGCCGGAGCTGGTACGGTAGGTACTTTCTTGATGGATGTATTTCTTTTCGGCGGAAGTTTCAGTGTAGGGAAGTTATTCTTTATCGTGATGGTTGTAGCTGGCGTTATCGGTTTAAAGCTTGCTGATAATAAAGAAGAAACTGTGGAAGGAGCTGTTTAAAGATGGGTTGGTTTTTCGTATTTTGTGCTGCAATTAGTGAAATAGTCGGTGTGATAGGACTTAAAATGTATAGTAAAGATAAGACATTAGCCAATGGTGCGATTTATATAGGCGGGTTTGCTACATCCTTCGCATTCTTGTATACATCTTTCTTATTTTTACAAGTCAGTGTCGCGTATGCGGTTTGGATCGGTATTGGAACAGCAGGTGCCGTTTTATTAAACATGTTCTTGTTTGGGGAGTCGAAAAGTAAAGCGCGTATTATTAGTGTGTTTCTTATTGTATGTGGAGTGACAGGATTAAAGGCACTTTCTTAAAGATATATTGTATTTCTATCTCCTAATTGTTTATTAGGAGATTTTATTATAAAAAAATGATTTCCTCTTAGAGTTCACTATCATTGACAGTACAATCAATTATCTTATAAAATGAGTGACAGTCATTCAATATGCGTGTGAAAGGGTTTAGATGATGAATAAAAAAGAGAAAATTGTCTATGCAGCTATTGAAGTGTTTCAGGAAAAGGGCGTCGAAAAAACGAAGATTTCTGATATCGTGAAATTAGCTGGCATTGCGCAAGGAACTTTCTATTTATATTTTCCTTCTAAGCTATCTGTTATGCCTGCAATAGCAGAAGTGATGGTTGAAAAGATGATACTTGCAGTGAAAGAGAAAGTACAAAAAGATGTACTTTTTTCAAATAAAGTGGCACAAGTAATCGATGCAGTGTTTCACTTTATAGAGGAATACCGTGAAATACAAGCTTTAATGTATGCGGGTCTTGCATCTACAGAACATATAAAAGAGTGGGAAGCTGTGTATGAGCCTCTTTATATGTGGTTAAGCGAATTTTTAAGTGAGGCGAAAGAAGCTGGTGAAATTCGTGATTCGGTTCACGCAGAACGAACAGCGAAGTTATTTATCGCTCTTGTTGAATCAGCAGCGGAACAAGTTTATTTATATGATCATAAAGATGATGAGCAAGTCGAGCTACAAAAGGCAGAAGTACTAGATTTTTTAACACATGCACTACATATAAAGAAGTAGTAAGATGAACCTGTCTGAAAAGGTAGGTTCATTTTTGAGGAAAACTGAATGATAGTCATTCACCTAATGCTTATGTATGTGTGGAAGGATAGAGTGAAATTCTAATGAGTGGAGGCATCTTCACTCATTACTAGCCCGCAAAGAGCAGGATAAAGAAAAAGCTTCTTGGGCATTATTTTTTGAGAGGAACTTACGGGAAGAGGTGTTAAAAAGTGAAGAAACCGATAAAAGAGCAAAAGATGGTATTGGTCATTCTTTTGAGTAATATATTTATCGCTTTTCTAGGGATTGGATTAATCATTCCGGTTATGCCGTCCTTTATGAATGATATGGGTTTAACAGGGAAGACGATGGGATATCTCGTTGCAGTATTTGCAATGGCACAGCTCATTACTTCACCTATTACAGGCCGATGGGTTGATCTTTACGGTAGGAAGAAAATGATAATCATTGGATTATTTATTTTTGGTGTTTCAGAGCTTCTTTTTGGATTGGGAAAAGATGTATGGATGCTTTATGTAGCAAGGGTGTTAGGCGGAATTAGTGCTGCGTTTATTATGCCTGGTGTTACGGCATATGTTGCGGATATTACATCTATTCAGGAACGTCCAAAGGCGATGGGATACTTATCTGCAGCTATTAGTACTGGATTCATTATAGGGCCTGGAATCGGCGGATTTATTGCAGAATACGGTATACGTGTGCCGTTTTTCGTTGCAGCAGCAATTGCCTTTATAGCATGTGTGATTTCGATCTTTATTTTAAAAGAACCGTTAACGAAAGAAGAACTTGCAGAGATTTCTTCTAATACGAAGGAATCAAGTTTTATTGGTGATTTAAAGAAATCATTACATCCAATGTATGCAATTGCATTTATTATCGTATTTGTACTCGCATTCGGATTATCAGCGTATGAAACAGTGTTTAGCTTGTTCTCTGATCATAAATTTGGCTTCTCGCCGAAAGATATTGCAGCAATTATTACAATTAGTTCAATCTTTGGGGTAGTTGTGCAAGTATTTATGTTTGGCAAATTGGTAGACATGTTCGGTGAGAAAGTATTAATCCAAATATGTTTAATTGTAGGGGCAGTATTAGCATTCGTCTCAACTGTAGTCTTTAATTATTGGATTGTACTTCTCGTTACTTGCTTCATTTTCTTAGCATTTGATTTACTTCGTCCAGCTTTAACGACGTTTTTATCAAAAGCAGCTGGAAAAGAGCAAGGATTCGTTGCTGGAATGAACTCGACTTATACGAGTTTAGGAAATATCGCAGGACCAGCGATGGGCGGAATATTATTTGATATGAATATTCATTATCCATATGCATTTTCAGGAGTTGTTTTAATAGTTGGTCTCGCTATTACATTTATGTGGAGAGAGAAACAGTTGGCTGAAAGTTTTGCTAAGTAATAAAACCCCTTACGACGGTAAGGGGTTTTTGTTTTATAAACTTAATCCAAACCGTTTTAATTCAATAAAAATCCCCTCTAATTGCTTTCCTTTATCCGTTAATGTGTACTCTACACGAGGCGGAACTTCTGGATATACTTTTCTCGTTATAATGCCTTGCGATTCTAATTCTTTTAGTCGAAGCGATAATGTTTTTGGACTAATACCATTCATTGATTTTTGTAAATCACTAAAGCGTAATGTTCCTTCGATAAGAAGATCACGAATGATTAAAAACGTCCATTTTGTACTAATTACATCAAGCGTTTTAGCGATAGGACAAGGTATGCCAGGTAAACCTTTCGTTAATTCAACTGGATCTATATTGTTCATGGAACTAGCCTCCATAAAATTTTTTTGGATGAATTTGCTTTATAGTATCACAAAACTATACTTTTGGTAACTATATGAAAAAAATATCACTACTTCCATAAATGAAGTTAGTGCATATACAATAGCAATACGAAACATAAAGGATTTATATGAGGAGGTGGTGATTTCCATGGGGATAAAAAAGTTATTTGGATTCCTTAGTTTGTTTGTTATTTGTATTGTGCTTGTAGCATGTGGTGTGGAACAAAAAACTGAAGTCCAGTTATTAAAAGAAATGCCAAAGCCAAAAGCAATGACAATTGATCCCTCACTAAGTAAAAAAGAAGCGACAGAAATGGTTCATGCGGCGCAGCGTTTTTATGCATTTTGGGATACAGGTAAGGAGGAACTTATTCCGCAGACTGTTACTAAAGATTTCTTCGATAATACATTGCCGAAAGGGCGACCACAAGGCATTGAAGGATTAAAGTTTGCAGCGCAAAATTTTCGTAAAGTTGTGCCTGATATACATTGCGAGATTGAAGACTTATTAGTTGTTGGTGATAAAGTAACAGCCCGTCTTTCTTTTACAGGAACGCATAATGGTAAGAAAATTAATTTTTTTGCAATTGATATTTTACATGTGAAAGACGGAAAGATAACGGAAGATTGGCATTTAGAAGATAATCTTACACTACAGCAGCAACTCGGCTTAATAGCTGAAGAGTAGATTATATAGGGGAGAGAAAAGTAATGAAAAATATATTTATTATAAATGGACATGAAAAATACGGTACAAAGGAAGGACGATTAAATAAAACGTTAGTAGATTATATGGTTACTCTATTAGGCGAGAATCATTATGTGAAAACAACAACGATTCAAGATGGTTACAATATTAAAGAAGAACAGGATAAATTTTTATGGGCCGATGTTGTTATTTATCAAACACCAATTTACTGGTTTAGTGTTCCAGGCTTATTTAAAACGTATATGGATGAAGTGTATGAATACGGTTTGTTCTTTAAAGGTGCAGATGAATACGGAACAGGTGGTTTATTAAAAGAGAAAGAGTATATGTTCTCTACAACTTGGAATGCACCTGAAAAAGCATTTGGAGATAAGACGAAGTTCTTTGAAGGAGAAAGTTTAGAATCAACACTTAGTCATTTACACCGCGTGCAAAAGTTTCTCGGTATGAGTCCGTTAAAGAGTTTTGCTTGTTATGATGTGGTGAAGAATCCAGATATTGAGCAATATTTATTGAACTTGAAAGATCACTTAGATGAAGTAATTAAATAATAGTTTATATTTGTATGTGAAGAAGGTACTACTAAGGATGTAGTACCTTCTCGTTTATGAAATACGTTGAAAATCTTTACTTATACAGGACTGTTTTAGTTTTTTTGATTTGATTAAATGTTTTATATCAGAGATGTTATCGTATGAAAGCTGAGTATGATAATAGTTAATGTACTCAAGTAATGCAAAAATATAAATAAATAGAGTGAATGATAGCCCACCTAAAGGTAAGTGAGGATACCAAATTATAAAATCAATAGTAAACGTAATAAATCCCGTAATAATGAATGCTATATTTATCTTTTTAAGTATTTTTAAATATTGAATCATCCTAATGGGCGTAACAGATGTTTTCTCTTTTTTTAGTCGTTTCCACTTTACGTACCAGTAAATTACTCCTTGTAATAAGATAAACTCTAAAAGAAGAAATGAGACCCAAAAAGAATATAGGGAATATAAATGTAACGTAGGATAAGCATAATTAAGTAAGTAACTTGTGAAAATAAAAGTAATGACTGAAAATAACTCACCTGTGTATAGATAAGAAAGTCTTTTTTCTAGGGTGCGTTTCATGGTTTTTCTCCTTTTATAAAAACTTGCATGTTAATACGTGGATGGTTGTATCCATAACTTCGCAAAATTTGCCCAACCAAATGAATCAATTGTTACGTTTTTTAAAGAAGAAGGGTATGTTTTTCTTTTTAAAACGTGATAGTTAAATAAAATGATGTGTTCTGCTTGTAAAAACTCTTCAATCTCATACATGAGTTCATAACGCTTTTCTTTATTTTCTTCTAGTAAAAATGTATCTAGCAAACAGTTAATTTGTTTTTCGTAGTGTGGGTCCATGAACCGATTTACGAAGCAACTTTTATTTTTAAATACATTTAAGAATGCAAGTTCATGATTGGAAGCAAACACTTCTCCCATGAAAATAATATCGGCATGTTGATCGATAGAGCGATTCATATAATCTGAAACGAGAAATGGGTGAAGCTCCACTTGTATACCTAAACTTTCACATCGTTCTTTTAGGAAATGTGCGTCATTTGCACTGTCTTTAAATGCGAAGAAATAAATATGTATCGTTTCTCCGTTATAGGTGCTCTTGTTTAAGTAAACTTTTGCTTTTTCTAAAGAGTAAGATCTTTTAGAAGCTTGGCTACTTCTTTCAGGGAAAAAGCTTGATGCAGCAATTGTTCGTCTTCCCTCTATGCTACGAAGTATCGTTTCAACATCATATAGTTCTCTCCAAGCCTTTCGAAAGTAAATGTCGTGATGAGGACCAGGTTTTGTAAAGTTGAAGCCAGCATAAATACAACCTATTTCTTCTATTTGTATATCATGCCTTTCATTTTCTTCTTCATTTGGTAGTTCATAATCAGCATCGATTTGTACATGATCAGGAATACCCCAAAATTCAATACGATCTAATAACGCGCGCTCTTTAAAATAATGAGTGAACGCTTCGAGTACGATATTGTCTTCAGAGTAATGAGCAAGTTTGAAAGGTCCAGTACCTATATAATGATGATTTTCAATACTAGCATCATGTGGCAAAATTGCTAGTTGTATGGAACTTACATAGTGTAAGAAAAATAAATTTGGTTTTGCTAAATGAAATCGAATTTGCAGTGGTGATGGTGTTTCAATTTGAACAATTTCTTCTGTTAACCATTCAAAAGGAGAGTGAACTTCTTTTAGTCTTTCAAATGAAAATCGTACATCTTTAGAAGTTAAAACTGTTTCGTTATGAAAATATACATCCTTTCGTAAATAAAAAGTCCACGTCAGCCCGTCTTCACTTAATTCCCACGTATGCGCAATGTGTGGTTCCATTTTTTCCGTAACATCGTTATAAACGACTAACGTATCAAAAATTTGACTCGTAAGATGGCTCTCTGTAGTTACAGCCACAAAAGCCGGATCTAATGGGACTATCTTTCTCGATATAGGAATTTTTAATATGTCGTACATATCATTTGAAGGTTCGTATCCAAAATGATGATGTAGTTTATTTTCTATCTTTTTTTGAAGTGCAAGGGGTAGGGGTTCTTTTAAAAGAAGAAAGATATCTTTTAATTTTTCTTGCGCTAACAGTTCATCTGTATAGCATTCAATCGCTTCTACGAAATTATGTATAAATAGAATTTCTGTTTTATTTCCGCGTCCTCGCCCTGGAGTCCAGCTAATTAATTGCTCCTCGCTCATTTTCTTTAATAAAATCTTTACGTTTTTCGTACTGCAATATAAAACATCCGCTAATTCTTGTAAGCTATTTCGTATATGCTGTTGATCCTGTGCATGTAGTCTTAGCCTAATGTAATAGTCCATAATTTTCATATATACACTTCCTTCTATCATAAAAGGGGAAACTCTTTAGAATATTCTAACCTTTTTCTTCCTTTTTTTCAAAGTAAAATAAGTAAGCATAAGGAGGGGGAAACAATGGGATTTTGGAGTATGCATCGAAATATAAAGATTAGAATTATAACTTCGTTTTTAACACGTACTGTGTCCACGATGATTTTTCCATTTATGGCGATTTATTTTTCAATAAAATTAGGTAGTGCAATTGCTGGTGCGTTACTACTTATTAATGTCATAGCTTCATTAGTAATTGGTTTATACGGTGGATATGTTGGGGATCGGCTTGGGCGTAAAAAGGTTATGATTATCGGTCAAAGTATACAAGTCATTTCCATTGCTTGTATGGGAGTTGCGAATTCGGATTACGTTGACTCACCATGGCTAACATTTGTGTTTATGTTAGTGAATAGTTTAGGCTCTGGACTTATGAATCCTGCGACAGAGGCGATGTTAATTGATGTGAGTACACCTGAAAATCGAAAAGTGATGTACAGCATTAACTACTGGGCGATTAATTTATCTATTGCAATTGGAGCAATATTTGGTGGATTACTATTTGAAAACTATAGATTGCAATTGTTTATCGTATTAACTCTTGTTGCAATTATTACTTTATATGTAATGGCTGTATATATGGAAGAAGTGTATGTAGCGAGAAAAACGGTGGAGAAGAAAAATATATTAAAAGATATGGCGGATAGTTATAAAGTCGTAATGAAAGATAGAGCGTTTTTAATTTTTTGTGCAGCGAGTATATGTACATTATCGTTAGAGTTTCAAATTAATAATTATTTAGGGGTACGTTTGCAGAAGGAATTTGAAACAGTACAATTTTTCTTCAGTAATGGTTTTACGTTTGATTTAACGGGTATTCGAATGCTGAGCTGGATTTCAGCGGAGAATACAATTTTAGTTGTGTTATGTTCAGCACTTCTTATAAAAATGCTGAAAAGCTTCAACGATTTGAAAATCTTATATGTAGGTTTATTCATTTATACAATTGGATTTACAATACTCGGAACGAGCAATAGTTTATGGATTTTATTAATTGCAGGGCTTTTCCAAACAGTAGGTGAGATGATGTATGTGCCAGTACGTCAATCTATTATGGCAGATATGGTGCCAAATGAGGCAAGAGGTTCTTATATGGCGATTAACGGAATGGTCTTTCAAGTGGCAAAAATGAACGGAGCATTAGGTGTTATGCTAGGTTCATTTATTGCATCTTGGGGCATGAGTGCTCTGTACTTTATCGTTGGTATGAGCAGTATTTTATTATTTATGAAGGCAATAGGGAAAGAGAAGTATGAGGATGAGAGAAATGTTTCTCAAATTGGATGAAACTATATAAAAGCGAACCAGTTATACTGGGACTCGCTTTTTATATAATTTTTAGAACGGGTCAACTTCAGCTAAATCAGGGTTAGCATTCGGATTTGTTAATAAGGTTTTCAGCTCACCTACTTCTGAGAGAGCAACGAGGATATAACCACTAATAAGGACGATGAGTCCAATGACCCGTAATGTTTGCAGTGTAATGTCACGGCTATTGTTTTCGGAGTTGTCTTGGGGCGGAGAAGGTGGATTATTGTTCATAGTTAGGCTCCCATCTTTTTTATTTATATGTGCGAAATCATTATTTAACTTATGGATAGGAATTATATAGTCATTTTCACTATATGAAAAATGCCTATGAAAAGTGATAAGGAATTTTGGGGCGAGAAAAGAGAGGAATCCAAAAGATTATTAAAACTGAACTTTTGGGTTCCCCTCTTTTTATTTATCCTGCTATTTGTGGTGGTCGGATTGCCTGTAAACGACCAGTTGGTGAGGGCTAATAATCAGTGGGGATGAATAAAACCCCACTGATTAATTATTTTCATGTAAATAAAAGGAGGTTAGTTAACCAAAGTATTTATCCTAATATACGCAACGATTCTTCAATAAACGCCGGTATATCTTCTGGTTGTCTACTTGTGACTAACTGATTTTGGCATACGACTACTTGTTTGTCGTGAAAGTTTCCGCCAGCGTTTTTTAAATCGACTTCAATAGATTTATATCCAGTTACATCACGTCCTTCAAGTGTTTGTGCAGTGATGAGTAGCTGAGGTCCGTGACAAATAGCGAAAACGGGTTTGTCCGCATCCATAAATGCTTTACTAAAGCATACAAAACGCTCATCTGCACGGAGTATATCAGGGGAAAATCCACCTGGTATGAAGAGGGCATCAAAGTTCTCTGGAGAAACATCATCAATACTTTTATCAATTACGACTTCACTTTTTCCTTGCTTACCGTGTACTGTTTTCCTTTTTTCCATTTCAATGGTTGTTAATTCATATTCCTTTTGATTAAAAGCTGCTACCGGCTCTGTGTATTCTGTGTCCTCGAAATAATCCGTTATTAAAATAGCAATTTTTTTACTCATTGCATTCAGCTCCTTACATTATATTGTCGGTTCCAGAATCATCCTTGAGCAATGCCTTTTATAAAGTGAAACTTGAATTCATATTTTTTCATTCCCTCCACTTTCTTTGCCCTGTTAATTTAATAAATACCCTTTTTATTAGGACGTAAACATGTATTATCGTTTTTGTATGTAAAAATCATAAAATATCGGTTGTTTCAGTGATTCTTGTTTGAGGAAGCAAAATAAAAAATCCAAGGAGATAATTTATTTGCTCCTTGGATTTTAAGATATTTCTTTTCGTTAAAACGAAGAAACGCGTTGCTTCGTTTTTGGTACAATAATAAATTTAATCCAGAGTAACCCGCCAGACATAATGATAAGGCTATGTAAAAATTGACCTGTAGCAATGAGTATAACACTCGAAAATAAAATGAGTTGAATGCTTAGCAATATAAAGATTAAGCTAAGAAATTGCTTCATCCTTTCTTCAGTATGGATTGGATATAATGCTACAATAATATTTCCCGAAAAATATTTCCACAGTGAACGGAGCTGCATAGAAATCATATATAGAACGATGTAAGCGATAGCGCCTTTTACGTATATATTTGGTATGAAATATAAGGCGAAAGCACCGATCAATCCTAAGCGAATATATATACCGAAATAATCATTCCCGCGTAAAAATGCTAATGTATGTAAATAGAAGAAAGTTGCTCTTTTTTTATGTAATAAAGGTTCAATCCAATTTGTAAGCCATTTTCTTTTATTTACTTGTTTGTTCAGTTGCGGAACATCAGTGAAGATGCTAGCGAATTGATAAAAACGAACGTTCATTTTTTTTTCTTGCTCGATTATGTAATCCCACGGTATTCGTTTTGTAGGCTGTTTTTTCGTATATAGAAGTAGGAAAGCAAGTAGTAAGAGTAATCCGCCTAATATGAGAACATTTGCGGAATAAAACAGCATGTAAATGATTAAGGCATTACAAGTAATACGGATGATCAGCCATATGTTTTTGTCGTGACTATCACGCCACATCCAATGTATGTACATGTTCCAAGCTTTCGTAATCATTAATACGATAAAGATTGTACACAAAAAAGGTACAGTTAATTGCAATGATTGCATAGCAAGTGGAACGAGAATAAGGAACGTAAATAACAATGGGAAAAGCTGAATGATGTAATTGTATAGAAGAGATTTTTTGAAATAAGATGTTAATTTCTCTTCTAGTGCTAGTAAATAGACAGCATCAGGTTTTTGAATAAATGTACGGATAGGGCATCTCGTTATAATGAATGTAAGTACAATCGTTATAATTATTAAAGATATTCCTTTAGAAGGAGATGCTTTTAGAAACTGAGCATAATAATATGCACCAACGCATGAAATAAAGATAAAGCTATATAGTAAACCGTTAATCATACGTGCAAAGTATGTAATGATATTTTGAATATGTTGTTGGAAGCGACTGCTCCATAGCGATTCGATTGACATGTTTCTCACCTCTTTGTTCTATTATATATGTTTTACAAAAGAAAAAACGAGCAAATTGCGTTATGCAACTTGCCCGTTTTTCTTTTCGTTATTTTTTTTCTGATCACGATTCATTAATGGATAGAAAGCAAATCCAATTACGAATAAACCAATTCCGAGAAGGAACGTTTTTATATCGGATGCACCGGTTTTAATAACCCATAGTGCGTAGCAAAGTGCGATAACTGCGACTATGCCATCTGTAATTCTTGCCCGCATTTCATTTTTATATGTTTCACCAGTTGCGACTAGTTTTAACTGGAAGATTGGTGAAACGAGATATGGAATGAGGTAGGCCAGTGTCGATACGGTAATAACGAATGTATAAGCTTCCGCAATGGTTCCTGATAATGTTGAGAATAGGAATACTTGCGACATAATGTTTGTTAATCGTAATGAGTAAATTGGACTTCCTTTTTTATTTGTTTTCGTGAAGAAGGAAGGGAAGAAACCTTCTTTTGCTGCTTGATAAGGTACTTCTGAGCTTAATAAAATCCAGCCTAAGATAGAACCGAACAGGGAAGTAAGAGCAAGTAATGCCATCAGTTTCCCGCCGCCATGACCCATTGCAGCGTTTAATGCATCTGCTAATGGACGTTCAGAAGCTTGTAATTTATCAACGTGAAGTACACCCATTGTTAAAATTGTAATTCCTAAGTAAATTGCAACTGTAATAAGTAATCCCGCAACTGTTGCACGTTTTACCGTTTTTGGAGAAACAGCACGGTTTGATAAAAGAACGGCTGATTCAATTCCGATAAACGCCCAAAGCGTTGTAAGAGCAGCTAAATTTACTTGTGAAAGAAGACCGTGTGATGCACCTGATTTATCAATCATCGGTGTGTACCATTGTCCAAATTTAGAAGCTTCGAATGCAAATAACGTAACGACGATGAATAAAAGGAATCCAGTTACTTTCGTTGTTGTTGCTAAGAAGTTTAGTTTTCCAGCTCCGCTTACACCATTTGTTAATATAATATGAGTTCCCCAAAGTAAGATGGAACAAATCGTAAATGTAATTAGTTTTCCGACTTCTATGTTAAAAGAACCGATTGAAAATAGTAGTCGCGTATCTTTCATAATTGGGAAGAAGAGTGATAAATATCCCGCAAATGATGTAATGATGGCAACGTTACTTGCCCAGTTTGCAACCCAATATCCCCATACCATACTGAAGCCAGCCATTTTTTTCTTTTTTGGTGTTGAGAATAAAGCATATGCATGACTTTGTGGTCCTGTCGTTAAATCAGGACGACGAATTGCTAAATTACCGAAAACAAGAGCTAGCATTAAAACACCAAACCCTGTAGTTAACCAAGCTAAAGTGACACCGAGTGGGCTTGCTGTTTGTGCCAACGTACTTGGCACCATGAAAATACCAGCGCCAACCATGTTACCGACAACGAAAGCTGTTAGTACCCAAAAGCCCCATTTTTTTTGTTGCATAGAAAATACCTCCAAAGTTAGTATAACCAAGTCAAGCGAGGAGATATGTATGTCTTCTTAGTAGAGAAGAGAAGTCCCAAACAAAACAAAAAAAGCACGTAATCTGCCGCTACATGCTTTCTATCTTATAAGAAACCCACGACATACCTCTCGATAGCTCTCCACAAACGAAACGTTTGTGACAGTTCTGCACTTATTAAATGCAGACCCAGCAAGCGTGCATGGTGGACACGACTTACTTCGGCAACCATTCCTTTCTCATTCCTTCATCAATGCCACTACATCTCCTGAAATGATACTCTTAATGATTGCAACCTCTACCTCACCGAGATACGAATGAGGATTTAAATATTAAATTAACGTCTTTAAGAGTAACAAATGTATTTTTATACGTCAATGGATATAGTAATAATCAGATTATAGAGAAGAGTTTGTGATTAAAAGTAAGTTAAGAGAAGATGTAACGATTATTAGTTCTGCAGAAGAAACAGCGATAGAGTTAAGTACGATTTTACAGCACAAAGGAATTTTGTCTGACAATCTGAATCCGAAGCATCGCTTTTTTACAACGGGATCTGTTTTATCATTTGAACATATTGCTGAGCGATGGCTAGGGTATCACATTTCTGTAGAATGTGTGGATTTACCCGTAAAGAATGCTCGTATCTGTAATTAGACTGTATTAAAGTACTTTTTGTTCAATAAATTAGGTTAGTTGCATAAGAAGGAAAAAATGCACTTTTAATTGAAAGGATTAAGGTCATTTCAATTAAAGGGGAGATTGGATTATGGAATTATCAAGATCTCAATTATTTGCTTTAGAGTATATTTCAAAATATGCAGAGAACGAAAAACGTGGGGCTAAAGCAACGATTAATCATATACTTAACATGTGTAATATTACAGATGAAATATTTGAAGAAGCTGTCGCTAATTTAAAATCTCATGCAAGGATCGCTTTACACTTTCATCCAGACAGACTAGATTCGAGTATGAAAAGTGTTGCTGAAGCATTGTTTGAACAAGGAGTATATAAAAGTCAATTTGAAACGTTGCTATCTAATGGAAGCGTATCTGCTTACCCTGGTGGTGAACGTGACCTTTGGGAAAAGAGAATATTTGGAGGGGCATATCAATTAGAAGGCGTAACGAATGATCAACGTCCAAAATACGGAGCGCTAAATTTGATGTTACATCCAGATGGGCCGGCTCCGCGTTTTGGATCCTGTTATTTTCTCTTATCTCCAAAAGTTTCTTCGCGCTCTACATATACATATTTAGATTCACATCAAGATCCGAAAGAAAAGGGGACTTATGAGGAGTTTGATATGATTTTAGCTGCTCTTTTGGAAGAGGCATTCGTAAGAGATTTTGCAATTGGTGAAGGAAATTTGACTCCAACAATAATAATTAATCATTTATTGGCTAATCTGAAAAGGCCGTTTATAGATTTAGTAAGCAAAGAGCCAGCCCGTAATCTTAATCATTATATTGAAGCGCAGATTCATGGAGAGATTTCTCTTAAAGAAGACGTAGAGGTGCTTGTTGCAGATCCTTCATTTAAGGGTACGGATGTAGGAAGAGTTTTAGAAGAAATTTGCCTGAAGTATGCTATTGATTTGTATTGGCACATCGGTTTTGTACTTGCGGTAGACGAAGTTCCGATGGATTTTAGAGGTTCAAAAATGCCATCTTTAGCAAGACGTATTGCACGGAATCATTGTATCGATGCAAATATAATTGGTTCTGCTGTAGTGGATTTGAAACGCAATCCATTATCTTGGAGTAATCGTGGAACTTATGAAGAAGTGCTTCAGGAATTAAAATTATTATGGCATGTTTTAGTTCGATTTGGAAAACCAAATCAGAAGTAGAACGAAATACTCCGTTTTTGGAAGTATTTATATAGAAAAGAAGCTGATCTATTTATAGATCAGCTTCTTTTTATAAGATTAAACTAAGTTTAATACAGTTACTTTTTCACGTGTCATAGACTCAAGGCTCTTACGAATACCTTGTGCGCCCATACCTGAACCTTTTACACCGATGAATGGGAAGTGGTCAGGGCCGCGCTCTGTACGTCCGTTAATTTGAACAGAACCAGTTTCGATTTTGTTAGCAATTGCAAATGCTTTGTTAATGTCTTTTGTGAAGACACTTGCTTGCAGACCGAACTCTGATTTGTTAGCAATTTCAATTGCTTGCTCGTCTGAAGAAACACGGATGATTGGAAGGATTGGGCCGAATGGCTCTTCCCAAGCAACTTTCATCTCTTCTGTTACGTGATCGATTAATGTTGGGTAAATTAAGTTACGCTCACGTTTGTTACCGATAACGATTGTAGCACCTTTTTCTACAGCGTCGTCAACTAAACCTTGAACGAAGTCAGCAGACTTGTCGTCGATTAATGGAACGATTGTGCTATCTTGTTCTGGAGATCCAACTGATAGTTCAGCTACTTGTGCTTTTAATAAGCTAACAAGCTCGTCCGCTACGTTTTCGTGTACAAGTACACGTTTAATAGCTGTACAACGTTGACCAGAGTAAGAGAATGCACCGCTTACGATATGGTTTGCAGCATCTTGTAAGTCAGCATCTTCACGAACGATACCAGGATCTTTACCACCAAGTTCTAATACAAGTGGAATCATTGAAGCTTTTTTCGCTAAATGTTTACCTGTGTTTGTACCACCTGTGAACGATACCATATTGATGCCTTCGTGTTCTACTAAGTAGTCACCAATTACAGAACCGCGTCCTGTAGCTACGTTTACAAGACCTTTTGGAAGGCCAGCTTTATGAAGTGCTTCAACCATTTTAATACCACTAATTGCACCTTGAGTTGCTGGTTTGAAAATAACAGCGTTACCCATAATTAATGCTGGTGCAAGTTTTGCAGCAGATAAGTTTACTGGGTAGTTAAATGGTGCGATTGCTAATACAACACCAAGTGGTGCGCGTTGGATAATCGCAAGTTTCGATTTCGTTCCGCCAGGGAAGCTATCGCCCATCATGCTTTCTCCGTGCATATGTAAAGCTTCTTCGATCGTGTAACGAATGAAGTCAGCTGTACGAACAACTTCTTTCTTCGCATCTTTATAGCCTTTACCGACTTCTTTCATAATGATATCGGCAATTTCATCCTGCATATTTACGAGCTCATCAGCCCATTTATATAAGTATTTTGCGCGATCTTGTAGGGAAGCTTCAGCCCATGATTTTTGAGCTTCTTTTGCAGATGCAATTGCTTCATCTACTTCTCCGCGAGTAATTGCTTGTACTTGTCCAATTACTTCGTGTAAGTATGGAGATGGAATTTCGATTGTTTCTCCTGAAGAGCTTTCTCTCCATTCTCCGTCTAAATAAAATTTGTACGTATTGCTAGTTGTCATGATTAGTCCTCCTAAAATAGCAACTTGTAAGAGTGAGTATAAGGTGATTGTAGGGGGTTTGATAACATTTTTCAAATGAAATGTTTGTGAAAACGATTTCTTATTCTTTTTTTATTTTGTATGCCCTTTCTTACAGAACATTCTTTTATTTCAAACTGGTTTATTATGTCATGAACCATTTGCATTTTCGTGCATTTTACTTTATGTGTAAAAAAATAATTGACAGAATACTCAATAAAGTTGTAAGATTATAAATGGAAAATAAATGAAGGGGGTGTGCGTAATGATTGTAATCGTAAATGTAATGAGCTTAGCTCTGTTAAATGGCAGAAAACATTTATATCATTACGCAACCCGTGCGGATATATAGGGCATCTTTGTCTTATAAAAAGCGTACGTTGCGTATATCGTAACGTACGCTTTTTATGCATTCCTGTGCATATCGTCAAGCGGCGGTATGCTTTTTTTTGTTTATTTTCCATATTCCTATATAAAACTTTGGAAGGTGGAAAAATGTGATGAGATTGTATGGGTTACGAAATGTAAATGTAATGGGTTTGGATAGTGGATAAAGAAATGAGAAGTAAACGAGAACGAGAAGGGAGAGGTTACATTGTTATCAGTATTACTAAAGTTAAAGTGGTTTTTTAAAGAGCACTGGAAGAGATATAGTATTGCCATTGGAGCTCTTTTAATTGTGAATATAGTTGAAGTGATTCCCCCGAAAGTGTTAGGGGCTACGATAGATAACATAAAAACAGGAACGTTATCAAACGAAGCTATTATGCAATCTATTCTTATTTTAATAGGGGTTACGATCGTTGGATATGGCCTCACTTTCGTATGGCAACATCAATTGTTTGGCGGTGCATTTGTACTTGAGAAAACGATGCGCTCTAAATTTATGGGTCATTTACTTAAGATGACGCCGACTTTTTATCAAAAAAATCGTACTGGCGACTTAATGGCGAGGGCAACGAATGATTTAAAAGCAATCGCTATGACAGCTGGTTTTGGTATATTAACGCTTGTAGATTCTAGTTTATACATGCTTACGATCGTTTTTATGATGGGATTTACAATTAGTTGGGAGCTTACATTTGCAGCGCTTATCCCGCTTCCAATTATGGCGTATGCGATGAATATATATGGAAAGAAATTGCATGAAAGATTTACCGTTGCGCAAGATGCGTTTGGTGATATGAACGATAAAGTGCTTGAATCAATCGCTGGTGTGCGCGTTATTCGTGCATACGTACAAGAGAATGCAGACGAGGAAAGATTTCATCATTTAGGAGATGACGTCTACGAAAAAAATATGAAGGTAGCGAGAATTGATGCATTATTCCAACCAACTGTGAAAATGCTTGTCGGTCTTAGTTATTTAATCGGCTTAGTGTACGGTGCATACCTTGTGTTCCAGTCAAAGGTGACGCTTGGTGAACTCGTTTCTTTTAACGTTTATTTAGGAATGATGATTTGGCCGATGTTTGCAATTGGTGAACTAATTAATGTTATGCAAAGAGGAAATGCTTCGCTTGACCGTGTGAATGAAACGTTAGCGTATGAACCGGATGTAAAGGATCCGAAACATCCAAAGCTTGTACAAGAGCCGGATTATATTCAGTTTGATGATGTGTCTTTCTCATACCCTTCATCAACTGGAGAAAATTTAAAGAAGGTTTCTTTCACATTAAAGCAAGGAGAAACGCTAGGGGTTGTCGGAAAAACAGGAAGTGGGAAAACGACGCTTGTACGTCAGCTTCTTCGCCAATATCCGCTTGGAGATGGAGATATTGCAGTTTCTGATGTGACATTAGATAAAATAAAGAATGAAAATGTACTCGGGTGGATTGGCTATGTACCGCAGGAGCATATTTTGTTCTCAAAAACAGCGCGAGAAAATATTTTATTCGGAAATAGGGAAGCGACTGAAGAAGAACTAGAGAAAGCAATTGAAATTGCTGCGTTTAAAAAGGATTTAGAGTTTTTACCAGAAGGATTAGAAACGCTCGTTGGAGAGAAAGGTGTTTCTTTATCCGGAGGGCAAAAACAAAGGATCTCGATTGCAAGAGCTGTTATTCAAAATCCAGAAATTTTAATTTTGGATGATTCTTTATCAGCTGTAGATGCTCGTACGGAAGCAGCGATCATTGAAAATATTAGAACGGAAAGAAGCGGAAAGACGACGATTATTACGACGCATCGTTTATCTGCAGTGCAACATGCGGATTGGATTCTCGTTATGGACGAAGGTGAAGTAATGGAAGAAGGTACGCATGCTCAGCTTATCCAAAGCGGAGGCTGGTATGCTGAGCAGTTTGAAAGACAACAAGGCGAAAGTGAAAGTGCGGATAGTGGGGTGAAAATATGAGCGTTTCAAAAAGATTATTTCAATATGCGATGAAAGTGAAAGGGACGATTTTTGCTGCGATGTTAATGTTATTTATTTTCGTCATCGCAGAGCTTGCTGGTCCTTTCGTTGCTAAAACGATGATTGATGATCATATCGTCGGGATAGAGAAACCTTGGTATGAAACAGAAAAGAGTGAAGAAGCTGTTTCATATAATGGCGCTTTTTATAAGCGAAGTGATCGCTTTGAACAAGGCGAGACAAAAGGTAAAGAAGTACGTGTGATGCAAGTCGGTTTTCAATATTATTTTGTACCGAATAAAGTAAATGAGGAAGGGTCACGTACTGTAAAAGGGGATATGATTACCGTTCAAAATGGTAAAGCGGTGCAAGTTTATAAAGCGCAAGCATTAACAAAGGAAGAAGTATTTGCATTTTATAAGCCAGAAATAAACCGTCTATTATTACTTGGTGGTGGCTATTTCGCTTTATTAGTAGTCGTGTCATTATTTGCATACGGAAAGCAGTTCTTCTTGCAGAAGGCAGCGAACAAAATTATTCAAATTATGAGGGAAGATGTTTTTTCTCATATTCAAACGTTGCCAATTCGGTACTTTGATCATTTACCGGCGGGGAAAATTGTTTCGCGTGTGACGAATGATACAGAGGCCATTCGTGATTTATATGTAACGGTGCTGGCAACATTCGTTTCTAGTATCATCTATATTATTGGGATATTCGCTGCGTTATTTTTATTAGATGTGAAGCTCGCTTCATTATGTTTATTAATTATCCCAATTTTAATTGTTTGGGCGATTCTTTATAGAAAATATGCGTCTGTATACAACCATAAAATGCGTTCCCGTTTATCTGATATTAACGGAACAGTGAATGAATCCATTCAAGGGATGCCGATTATTCAAGCGTTTCGTCAAGAGCGTGAAACGAAAAAAGAGTTTGAAGAATTAAATGGCGATTATTTTAAGTATCAAAATAAAATTTTAAATTTAAATGCAGCAACTTCGCATAACTTAGTAGCCGTATTAAGAAATATCGCTTTCACAGGAGTAATTTGGTATTTCGGCGGTGCGTCATTAAGTGCTACAGGTATTATTTCACTTGGGGTACTGTATGCGTTCGTCGATTATTTAACACGATTATTCTCGCCAATTACGAATATGGTGAACCAGCTTGCAAACTTAGAGCAAGCGCGCGTTGCATCAGAACGTGTCTTTGAATTGTTAGAGGAAAAAGGGGAAGCGGTAGAAGAAGAACGCATGCCTCGTTTAAAAGGAAATGTAAAATTTGATAATGTATCATTTTCTTATAATGGAAAAGATGAAGTGTTAAAAAATATTTCTTTTGAAGCGAAACAAGGCGAGACAGTGGCACTTGTTGGTCATACTGGATCAGGAAAAAGTTCTATCATGAATGTACTCTTTCAATTTTATGAGTTTGAAAAAGGAAAGCTTACGATTGACGGTCACGATGTAAGAGAAATGCCGAAACAAGCAACTCGTGAGCATATGGGAATCGTACTGCAAGATCCGTTTTTATTTAGCGGGACGGTCGCTTCCAATGTAAGCTTAGAAAACGAAAAAATTTCAAAAGAGCGTATCATAAAAGCATTGCATGATGTTGGTGCTGAAAGATTTGCAAACAATATAAATGAAGAAATTACAGAAAAGGGAAGTACGCTTTCCACTGGAGAACGTCAGCTTATTTCGTTTGCTAGAGCACTCGCTTTTGATCCAGCTATCTTAATTTTAGATGAAGCAACATCTAGTATTGATACAGAAACAGAGGCGATGATTCAACAAGCACTAGAAGTTGTGAAAAAAGGAAGAACGACATTTATTATTGCGCACCGTCTTTCAACAATTAAAAGCGCAGATCAAATTATTGTACTCGATAGAGGAACAATTTTGGAAAAAGGTTCCCATGATGAACTAATGAAAAAGCGCGGGCGTTATTATGATATGTATAAAACGCAAATGGAAGGAAACCAGAGCGCTTCATAGGTATGGAGGAGAACTTGCGATTTTTGCAAGTTCTTTTTTAGTGAATCAGGGCAGTTAAATAAGAAGTATTGTTTTACCTTTTTCTTTATAAATGCTATATTTAAAAATGTTACTTATTTTTTGTATGTAGGGGTATTTTTCCCTTTTGTTTGATTATGAAGAAAAAGGATAAACTAAATAAGAACATTTTCATTGAAAAATTGTTCAAGATTGCATACAATCAATATAGTTTTTAAATTCCTATCAGAATACTTGGAGGATTACTATCATGAAGAAATTATTTTCAGTGCTTGCAGTAACTACATTAGCGATCGGGATTGTAGCCGGCTGCGGTAAAGAAGAGAAAAAAGATACAGCTAGTCAAGACGCCTTACAAAAGATTAAACAAAGCGGTGAACTTGTAATTGGTACAGAAGGTACATACCCACCATTTACGTTCCACGATTCAAGCAATAAATTAACTGGATTCGATGTTGAACTATCAGAAGAAGTTGCAAAACGTTTAGGTGTAAAACCTGTATTTAAAGAAACACAATGGGATAGCTTACTTGCTGGCCTTGATGCAAAACGTTTCGATATGGTTGCAAACGAAGTTGGTATTCGTGAAGATCGTCAAAAGAAATACGATTTCTCTAAACCATACATTTCATCTTCAGCGGCATTAGTTATCGCAAAAGATAAAGATAAGCCTGCTACATTTGCTGATGTAAAAGGGTTAAAAGGAGCACAATCTTTAACGAGTAACTATGCAGATATCGCTAAGAAAAACGGTGCAGAAATCGAAGGTGTAGAAGGATTTAGCCAAGCGGCAGAATTATTAGCTTCAGGACGCGTTGATTTTACAATTAATGATAAGTTATCAGTATTAAATTATTTAGAAACGAAAAAAGATGCAAAAATTAAAATTGTAGATACAGAAAAAGAAGCTTCACAAAGTGGATTCTTATTCCGTAAAGGTAGCGATAAGCTTGTACAAGAAGTAGATAAAGCGTTAGAAGATATGAAAAAAGACGGTACGTATGACAAAATAACGAAAAAATGGTTCGGTGAAAATGTATCTAAGTAGTGCATTGGTTTCAGATCGATTGTCTACTTGGATAGATATTATGCAGACTTCCTTCATGCCTATGCTGAAGGAAGCTGTTTTTACAACAATTCCATTAACGCTTATTACATTTATTATCGGGATTATACTGGCAACGTTAACAGCGCTCGCACGTATTTCTGGTAGTCGTATTTTACAATGGATTGCTCGTATCTATGTATCTATCATTCGCGGAACGCCACTTCTTGTACAATTATTTATTATTTTCTATGGACTTCCAACTCTTAATATTGAAGTTGAGCCATATACAGCAGCAGTTGTTGGATTTTCATTAAATGTCGGTGCATATGCATCGGAAATTATTCGTGCTTCTATCCTTTCCATTCCGAAAGGGCAGTGGGAAGCAGCTTACACAATTGGGATGACATACCCGCAAGCGTTAAAACGTGTTATTTTACCACAAGCGACGCGTGTATCAATCCCGCCGCTTTCAAATACATTTATTAGCTTAGTGAAGGATACTTCATTAGCATCGTTAATTTTAGTAACAGAAATGTTCCGAAAAGCGCAGGAAATTGCGGCGATGAACTACGAATTTTTAATTGTTTATTTTGAAGCAGGTCTTATTTATTGGGTTATTTGTTTCTTATTATCAATCGTACAACAGATGTTAGAAAAGCGTTCAGAACGCTATACGTTAAAATAATCCTTTTACAAAAGGAGTTTTTGTTTTTATGATTTCAATTCAACATTTACAAAAAAGTTTCGGAGATAATACCGTACTAAAGCATATAGATTTAACAGTTGAGAAGGGCGAGGTTGTTGTTATTATTGGGCCGTCTGGATCTGGTAAAACGACATTCTTGCGTTGTCTCAACGTACTAGAAACACCGGATGCTGGTAATATTAGCATTGGTAATAAAGAGCTTAATTTCGCTCAAAAAGTATCGAAGAAAGATATTGTAAATCTTCGTACACAAACAGGTATGGTCTTCCAGCACCATAACTTATTCCCTCATTTAACAGCACTTCAGAATGTAATGGAAGGGCTCATTACAGTGAAAAAAGTAGGGAAAGAAGAAGCAAAGAAAAAAGCAAACTATTTCCTTGAAAAAGTTGGTTTAGCAGATAAAGTGGATTTATATCCATTCCAATTATCAGGTGGACAACAACAGCGCGTTGGAATTGCGCGTGCGCTTGCGATGGAGCCAGAAGTGTTACTATTTGATGAGCCGACTTCAGCGCTTGATCCTGAACTCGTTCAAGAGGTTTTAAAAGTCATGAAAGAACTTGCTAAAGAAGGCATGACGATGGTTATTGTAACGCACGAAATGCGTTTTGCACATCAAATTGCCAACCGTGTTATTTTCATGGATGGTGGTGTCGTTGTCGAACAAGGTACACCAGAAGATGTATTTACAAATCCAAAAGAAGAACGCACGAAAAAGTTTTTACAAATGTTGCAGTAAATTAAGAAAGGTCTCAGGGTATATGCCCTGAGACCTTTTTGCCATATATATTTATTTTTGGAATCCGCCAAGGCTTTGCTCAGCCATTGCAACTAGACGTTTTGTAATTTCTCCACCAACTGAACCGTTAGCGCGAGCCGTAGAATCTGCTCCTAATTGTACACCAAATTCTTGAGCGATTTCGTACTTCATTTGATCGATTGCAGCTGTTGCACCTGGTACTACTAATTGATTTGAAGAATTTTGGTTTGCCATAGGAATATATCCTCCTTAGAGTTATAAAAATTTTTTTTGGTTGGACTAGCTGGAGTTGAACCAGATTATCGCCCCGGTTGGCGCTAATCCATCGGTAATTAAGTTTGTACTCATAGTATGGATGTTACCTAGAAAGATATACAAAATAATAATTTGTAAATTTTGTCAAAAAAACGTATTGATTTCGTAAATTATGAAATAAGAGTAATCGTTGTATTTTTAAGAAAACAGGCCAAACTAAGGAGGATATTAAATATAATTTTCTCAGTGTAGCCTGCTACTTGTAGGCTAATCATTAGCTTCTTATTTATGATTTATTGAAATGAAATCGGTAGCAACTTCATAGTTCTATTTTTAAGTAGGGATGGATTGACCGCTCCTATGCATGGGTAGGTGCTCTCTTCAATCTAAAAAAGAGAGGCTTTAAACGATAACGTATGGAGGAATCATGATGGGGATTTGCCCGCTTTGCAACGCATTAGAATCACAAACATATTCTTGTCAAAATTGCCAAAGTATACTCCAAGATTATGGGAAGTCTGTAGATTACATAGACGATTATAGTGCCTATATGGATCAAGAATTATTAAGTGCAGTAGATGGTTTAACGCATAATAATTCAAAGGAATATTGCAACCATATTTTTTATTGCGGGGTATGTAACGTGGAAACTGAGGTTGTAGTAAAACTTGTATAAATAGAAAACTTCCACCTTATTATCTAGGTGGAAGTTTTTGTTTTTGTATTTGTGAGTGAATCATAGGAGAAGGGATATGTTCGGTGTTTGATGAAGCCCCTGATTTTATTTGAGACATTTTTTCTTTTGTATCACGTAAAGAATGTTCAGTTAAGTAGACGGCATATTCGTAAAATAACTGGCGTGTCAGTTCACTTTGCTCTTTTAATTTTTTATCTTGGAATACAGTTCGCCCAGGTTTAGAGTTGGCTTCAAAGAGCCACGGATTTTCCTTCGTGTCTAAACCGATATCAAAACCGATTTCTCCAATATTTCCGGTTACTTGTTCATCGAGCGCGTAACTTATTTGTAAGGCGGTATGTTTTAATTTATTTTCAATTTGAACTTGTTTCGTTGAATCTGGAAAAAGTTCTTGTAGCAATTTTGTATCACCGCCGCTATTTACGTGCGTTGTTAAACTGCCTTTGCCGGCAATTTTGGCGACGATTGCACTAACTATCCAATTACCGAAATGATTTTTATTTGTATGAATGCGGAAATCAACAGGTTGCCCATCAAAGCGAAGTAACGAAATACCTTGCTGTACGATAAACTTTTTTAAATCATGTCCTTTTAATACGTGGTTTAGAAGAGTTTCTAATGATTGATACTTTCTTAGTTTATTTTCTTCATTTTCGCGATAACGACAGTAGTAGCAATTCTCTGTTTGAGAATAAAATATTTGATGAATATTTCTACCAAAGCTCCCGTGTATTGGTTTCATGTACACAGATTTATACGTGCCAAGAAACCGTTCTACTTGTTCAAAATGCTGAAATGCTTCTGTGTTTGGTAATAAGGGTCTAATTGATTCGTCTTTCATAAGAAGTTGATGAACTTCCCATTTATTGAAAAAACCTGGGTTAAACCATGGAATGGAGTAGTCTTGTTCTAACTTTCTTTTTGCTCTGACGATTGGTTTATAATTTTCAGCTTGTCGATTCGGTAATCGATCGTAAATGACATTTGGTAAAGGGACCTTTTTCTTTATCCATTGTTTTTCTTGAAAGAAATATCCTTCAATCGTTTCTTCTTCCCAGTGTATATGTTGAACGCCAAAGACGAATACGAACGGTCGTAATGAGAATGGTGGTGTTAACAACTCACTGAGAGCAATTGAACGATTTCCTAAAGGGTTAGAAGAATCATCGTTAAAGCCAGTTGTAAAAATGCCGATTAATGGTCCGAAAATAATTGTTTGGTTTTGTGTGAATGCATGAATAGTAGTGGATTGAGGTAGTAAAAGTTTTTCGGCAATATGTTTTCCGATAATAATTTCGCGAGTAAAGGAATAATGAATTTTCACCTCTTCACTTGCAATGTGACGTATACCGAAGGAGAGGGATGTAATAGGTGGTGTAATAGAAAAAACGTAAGGTAAAGTAATACTATTTGGATGTTCATCTGAAATGTTTAATGTATATATATGTTCTTTCAAAATAGGTTTACCTCCTTTCATTATGGTGTAAAGTGACTGAATTTAAGTGGTCCGTGAAATATCTTTTCAGCTAATGAATCACTATGACGAATGTATTGTTCGTAAGGGGGAATCGTGTTGACATACATAAGCCAAATTGCGCCTTTTTGATCCATAATTGTGGAAAGTTCTAGTTCAAATAACGAAGAATAAGACTGATCTAGTGTTTGGAATACTTCATTTATAATGTCGTGTAAAGCGTCTTGCAATAGTTGCACACCGGTACTAGATAGTACGTATTTAATTTTTGAAAATGAATGTAATGAATCATCGTCCGTTGCTGAGGGTAAAAGTTGATTAGGAAATGAGCTTTTTTGTATAAATTGACCGATAACAGTCCAAGTTTGTTCTTTGTTTTTTTGCAAAATGGTTCGAATGTGGAGTGGATATGTTAATTGATTTGGTGGTTGTAGCATAGTGTGCGCTATGTAACGGGATGAACGTATGTTAGATTTACACCAAGATATAAATTCGTCTGTCCGTTTTAATGGAAGAGAAGTATGGTATTTTTCATTTACTGTATCGATATGAAACGTTTTATTTTTGTAAGCAATTCGATATAAGTTATCCTTTGAATGTGTATTAGTGGGGCGTATAATAATATCTTTAGTTTTTAACAACAGTTTAAAAATGTTTTGTATCGTTGCCACTTCAAATTTTGGTATATAAGGAGACAGTTTTTTATTAGTGAGAAATAAATCATGTAGTTCACTTAAATTGATAAGTGTGTTATTTAAAAAGGTAGTGGAAGGACGATTGTGCAAAGAGTGAATAATTGATTTTGCTTTTTCAAAGTCTGTTTCCTCGTGAAAAGAATAACGATCATATATATAAGAAGGAATAGGGAATGTTTGCTCTTTCCATTTTCCTGTATCTGTATCGTAAATAAGACCAGAAATAAGGTCTGTTTTAGGATCAATACAAAATGGCGTAAACTGGGCAACGACATTATGATAAAGCCGAGCGCGTTTAGCGATTTCGGTGTAATACGTTTGTTCGTAATGAAGTTTAGAAGCTAAAAGACCGAGAACCAACGAAATCACTCCTTTACTACTATTTGCATAATAGGCGAAGCTATATATTGCAAATACGTTTTTATACCATTATACTTTTGTCCGTATGATGATATGCTATAGTTTTGGAGAAGTGAAAGGTTGATTGTAATGAATATATGGTTA
This sequence comes from Bacillus sp. CCB-MMP212, assembly GCF_022748145.1. NCBI lineage: Bacteria > Bacillati > Bacillota > Bacilli > Caryophanales > Bacillaceae > Bacillus > Bacillus sp. CCB-MMP212. The sequence goes on from NZ_JALDQE010000003.1 coordinate 127,011, forward strand.
AATATGTTAACGACGACAGGACTCGGAGCAATTATTGGGGGATATACGAATCATTTAGCGATAAAAATGTTATTTCGTCCTCATCGTCCTATTTATATCGGAAAGTTTCAAGTTCCATTTACACCAGGGTTAATTCCGAAGCGTCGTGATGAACTTGCTGTTCAATTAGGAAATATGGTTGTAGAACATTTGTTAACACCAGAAGGAATTGGAAAAAAGCTAACAAATGAAGAGTTTCAAAAAGGTTTAATTCACTGGGCGCAAGTGGAAGTGGATAAAGTAATTACGAATGAACAATCACTGCGACATATGTTAGAAAAATGGAATGTAGCGCATGTAGAAGAAGAAGCGACTCGAAAAATCGAACATGTTATTACAGAAAAAATTCATGCATTTTTAGCAGAGTATTATACATATACATGGGAACAGGCTTTACCTCATTCTGTAAATGAAAAAGTAGAGAATGCGATTCCGAATGTCTCGGCGTTTATTTTAGAGCGAGGAATTAGCTTTTTTGAAAGTGAAGAAGGGAAAGCACGTCTTTCAAACATGATTGATGATTTCTTTGCTTCTCGCGGAACGCTACTTAACTTAGTCGGAATGTTTTTAGGAAATGTAAGTGTAGTGGATCGTGTGCAGCCAGAAGTTATTAAGTTTTTAGGTCAAGATGGTACAAAGCAGCTTTTAACTGACGTACTGCAAAAAGAGTGGGAAAAGTTAAAAGGAAGAGATGTAAAAGAATTAGAAGCATTTGTAGAGAAAGAAATGATTGTAAGCTCCGTGCTGTCAGCAGTTAAAGTAGAGGAAACAGTGAGTAAGTTTTTAAATCAATCTGTTCAGCAAGTATGTGAGCCGGTTCGAGAAACAATTATTGAAAAAGTGGTTCCAAGTGCAGTAAAGAAAGGCTTGAAGTGGGGAACAGAAAACGTAGAGAGTATACTAAATAATCTACACCTTGCGGAAATTGTCCAGCAAGAAGTGTCTACATTCTCAACAGAAAGATTAGAAGACTTAGTTCTGTCTATTACGAAAAACGAATTGAAAATGATTACGTATTTAGGAGCATTATTAGGTGGAATGATCGGACTCGTACAAGGATTGTTACTATTGTTTCTTAGATAATAAGGTGAGTACATAGAAATAAAAGTGAAATTTCTTCACATCTCTTGCATAGTTTGATATGGTAAGAAGAGGTGCGTATGTAAATGCACTGAAAAGGCAGTGCGTATGAAAAGCGCTAGCCTTCTAAAGGAGGAAAAATAAAATGACAAAGAACATTCATGATGTTGCATATGAATTACAAAAAGCAATCGCTGAAAACGAAGACTTCAAAACTTTAAAAGAGAGCTACGCAGCAGTTCAAGCTGACACAGCTTCAAAGAACTTATTCGATGAGTTCCGTACAATGCAACTTAGCCTACAACAAAAAATGATGCAAGGCCAAGAAATCACTGAAGAAGACAACCAACAAGCACAAGAAGTTGTAGCTCGCATTCAACAAGATGCTAAAATTACAAAATTAATGGAAACTGAGCAACGCCTAAACGTTGTAATCGGTGACGTTAACAAAATTATCATGAAGCCACTTGAAGAATTATATAGCGCGCAACAACAAGCGTAATAGTGGAAGACGCCCCTAGTTTAGGAGCGTCTTTTTTGTTGTAGAAAAAGGCTTATATTTGGAATAAGGGAAATTGTACGTTTTATATTATATATCCGTATATTTCATGTTCGATAAAGCACAATCAATTTTTGATGAAATATGAATAAACTTTCATTAGTATTAACTAAGGTTTTTCTTTAAAATTACATATTAGGACAAGGAGGAAGGTGAACTGTGAGGCATTGTATCGAGTTAAATCACTTTAAATATGAAATATCATTAAAAAAGTTGGTACATGTGATGATGGAAAGTGATTTTTTATCAAAATTCTGAGCTAGTAGGAATTTTACTTATAAATGGGGCGGAAATTAGGATAAATACTATTAGTATTACAACTAACAAAGTAGAGATTTATAAAATGAATGATGAATTCTATCTAACAAATGTGAAAGTTATTCTATATTAGAGGGTAACTATATTTTTGTGCTTATAACCGTTAAATGAAATGTGTATGCTTTAATTTATGATGACAAAATGTAGAAAATGGAGTTATTGCTGTAGTTAAAAAGGAGTTTTGTACAAAAGTGATTCGAGTATTTAAGTATGAATATCAATTGATTGTAACGTTACTATCGCTTAGTTTATTTAGTTATTTTGCAATCGAAATTATGTTATATCCAAGGGTAGGGATTGAGATAGAGCATCAAGAAAATCATTTGGTGATTAATAATATTGTGAAAAATAGCTGGGCAGCAGAACAAGATCTAGCAATCGGGGATATTATTGAAAAAATAGATGGGATTCTATCTGATGATAACTCTAATATTTCATTATATGGTGCTACTGAAAGGGCAAAGAATATTACAATTAAGAAAGGGGGATCAATAGAAGAATATAAAGTAGATTATAATCCATACGATAAGCAATTGGTTTATCATCTTTTTTTACCAATGGTGTTTTATCTAACGTGTTTTTTTGTGGCGACATATATTTTAATACGTGCTCCATACTTGAATGCAGGAACGAAAGATTTAATCTATTTTCTGCATTGTTTAGGAATGAGTTACATTAGTATTATGGCGGGGTTACGAAAAGATTTAATAGCGTATATTGTAGTTGCTATTTCTTTAACGTACTCAGTTGTCTTTTTTATAAAATTTATGGACATGTTTACGAAAAACTTGAAGATAAGATTTATAACAAAAACAAAATTAATCTATGTGAATATAATAGCGTTTATTTTAGTTTGTTTAACCATTTTTATTTATTTAAAATATAATGGTTTAGCGACGAGTTATATTATATTGTTAAGTTCTGTTTTGTTTTTATTAACAGTGTATGCATTGTTTAGATTTTATTTTAAAAGTAGAAAAAGTTATTATTTTAAGTTTATAAGAGTTATTATTATGAGCGCAATCATATCAGCCATGCCATTTATATTCTTATTTTTAATTCCTAATTTGATAAATTACAAAGAAATAATAAGTGTCGAGACGACAGCGATCTTTTTTTTATTGGTTCCAATTTGTATTTTTTATATGATTATTGAAGGGAAAATATTTGATTATAATTTTGTCATTCGTAGAGTTCAATATTATGCTTTACTGTCGATATGTCTAACGGGTTTTATCGTTATATTAGGGATTTTAATTTTCCACAATACTGGCGATAACATATTAGATGTCATTCGATTTGCTAGTATCTTGTTTGTTTCGTTAATGCTTTCTTGCTTTATAAAGGATTATTTGGATTTTAAATTAAGGAAAAAATTATATCATTCTCAGAAAAATTATCAGTTTAGTTTACATAGGTTTTTACATCAGGCAAAAAATGAATATAAGTTTTCAAACTTAATTATTAGCATAAAGAGAGAAATCAAGGATGTATTAAAAATAGAAGAAATATGCTGCATTGAAGTGAGTAAAGGGGATAATTCTTTCCAAATGATTGGGGATGGATGTGTTTCTAAAGATGTGCTAAAGCAATTGAATGGATATCAGTTAGAGACATATACTGTTGGTTCCATTATACAATTAGAAGATCATTTTGTGTTTGTTTTGTCCATTTCAGCAAAAACAATAATTATATTGTTATGTAAATCTAATAATAGGAGAGGTTTGAACATTCAAGAAATTGGATGGTTAGAGACATTGTGTAGTTATGCTGATTTATTATTAGAATGCTCATATCAAGTGGAAGAATTAGTGAATCAGTTGCAAACGATAAACGAACCGAAACAGCCTCCAATTTGGCTTTCAAAGTTACTATTTAATTTGTCTGAAAAAGAGCGGACAAATTTGGCGAGTGATATTCATGATGGTGTATTACAAGACCAAATACGCTTGTCTAGGAAATTAGAGGCATATCATAAAGATATTCCAGATGTCGATATGAAAAACATAATTAACGAAGTATATGAAGATGTCTTAGATCATATTTATGTCATTCGTGAAACATGTAATAACTTACGTCCTCCATTTCTATATGAATTAGGTTTGAAAAAAGCATTATTAGATTTATTTAAACAAGTAAACCTTAAAGCTACATTTTTCTTCTATTATGAAATTCAAGATAATATTATTCTACCTAATGTAGAACATGAACAAGCAATTTATAGAATTATTCAGGAGTTATTAAATAATGCACTAAAGCATTCAAAAGCTTCTAAAGTTACAATTCGATTATATGAGCAAAATGGATATTTGAATTTAACTTATGATGATGATGGGATAGGAATGGGGATAGATTTAGACGAGTTAAATCATTCTTATAGTAGTTTAGGTTTATCCGGGATTGTAGCTAGAATTCATAGTTTAGGTGGAGAAATGTCAATAGATTCAAAGGTGAATAATGGATTAAAGATTAAAGTTAGTATGAAGATTGATTGATTAATTGATTCAATCTTTAGATGTGGAAGGGATGAAAAAATGATTTCTGTTCTTGTTGTAGATGATCACGTTGCAGTTGGCCTAGGGACTAAAGCATTAATTGAAAGATATGATGATATAGAGGCTGATGTTTTACATGATAGTGAAGAAATAAGAGAAGTTACGCATAATAAACAGTATGATGTATATTTAATAGATTTACAAATGCCAAAAATAAATGGTTTAGAGCTTTCTAAATATATACTTAGTGTGCAACCAGAAGCAGCTATTCTTATTTTTACAGGATTTGATGTGTTTGCACATTATAATTTATTAATAGATAACGGAGTACTTGGTGTATTAAGTAAAACTTCTTCTGAGAAAGAAGTGGTAAATGCAATCCGCCATGCATTGAAAAAAGAAGTAGTTCTTTCTCATCAACTTGTAAGACAGTTAAGAATAGTAGAAAATGCATCTAATATAAATGTAGAAGGCGAAATGAAAAATATAATTTCTTTAAATGATGAAGAGAAGATGATTCTAGTTGAAGTTGGTAAAGGAAAAACAAATAGAGAGCTTGCCGAAATATTAAACTTAAGTCAAAGATCGGTAGAATATAAATTGACCGACATATTTCATAAGTTACAAGTTTCATCAAGAATGGAAGCAGTACAAAAGGCGAAAGAACTATGGTTTATTCCAACTATAAATTTTTAATGTAGCCCTTTATTAAGTTGCGGTATTCACGCAAGAAAAATGCGTGAATACGAGAGGAATGTTCGGTGATATAAATGGAAGAATATAGTATAGTTACATTAAAGGCAAAATAAACTCGCGAGGACTAACAGCTTAATATATTGCCTTTTATTAGGATGTATAGTCGTATTAAAGTATATACTAATTAATAACAATCAATATAAATAGAATTATTTGAAAGACAGTCAATTATTTTAAGACACGGTAAAAAATTGCTGTAATAAGTTATTAGTATTGCATTGTTAAAAGAGTAATTTAGGGTTGAGTTACTCCAACTGATAAAAATCCTATACTTTGTCAATATAGTGATTTTATCGTCCATTATTTGTTGTTATTTTGCGTTTGTTGTTTTTACTTGGGCCTCCTTTAAGGAGGCCTTTTTTTTATGGAAAACGGATGAAGTGCATCCTCAGACATTAAAAAAACCTTTCAAAATAGCCATTTTTTATTGGTTATTTTGAAAGGGGTATGTAATACACCGGTTAATTTTTTTTATTGCTGTTAATTGAAGTTTTAATATTTTTTTCGTTCAAAAACTTTTCAATTTCTTTTTGCTTCCTACCATTAACTTTCTCAAAGCGTTTTGTAAAAGAAAAATCGGTTTTGAATAAGTTACCATCTTGGGCAAGTTTGTCTAATTCTTGATCTAGTTCTACGAAAATAGCCGTAGATGAGGACATAAATTCATAGATTTCTTTTGAAGGTTTTTTATAATCATTAGGTAAATTATTATTACTAATAAACTCATGGAAATTCATATCGTTTTGTTTCGCTAAATCAATTAGTTTTTGTAATTTTTCTTGGTCAGATTCCGTGAAATTCTTATCAGAATTTGTTGAAGCGAGAGGGATGATATTTTCAGATAACTCCCAACTATAATCTATATAATTTGTTATATTTTGTTTCATTTCGTCTTCATTAATAGTTTCGTTTTTCTTTGAGGAACTAAATATATTTTCTGGAACTTTAATAGCAACATCTTTAATAGATTGTACATCGTTTTCTTCCTTAGGTTGTGCACTGTTTGAACAAGCTGATAGAAATAAAAGAGTAAGTAGCATGAGTGAATATAAAGTATATTTCTTCATTTTAATCTCCTTTTACATTCATTAGTGTCTTTGTAAAATAGCAATATTCCATTTCAAATACTTTACTAAAAGTGCATATAGATGTTTTACCATTTGATAAGATATGACGGATATGAGTAAACCGACGCAAAAAGCGATGAACACATTATAAACATCGGAATAACTAATTTGATGAAACCCTTTAAAGAATCCTAATCCTATTAATAAAATAGGCGAAATAATTAATACTGGCGTGGCAATGATAAGTGCTAGAAGAATCGGTAATAAAAAGAGTAGTACGAAAAAGGCGATAAAGATAAAGGCAAAGTTTAAAACACTTAAGCTCATAACAGAAAAAAGTGCAATTATCATATTTTTGAAGCTTCGTTTACTGTCAGCATTGCTTATTGCATAGGAAACAGTAAGTTCTTTAGCAATGGTTTTAGGGTTTCCTAGCTTTTTAGAAATTTCCTCTTCAGATATTCCATCTTGTTTACCACTAATAAAATGAGTTTCGTACTCCGAGATAATATCCTCCTTTTCTGAATTAGGCATATTCCGTAGGGAAGAACTAAGTTGTTCTAAAAATTCACTCTTGTTCATAACGATCACTTTCCTTTATAAAATGATGAATTATGGCTGAAAATCCTATCTTTTTTCTAAACAGCACACACAATCTATATCTACTTTTTGAAAGGAGATATACTAATCGTGAATAACATTCCAAATAATGGGTATTCCATTATTTACAAATATATCACTTACTATTATTCTTTGCAAGGTACTATAAATTTGTTAATAATGTGAATAGGTGGAAGTATTTTTGTACATTTTTAGAAGAGATATAAAAATATTATTTTAAGATAAACAAAAGGTTGTAAGCGCATTCTTTAAATCTTGTCAAAATAATGTCGAATTCATATTGTTGGAAAAATAATGCATTTGTAATATAATGATAAATGATACTTCACCAGCTTAATTAACTAGGTGAAATTAAAATCTTTATTACACACATTATGAAATAAAGGGATGATTAGTTTTGAGTACAGGTGTAAAAGCAAACGACGTGAAGACAAAAACAAAAGGAGCAGATCTTGTTGTTGATTGTTTAATTAAACAAGGTGTTACACATGTTTTCGGTATTCCAGGAGCAAAGATTGACTCTGTATTTGATGTATTGCAAGAAAGAGGACCAGAGTTAATCGTTTGTCGTCATGAACAAAATGCAGCATTTATGGCAGCTGCTATTGGTAGATTAACAGGGAAACCGGGCGTATGTCTTGTAACTTCAGGACCAGGGACATCAAATTTAGCGACAGGTCTTGTTACTGCGAATGCGGAGAGTGATCCCGTTGTTGCTTTAGCTGGTGCAGTTCCGCGTACGGATCGATTAAAACGTACACATCAATCTATGGATAATGCTGCACTATTCGAACCAATCACAAAATATAGCGTAGAAGTAGAGCATCCTGATAATGTGCCAGAAGCATTATCAAATGCATTCCGAAGTGCGACTTCTACAAATCCAGGAGCAACTTTAGTAAGTTTGCCGCAAGACGTTATGACTGCGGAAACGACTGTAGAGTCTATCGGTGCGCTTTCTAAGCCACAGCTTGGAATCGCTCCCACACATGATATTACATACGTAGTAGAAAAAATAAAATCAGCGAAATTACCAGTTATTTTACTCGGTATGAGAGCGAGCACAAATGAAGTGACGAAAGCTGTTCGTAAATTAATTGCGGATACAGAACTTCCTGTCGTTGAAACATATCAAGCAGCTGGTGCGATTTCACGTGAGTTAGAAGATCATTTCTTCGGCCGCGTTGGATTATTCCGTAACCAACCAGGTGATATTTTACTAGAAGAAGCAGACCTTGTGATTTCTATCGGTTATGATCCAATCGAGTATGATCCAAAGTTCTGGAATAAACTTGGCGACAGAACGATTATTCATCTTGACGACCATCAAGCAGATATCGACCATGATTACCAACCAGAGCGTGAATTAATTGGTGATATTGCCTTAACGGTAAATAGCATCGCGGAAAAATTACCGAAACTTGTATTAAGTACGAAATCAGAAGCGGTATTAGAACGATTACGTGCGAAATTATCAGAACAAGCAGAAGTTCCAAATCGTCCTTCAGAAGGTGTTACGCACCCACTTCAAGTGATTCGTACACTTCGTTCTTTAATTAGTGACGATACAACTGTTACATGTGACATCGGTTCCCATTCTATTTGGATGGCGAGATGTTTCCGTTCTTATGAACCACGTAGATTATTATTTAGTAACGGCATGCAAACATTAGGTGTTGCACTTCCTTGGGCAATCGCAGCTACTTTAGTAGAACCAGGTAAAAAAGTAGTTTCCGTATCAGGTGACGGTGGTTTCTTATTCTCAGCGATGGAGTTAGAAACGGCGGTACGTTTAAATTCTCCAATCGTCCATCTTGTTTGGAGAGACGGCACATATGATATGGTTGCATTCCAACAAATGATGAAATACGGCAGAACATCAGCTACAGAGTTTGGCGATGTTGATCTTGTGAAATATGCGGAAAGTTTCGGGGCGTTAGGTCTTCGTGTTAACACGCCTGATGAATTAGAAGGTGTGTTAAAATCCGCGCTAGCAGCAGATGGTCCTGTCATTATTGATATTCCAATTGACTATCGTGACAACATTAAATTAAGCGAAAAATTATTACCAAACCAATTAAACTAATGGAGGCAGATTTGAGATGACTGTTGCGCAATTAATTGATATTGATGCGAAAAAAACGAAAACGAGTAATGAAGTATATCAAACATCTACAATGCTTGCGCTATTAGATGGTATATATGATGGTGTAATTAGCTTTGAAGATTTGAAAAAACATGGTGATTTCGGCATCGGCACATTTGATCAATTAGATGGTGAAATGATTGCATTTGATAATGAATTTTATCATTTACGTTCAGACGGTTCAGCAGAAAAAGTAGAGCCAGAAGAAACAACGCCATTTGCGACTGTAACGTTTTTTGAAAAAGAAATGAGTTATACGGTAGAGCGTCCGATGAATCGTGAAGAAGTTGAAGCGTTATTACATGAATTAATGCCAAGTAAAAACTTGTTTTACGGTATTCGAATGGACGGTACGTTCCGTGAAGTAAGGACGAGAACTGTTCCAAGACAAGAAAAACCGTATACACCGCTCGTTGAAGTGACGAAATCACAACCAATCTTTTCATTTGAAAATACAGAAGGTACGCTTGCTGGATTTTGGACACCAGATTATGCGCAAGGTATTGGGGTAGCTGGATTCCACTTACATTACATTGATGATGAAAGAAGCGGGGGCGGACATGTTTTCGACTATGTTATAGAAAACTGTACCATCCAAATTTGTCAAAAAGCTCATATGCATTTAGCACTTCCAGAAACAGCTGATTTTATGGCGGCTGAATTATCAAGAGAAAATTTAGAGGATAATATTGCAACTGCGGAAGGTGCAGAGTAAGAGGGAAAGACTGTTCCATTTTGGAACAGTCTTCTTTTATTCGTAATGTTATTATTTGTCGATAAATCGATATTTCTTGTCGAACCGTTGATATATTGTAAGTTACGATAGATATATTTGAAAAATTGTTGATATCGCTTATTTTTTTGAAACAAACGGATGTCCCTCATAATAAAAACGCCACGGATAGTGTACAGCTTCTTCTGCATAGTCGATATTAATACGAGGTCCTGTTGTTATTTTATATTGTGATGATATGTGTTCTTCTTTTAGAACTAATTCAATATGTAACGTATCACTTTGTAACGATACACCGCGTTCTTTTAAAGTGATGCCAAGTGCACGGCATAGTTTGCCAGGACCGTTCGTTAAATTTTTGTACTGCGCTTTTGTAATTTCGGTCTTATTGTAGCGCGCTAGTTTTATTTCTTCTATTCCATCTACCGGCTCAAGAGCTCGAATGAGAACACCTTGTGGGGTGCCAACTGGTGCTGTAATAACGTTAAAACAATGATACATACCGTAAATTAAATATACGTAAGCATGCCCTGGTGCGCCAAACATGACTTCTGTGCGGTCTGTCCGTCTGCCGCCGTAACTATGTGCGGCCTTATCATCTGGGCCCTTATATGCTTCTACTTCTACAATGATTCCGCTTCGCTTTATTCCGTCTACAATATGAACGAGTTTTTGCCCGAGTAATTTTTTTGCTACTTCTAACGTATCGCCTTCATAAAAGGAAGGAGGTGCCTGCATTGTACTATCTCCTTTACTAAGTGTATATGTATATAGTAAACCAAATTTTCAGTAGTAATTCTAACTCGTTCTATTTATCGGGTGTATTTCATAAATTATGGATAGAGTACAACAGCGAAGAGGGGGAGTGCGACATGATTTATCGCTTACTAGCTCTTAATATAGATGGGACACTACTATACAACAATGGAAAAATTGCAAAAGGATTAAGAGAAACAATTGAATTTGTGAAAAGAAAAGATGTATACGTTACGTTATTTACGAGCCGTAATTTTCAATCCGCTCATAAAGTAGCAAAGGCGTTAAAATTAGATTCTATATTAGTGACACATGGTGGTGCTTTCGTTTCAGCAACGTTAGATAAGCCGTACGTTCAAAGAAGATTATCTGAAGAGAAGACTTTTAACATTGTGCAAGTGTTAGAGCACTTTGATTGTAACGTACGTATTTCTCATGAACGGTTTTCGATAGGAAATCGTGAGAGAAATACACCAAACTTAATTGCGCGCACTGTATTATCAAGCGCAGATCCGTTATTTTATCCAGTTCAATTTGTAGATTCGTTAGGTGACGCGCTTCGTGACCATCCGGTAGCGGCGCCAAAAATTGATGTTCTTTTCCAAACTAAGGGTGAAAAAGAAAGAGGGCTGAACACATTAAGAAAAGCATTCCAAGATGTAGAGTATGTCGAATGTGATTCAAAACGAATAGAAATCTTGCCGCAAAATGTATCAAAGTTACGCGGATTACAATTGCTTGGAGAGCATTTAAATATTTCGCTAAATGAGATGGTTGCGATTGGAGATAGTATGGAAGATTTAGAGGTTATTGAAAACGTGGGACTTGGTGTAGCGATGGGAAACGCGCCTGTAGAATTAAAGCAAGCAGCAGATTGGATTACACGTTCAAATAGTGAGAACGGTGTAGAGTACATGATTAAAGAGCATTTCCGTAAGCAATTCCCGCTTCCGTTTTTGAAGAATCATAAAAATACACCGAAACGATGAAAGAAAAACGTAGCTTTTTGGCTACGTTTTTTTTGTTGAGAGTATTAAAAGGAATGAAAACGCTTTAAAATGTGAATTGTGTATGAAATCTATACAATTCACTTGAATCCTTTAGAAAACTAATGTAAAGTGAATGATGTTGTCAAAATAGTTACACCACATGAAATATTCTTCAGATTAATTTTATTGGGCTCCCATACGTAAAAGTATTTCCGCATGACAGTTTAGTTCACGTATTATTTCAAAAATGAATTGTAGTAATTTTATTAAGTAGTTGTAGCGTTCCTTTGTTGTATTTAAATGGATTATTTTAAGTTAATGTGAGTAAGACCTGGTACATATGAAATGTGCTTCTTTTTGTGATTTTAGGAAGTTTAAAAGGGGGAATGAATTTCTTGAGGAAATCATTTAATCAAAAAATTAAAAAGTTAAGTAGTAGTTTAATAGTTGTATTACTAATATGTATGAATTTTTTAATCCATTTACCATTTAAAGCAGAGGCAGCTACAACAGAATTAAAAGGTTTAGGTGATGTATCTTATTACAACGCCATCATTTTTGGAGATCATAGTGCAACGAGTGCGGATATTGAAGGTGCGATGGCTGTTGAGAAAAATATGAACGCATCAAGTTATACAGTCGTAGCGGCTGCAACTGGAGCAAATAACTTAGCTGGAGCAACTTGGGTAGATGAAGGATATCCATCATTATTACTAGGCGGTCAATTTACGAAAGCGGGAGCAGGACAAGTAATTATTCAAGATGGAACAGTGGCGATGACAAAAGACGGTGACCCAGATGGCGCAATGAAAACGTCATATGACCGTATCTCTTATAAAGAGCAAGCGGAGATTGATGCTAAGTTTAAAGAATTTAGAAAAGACGTTGATGGTGTAATTGGGGATGCAAGTAAACTACACACTGATAAGCCAAAACCTAATATGAGCTTTGGAATCGGTGAAGATGTAAACAACCCTAACATTTATGTCTCTTCAGGCCAGACGGGAAAGAAAGCATTCGATGTAAAAGACGTTTTTCTTCCGAATGTAGAGAATAAAGACTTTATTGTTATTTATTCAGATGCAGAAGAAGTGAGTTTTGGTGGCGGTGCAATTTTGTATGATACAAGAAATACTGGGATGGCGACGGATTTAATTAATACATCTCAAGCATACGACCCTAATTCATCTTTTACTGAGTTAGCTAGTAAAGTAATTTGGGTATTTCCTAATGCTACAAAGATAACAACTAAAGGTTATGGTGTAGTAGGTAGTGTGTTTGCACCTAATGCAGTTGTAGAAACAAAAGGTGGTTCTATTAATGGACAAGCCTATGTTGGAGGACTACACCAAAGAGATGGTTTTGAGGTTCATAACTTTAAATTTAACTGGCCAAAGTGGAATAAACCAGCAGCCGAAAAAGGAAATTTACAAATTAAAAAAGTTGATGAAAACGATGAAAATATTGTTTTAAAAGACGCAAAATTTGATGTTATAGACAAAGATAATAACGTTGTGGCTACTGTTACAACAAACGAAAAGGGTATTGCGGAAGTTAAAGATTTACCACTTGGTGACTATTTTGTAAAAGAAATAAATGCACCAGAAGGATATATAAAAGTTGATACACCAGTCAAAGTAACAATTGATAATACAAACGTAATTGAACTTGTTATGAAGAATACGAAAAAAGTAGAGAATGGCCAATTTAAATTATTGAAAAAAGATAGTGAATCTGGTCAACTTCTGCCAGGTGCAAAATTTGATGTTATCGATAAAGATGGGAAAGTTGTGGAAACAATTGTTACAGATGATAAAGGTGAAGCCTTATCGAAACGACTTCCAGTTGGAAGCTATACATTAAAAGAAGTAGAAGCACCGAAAGGATATGAATTATCATCTAGTTCAGTTTCTGTTGATGTAGAGGCTAATAAAGTATTGACTGTAGATGTGGTGAATAAAAAGATCCCCGAAAAAGTAACAGGTCAATTTGAAATTGTGAAAGTAGATGCGGAAGATAAAACGAAAGTATTATCAGATGCAGAATTCGAAGTATATAAAGATGGTAAAAAAGTAGATACGTTACGAACAGATAAAACTGGTAAAGTAATCTCTCAGAAATTAGAACCAGGAAAGTACACATTAAAAGAAACGAAAGCACCACAAGGATATAAGTTGTTAAAAGAAGAAATTGAAGTCGTTGTGGAAGCGGACAAAGTAGTAGAAGTACAAGTAGAAAACGCAAAAGAACTAGGAAGCTTACAAGTAACCAAAAAGGATGCAGAGAGTGGAAGAGTTCTAGCAGGTGCAGAATTTAAACTAAAAAATGAAGCTGGTCAAGTAGTTGGAGAAGCGAAAACAACGAATAAAGACGGTGTTGTGAAATTCGAAAACTTAGTGCCAGGAAAGTACACGTTAGAGGAGACGAAAGCGCCGGAAGGTTATAAGGCGCTAGAAGTGACAGTAGAAGTAAACGTTGTAGCGAACGAAGTAGTAAAACAAGAAGTTACGAATGAAAAAGTAACGGGTCAATTCGAAATCGTGAAAGTAGATGCGGAAGATAAAACGAAAGTATTATCAGACGCAGAATTCGAAGTGTATAAAGACAGCAAGAAAGTAGATACGTTACGAACAGATAAAACTGGTAAAGTAATTTCTCAGAAATTAGAACCAGGAAAGTACACATTAAAAGAAACGAAAGCACCACAAGGATATAAATTGCTAAAAGAAGAAATTGAAGTCGTTGTGGAAGCGGACAAAGTAGTAGAAGTACAAGTAGAAAATGCAAAAGAACTAGGAAGCTTACAAGTAATCAAAAAGGATGCGGAGAGTGGAAAAGTTCTAGCAGGTGCAGAATTTAAATTAAAGAACGAAGCTGGTCAAGTAGTTGGAGAAGCGAAAACAACGAATAAAGACGGCGTTGTGAAATTCGAGAGCTTAGTGCCAGGAAAGTATACGTTAGAAGAAACGAAAGCGCCGGAAGGTTATAAGGCGCTAGAAGTGCCAGTAGAAGTAAACGTTGTAGCGAACGAAGTAGTAAAACAAGAAGTTACGAATGAAAAAGTAACGGGTCAATTTGAAATCGTGAAAGTAGATGCGAATGATAAAACGAAATTGTTATCAGATGCAGAATTCGAAGTGTATAAAGGTGGTAAGAAGGTAGCGGAACTGAAAACAGATGAGAGTGGAAAAGTGATGTCACCAAAATTACCGTTAGGTGAATACACAGTGAAAGAAACGAAAGCACCAGCGGGCTACAAGCTTTCAAATAAAGAATGGAAAGTAACAATTCAAAACGAGAAAGAAGTAGTAAAAGTAGAGGCAGAAAACGAAAAAATCTTAGGTTCTCTACAAATTATTAAAATGGATGATAAAGATCAAACGAAACGCTTAGCAGGCGCAGAATTTACATTGAAAGATGCGAAAGGAAATGTTGTAAAAGAAGGAATTACAACAGATAAGTCTGGAACGGTTAAGGTAGACGGACTTGTGCCAGGTGAATATACGTTAGAAGAAACAAAAGCACCAGAAGGTTATGAGTTAACAAAACAAATAATTCATGTAACAGTTGACGGTGAAAAAGTTATTGATGTAAAAGTAACGAACGGTAAGAGCCTTGGGCAATTCGAAATCGTAAAAGTAGATGCTCAAGATAAAACGAAAGTATTATCAGATGCAGAATTCGAAGTGTATAAGGATGGTAAAAAAGTAGATACGTTACGAACAGATAAAACTGGTAAAGTAATTTCTCAGAAATTAGAGCCAGGAACATACAAATTAAAAGAAACGAAAGCACCACAAGGATATAAGTTGTTAAAAGAAGAAATTGAAGTCGTTGTGGAAGCAGACAAAGTAGTAGAAGTACAAATAGAAAACGCAAAAGAACTAGGAAGCTTACAAGTAGTCAAAAAAGATGCGGAGAGCGGAAAAGTTCTAGCGGGTGCAGAATTTAAATTAAAGAACGAAGCTGGTCAAGTAGTTGGAGAAGCGAAAACAACGAATAAAGACGGCGTTGTGAAATTCGAAAGCTTAGTGCCAGGAAAGTATACGTTAGAGGAAACGAAAGCGCCGGAAGGTTATAAAGCGTTAGAAGTAAGATTAGAAGTAAATGTTGTAGCAAATGAAGTAGTAAAACAAGAGGTTACGAATGAAAAAGTAACAGGTCAATTTGAAATTGTGAAAGTAGATGCAGAAGATAAAACGAAAGTATTATCAGATGCAGAATTCGAAGTGTATAAGGATGGTAAAAAAGTAGATACGTTACGAACAGATAAAACTGGTAAAGTAATTTCTCAGAAATTAGAGCCAGGAACATACACATTAAAAGAAACGAAAGCACCACAAGGATATAAGTTGTTAAAAGAAGAAATTGAAGTCGTTGTGGAAGCAGACAAAGTAGTAGAAGTACAAATAGAAAACGCAAAAGAACTAGGAAGCTTACAAGTAGTCAAAAAAGATGCGGAGAGTGGAAAAGTTCTAGCAGGTGCGGAATTTAAATTAAAGAACGAAGCTGGTCAAGTAGTTGGAGAAGCGAAAACAACGAATAAAGACGGCGTTGTGAAATTCGAAAGCTTAGTGCCAGGAAAGTATACGTTAGAAGAAACGAAAGCGCCGGAAGGTTATAAGGCGTTAGAAGTAACAGTAGAAGTAAATGTTGTAGCAAATGAAGTAGTAAAACAAGAAGTTATGAATGAAAAAGTGAAAGAAAAAATTACAGGTCAATTAGAAATTACAAAGGTAGATGCCAATAATACAAATAAAACATTAGCAGGCGCAGTGTTTGAAATTTGGAAAGACGGAATAAAAATCGACACATTAACAACAAATAAGAGCGGTAAAGCGACTTCTAAGAAGTTAGAACCAGGAGATTACACTTTAAAAGAAATCCAAGCGCCAGAAGGATATACTTTATCCGATAAGGAAATGAAATTTACGATTTCTAATGAAAAAATTGAAGTTGTAAAGCTTCAAATTACAAATAAAAAAGATACAGATAAAGATCCGGAAAAACCAGGTGAAGGAACAGGAAAACCAGGTGAAGGAACAGGAAAACCAGGTGAAGGAACAGGAAAGCCGGGTGAAGGAACAGAGAAGCCAGGTGAGGGAGTAGAAAAACCTAATTTACCAGAAAAAGGACAAGGTTCTTCTAATAATCAACAACTTCCAGCTACAGGACACAATACGAATTACGTTCCATTCATCGGTTTTATGCTTCTGTTACTAGGAATACGTTTAAGATTCATGGCTAAAAATAGTTAACGGATGTATAAAAGGCATCAGAGATATACAATCTCTGATGCCTTTTAAATTAATACAGATAAAATGAAAATATCTATATGGAATGATAAATATTTTAAGCTTCAATTACGCTAAGCATTCTGTTTATAAATGCAGCTGCGTGTGCACGTTGTGATGGTCCTTTTGGTACGAATTGATTAAATTCATTACCTTTTACAATTCCATATCCATACACTCTTTGTACTTCTTCTTTAGCGTAAATTAAGTTTTGGTCTACGAATGGTAGTTCAACTTGTTTTGCAAAAATACCAGCGTGTTTTAGAGAACGATCAATCATAATAACAGCTTCTTCGCGTGTAATTGTAGTATTTGGATCAAATGTATTATCACCACGTCCGCGGATTATGCCTGCGCTTGCTGCACGATTAATACCGTCTCTTAAAGATGGGTGTACTTGTTCTAAGTCTGTGAAATTAGCATTTCCACTTGGTAATTGTAAAGCACGAGTAATTAGTGTAGCAAATTCAGCACGCGTTACAAGACGTTCTGGGAAGTACTGGCCGTTCCCTTCTCCTTGCATAATGCCTCTAGCTGCTAATTGACGAATGTCTTGTTCATACCAGCCACCTGTAATGTCATCAGTTACTGGATTTTTTTGATTTTCTTTATAGTATGTTTCAGTTCCTTTTAAGAAAGCATCCCATTGTCCGCGTTGAATCATAAACGCAGGGCAGTTTTTTCCTGACCAAAATTGGTGTTTTTGGACCTTATCTAGAGAAATATTTAAGTCGTTCATTAAATAAGCCGCCAATTTACGGGCATTTTCTACCGCTTTTTCATAGTTTCCATCTTGATTAACGGCAATTTCAATTCCGATAGATTCATAGTTTCCAGTTTTATTTCCAGCATGCCATCCAACTTCATTTACCGGAAGATGTTGATAAATTTCTTTATCATCTACTGTGAAATGCCAAGATGCGGCGCGATCAGCTGTTCCGCGTGCTTGGTTATCTAAGAATTTTGCATGATTTAGAGCATTAGCACCTTTCGCTGTATTAGCCGTTTCGTGAATCGTAATATATTTAGGTACCATCGGGTAGCCAGGGCGAATATCGTCATTTCCTTTTGGGACAATCATTTCTTTAAATGTAACGCCATAAATATTGTTTGTTTGTAGAGCTTCCGGAGCTCTCAATAAACTATTTTTAGCAGTACGACTGTTTTTTAATAATGAAGCTTTTGTACCTTCAAATGTAGCAGAAGGTGCATAAATCCATTTTGCTGTTTCGTTTATTTGGACTTTAAACCAATTTCCAGCTTGTTCAGTAGGAGTAATGACTTGTGGTTGTAGTTTCCCTTCTTCTTTAAACGATTGGAACGGAAGGGCATGTATGGAAGCTTCTTCTTTTACGATTAATTTTTGGTTAGATAGTTTATGAATCTCTTGAACTTCTAAGCTATTATCATTGTTATCTATCCATCCAGCGCCAGTTGGCGTCGTTATGTAGTAAGCATTTCCTTTTTTCTTTGTCGCCGTTACGACTTGTTCTGTAATCTCGATATTCGATTTGTTTTTTAAATCATTCGCGGTATATAATGAATGTTTTTTTGAAGTGTATAGTAGGAATTGGCCAGTAACCTCGATATCTTCTTCATGAGTACTATGCTCATTAACATGCTCCTTAATACTTTTAAAAACTTGATCCTCCGTATATACTTCGGCGGATTTTTCAGCACTCTCTGCAAATGAATAAGTAGGTGCAAGAACAGTTTGTAATGCAAGAGAGAGAGTTAATACACTATAAAATTTCTTTTTCATATTTTTTTTAACACATTAGATTATAAAATCTAGTGTTAACATTCCTCCTTTATATATTGTATTTTCGCTATGTAACGATTTTTTGTACTAATAAATTTTAACAAGAGAAAATCATGATGTCTATATACATGAGCGATATTCATAAAAAGAATTATTTGAAAAAATGTAAGAGAAACAGGTAAAACCTTCTGTATTGACCTGTAAACGCCCTTCAAGTAAACTAAAGAGAGTTTGCAAATGAAAAGGTGATAATGTGTTAATTTCAATTAAAACGTTACAAGATGATCGTTTTTTACGTCCGCTACAAAATATTGGCGGCTTATTTTTTGAAGATAGTACGATTGGATTTGAACAAGAGGAAGCGAATCTGATCGTTGATATACACATTGAGGATAATGTGAAAGCATCCGCTCGATTAACGGATGTTAGCACAGGAAATGTGTATGAAGAAACATTCTCGAAAGATTTATCTGCTTTCACAGATGAAAAAGAGCGTATGAAGCAAGTGAAGCACGTTGTTTCTTATGTATATCTTTCTGTTCTTCAGCAGTTAACTGGACTTGAACAAAGCTGGGGTATTTTAACGGGAGTACGTCCGACGAAACTTCTTCATAAAATGCTTCAAAATGGTATGTCAAAAGAAGAAGCGCATCAAGAACTTCGTGAAAGTTATTTAATTCATGAAGAGAAAATTGAACTTCTTCAGCGTATTGTTGATTGCCAATTAGCAGTTGTTCCGGATTTATACCGTTTGAAAGAAGAAGTAAGTATTTATATCGGTATTCCGTTTTGCCCAACGAAATGTGCATACTGTACATTCCCGGCTTATGCGATTAATGGACGCCAAGGGTCTGTTGATTCGTTCTTAGGTGGTTTACATTATGAAGTTCGTGAAATTGGTAAGTTTTTAAAAGAAAAAGGTGTGAAAGTTACGACGATTTATTATGGCGGCGGTACACCTACAAGTATTACAGCAGAAGAGATGGATATGCTGTATGAAGAAATGTACGAAGCGTTCCCAGACGTGAAAAATGTACGTGAAGTAACAGTTGAGGCAGGTCGTCCAGATACGATCACGCCAGCAAAGCTAGAAGTGTTAAATAAATGGAACATTGACCGTATTAGTATTAATCCGCAGTCATATCATCAAGAGACACTAAAAGCAATTGGACGTCATCATACTGTAGAAGAAACAATTGAGAAATACCATTTAGCTCGTGAAATGGGAATGAACAATATTAATATGGACTTAATTATTGGTCTTCCTGGTGAAGGGTTAGATATCTTCAAGCATACGTTAGATGAAACAGAAAAGTTAATGCCAGAATCATTAACAGTTCATACGTTATCATTTAAACGTGCTTCTGAAATGACGCAAAACAAACGTAAATATAAAGTAGCAGGTCGCGAAGAAATTACAGCGATGATGCACGAAGCAGAAGAGTGGACGCAAAAGCATAATTACGTACCATATTACCTATATCGTCAAAAGAATATTTTAGGTAACTTAGAGAACGTTGGTTATGCAATGCCGACGCAAGAAAGTATTTACAACATTGTCATTATGGAAGAAGTACAATCAATTATCGGACTTGGTTGCGGTGCATCAAGTAAATTTGTTCATCCGAAGACGGGGGCAATTACGCACTTCGCGAATCCGAAAGATCCAAAATCATATAACGATGGCTTTGTAAAATATACAGAAGATAAACTGAAAATTTTAGAAGAGCTATTCGCATAAGAAGAAAGAGGTTGTTCCGAGTCGGAACAACCTCTTTTTATCCTGCAGTAATGGGGGGCCGATTATATCTTGGCAGTTTTTGTCGGTAAGTCGATATATTCGAAAAATCGCCGGTATAATTTCATTCACCGTTTAGCGGTACCGTATGTAAAACTATGTCGATAATAATCAGAAAAATTAGTCAAATCATTAGAGGACAATGTCTACTTATGGACGAAATGATAGATTTATGAAAGAGAAAAGGGGGAATTTGTTGGCATGTATATGACGATAGGGAGAATTTTTGATTTATCAGTTGGTAAGTATCCAAATAAAGAGGCGTTAGTGGAACCTGAAAAAAATATTCGCTGGACATATAAACAGTGGGATGAACAAATAAATAAAACGGCACACGCTTTATTAGAAGACGGAGTAAGAAAGGGAGATACAGTATCTGTTTACTTATATAACTGCCATGAATTTGTAAACGTTTACTTAGCTTGTGCGAAAATTGGCGCGATTTTTAACCCGATTAACTTCCGCTTAAAGGCGAAAGAAGTATCTTATATTCTTCAGGACGCATCCTCGAAAGTCGTTGTCTTTGAAAAAGCAGTTGAGTCAACTGTTGCTATAATTGAAAGAGATTTTCCAAATACATCTTTTTGGTCTATAGAAAACGACAAACCTTCCTATGCAAGTTCCTACCATGAAAAAGTGAATGCAGCATCTTCTGAGAAAGTAAATATCGAAATTGATGAAATGGATTATTGTTCTATGCTGTATACGAGCGGTACGACAGGTCATCCGAAAGGCGTGTTACATCGTCATCGTGAAATGGCTGAGCATAGTATGATTTGTACGTATTTCCTAAAATATAATAGAGATAGTGTAGGGCTTGTCGTTGCGCCTTTATATCACTGTGGTGAATTAAATGCTGGAATCATACCACGCATTCAAGTTGGCGGAAAGAATGTTATTTTGCATCATTTTGATACAGAAACAGTATTACATATGATTCAAGAAGAAAAGATTACGACGTTCTTTGCAGCGCCGACGATGTGGAATATGTTGTTGCAAAAAGATTTAACTCAGTATGATTTAACTTCAATGAAAATCGGTATATATGGCGGAGCGGCAATGGCACCGGCGTTAGTGAAGGAATGTAAAGAACGTCTTTATATTGACCTTGTTCAAATATACGGAATGACAGAAATGGGACCAGTTGTGGTGTTTCTCGTAGAGGAGGATCAAATTACGAAAGCTGGTTCAGCAGGCACGCCATGCTTTAGTCATGAAGTTCGTATTGTGAAACCGAACGAGGATGCACCGGCAGAACCAGATGATGTATTACCTCCTTATGAAGTAGGAGAAATTATTTTACGCGGCCCAACTATGATGGCTGGCTATCATAATCGCGAAGAGGCGAATAAAAAATCGATGTATAAAGGATGGTATCATTCTGGTGATTTAGGATACTTTGATAAAGATGGTTATTTATTCGTTGCAGATCGTGTTGATGATATGGTAATTAGCGGTGGCGTAAATATTTACCCTCGTGAAATTGAAGATTTCCTTCATAGTCATCCCGGTATATTAGATGTGGCGGTACTTGGTGAGCCAGATGAATTATGGGGAGAGCGTGTTGTGGCAGTTATTGTGAAGAAAGATGAAACAATAACAGAAGCTGATTTAGAAACGTATTGCAAAGAAAGTGACGAATTAGCAGATTATAAGCGTCCGCGTCATTATTTATTTGTAGATGAACTTCCGCGTAATGCGAGCGGGAAGTTGCAGAAGTTTGTGCTGAGGGAGTCACTGAAAGGTGCGAAAAAATAGAAAATGAAGGATGCCCCATATCTATGGGGTATCCTTCATTTTTCTGTATTAAACAGAAGAAACAATATCTTTTTTAATTCTCATTTCTTCTTGGTGAAGGTTAATTAGCGCATTTGAAATAAGGTGGAAAAACAAAATGGATGTAATGTCCAAAAAGAAAAGACACCTTAAGGTGCCTCTCTCCGACTTGAACCATTTCATTTCATACGAATCGGAATCTATCCGTATTACCATTACCCCTTTGTTATGAGTGTAAACACACACTATAAAGCAGAATCGTCTATATACACTAGATTGTTAGTTCACAAAAGACAAGAGATTTGAGATCAATATCGAAGTGACGCCACATCCCCTATAATAATTGATATGTTACGCCTTTTAAAAGAATCTGCTTTATAGAACGTGCCCACAAGTTATATTTTACTACATGTAATATTCATTTAGTGTATTTTTTAATGAATATGTATAATTACATAAACTGTATGAAAAAAAGAGAGTATACTCTAACATTTTGTAATAAAGATAAAGCCCGCTTACGGAATAAGGGGCTTTTCTTACTTTTTATAGATATTTATTCCAATTATATTATCAGATGAATCTAAACGAATATAAACGTCAGCTGATAAAAGGTGTGCATTATATATTCGTTGTTTATATGTTGATATCTCGAAGCGTTTTCGATTTAATTCACATTCTAGAATAATCATATCGCCATGTTCTTTCCAATTTATTAATTTAGCAGTTGTATTCATATAAACCTCCTCTGAATCATTTTATGAAAATTAATAGAGATAGTGTGAGAAAGGAGTTTATATAACAAAAAAAGACACCTTAAGTGTCTTTTTCGATTACTATAAAAGTCGTTGAATGAAATAGGTTTCTATTTTTATTTACGTGAAAACCCTTCTTCATCAAGGTATTCCGCAGCTTCTGGATAAGAGTTGAATGTACCGTCTAAGTTTACACCAGCGTACACGTTCCACATGTCATCCTCTGAAATAAGAGTAAGAATATGACCATCTTCGTTCTGCCATTCTTCTTCTTTCGCAGGTTCTACAGGTGCTACTACTTCTTCTTGTGATAGAAGGTCAATTGATTTCTCAATTACTGAACGTAATTCTTCTGCTGAAAACTCACGGATGTTAACCATACCTTTATCATCCGTTTTGTAACCTTTAATACCGCTTGCATACACAAATCCATTTCCATTTGGGTGTAAATGAAATACAACGTTCTTTTTATCTAAACGACTTTCTTCAAAGTGGAAGTTTACACGTTTTAATGATACGTTCTTTCTTTCTAGTTCTGGGAAAGATTCAATAATCGATAATTTTTCTTCAAAAGTTAGCATAGTGCCTCCAAGTATATAGTAAAAGATTTAATTTGTTCATTATAGCATAGTTGCAATTGTTTCCAAAGATAAGGGGGAAACTTTTCATTGAATACGTTTACGTCACGAGAATGTAAAAAGTGAGCTAACGAATGGATCTTTTTAGGTGTACAATGGAACATGGACTTTATACAAAGGTGGTTTTTTTATGTTTCAAAAAATAGCAAAGGAATGTTTAGCAGGATTTACTGTTGCGATTGTTGCGTTACCACTTGCGATTGCATTTGGTATTGCCGCGACAGGAACGTCTGAGGGAGCGCTTGTTGGATTGTATGGTGCGATTTTT
Organism: Bacillus sp. CCB-MMP212; assembly: GCF_022748145.1. Classification (NCBI taxonomy): domain Bacteria; kingdom Bacillati; phylum Bacillota; class Bacilli; order Caryophanales; family Bacillaceae; genus Bacillus; species Bacillus sp. CCB-MMP212. Next base: position 150,858 of record NZ_JALDQE010000003.1, read on the forward strand.
GCAGGTTTATTCGCAGCGTTATTTGGCGGGACACCTGGGCAAGTAACGGGGCCAACTGGACCAATTACCGTTATCGCAACAGGAGTTATTGCGACGCACGGGTTAGAGGCAAGTTTTATTGCCTTTATGATGGCAGGGTTATTTCAAATTTTATTCGGTGTATGTAAGCTCGGTTCTTACGTTCGATATATTCCGTATCCTGTCGTTTCAGGATTTATGAATGGTATTGCATTAATCATTATTTTAGGCGAAATAAAGCACGTACAAAATAGTTTTCTACTTGTTGTGTTAACGATTATTGTAATGATTGTTTCTGGTAAATGGATTAAGGCGATTCCGTCTAGTTTAGTAGCACTAGTCGGTGTGACAGCTTTGCTACCTTTATTTTCTTCCCTACTCGAAGGACTTACAGTAAATTTACCGATTATCGGAAATCTTTCATTAAACAAAGTAATTGAAAAGATTGGAACCATTCCAGAAGCGATGCCTACGCTTCATATTCCATCTTTAAGTGGAACAGGAATAGCAGCACTTATTTTACCAGCGCTTAGTATTGCTTTATTAGGATCGATTGACTCGTTGTTAACATCGGTCGTAATGGATAATGTGACAGGTACACGTCATAAAAGTAATAAAGAGCTCGTTGGACAAGGTATCGGTAATATGATGAGCGGATTGTTTGGCGGATTAGCAGGTGCAGGTGCGACTGTAAGGTCTATCGTGAATATAAGAAGTGGCGGTAAAACGGCACTTTCGGCATGTATGCATAGTGTTATCTTATTCATTTTTATTATGGGTCTTGGTTCGGTCGTACAATATATTCCACTTGCTGTACTATCAGGTATTTTAATTTTAACTGGTATTGGAATGTTCGACTGGGAAAGCATGAAAAAGATGCATGTCGCTCCTAAAGGTGATGTCGTTGTTATGCTCGTAACGATGATTGTGACGGTGAAGTTCGATTTAATGATTGCTGTTGCATTTGGTATTATTCTTTCGTTCATCATATATATGGTGAAATGTAAAGAACGTAAAACTTCTATCGTAAAAGAAAGAGAAGAAACGTATACGATTCAAGGACCGCTCTCTTTCTTATCAGTAGATCGTATTTTCTCTACTTTACAAGATGTGAAGTCACCGGTTGTTTTACGTATGAAAGATGTGCGTTATATGGATGTATCAGGAGCTATGGCATTATTAAATTTTGTTGAGCAATCAAATAAAGTAGGAGCAAGTGTAAAGCTTGAGCAAGTACATCCGAGTATTGAAAAAACAATCATAGTAATGGCAAGCGATGAACAGAAAGAACAATTGAAAATCTTAAGTGCTTAGATGGTAATTAGAATATCTCACAATCTTACATACATTATAATGTAGAGTTGTGGGATATTCTTATAATATTTTTAGTAATATGTACCGCAGTGATAGAGAAGAGCTCTTTTTGAGTAACGAAAACAGTTATAATGTGTACATATAATGGAAGGAATTAGAAATTAGAATGTGAAGAGATAGGCGTAAATTGGTTCTCTTTTCTATTTTGTAAAAAAAACCAAGTATTCAACCTATAATAAATTTGTTATGATAACCAATGGGATAAAGTGAATCCCTATCGTTTAAAACAATATGTTTGAGAGTATATGTATAAAAGAAAAGAGAAAAAATATGAATAAAACATTTGTAAAAGGAGCAGCAATTTTAACCATTACAACTTTTTTGTCAAAATTGCTTGGTAGTTTTTTTCAAATTCCATTACAAAATATTGCAGGAGATGAAGTGCTCGGTATTTTCCGTCTTGTTTTTCCTGTATATATGATTGCTCTTACATTATCGGTAGCCGGAGTTCCACTTGCAATTTCGAAACTAATTGCAGAGTTGAACGAAAAAAATAAGCAAAAGGAAATTGCGAAATTATTTAAATCAGCGTCAATTATTGGGATAGCATTTGGCGTTTTCGGCTGTTTAGTCATTGTATTATTTTCTATTGAAATTGCAAATATGCTTGGTGGACAAGAAACTAGAATGCCGTTGCTTATTACTTCATTAGCATTACTCATTGCGCCATACATGGCAGTTTATAGAGGGTATTTTCAAGGTTTCGGTGATATGAAACCAACAGGGGTATCACAGGTCATTGAGCAATTTGTACGTGTGTTTTTTATGTTAATAATTGCTTACATACTAGTATCATGGGATAAGAGTAATACTGTTATTACTAGTGGTGCGATGGTTGGCTCTTTTCTTGGAGTCATTAGTTCGCTTATATATTTGCGTATAAAATATAATAGAAGTCCATACTACAATAAAAGCAATTCCTATTCACTCCGAGATTTAAGAGAAAACGGCAAAAAGATATTGAGGGTATCGATCCCAATCGCTATCGGAGCTTTATCAATGCCACTTTTAAATTTAGTAGACTCGCTTACAATACCGCATGTATTACAAGGATCATCAACAGAAATTCAAGAACAATTTGGAATATACAGTCGCGGTTTTGCATTCACGCAAATAATTGTTATTTTTGCAAGTGCAATTGTATTTCCGTTAATACCACTCTTAACTTCCGCATTGGCCAAAAGAGATATAAATTTGGCGAAAATAACAATTCAAAATACAAATCGACTAGCGCATGTTTTGACAGCACCGTTAACAATATGGTTGATGGCATTAACAGTACCGTTAAATGTCGGATTGTTCACAGACGTAAAAGGCAGTAGTATGTTAACAGTTATGATTGGCAGTTCGTATTTTACTGCGGTTATGGTATTATCAATAGGTGTTTTACAGGGCATTAATCGTTCTGCACAAGCTGCATGGATTGTTATTGGTGCGAGTTGTGTGAAAGTCGTGTTAAACATAATGTTCGTGCAGAAGTTTGGCATAGATGGAGCGGCGTATAGTACATTCATTACTTACGTATTGATTTGTATTGTAAATCATTTGTATATTCGAAGCTATATTGCCTATTCTATTCATTTAAAAAGCTTTTTTGGTGTGCTAGCAATAGCATCTATTTTAGGACTAGGATTGTATGAACTATTTAATGTGATAGATGTTACATCTTCAAGAATTATGACGTTATTATTCAGTGGTATAGCATTAAGTATTACAACCATTTTGTATGGTGTATGTGCTTTGAAATTAAAATGGATATCAATAAAAAAAATACCATTTTTGAAAAGATAAATATAAAAATTTAATTTTTTATTAAAATTCATATGAGCTGATAAAGAGGAAACTATGTAGGGTATTAAGTGTTTAGGTAAGGAATGGGTACCAGTTTATGTTAGATGAAATAAACGGTTACCTAGTTTTGGAGGAGATTTAGGGTGCGTTTAGTCTTATCAGGATATTATGGTTTTTATAATGTTGGAGACGAGGCGATTCTACAATCAATTATTGAATCGTTAAGTAAAGAGAACCCGGATATAGAACTAGTAGTACTATCAAATGATTCTAAATATACAAAGGAAATGTATGGTGTAGAATCGGTAGATCGCTGGGATATAAAAGCTGTTTATCATGCGATCAAAAACAGTGATGGAGTTATTAGTGGTGGCGGGAGCCTTCTTCAAGATCAGACAAGTACGAAGAGTATTCTATATTATACGGGTATTATGGGACTCGCTCGATTATTAAAAAAGCCGTATTATATTTATTCACAAGGAATAGGTCCAATTACAAAAGGATATAATCGTCTATTAGTAAAATGGAACTTGTCAAAAGCTTCCTATGTATCAGTTCGAGATGAGGATTCGTTTTTATATTTAAAAGGACTTGGCATAAAAAACGATATTGAAATTGTTCCAGACCCTGTTTTAACATGGAAACGGACAAAACAATCGGATTGGTTGCAAAAGCATTCGATACATGGAAAAGTAATCGCGGTTAGTGTGCGTTATTGGAATGCAAAAGAAGATTATATAAAAAAATTAGCTGCGGCATTAAAAAAATTAAAGCAAGAAGGATACCAAATTCTATTTGTTCCAATGCATGAGCCATTTGATCAAAAAGCTTCGCGTGAAGTAGTAGACTTAATGGGAGAAGAGACGTATATGCTTCCATATAAAATGGATATCGACGAGAAAATATTCATTTTATCACGATGTTCATTACTAATTGGTATGCGTCTTCATGCACTAGTTTTTTCTGCTGTAGCCAAAACTCCAATGGTCGGGATTTCATACGATCCGAAAATTGATTCGTTTTTAAGTCAAGTGAATCAGCCAGTTATAGGAAGTGTGGATGGCGAATGGAGTGCTGAATATTTATATGAAATTGCGAAAAAGCAATTAATGCAACAAGGAACTGTGCAGCAAGAGTTACAATTGACAATAGATGAGCTTCGGTTGCAAGGCAAACAGGCAACAAAGAAACTCATTGATCATATGGAAAAAGGCACTTTATTAAAAAAGTAAAGTGTCTTTTATTTTGTTTTGAATGTAATGAAAATTCTAATTAAAAAACGTTTTATTTTAATTCCTATTTATTATGCTAAAATGATTGTGAGTATTATATAATCAAATTTGTGATAATAAATTCGTAGATTACGAGGAGGATAACCTTGAAGACTTTTTCAAAAGGTATAACAGCAGTGGCATTAACGGGATCATTACTTTTAACTCCTATTTCAAGTTATGCGGCAAATGATGATATTACAGGACATATGTTTGAGACGCATATGCGCTCACTTATTACTAAAGGAGTTTTAATGGGGTATGGAGACAATGTATATGCGCCTGATAAATTAGTAACAAGAGCAGAGTTTGCTACATTCATAGCAAGGGCTTTAAATTTACCGAAAGCTGATTCGAATTTCGAGGATGTGCCGAAGACTTACGGTTTATATGATGGTGTAAGTAGAGCATATGGAGCGAAAATTATTAATGGTCGTACGAACGAGACATTCTCACCAAATGATGTGATTACACGTGAAGAAATGTCGATAATGGTAAAGCGAGCGTTAGACTATAAAAATATTAAAGTAGCTGTAAGTCCGCTTACCTTTACTGATAAAGATAGTATTAACTATAAAGAGCATGTGCAAGTTATGGTGGCTACTCAAATTATTAAAGGGTATCCAGAAGATAATACATTTAGACCACATTTATCAGCTACAAGAGGGATGGCTTCAGCTATGTTGGATCGCATGCTTCAGACGATTGAAAAAAACGGAAATAGCAATCCTGTAGAAACTAAGAAATATGTTGTGACAAATGTAAGAGAAAATGGAACAGAGCAAGAAGTAGAGCGCTATAATACGTATAAAGAAGCGGTTACGGCTGCTCAAAATAAAGGTATGAATGCGGTAAAATACGAGAACGAATTTTTATGGATTAAAGATGGTTTTGCAAGTGCGAAAAGAATAACTGGGCAAAACATCATTAATATTTATGATGAGAATTTATCAACAGTATATACGTATATTCAGTATGGAACAGAATTGAAAGTGTTAGAAGTTGGCGAAGATCGTGTGAAAGTTCAACTTTCTGGTTTGACAGGTTATGTGAAGAAGAATGAAATCACTTTAATTCCTACAAATGAAATGAAACAGTCGTCTTATTATGTGAAATCAGATGGATATTTATACCATAAATATTATACATATAATACAAGTTCACCTGGATATACAGAATTTAGATATGGTGTGGCACCTTCTTTCATGAAGCAAGGACAGCAAATGTATAGTGTAGATGGAAAGACATTTGGAGACGAAACTTTCTATCAATATTTCAATTATTTATCATTACGTTCGAAAACAGATTATACAGCTGAACAACTAGATAGTTATGTGAAATCGATTAAGCCAGACTCTCCATTAATTGGTTTAGGAAAGAAATTTAAAGAAGTAGAAAGCAAGTATAATGTAAATGCATTATTCTTATATTCATTAGCAATTCATGAAAGTTATTATGGAACAAGCGCTCTTGCAAAAGACAAAAATAATTTATTTGGTTTAAAAGCAACAGACGATAGTCCATATGGTAACGGAGAAGCATTCAATTCAAAAGAAGATTGTATTGAACATGCAGCAAAATTATACATGAATGAAGGATATTTAAATCCAGGACATTGGCGTTATACAGCAACATATACAGGTGATAAAGCTGCTGGTTTAAATGCGAAATATGCATCTGATGCGAACTGGGGTAAAAAAGTAGCGGGGCATATGAACCGTTTTGATTCTTATTTAGGTAAAAAAGAATACAACAAGTACAAACTTGCACGTGTGATGAATAACGTGGAAGTGAAAAAGAATCCTAGTATATCAAATGAGCGACTGTATCGTTTAAATACAAATGCAGTTGTTACAGTTACTGGTGAAGAAATAATAAATGGAAAAGCGTGGGTTAAAGTTATTTCAGATAACCCTACTGTAACAGAAGCGTATATCGCAAAAGAAAGTTTAGAATATGTAAAACATTAATTAAATAAAAAAGAAGGTGCTACTAATATTTCGTAGCACCTTCTTTCTATTCAATTTCAAAATCAACAATGATATAAGCGAGAATAACAATGAAGAAAATACTAACGGCTGGCGCTGTTAATACGTGGCCAGACATAAAGCCAATGCCAAGTGATAGAATGAGTGTGCTCGCTAATAGCATATACTTTACGGTCATGATTTTCTTAAAGTTTGTGATCATGCGGATGAATAATTTAATACCAAAGTATAGAAGTGGTATTAAGTAAATAAGGAAACCGACAATTCCAAAGGCGAAAAATAGGTCATGGAAGTCCATTTCAATTAATTTAATTTTATCTGTGTAGTTACCAGCGTAACCCATTCCGAATAGTTTTTGTGAAAGCGGTGCGTCTTTATAGTACTGTTTGTATGTTTTTAAGAATTTGTCGCGATCGCTGTAAATTAAACTTTTTACTTCAGAATCTGTAAGTTCACCTTTTGCATGTTTTTTTGCATCTTCTGGATCTTCTTTAATTACTTTTCCTTCTTTTCGATCTTTCTCTTCTTGTACTGATTTTTTGTATTCGTATATTTGCATATGAATGCCCATATTTTTTGCGATAGGAGTATGCGGTGTAAGAGCAATTAAACCTCCTAGTATAACTGCGGCAACAACGGTATTTACAATATGTGTGAATCCTTTTCCTTCTTTTTTACGATTTATCATATATTCAATGAATGAGAAGAAAAGTGCTACGCCTAATGTAATAACAATTGCGCCATATCCGACTTTCGTTCCGACCATAATACTTGCATACATCGCAAGTATTGTTGGAATCCAGTAATATATTTTCGAGAAAGAAGTTGTTTTATGAATCGAATATAAGACAATGATTGGGAACATAATGGCGAAAAGAGAACTTAAATCATTTCCAGCGAAGAACCAACCTCTTGAACCAATTTTTGAGTGAGGATAGCTTGGGAAATCCGTTCCAGTTTGCATTGCGACAATCATTGTGATGCTTAAAATTAAAGTTGCATATAAGAAATATGTAATGATTTTATGAAATACATACTCTTTATTTTTTAGCTCTTTAAAGGCGATAATATATCCAAACAGTAGCACAATTGGATATACGCTCTTTAAGATGAATTTAACTTCTTCTCCAAATGAAACTGGAGATTTAACCATCATATTATTTACAAGACCGATTGCGAGTGCGATTCCGAGTAAACATAAATAGAGGATGTACTTTTTCGCATCTTGTTGTTTGTGATGAAGAAGTAGGTATCCTAATGCAAGAAGCATAAAGGCGAAACGGACTACAACTCCAACTGTTGCGCTCATGTGTAGTATATAGATTGAAAAAGATGTTAATAAATCTAAAATTGGTTGAAACACAATGAATAGCAATAGGAAATGTGGGAAGTAGTTATCCGTTTGTTTCAACTTATTAACCATATGTTCCTCCAGTTCTTCATTCCTTTATTACAACACCCAAAAGATGGGTATAAAGCCTTTTTTACATAGTAAGGCGAATGAATTTCAATATTTGTTTTTTTATCCCGCATTAACGGGCAGTAAGACCCCGCCTCAAAATACAATACAGCGGAAGCAAAGAAGTTAGGTGGGGATCAACTGCCCGTAAAAGCCCGATTGGTGAGGACTAATAATCAGTGGGGGATGAACACCCCCCACTGATTAAAGTCTCACTTTATCAAACTTAAGAATACACCATTTCATTGTAATGGTAAATAGATGAAAAGCATGGATAAACCGACTTTAATTTCTATATTTTTCAACGGAATTGTATGTTTTATACGGTATATGTACAAATTGCGAGATTATTAGACAGAAAATTGAGAAAAAAGAAGGAGTTTTCAATGGTTTTCTATAATTATATAAGTATAATCTTTATGGAGAAAAGAGGGGTATATAATGGAAATAACAAGTAAAACAGAATCTGTCGTTGTGAAATATGAAGGCCACGTTGCAACGGTTATGGTCAATCGCCCAGAGGTGTTAAATGCGTTAGATGAGCCGACATTAAAAGAGTTATTACAAAAGTTGAAAGAAGTAGCGGAAAGTTCTGCGCATATCGTTGTGTTATGCGGGAACGGCCGTGGTTTTTCTGCGGGTGGGGATATTAAATCGATGCTTTCAAGTAATGATGAAAGTAAGTTTGATGGCATTATGAATACTATTTCTGAAGTTGTCGTGACATTATATACGATGCCGAAGCTTGTTATTAGTGCAATTCATGGACCAACTGCAGGTCTTGGATTAAGTATTGCGTTAACAGCTGATTATGTAATGGCGGATATATCATCTGTTATTGCAATGAACTTTATTGGAATCGCTTTAATTCCAGATGGAGGCGGTCATTTCTTCCTTCAAAAGCGCGTCGGTGAAAATATGACGAAGCAAATTATTTGGGAAGGCAAGAAATTATCGGCGAGCGAAGCGCTTAATATCGGCTTAATTGATGAAGTAATCGGCGAAGATTTCCAAACGGCTGTGAAGCAAAAAATTAATGAATGGTCACAAAAACCGATTAAAGCAATGATTCAAACGAAGCAAATTTTATGTGAAGTAAATCGCTCTAATTTAGAGCAAACATTGCAATTAGAGAAGCGTGGTCAATATGCAATGAGACAAACAGCGGATCATAAGGAAGGAATTGCTGCGTTTTTAGAGAAACGTTTACCAGCATTTAAAGGGGAATAAAGTTTGTCCATTCCTCACTGATTATTAGCTCGTTAATTCGGGATAAAGGGGAGAAAGTGCTAACACATTTTAGTATAATTGTGTTAGCACTTTTTTTAAGGAGTAATACATGAAGAAAATGATCGGTGTTATCACTATTATTTTGCTTACATATTCTGCTTTGCATAGTACACCATCTTTGGCAGTTCGGACTGCGTTGTTTTTTGAGGGACATCCAAGTGTTGCATTTTCTGACGGGGTGACGAAAGAAAAAGATGTGAAAAAAGAAGCGATTCCAGATGAGTACCAAACTCTATATGGTAAGGAAGAAGACTTAGAGCACTATTTCTTTCCGCATGTAAGAGCACATGGATCAGGAATTGATATGTTAAGTGCGTGCGTGAAGAAAAAATGGTTTTTCTATAAAGCAGAGCTCGGATGTTATTAAATATAGGAGGATGAATGATGTCAGCATATAACAAGTTAGTAAGAGATCGTGTTCCAGAGAAGATTTTAATGTCTGGAAAAACATATACAGCACAAAAATTAACAGGTCAAGCATACATACAAGCTTTAGCGAAAATTGGAACGGAAGAAATTCGTGAATTTGCTTCTATGAAAGAACGAGAACATGCACTAGATTCTCTTGCAGATGCGCTAGAGGTTATCATTTCATTAGCACGTGCAGAAGGTGCATCGATTGAAGATGTGGAACGCCTTCGTAAGCAAAAAGAGATAGAACGCGGTGGATTTGAAAGAGGTATTTATTTATTAGATGTTTCAGAAGAATAGTTTTATAGGAAAAGCATAGCGTTACTGAGTAACGCTATGCTTTCTTGTTGCAATGAAGCTAATAATGAAGAAGATAGCTGTTAATATCCAGCCGATTGTAATAGAAGTAGTAGTATGAATGGCATAAGAGATTTGTAAACAAAATAATGATGCTAAAAACCAAATGAGTGCAATGTGTATATATTTTTTTGATATATTCATATTTCAGGACTCCTTTTGTATACTAAAAAGAATTTTACTACAATTTAGAAAATTAAGCTATATAAGTAGAGGTTTTCTGGCGAATTTTGTATACTGAATAGTAGAGAAAATGAGGAGGAAACGACAATGGCACATCATACGAAAGAAACGATGGAACTGATTAAGGAGCTTGTCTCTATTCCGAGTCCATCTGGAAATACAGCAAAAATTATTAATTTCATTGAAAACTATGTCAGTGAGTGGAACGTAGAAACGAAGCGTAACAATAAAGGCGCTCTTATTTTAACGGTAAAAGGGAAGAATGATGCGCAGCACCGCTTATTAACGGCACACGTTGATACGTTAGGTGCGATGGTGAAAGAAATTAAGCCTGATGGTCGCCTGAGTCTTTCTATGATTGGTGGATTTCGCTGGAACTCTGTAGAAGGAGAATATTGCGAAATTGAAACATCAAGTGGCAAGACATATACAGGAACGATTTTAATGCATCAAACATCTGTACATGTATATAAAGATGCAGGTGAAGCAAAACGCGATGAGAAAAATATTGAAGTTCGTATTGATGAGCGCGTATTTTCAGCTGATGAAGTACGCGAATTAGGAATTGAAGTAGGAGACTTCGTTTCATTTGATCCGCGCGTTCAAATTACAGAGAGTGGATACATAAAATCACGTCATTTAGATGACAAAGTAAGTGTTGCGATTTTATTAAAATTAATTAAAAGATTACAAGATGAAAACGTAACATTACCATATACGACGCATTTCTTAATTTCTAATAATGAAGAGATTGGATACGGTGGTAATTCTAACATTCCAGAAGAAACTGTTGAATACTTAGCAGTTGATATGGGAGCGTTAGGTGATGGACAAACATCTGATGAATATACAGTATCTATTTGTGCAAAAGACTCTAGCGGCCCGTATCATTACGCACTGCGTAAACATTTAGTAGAGCTTGCGAAAACGAATCATATTGAATATAAAGTAGATATCTATCCGTACTACGGATCTGATGCATCAGCTGCGATTCGCGCGGGATTTGATGTGAAACATGCGTTAATTGGAGCGGGTATTGATTCTTCTCACGCATTTGAACGTACACATGAAAGTTCTATTGCGCATACAGAAGCATTAGTGTATGCATATGTAATGTCTAATTTAATTGAAGAATAATTTCATAGATAATAGAGAGCTGATTAAAAATATTATTTTTAATCAGCTTTTTATTTGGCGAAGCGATTAGGAGACATGTCCTAATCGTTTTTTTATCCCGCTATTTGTGGGCTGATTAAAGTTTTATTTTATATACATTCATTATAAGTTATATATATGCGATTTTTGTTATACGGCCGGAAACGTATTTACTATAGATATATAATGTTATACACTATGAAAGGAATTAATTAATAGTTAATATTTTTTAGTTAGCTTGATTTAAAAAATGTATGAATATGAAGTTTTGAGAGGAGATTTATTTTTCATGAAGTACAAAGCAATAGCCGCAGGTTTATTAGCAGCAAATTTACTAGCACATCCAATTAGTAGTTTAGCAGAAACGAAGAAATTTCCTGATGTTTCAGATAGTGCGTGGTCGAAAGACGCAATTTATTATTTAGTAGAGAGAAATGTAATTAACGGTATGCCAGATGGTAACTTTATGCCATACGGAAATTTAACACGTGCCCAGGCAGCAAAGATTATCGCAACAGCAATTGGTGCTAAAGTAGATCCGAATGCAAAGCCGTCTTATAATGATGCAAAAAATAATTGGGCAGCTTCATTTATTGCAGCTATGGAAAAAGAGAATATTATTAAAGGGCGAGAACCAGGAGTATTTGATCCTGAAGGAAAAGTAACTCGTGCTGAAATGGCAGCTATGCTTGTAAGAGCATATAATCTGAAAAGCAAAGTAACAGGACCAGTTCCTACAAAATTCGCTGATTTAGAGAATCATTGGGGTAAAGAAGAAGTTAATATTTTAGTAGAATTAAAACTTTCTTTAGGTACAGAGAATGGCTGGAAACCGAATGATTCTATTACGCGTGAACAAGCAGCTCAGCTTACTGCGCAAACAGATAAATTTAGTAAGAATAGTGATCGTCCAGTAGAAACAAAGAAAATGTACATAGATAGAAAATTCATTACATATCACGCACCATCATTAAGTTCTGGGATTAGTGCGAATCAGCATAATCCACAAACGGTTGAAATTAAAGAAGAACGAGATGGATGGATCAAAATTGCAACAAGTAACGGTGATAAATGGACACCTTTAGTAGAGAAAACAGAAGTTATTAATGAAGGATTCACTACTTATGCAGAAGCTTCTTCTTCGTCAAAAGTAATGGGAACACATAACGCACAGCAAGTAACTGTTATTGAAGAGAACGGCAGCTGGATTCGTATCCGCATGGGCGCTGGTTTCCAATGGGTTAATAAAAATCAATTAAATCCAGTGAAGCAAGGGAATTTCTTAGAAGGAAAAGCGATTATCATTGATCCAGGTCATGGTGGAGTTGATCCAGGGCATTCTGGTGTGAAAATGGATGAAAGTGCTATTGTATTAGATACATCTTTACGTGTACAAAAACTATTTGAACAAAAGACACCATTTACTGTTTTATTAACACGTAATGATGATACGCGTCCGGGAAATACTCCTGGTGAATCTTTGAAAAAACGTGTAGAATTTGCACAAGAAAATAAAGGTGATATTTTCGTAAGTATTCATGCAAACGGGTTTAATGAACAAGTAGAAGGAACAGAAACGTTCTACTACAGATCAGCAACAAATCCAAACTCAGAAGAAAGCCGTGTACTAGCAGAAAAAGTACAAAAACGTTTAGTACAAGCACTTCAATCAAATGATAGAGGTGTAAAGACAGAAAACTTCTATGTAGTGAAATACAATACAATGCCTGCTATTTTAGCTGAACTAGGTTTCATCGATGCTAAAGGTGAAGGTGAAAAACTAGCTACTGAAGAATGGAGACAACGTGCAGCGGAAGCAATTTATCAAGGCATTTTAGATTACTATGAAGAAATGGGTAACAACGTGTCTTCTTTCCGTTAATAAATAATAAGAGATTGCCATTGGCAGTCTCTTTTATTTATTAAAGTTTCTCTTTATTTCCGGCATATGATATCATTTAATTTTATATACAAAAGAAAAGTATTTGAATAATTGTAATCATAACAATTTTAAACGATAGAGGATGATAATAGATTGAATAATCATAGTAAAACACCTGCCTGTATATATACGTATGCATTTCGTGAGGAGGAGCGTGCTTTATGTTACTTGGAAATGCGCTCGTTCTTTGGAATGGAGTCCCACGTTAATATTTTAAAAAGTGATGTCAAGATTGACCCGAGTAGAAGTGCGTTTATGAAAGAGCGCGTTGAGGTTATGTATGAAGGGGACGACTTAGAAAGCATTTTAAAACAAGTGGAACAAATTGATTTGGCGGGAGCGACATTTAAAGTTATCTTCGTTAAAATCAATGACCTCGTTGGGGAGAATAAAATTGAATATGGAGAAAGACGTCTTATTGAACGAGACCTTGGCATGCATATTGAAGGAGAAGCGGATGTTCGTAATCCAGAGCGTGTATTCGGGATTGTTCCTCTTGGAGGACGCTGGTACTTCGGGCACTATGTAGAAAGCGAACCAGTTTGGTATCATCACATAAAAAAACCGCATAGTTATTCGACATCTCTTAGCACACGTGTTGCGAGATCAGTTGCAAATATCGCTGTACCAAATCCAGAGGGAGTACGAGCAATTGACCCGTGCTGCGGTATTGGAACAGTAGTAGTAGAAGCACTTTCTATGGGGATTAACATCGTTGGTAGAGATATAAATCCACTTGTAGTTCTTGGAACGAGAAAAAACATCGCACATTTCGGATTTGAAGGAACAGTAACAAAAGGACCAATCGAGGAAATTACTGAGAACTACGACGTTGCCATTATCGATATGCCGTACGACCTATTTACGCATGCCACACCAGAAGACCAGCTCTCCATTCTTTCAAGTGCACGCCGCATCGCGAAAAAAGTAGTCGTTGTCACGATGGAAACAATGGATGACATGATCCATGAAGCAGGATTTGAAATTACAGATCGCTGTATTACCAGAAAAGGGTCATTTACTAGACAAATTCTTGTTTGTGAATAAGAAAGGAAGGTCACCCGTTTGGGTGACCTTTTTAGTGTAGTTTGATGTGTGATTGATTGGCAGTTTGTAGGCGGCGATAAGTTGATATTGTGATAGAAGAATCTATTACTGTTCTTTTAATTTTTCTTGTTGTGCGATGAGTAAATTGCGTAATACGTGTCCGCGGTAACTTTCTAGTTTTCGTCCTTCATGATAGCGTACGCCTAATTTTTTTAGTTCAGCTACGTACCAGCCCTTTGTTCCATAATACATGGGATCACTTCCTTTTTGCTTTTGAACAGTATATGTTGGGGGGCGAAGTAACTTTACATTGAAAATAATAATGGTAAAAGGAATCCTACATGTGTGTACGAGAGGAATTGCAAAGTTATCGAGGTGTTTTATAACGTAACATCCAAGCCGTGTATAAAAAAGTAGACAGTTGTATATGAATTTGTTGAAAAAAGAATACACATTACTGAGGGGATTTGAAAAAAGTAATGCTATACGATTTGGCATGATACTTGCGTTGGAAATAGTATCAACGTATAGGGGAGAGATAGAAATGAAGGTTAGTAAAATATATACAACGATTGATGCACACGTAGCTGGGGAGCCGCTTCGAATTATTACGGGCGGAGTGCCAGAAATAAAAGGGGAAACGCAGCTGGAAAGACGCGCATACTGTATGGAACATTTGGATTACCTTCGTGAAATTCTGATGTATGAACCGAGAGGGCATCACGGAATGTACGGTTGTATCATTACACCGCCAGCAAGTGCCCACGCTGATTTTGGTGTTTTATTTATGCACAATGAAGGATGGAGTACGATGTGTGGTCATGGCATTATTGCTGTCATTACAGTTGGAATTGAAACAGGCATGTTTGAAATAAAGGGTGAAAAACAAAAGTTCATTATTGATAGCCCAGCCGGAGAAGTTATTGCGTATGCAAAATATAACGGGAGTGAAGTAGAATCTGTATCATTTGAAAATGTTCCTTCATTTGTATACAAAAAAGACGTTCCTATTAAAATAGATAACTATGAATTTCAAGTAGATATCGCGTTTGGAGGAGCATTTTACGCTGTTGTAGACTGTAAAGAATTTGGTTTGAAAGTTGATTTTAAAGACTTGCCCGCTATTCAAACGTGGGGCGGTAAAATTAAACATTATATAGAGAGCAAAATGGAAGTGAAACATCCACTTGAAGAAGGATTGAAAGGAATATACGGCGTTATCTTTTCAGATGAACCGAAAGACAAAGGTGCTACGCTACGAAATGTAACGATTTTTGCTGATGGGCAAGTAGACCGTTCTCCTTGCGGTACAGGAACTTCAGCGAGAATCGCAACTCTTTTTGAAAAAGATGCCTTACAAAAGGGAGAAATCTTCGTCCACGAATGCATTACTGATGGGAAATTCGAGGGAGAAGTATTATCCGTAACAGCGGTAGGTACATATGAAGCTGTCGTTCCGAAAGTAACGGGGCATGCATTTATTACAGGGTTTCATCAGTTCGTTGTAGATCCGAGAGATGATTTGAACCGAGGGTTTTTGATAGGATAGAAGAAGGGGGTGGAAAGATATGCTAGTTATAAGCGCGAACGAACAAAGAAACTTAGTAAATATGAATGAAATTATTGAATACGCGGCGCTTGCTTTAAAAGAATTTTCCGCAGAAAGAACGATTACACCAATAAGAGGCTCATTACCATTTGCGAATGAGCAAAATACGGCATTAATTATGCCTTCAGTAGCGGAAGGGCTTGAGGCACTTGGAGTAAAAATAGTAACGGTAGTCCCGCAAAATAAACAGATAGGAAAGAAAACAATCAATGGGATTGTGATGCTATCAGACTTTCAAACGGGAGAACCGCTCGCACTTCTAGAAGGATCGTACTTAACGATGATCCGAACGGGCGCCTTATCAGGAGTAGCGACAAAATATTTAGCTCGTCATAACGCAAAAACTTTATGCATTATCGGCACGGGCGAACAAGCGAAAGGAATTGCCGAAGCAATATTTGCAGTTAGAGATATCGAAAAAGTCATTTTATACAATCGAACAGAAGAAAAAGCGTATGCATTTGCGCAACATATACAAGAGAAATTTGGTAAACCTGCTTACGTTTACAGGGATCCAAATGAAGCAATACGTGAAGCAGACATCATCGTCACAACTACGAACGCAACCACACCAGTCTTCTCAGAAACACTACAAAAAGGCGTCCACGTAAACGCCGTCGGCTCATTCAGACCGAGCATGCAAGAACTACCATCTCACGCCATCACAAGCGCAAACAAAGTAGTAGTCGAATCAAAAGAAGCAGCACTAGACGAAACAGGAGACCTTCAAGTTCCGATAAAAGAAGGTCTATTCAAAGCAAACGCCATTCACGCTGAACTTGGTCAAATTATAAGCGGAGAAAAAGCTGGGCGCGAAAATGATGAAGAGATTACTATTTTCAAATCAGTTGGTTTGGCGGTAGTAGATATTATCGTTGCGAAGTATTTGTATGAGAGAGCGTTGGAGCAAGGGGTAGGGAATAAGATTGAGTTTTGAGACTGCCTTTTGGTGGTCTTTTTGTCAGGATGGGTGTGCTAGTATTTATAATTGAAGCCTTTTAATATTATGTTGAAATATATGAATTCTGCGCGGACATCAAATCATTCATTCAATTGGTATATGAAAAAGTTGCACCTCTAATTATTAGAGATGCAACTTTTTACCATTCACGCCATTCTTCTGTTATATCTTCCTCGGATTCTAAGCCAGCTATTCGTGCTGCTGTATCGATAAATTCATAGAGATCTTCTCTTTCCATTGTTTCGATAAAATGTTCATGTTCGATATTTAATTCATTTAATTTAATAACTACCTCTTTAACAACTTGCATTACTTCGACTTCGGTTGGATTCTCTCCTAATCGCTGTAAGTTGTTAATGTAAGTGTCAAGAACTGTATTTGTTGCACTTATATTTTCTTCAGTAAAAAATTCCCCATCTTCATCATACTCAACCCATGAGGTTGTTGGTTTATTTTTTTTCAATTCATCAAATGTCATGATAACCTCCTAAATGTGTTTTTTGTCTTTAATCCCATTCTACATTTTCGATCATATAAAACAATCATTTTAGAGGGATTTTCTGTAAGTTGATAGTTTTTTAACTCATTTTATGAGGTTACTTATTCGTGGTCTTTTTATTTTCTCCTCCGCATAAATATAAGGTTATCGCAAGAATGCATTAATAGATTACAAACTTTCTACCTTTGCGAAAAAGTTTGACAATACATACGGGTAGTGGTAATTTAAAACCTATAAGAAAACTCGGTATTAATTCCGAGTTTTCTTATAGGTGTAAATAGTCGAGAGGGGTCGAAATATGAAGAAGAAGTTGTTTGTATTACCATTTGTCCTACTATTATTTATTGCATTAGCTGCTTGTTCAGGGGAAAAAGATTCGAAGCAAGCGAGCACTAGTAAATCAGGGACTCCGAAAGATGGAGGAACGTTAACGATTGGTGTTAGCGATAATCCAGATACGATGAATCCGCTTTATGCGAATGATCGTGTGTCATTAACTGTGCAGCAAGCTTTATATGCGCCGCTATATCATATGGAAAACGGTAAGAAAAAGTTTGTTCTTGCTGAGAGCTTTACGCCTTCAGAAGATCAATTAACTTGGACACTGAAGTTAAAGGATAATTTGAAATGGCATGACGGTAAGAAGATTACATCAGACGATATAGCATTTACATTCCAATCTATTTTAGATGAGAAGCAAAATAGCTCAAGTCGTGAAAACTTTATTTTTAAAGGAAAGCCGCTTGAGGTGAAAAAGGTAGATGAGTTAACAACTCAATTCGTTTTACCGCAAGTAAGCGCATCTTTCGAAGGTGTGATGAATGATTTCTTCCCAATTCCGAAACATGTATTTGAAGGGGAAGCAGATTTAGCGAAGAGTAAGAAAAACTTACAGCCTGTAGGATCAGGGCCGTTTAAGTTTAAAGAGTATAAATCAGATGAGTATGTTGCATTAGATCGATTTGATGATTATGTAGGTGGGAAAGCTAAGTTAGACTCTATCGTATACCGCGTTGTAAAAGACCGTAATACAGCAAATGTTTCACTGCAAAATGGTCAAATCAACATGAAGATGATTGAGCCGCAAGACTTTAAGAAATTAGATAGCACTGGGAACTTCTCAATGGTGACATTCCCTGAAGGTAGATTATTCTACTTATCTTATAACATGAATACTGATCTTATGAAGAAAAAAGAAGTGCGCCAAGCAATTGCACATGCGTTAGATAAAAAAGAAATGATTAACTCAGCATTCGTTTCAGGTGAATTTGCAGAACCAGCAAATTCAATCTTAACGCCAGACGCTATGTATTATGCGAAAGATATTAAAGACTATAAGTATGATAAAAAAGAAGCGAAAGATTTATTAGCAAAAGCTGGCGTGAAAGATAAGGAAAAAGTACGTGTGATGTATGTAACGAATAATAAAATTATGGAAAGCTTAGCGTTATATACACAACAAAAATTAAAAGAAGTTGGCTTAGAAGTTGAACTAAATGCATTAGATGCTAGTGCGGCAAGTGAAAAAGGCTTAGATAAAGAGAATAAAGAATATGACATTACATTTGGTGGTTACATAATGGGACCTGAGCCAGATTCATATAAGAGCTTATTCTTAAGCAATGCTGAATACAATTATGCACGATATAAAAACGCTGATTTCGATAAGTTATGGGAAGAAGCTGCAGTTGAAACAGATAAAACAAAACGTGCAGAGCTATACCATAAAATTCAAGAGACAGCTAGAGAAGACGTACCTTATCTACCAATCGCGTATCCGAAAGCAGTTATTGCAGTAGATAAAAAGTTTGATGGATTAAAAGAAGCAAAAGCAATTCCTGTCACAATGTTTGAAGATCTATCTAAGATTTATGAAGTGAAATAAGAAACAATAAAGAAGCTGGTGGAAATCAGCTTCTTTAGCTTGAGGGGGGAAGTTTGTGTATAAAGTAATTGCGAAGAGGCTTTTAAATGCAATTCCGCTTTTATTTGTGATTTCTATTATTTCTTTTCTATTAATAAAACTAGCACCGGGGGATCCGGTTCGAAACTTTGTAACGCCAAACATGAGTCCAATTGATGTGGAGCGTATTCGCAAAAGTTTAGGACTAGATCAACCAATTTACGTGCAGTATTTTTTATGGTTAAAAAATATTTTAACAGGAAACTTTGGTTACTCACTTCAAAATCATCGTCCTGTTTTGGAACTTATCACAGAAAGATTACCTGCAACAATTGGGTTAATGGGATCATCTTTACTCGTCTCATTCGTAATCGCAATACCGCTTGGACTATTTACAGGTGTGAAAAAGAATTCATTCTTTGACCGCATTGTAAACTTTATTTCATACGTTGGTATTTCTATGCCGGTTTTCTGGTTTGCACTACTATTAGTCTACTTATTCTCTTTAAAATTGAACCTACTTCCGAGTATGGGTATGCGCACCGTTGGTAAAGATTCTGTCTGGGATATTGTGCAACACGGCATTTTACCTTGTATGGTGCTAGCGTTCCAAAACGTATCTGTTTATATGAGATATATTCGTTCAAGTACGATTCAGCAATTAGAAGAAGAATATGTGCAAATTCAATATGCGTACGGCGCTTCAAAGAAAACAGTGTTATTTAATCACGTACTTCGAAATGTACTAATACCGATCATTACAATTTTCGGATTATCGATTCCAAGTTTAGTAGGCGGAGCGTTTATTACAGAAACAGTATTTTCATGGCCGGGTCTTGGTTCACTGGGGGTAAATGCTATTTTTAGATTTGATTATCCGATTATCATGGCAATTACATTACTATCATCATTCATGTTAATTCTCGGTAACTTAATTGCTGATATTTTATATGGCGTAGTAGATCCGCGCATTCGAATGAGGGGGTGATTTGGAATGAATAATAGGAGATTTCAAACGATAAAACATAGCTTTACGAAAAATAAGTTTGTTGCAATGGGAGTTATTATACTTGCGGTTTTAACGGTCGCATCAATTTTCGCATTCGTATCGCCGTACGATCCTAGCAAAATGTCGATTCCAGATCGCTTACAAGAACCAAGTATGAGTCATCCTTTCGGAACGGATGATTACGGAAGGGATTACTTAACGAGAGCGTTATATGGCGGACGAGTTTCACTTGCGGTCGGTTTCCTTGCGATGGTTGTTTCTATTACAATCGGTACTGCAGTTGGAACAATTAGCGGATATTTTGGCGGAAAGTTAGACAACTTTTTAATGCGAGTTGTTGAAGTACTGATGTCAATTCCATCATTCTTTTTAATGCTACTATTAAATGCGTATTTAAAACCAGGAATTACGACGTTAGTTCTTATTATCGGATTACTAACATGGATGGACACCGCGCGCATTGTAAGGGCAGAAACGTTATCTGTAAAAGAGCGTGAGTACGTTTTATACGCAAAAGTATCAGGACAAAAATCACTTATGATTATTGTAAGACATATCATTCCTAACATTTTATCAACCATTATTATCGCCGCGACATTAACGATTGCGACATCGATTTTAATGGAATCATCACTTAGTTTCTTAGGTTTAGGTATTAGAGAACCAGATTCTTCTTGGGGCAGCATGCTAAACAATGCGCAAGGATATATTGGTGAAGCTTGGTATTTAACGCTCTTCCCAGGATTCCTTATCCTTTTAACGGTACTTAGTTTTAACGTAATTGGTGAAGCATTGAAGAAAGCTTTCGCACCAAAAGGAGCCGGACATGAAAACTAAAGTGTTAAGTGAAAGGAGTGAGAAGCGTGTCTGAAAAACTACTAGAAGTGAAAAATTTGAAGACTTCTTTTTTCATAGAAAGTGGCGAAGTTGAAGCGGTTCGCGGCGTTACATTTCGCTTAAATAAAGGAGAAGTAGTCGGTATCGTTGGGGAATCTGGAAGCGGGAAGAGTGTAATGGCGAAGTCTGTTATGTCTCTCGTTACGTCACCAGGAAAAGTGAAAGAAGGGGAAATCCTTTTTCATAATGAAAACATACTTTCTAAATCTGAAAAAGAATTGCGTTCTATTAGAGGAAATCAAATTTCACTTATCTCTCAAGACCCAATGTCAGCGCTAAATCCAGTCGTAAAAATTGGGAAACAAATGACGGAAGTAATTATAAGGCATCAAAAAGTGAAAAAGAAAGAAGCTGAGCAAATCGCAGTTAACTTGTTAAAACAAGTCGGCCTTTCGTCGCCAGAAGAAAGGGTAAAACAATATCCGCATGAACTAAGCGGTGGTATGAAGCAGCGGGTTATGATCGCAATGGCTATGTCGTGTAACCCAGACCTTCTCATTGCGGACGAACCGACGACTGCACTTGACGTAACGATACAAGCACAAATACTAGATTTAATGAAAAACTTAAAAAACGAAACGAATATGGCGTTACTTCTTATTACGCACGACTTAGGAATAGTCGCGCAAAACTGTACGCGCGTTATCGTTATGTATGGCGGACTTATTATGGAAGAAGGACCTGTACTTGATATTTTCCAATCGCCGAATCATCCATATACGAAAGGGTTATTAAACTCTTTGCCAAAAATATCGAACGGCGTAAAAGAAAGACTTGCTCCTATTCAAGGTGTAACACCAAACTTATTAAACCCGCCACAAGGTTGCCCATTCGCAGAGCGTTGCCCGCATGCGATGGATATTTGTGAAAAAGAACGTCCACCATATTTTGAAATCGGAAACGAAAGACGTTCCATGTGTTGGTTAAATGATAGGGCGGTAGGTGATTTCCATGCATGAAGAAAACTTAATTGAAGTTCGGAACTTAAAAAAGTATTTTCCTATTAAAAAAGGACTATTTGGTAGAAAAACAGAGCAATTAAAAGCAGTCGATGACCTAAGCTTCACAATTAAAAAGGGTGAAACATTCGGGTTAGTAGGAGAATCAGGTTGCGGAAAATCTACGACAGGAAGAAGCATCATTCGTTTACACGATGTCACTTCAGGTAACGTTTTATTCGACGGAAAAGATATCGCAAGTTTAAAAGAAAGTGAACTAAAAGAATATAGAAAACGAATGCAAATTATTTTCCAAGATCCATACGCATCATTAAACCCGGCAATGAACGTATTCCAAATTATTAGCGAACCGATGAACATTCACGGTTCCTACGAAAAAGAAGAACAAAAAGAAATCATTTTAGACCTTCTGAAAAAGGTAGGATTAAAAGAAGAACATTTATATCGCTACCCGCACGAATTTAGTGGAGGCCAGCGCCAGCGCATTAGCATCGCGCGCGCACTATCTGTAAAACCAGACTTTATCCTATGTGACGAACCAATCTCAGCACTCGATGTCTCAGTCCAAGCACAAGTCGTAAACATGCTGCAAGACATCCAAGAAGAAACAGGCGTCACATATTTATTCATCGCGCATGACCTATCCATGGTAAGACACATATCAGACCGAATCGGAGTCATGTACCTAGGAAACATAGTAGAAATTGCCGATAGTGAAGACCTATACACAAAACCGGCACATCCATACACACAAGCACTACTCTCATCTATGCCAGAACCAGATCCAACAAACACAGGCAAAGAACGGATCATCCTAGAGGGAGAAGTACCAAGCCCACTAAACTCACCATCCGGCTGCAAATTCAGAACGCGCTGCAAATTCGCCACTGAAAAATGCGCACAGGAAGTACCGAAGATGGTTGAGATTGCGAAGGGGCATGAGGTGGCTTGTCATTTGTTTTAGAGGGAGAGCACTAGGGGGACCTGGTGCTTTTTTTCTTTGCAGGTGAACGTGATGTGGGATTGGTTGTTAGTTTAGGAGATAACGCGCTCGAAATTTGTCGGTAAATCGATATGTTGTGTCGAAACGTTGATATATTCGGAGTTACGATCGATATAATCGAATAATCGTTGATATATTTTTTTAAAGAGTGGGATTGGTTGTAGATTAATGTAGAAATTTAATGTTTTCGAAAAAAAGAATTGACTTCTATATTAGTTGTAACTAAAATAGTTACATAAAGATGTAATCAATTTAGTTACAACTAATATCTGCTAAAAATATGATTTATATATTTAATTAAGGATGGTGGTCCATACGTTGCCACCCGGTGTAGAAAGTTACTAACACATTCAAATCAATGCATATTCTAAGCTTTAGTATTTTCTGTTACGGGGCAATAAGGTGCAACGTTATCTTTTGTTAAAAACCTTGGTGGATCTTTCTTTGGAAATATTAGTTTTGGGGAAATCTAGTAAGGTATCTAAAAAAAGAACAAGGTATAAAAAGGTGTACTTATATAAACCAAAAATTTAGTTGAGCTGGATAATAAAAAAAAGGTAGGAGATTTAAATGGAGACGAAACAAGATAACCTTATTTACGTATGGGATGCATATTGTGGATGGTGCTATGGTTTTTCAGAAAGTATTAAAGGATTTTACAAAAACCACACTGAAGTGCCATTAACGGTTTTATGTGGAGGGTTATTTTTAGATAATTTACCAATGAAAAACTTCTCATATATAGAAGAAGGAAATAAAAGAATTAATCAACTTACAGGTGCTGAATTTGGTCCTTCATATCAAAAATTGGTGGAGGAAGGGACTTTTAAAATGAATTCGAAAGATGCTGCAATTGGTTTTTCAGCTTTACGCTCATTAGCGCCAGACCGTTTATTAGAATTCACTTCGGCTATGCAAAAAGCGTTTTATTATGAGGGCCAAAGTCTGAGTGATCCTGAAACATATCGCAAAATTGCAATCGAGCATGGTTTGGACCCTGAACAAGTATTAGAACGTTTAAACGCTCAAGAAACAATAATAGATGTCCAAAATGATTTCAATAAAGTTCGACAGCTTGGTGTTAATAGCTATCCTTCCTTACTTTTACAAAAGGATAATCAAATTATTCCTATTGGTGGTGGCGTAATGACGCCGGATAAAATTGAAGCGCGTTTTAAAAATTTATATTAAGAAAATTTAGGATATAGTAGCAAACATATTATCTTAGGCCACCTGACATTCATCTCCGGAATATTCGCCAGTACTATTACACTTTCAGATGAATGGGAGTGGGAGATTTTATCCCGCTTTAACGGGCAGTAAGACCCCCACCTCAAAATTCAGTGGAAGCAAAGAAGTTAGGTGGGGGATCAATTGTCCGTAAAAGTCCGATTGGTGTGGGCTAATAATCAGTGGGGGATGAACAAAACCCCCACTGATTAAAGTTTCACTTTATCGGAACAAGATAAAAATATGATAATTAGTTAATAACTTTAACAAAAGGAGAATAACATACTATGTTTAAAACAATCGATACAAATCAACAAGATGTGAAATTAACGGTGTTTAGTTCGGATGAAAAAAGCTTTATGGTCACAGCAACATTAGTTGAGAAAGCAGGACATGCATTTTTAATAAACTCAAAATTTACTCAATCTGATTCGAAAGAAATTGTTGAGTATCTGAAAAAAAACGACTTATCTTTAGATAAAATCTTTATTATTCATGGGGATCCAGACTACTACTTTGGATTAGAGAGCATTAAAGCTGTTTACCCAGAAGCTATAGCGTATGCAACAGAGTCCACTGTTGAACATATCGTTCATTCTGTCTTAGGAAAATTAAAAGTTTGGAAAGACGCTCTTGGAGAAAATGCACCAAGTAACGTGGTATTACCTCAAGTGTTTAAAGAAAAAGCGATTGATTTTCAGGGGTTAACATTTGAACTAGTAGGCTTAGATCATTACAGAACTAGCCTATTTAATAAAGAACTAAAAGTATTAATTGGTGGTATTGATGTATTTAACGAAATACATGTATTCTTAGCGGATACTAGCTCAAAAGTGGCTATGGAGGCGTGGATTGAGAACTTGAAAGTATTACAAGCATTACATGCTGACATAATTGTACCTAGCCATGGATCAATCGAAAAATCCCTAAATAATCAAGCACTTACTGCGACAATGGATTATTTAAGAACTGCGATTCAAGCTTCTGAGGAAAGTGGAACTTCAAAAGATTTTGTGGCAAAACTTGAAGCAGCATATCCAGGCTATGCAAATAAAGGTGTATTAGAATTAAGTGCAAAAGTTGTAACAAAAGAAATGCCTTGGGGTTAATGATATGAATAAATATCAAAAACTATTACATGAAACGTATGTGTTAACTGGCGAAGGGAAATTGGATGCGTTCAAAACGTATTTAAGTGAAAATGTATCTTGGACAGAAGCTGTTGGGTTTCCATATGCAGGTACTTATATAGGTCCAGATGAAGTAGTGAAAAACGTACATGAACGTCTTGGCACGGAATGGGATGACTATAGCGCTAAAGATGAAATTTATACTTTTAATAACAATACTGTTATTGTGTATGGAAAATATAGTGGAACATATAAAGCTACAGGTAAGTCATTTGTAGCAGATTTTTGTCATCTTTATAAGTTTGATGAGAACGATAAGGTTAAGAAGTTTATTCAAATTGTGGACAGTGCAACTGTTAATGAGGTATTAAGTTAGAGTTAATCGTTTCTAATATGCTTTGTATAGGGGGAGGTTAGGATAAATGAAATTCCTAACATTACCCCTGACATTACATTTTGGGGAAGGTTTCTCCTTCTTCAAACTTTTTATAGAAGAAAACTTATTTAAGTAGAAGAGGTAGGTATATATGAAATTAGAGAAAAGTTTAATCATAACAATTATTTCTGTATTTATTTTAGGAGTAGTTTCGACTTTGGTATATCAAGCTTCCACCGGTAATAACAAAGGGAACTCAATAAAGAGCGAGAATGTTGCTTCTGTATCAAAAGAAGTGAAAGAAAATGAAAAGAATAAAAAGATGGTAGTTGATTTCTATAATGAAGTTTTTAACAAACATAATATCGATATTATCCCTAAATATGTTAGCGAAGATTATAAGCAACATAATCCTTTTGTTGCTGATGGACGAAAAGCCTTCATGGATTTCTTTAAGGAGGATTTTGTTAAAAATCCTAATTCCTCTGCAGAGATTAAACGTGTAGTAGCTGAAGGGGATACAGTTGCTCTTCATGTACATTCTCGTACTAATTCTCAAGATAAGGGAGTTGCTATAGTGGATATATTTCGTATCAAGGATGGAAAGATTGTCGAACACTGGGATGTAATTCAAGAGATTCCAAGTGAAGCAGCTAATGATAATACGATGTTTTAGATAGAAGATATATTTAATAATTGTCTAATTGATAGTGCGGTATAGAATTTAGAAATTTAGATAATTAGTTATCAAATTTGGAAATCATTTAAAAATAGCATATTAAATGATGGCACAAATTAATACGAAATAGCTCTTTAATAAAAAATCCGACTCATTAAAAAATGAGTCGGATTTTTTATTAAAGAATAGTGCTAATTTTGTGGTTCGGCACCATCTAAATTTGGAAACCATGAAAGTATAGGTACTCTATATCCACGTAAAGTAAAATCGTAATTTTTTCCTTCTTTTATGTTTGCTTGCAGATTCACTGAATTAAACTTCATCATAAGAAGGCTATCCTCATTAGAAATAACTTTTTCGGTTCCATTTTTTTGCTCAACCTAGTACAATCTCACCAGTATAAAAAAGACCACCATTACTGGCAGTCCTTTTTTGGTAGTTTTAGAAATTAAATTATAACATATTAATATACAAATTATAAATGTACTTTTCCCAAAGATACTATAAGTTTTTTATAATTCTTGATTTCTCAATTTTCATTGCATGATGAATTTTTCTATAAGTATTAACAACTAACATTAAAATTATCAATCCGCTAAATTATTAGAAAAAACTGGTTATCTATATAATTATTTGGTAAAATATAGATATAATTAAGAGGGTAAAGTTAATATAGATCAACTAAGTAATGCTAAGAAAATGTTTTATTGCATAAAAAAAGGCTCCATTGCTGGAGCACTCAAAATAAACAAACGAATTAAAACAAGAAACAGACAATTTAACTATATATATAAAACATAAATAAATCCATATATATGTAAAAATGCATATAAAAACTCTATTTATTGATGCTATAATAGGTTTACTCGATGATTGTTATATTTTTTTATGGTTTTTAAGCAATAAATACCTTCTTAACACCAAGTGTACAAGTAAAAGAAGACATCTTAGGCGATGTCTTCTTTTCTTATATAATAACAACACAATAAAATTAAGATGGTTTAAGTCGGAGGAAGGCACCTTTGGGTGTCTTTTCTTTGTCGAATTTGCCTAATAGGGGCAGCACCACATTGCTATCAAGTTCAAACATAATTTTCATCCAAAACAAAAAAACGAGCTGAATTCACATAAATAACTGTAGAGAGCTAACAATTTTATTTTGGGAGTACTTTAAAATATTAGCTTGATGGTGATGGGAGAGTACCCCTAAAATGTGAATTTACTATATTAATTTGTTTCTAGTCTTAAAAATGAATAAATTTAACATCAATAGGGATTTTGAGACAAGTCATACGAGATACTTGTAAGCCTTAGCTGAAGTGTAAAATTAATTAAATATCTATCAATAGAATAAATCATATTGATAGATATTTAATATTGTAAATCTGCAAGTTCTTGATGCTATTTTAGTTTTTTATTAATTTCAATATATTTTAGGTTCATGAGTACTTACTGGGGATATTATTAGAAATATGTATTGAATTAAATACAAAGTGTATCTAGTATATTGTCTTTTTCTACCTTGTTGATACCAATATATTTCAGTGTAATTTGTAGGGTGCTATAATTGAGTATTTCTTGCACCATCGCCATATCTTTTGTTTATAGAACCAATATCCAAAGGTTTTTAAATTATATATTAATAAATTATGCCTTCTTAGATAAAGTAAATCGAGTTCAGAGAAACGAAGAACATAGAATACATAAATTTTAACTAGACTTATTATTAACTAAACTATCCCCACCACCAAGCTCCGCCTCAATCTGCGAAGTTTTAGATGACTCATCCATACGCCAATACGTAATAAAGCTTATAGCGATACATCCAGCTACGTAGAAGTAGAACAGTGATTCCACTCCGATACTCTTTAGCCATAATGCGATGAACTCAGCTGTTCCGCCGAATATCGCAACGGTTAGTGCATATGGTAAACCTACGCCAAGTGCGCGAATTTCAGTTGGGAAGAGTTCTGCTTTTACAATTGCGTTAATGGAAGTGTAACCAGTAACGATAATGAGACCGACCATCATGAGTAAAAATGCTACGATTGGTTCTGTCGTTTTTTCCATGAAGAAGAAGATCGGCGCTGTTAGTAATGTTCCGAGAATACCGAATGCCATTAATAGTGGGCGTCGTCCGATTTTATCGGATAGTAGCCCTGCAATCGGTTGAAGTACGACGAAAATAAGTAGTGCGACAAAGTTAATCCAGCTTACAACTTCTTTCGGAAGGCCGACTGTGTTTACCATGAACTTTTGTAAATATGTTGTGTACGTATAAAATGCAACAGTGCCTCCTAGTGTTAGGCCGACTACTGTTAATACTGCTTTCGGGTGTTTCATAAGTGCACGAACGGTTCCTGCGCTTTCGCGTTTTTGTGATTTTATGTTTGAGAACTGCTCCGACTCATCCATCGTACGGCGAAGCCATAATACAGCTACTGCACCCATCGCTCCAATAATGAATGGAATACGCCATCCCCAAGCTTTCATATCTGGTTCGCTTAGTAATTGCTGAAGAACAATTTGAACTCCTAACGCAACCATCTGTCCGGCAACGAGCGTTACATATTGGAAGCTTGAATAAAAACCACGGCGTCCACTACTAGCCATTTCAGATAAATATGTTGCGGAAGTTCCATATTCTCCGCCGAGTGACAACCCTTGAAGTAACCGAGCAAGAACTAAAATAATTGGCGCCATAATACCGATACTTTCGTAACTCGGTGTACAGGCGATAATTAAAGAACCACCGGCCATAACTGTAATGGAAAGCGTTAAGGCTGCCCGGCGTCCGTGCCGATCCGCATAGCGTCCCATTAATAAACTTCCGATAGGGCGCATTAAAAATCCAACTGCGAAAATAGCTGCTGTGTTCAGTAACTGACTCGTTGGATCTCCTTTAGGAAAGAACTCTGCTGAAAAATAAACAGCGAAAGCAGAGTAAACGTACCAGTCGTACCATTCAATTAAATTGCCGACAGAACCTTTGAAAATATTGCCGGCGACTCGGTTTGATTTTACTTGAGCCATACTAATTCCTCCTCTTGCTTATAAATAAAACAATAATTATGAAAGCGCGTTCATTGTAGTTGAATTGTACTGTTCTTTATTTGAAATCTCAATATTATGACAATTTTATTCTTTTTGTACTTTATGTACATGGATATTTTTAATAGTTGCTTCATTTTCAGTTTTGTCATAATAATAGAAAAAGGAGATTGATAGTTTTGAATATTTTATCAAAGGGTATGGGGTATGAAAAAATCACGCAAAGTGTCATTACAAACGAAAATAGTAAGCTTAATTATCGCGTTAATTTTATTTGTCGTTCTCCTATTAGCGGGAATATTTGTTTACATTCAGTCCGTTGATACGAAGCGCCAAGTAGAACAGTTAGCGCTGCAAACGGCTAAATCTCTTTCTTTTATGCCAGCGATAAAAGAGGCTTTTCAATATAACGAGCATAAAAGTACCATTCAATCCATTGCGGAACAAGTTCGTGAGCAAGCTGTTGCGGATTATGTCATTATAGAAGATCGCTATGGGGTTATGTATTCACATGCTAATTCGGAGTTGATTGGAACAAAGAGTAACAACCCGTATAACTATGAGGCACTTACTTTTGGTGGTTATTATACACTCGAAGGAAATGGTACAAGTGGTCCAGCTTTAATGGCGAAGGCACCTATTATTGTTCATAACGGAGACTACGATCAAGTAGTAGGCGTTGTGACAGTAGAGTTTTCAATAAAAGGTATTGAATCTAACATACTGAGCAGAACGAAAGAAATTATGCTCTTTTCATTAGCAGTATTATTAGTCGGCATTGTTGGTGGCATTCTTTTAGCGCGTAGCATCAGGAAAGATACACTCGGTTTAGAACCGAATGAAATCGCAGCGTTATACCGTGAAAGAAGTGCGATACTACTATCTATAAAAGAAGGAATTATAGCTATTGATCAAAACGGTTTTATTACGATGATGAACACCTCGGCAGAAGAAATGCTTTATGTAAATGGCGATTATATGCAGCAGCACATTTCAAAAGTTTTACCGGAATTTAATATGGAGAGAGTGTTAGAAAGCGATCAAGAAATCGCGTTTCAAGATAAAGTGTTTATTTTAAACATGACGCCGATACTCGAAAATAATAGTACGGTAGGCGTTGTATGTAGTTTTAGAGATAAAACAGAACTGCAAAACTTAGTGAATACGATATCTGAGGTAAGAAAGTATTCAGAGGACTTACGTGCTCAAACGCATGAATTTACAAATAAACTTTTCGTCTTATCAGGATTACTTCAGTTAGGACATTACAAGGAAGCGATTGAATTTATCCAACAAGAATCTAACATTCATCAAAGCCAAAACCATATTTTATTCCATCAAATTCACGATGCGAAAGTACAAGCTATTTTATTAGGAAAAATCGGAACAGCATCTGAGAAGAAAATTGATTTTCATATTGAAGGAGATAGTGCGCTTCATCCGTTACCAGACCATATAAAAGTTTCACACCTTATTACGATCCTTGGAAACATAATCGATAATGCGTTTGATGCGGTGAGTGGGCAAGAGGAGAATAGAGTTTCCTTCTTCGTTACGGATATAGGACACGATATTGTATTTGAAGTGATAGATAGTGGGATAGGAATACCGGTAGAAAAAATTACGACCATTTTTCAAAAAGGATTTTCAACGAAAGGAACTGATCGTGGTTACGGGCTAGCAAACGTGAAAGAAATGGTAGATCTACTAGAAGGAACAGTTGAAATTCAAAACGAGAAAAATGGGGGAGCTATTTTTACAATTTACCTTCCGAAAACATTGAGAGAAAGTACATGACAAACAGGGGGATGGACATATGTTGAAGGTTGCAATTGCAGAAGATGATTTTCGCGTAGCGCAAATTCAGGAAGAGTTTTTATTGAAAATAAAGGATGTAAAAGTGATCGGAAAAGCATTGAACGCGAAAGAAACGATGGAACTACTACAAAAGGAAGAAATTGATTTACTTCTATTAGATAATTACTTACCAGATGGAATTGGAACTGACTTATTACCACAAATTCATGCTGACTTTCCAAGCGTTGACGTCATTATGGTAACGGCGGCGAATGAAAACTATATGCTAGAAAAAGCAATTCGAAACGGAGTAAGCAATTACCTTATAAAACCAGTCACGTTAGAAAAATTTGTTCGCACAATTGAAGACTATAAAAGAAAGAAGCAACTATTACATAGTAACAATGAAGTAAATCAAGCATTCATCGATAACTTCTTCGGGACTTCGCAAACACAAGACATAAAAAACTTACCGACAGGTGTTGATCCGTTAACACTGCAAAAAGTGAAAGGCATTATAAAAGGATTCGAAGAGGGCATTACAATAGAAGAAATGGGAGAACAAATGGGGGCCTCCAGAACAACCGCAAGAAGATATTTAGAATACTTAGTAGCGACCGGCGAATGCACAGTAGAGTACACATACGGCATTATCGGACGACCAGAACGAAAATACCGAATAGGACGAGGGCTATGAAAAAACGATTATTACTATGTATATGGATCATGACAGGAGCAATAACTGGTTGTTCCTCGGAAAAATCCCATACGAATAAAGTGAACATCGACAAAGTAGAAATCGTTGCGCCAAACGTTCCAGGAGCAGGCTGGGACTTAACAGCACGGGCGATGCAAAAAACGCTGGCAGAAGAAAAAATCTTCACAAAACCAATCACAGTCACAAACAAAGTAGGTGGCAGTGGTGATGTCGGATGGAAATATACGAAACAAAAAGGCGGTCACGTACTGGCGATTAACTCAAGCTTACTCATAACAAACAACCTACTAGGCCACAGTAAATTAACATATAAAGACTTCACGCCGCTCGCGACACTTGCATCGGACTGGGAAGTGGTTGTCGTATCAAAAGACTCAAACATAGAAAACGCAAACGAACTAATGAAACAACTAAAACAAAACAAGGAAAACTTCAAAATCGGCGTTGCCCCCGGCTTAGGAAACGACGATCACTTATCCTTCGTACAAGTAAGCAAAGCCTTCGGCATAAACCCTGCCGAACTACAATTCTTCGTCTACGAAAACAAAGAAAAAATCATAAACGCCCTAACGAACAGACAAATAAACGCCGCAACCATGACCCTATCCGAAGCCGAAAAACAATACAAAGCCGGCAAAATAAAAATACTAGCCGTATCAGCACCAAAACGACTAGACCGACTACCAGAAATCCCAACGTGGAAAGAACAAGGGATCGACGTCATCTTCCAGCACTGGAAAGGAATTATGGGGCCAAAGGATATGACGGAGGAAGAGGTTGCTTATTGGGATGGTGTTATTAAGAAGATGGTAGAGAGTGAGAGTTGGAAGGGGATTTTGAGGGAGCGGGGTTGGGAGGGGTTTTATAAGGATAGTGGGGAGAGTAGGGGGTTTTTGGAGGAGAGTAATTTTAGGTATGAAGAGATGGTGAAAAAAGAGGCTTAAGAGGGAAGTATTCAATCATGCTTTATTTTTGTAGTTACTTCTATATAATATAAAAGAGATGAGAGTGTTAGGCTAATTACATTAAAAGGGCTAGATAGGGTTAGATAAAATCTAGCTTACTGATTAAAAATATATTAGTCGTTAAAAGATATAAAAGGCATTTTTCAGTCTATAAAGTGTGGAAACATAAAGTATAGAGTTTCTGTGAGATTTAAGGAGGACATAATGAAGAAAAATATTTATGTTGTTGGAGCAGTAATTGTCCAAGAAGAGAAAGTTTTATGTGCGCAAAGAGGACCATCTAAATCGCTACCTCTTATGTGGGAATTTCCAGGTGGGAAAATAGAAGAGGGAGAAACACCTCAAGAGGCGTTAAAGCGTGAAATTGATGAAGAAATGCATTGTAGCGTGCAGATTGGTGAACAAATTGATTATACAGCCTATGAGTATGATTTTGGTATTGTTCATTTGAAAACTTTTTATTGTAAACTTGTTGAGGGAAGTCCGGTTTTAACTGAGCATGTAGCAATTAAATGGTTACATCCGAATGAGCTATCAGCTTTAGAATGGGCACCTGCGGATATCCCAACTATTGAGAAATTATCAAAAGAATCGATTGTAAAGTAATCTTAAAAAAACTATTCGTTTTATACGGATAGTTTTTTATGTTTGTAATAAATTTGCACTTTAAATCAGTGAGTAATACAATTAATATAAAAAATTGTCATAAATGGTGATCATATGGAGAATTTTATTCAAAAATTAGAGGGGTCTTTATATAAAGGGTTTATTGATCAAAAACATAATCATCCCGGAATATATAAACCTAAGTTATTAGTAAATAATACGAAAAAAAATGAAAATGTTTTAAGCTCATTGTTGGAGGAGCTTGAAAACAGTACATCCTTTATTTTCTCAGTGGCTTTTATTACAGAAAGTGGACTGGCGACTTTAAAATCACATTTCCTTGATCTTAAACAAAAAGGGGTTAAAGGACGTATATTAACATCTACATTTTTAAATTTTAATACACCAAAAGTGTTTAGAGAATTAATGAAACTTGAAAATGTAGAAGTAAGATTAACAAACTTATCTGGTTTTCATTCAAAGGGATACATATTTGATAATAAAACACATTGTTCATTAATTGTCGGTAGTTCAAATCTAACTGCACATGCTTTGAAGGTAAACTATGAATGGAACGTTAAGTTAACATCGCATGAAGATGGAGAGATTGTACAGCATTTTAAAAACCAATTTGAAGAAGTTTGGGAGCATTCTCAAGTATTAACCGAAGAGTTGATTGCAAATTACGAAACAATATATGAGCAAGCTGCAGAAAATAAGTTACTAGATCGAGTTATAGAATTACCTGGTCAATATCACAATTCAATTGAAGAAGCTTTGAAAATTACCCCAAATAAAATGCAACAAGCTGCGTTACAAGAAATACAAGCTATTCGAGACGCCGGAAAAGAAAAAGGCTTAGTTATCTCTGCAACAGGAACGGGGAAGACATATCTTTCAGCATTTGATGTCAGAAATTTTGCACCTAAACGGATGTTATTTATTGTTCACCGAGAGCAAATATTAAATAAAGCGAAATCTGATTTTCAAAAAGTTCTTGGTGGGATAGATGAGGACTTTGGAATTTTATCAGGGTCAAATAAACAAATAAATGCTAAATATTTATTTGCGACGATCCAAACCATTTCAAAAGAAGAAAATTTACAGCAATTTGATCCTGGGTTATTTGATTATATTTTAATAGATGAAGTTCATAAAGCAGGTGCTGGTTCTTATCATAGAGTTATTGATTATTTTAAACCGAAATTTTTAATGGGAATGACCGCTACACCTGAACGTACAGATAATTTTAATATTTATGAGCTATTTGATTACAACATTGCTTATGAAATTCGATTGCAAGAAGCACTTGAAGAAGATATGCTTTGTCCTTTCCATTATTTTGGAGTAACTGATTTTGAATATAATGGTGAAAAGATAGATGACACTACTGTTTTATCTAAACTTGTTACGGAAGAACGAGTAGATCACATAGTTGAAAAAGTAAATATTATGGTTTTTCTGGTGAGAAAGTAACAGGACTAATGTTTTGCAGCCGAAAAGATGAAGCAGAACAATTATCACATGCCTTAAATAATAGAGGTTTTCGCACATTTGCATTAACAGGAGATCATTCCCAAGAGGAAAGAGAATTGCGCGTGAATCAATTAGAAAATGGCATACTTGATTATATTTTAACGGTAGATATATTTAATGAAGGAATTGATATTCCGAGTGTGAATCAAGTTGTTATGTTAAGACAAACTCAATCAAGTATTATCTTTATACAGCAACTGGGGCGTGGACTTCGGAAACATGATTCGAAAGATTTTGTTACGATTATTGATTTCATTGGAAACTATAAAAACAACTATTTAATTCCAATTGCCCTTTCAGGAGATAGATCACAAAATAAAGATAATATACGCAGATATACAAATGACACGAGTTATATTAAAGGTATTTCAACAGTTAACTTTGAGGAGATAGCGAAAAAACAAATCTTTAAAGCTATTAATAATAGTAATTTAACAGCAATGAAAGTATTAAAGGAAGCGTTTGGTGAGTTGAAAAATAGAATAGGAAGAATTCCATATTTATATGACTTTATAGTAAACCATTCTATTGATCCAGTTGTACTTGTAGATGGATATTCGAACTATTATCAGTTCCTATTGAAAATGAAAGAAGATGTGCCTACATTAACAGAGTACGAAAACAAAGTTTTAACAATGCTTTCATTGGAAGTATTAAATGGAAAACGTAAAAACGAAATCGTTTTGTTAGACTTATTATTAAAGAAAGAAAAAGTTGATAAGGATGGGTATGTAAAACAACTTGAACAATCTAATTGCTTAACAGATGATGAAACGATTACTTCAGTACAACGAATTTTTGAATTAGAGTTTTTCTCACAAAACAGTCAAAAGAAATATGGAGAAAAGCCAATTCTCTCTTTACAAAACAATAAGATATATATGTTTAATGATTCTATTCGAAAAAGCTTAGAACAAAATGAATACTTTAAGTATATGGTTATGGACATCGTTAGAAGTTCGAAGGAAAAGGGCAAAAACTATGAGTGTGATAGTAACCTTACTGTATATAAAAAATACTCAAGAAAAGATGTGTGTAAACTTTTAAATTGGCATAATGATGAGAGCTCAACTATGTATGGTTATAAGACAAAATATTATACTTGTCCAATATTTATCACATACCATAAAAATGATGAGGTAGAATCCAGTGTGGACTACGGTGATGAATTCCTTAATCAAGATGTTCTTAAATGGTATACAAGAAGTAATAGAACATTAAAATCGAAGGAAGTTCAAACAATTATTGACGCTAAAGAAAATAATATTGATGTTCATATTTTTGTGAAAAAAGATGATGACGAGGGGAGCGACTTTTACTATTTAGGAAAAGCGAGACCTGATAAAGCAAGTGTAGAACAAACTGAAATGCAAGATAAAAATGGAAAAGAACTACCGGTTGTTACGATGAATATGATTATGGAGAAATCGGTTGATAATAAGCTTTATGATTATTTAAAGGATAGTAATGTTTTGTAGGTAGATTGAATTTTTAATGCTTGTATAGCTCAAAAATGCTTAGTGTGATAGTAGTATTAGTAGATAAGATAAGGCTGTATCAAAATGACATCGTAGTATGTTTTTGATACAGCCTTATTTATTGGATTAAAATGTATGGTTTAAGTAGCTATCCCATGTAAACAGAAAGAAAAGGACTAAATCTTATATGGTATAATTAGAGCATTAAAACCCTAATCCTGGAGGGATTCAAATGCCAACCTACAACAAACTAATCAGAAACAAAATCCCACAAATAATAAAATCCAACGGAAAAACACCCACAACAAGAATCTTACCCGAAGAAGAATACATAAAAGAAATCTGCAACAAAACACAAGAAGAACTAACCGAATACCTAGAAGCAGACACAAAAGAACATAAACTAGAAGAACTATCCGACCTACTAGAACTAATAAACGCCCTAGCCGAACACGAAGGCACAACACTAGAAGAAATCAACAACATCCGTAAAAAGAAAGCAGAAGAACGAGGCGGCTTTTCGGATCGAGTCTTCCTAATCGAAGTAACTGATAACTAGCCCCTCCTAAGCCCCTTACAAGCCCCTACCAAGTAATAAATCACTAAGAAAAAACATAACAAAACAAAAACAACAACAAACACCGTAGTAGTAGTCAAAAAAAATTTAAAATAACACGCCAAAAACCCGACTAACCTCCCATATATATTATGAAGAGGTTTTTATTTTGAACGGAGACGGGAGGAATTAGGATGGCGGTGTATCGTAATGTGCAGGTGAATTTTTGGCAGGATGATTTTGTTTTGGATTTGACGCCGGAGGAGCGGTATTTTTATGTTTACTTATTAACTTGTTCGAAGACGACGCAGTGTGGGATTTTTCCTTTTCCGAAGCGATTAGCTGAGATGGAGACGGGTTATAATCGGGAGACTGTTGATAAGCTTGTGCAGCGCTTTGTTGATTATGGGAAGATTCTGTATGATGTGGATACGCGAGAGTTATTCGTTTTAAATTGGCTTCGTTATAATCCTGTGACGAATATGAATGTGGAGAAGTGTGTACTTCGTGAGCTGAAGGGTGTGAAGAATAAGGAGTTTGTACATATGTTTCTTCAGAAGTGCGTTGAGGAAGAGATGAATGTTCCGATGCTTTTAGCGCATTTCGGTATGCCGAGTGATTTGGCTGTGGATGATGTTGATCCAGTTTGTGAGGAGACAGAGGCGGAAGAAGAGGTTATAGAGGAAGAAACGGGAAGTCGTGTGTTTTCTTTTTATGAGCAACATTTCGGTAGTTTGTCTCCTCATACTGTGGAGGAACTGAGTGCGTGGATGGAAGATTTGTCAGAGGAGCTTGTGCTGAAGGCTCTTCAAATTGCGTTTGAGAATAATAAGCGGACGGTTGCTTATGTGAAGGGGATTTTGAGAGGATGGCACGGGAAAGGATTTACGAAAGTGTGTGAGGTTGAGGCTGATACGGCGAGCTTTAGGAAGAAGGAGTCGTCTGTTAGTACCGGGGAGACGGAGGAGTTTTTGGCGAGGTGTGAGGAGTGGGAGAAGAATGCGCCGTCTGAGGAAGAGTTGCAGCGCTTTTTAGCGGAGCGCGGGTGGCGTCCATGAGTATTCAAAATGTGGAGGCGGAAAAGACGGTATTAGGTTCTCTATTAATTGATGGAGAGCTTATTAAGGAGTGCCGTTTGACGGAGCAGTATTTTTCTCTGTCGGTGCACAAGTCTATATTTCAGTTAATGCGAAAAATGGAAGAAGAGGGGCAACCGATTGATCTTGTGACGTTCATTTCTAGGGTAGATCCGAAGTTTTTAGAGGGGATCGGGGGAATGGAGTATTTTATAGGGTTAATGGATGGTGTGCCTACAATTGCCAACTTCTCTTATTATGAGGGGCTTGTTCGAGGTGCGTGGAAAATGTATCAGGCTGGTGTTCTCGGGCACAAGATGGGAGAGCGTCTTATTGCGGAGAAGAGTGAGAAAGTTATCGGTGAGACGATTACGGCACTTTGTGAATTAGAGGAGAAAGACTCTGTATGTGAGTTTGATTTGAAGGATGCGTTAGTTGATTTGTATGAGGAGCTTCATCAAGATGTGAAAGAGATTACTGGTATTGAGACTGGTTATACATCGTTAAATAAAATGACGTGCGGATTGCAGGAAGGTGATTTTGTCGTTCTTGGTGCGCGTCCTTCTATGGGGAAGACTGCGTTTGCGCTTAATGTTGGATTGCATGCGGCGAAGTCTGGAGTAGCGGTTGGATTGTTTTCGTTAGAGATGAGTAGTAAGCAATTGTTAAAAAGAATGGCATCTTGTGTAGGTGAAGTGTCAGGAGGTAGGCTGAAAAATCCGAAGCATCGTTTTGCGATGGAAGATTGGGAGAAGGTAAGTAAGGCGTTTGCGGAGATTGGTGAGTTGCCATTTGAGATTTACGACAATGCAGGCGTTACGGTGCAAGATATTTGGATGCAAACGCGTAAGTTAAAGAGGAAGCACGGTGATAAAAAGATTTTAATTATTGTAGATTACTTGCAGCTGATTACGGGTGATCCGAAGCATAAGGGAAATCGATTTCAAGAGATTAGTGAGATTTCTCGTACGCTTAAGTTATTAGCACGTGAGTTAAATGTTTGTGTAGTAGCGTTATCGCAATTGTCTCGTTCTGTAGAGTCACGTCAAGATAAACGCCCTCTTTTATCTGATTTAAGAGAAACAGGACAAATTGAGCAAGATGCGGATGTCATTATGCTTATGTATCGCGAGGATTATTACGATAAGGAAACGATGCAGAAAGAGATGACGGAGATTCATGTGGCGAAGCATCGGAATGGGCCTGTGGGGAGTTTTAAGTTGAGGTTTTTGAAGGAGTTTGGGCGGTTTGTGGAGATTGGATGATAAAATAGAAGAAGGCATATAAAAAGGTAAAGGAGTGGTTACGGATGACAAAAGTAGGTCGTTTATATGAACAAGAGAAGCAAGAAGAAATTGATAAAGCACTTTCGGCAGCTGGAATGCTCTTTAAAGGAATGAGTGTAGAAGAAATAGCTAAAAAATTAGATGTAACAATTGAAAAGGTGAAAGAATGGGAGAAGCGTTTATCTCATTAATCGCCGGGGTAATGGCAGCGTCTGTATAAATTTATACAAAAATAGCCGAATATTTACTATATAATAGTCGGCTATTTTTGTACGGAGAAGTTGTTAGGTTTAATACGCAAATCTTTTGGTTTGCTCTTGAATATATTCCTCATTTCCCCATAAAGAAAGATCTTCTCTCTGCAGTAATCCATTGCTGCAAGTCATCTTGGCTACGTCGGACAAGTCGATTTACTAAAACATCATGCCATACATAATCCTCTAATAAGTATATATGAACGGGGTCATCTGTATAAAAAGCAATATTACGCTCTTCAAGTGATGGTCCATAAATCATCTCTTTAGAATCTATCGATAAAATAAACCAATGTTCTGTAGACAAGGTTTCTGTATAAGGTGTTATGCGATGGGCTTCTAGATTTTTAATGGGATTTTCAACATGCAGGGTAATACCTTGTATTGTAACTTTATCAGCTACTTCAGATAGATCTTCTTTTAATGCTTCATACATCTCATCCCACATTGAAATGACAATACGTCGTTCTGCTTTTTTTATTAATGCCTGACAATAGCTAATGATTGTTTGATTGTCTTTTAAAGTAATCACTCGATTATCCGTTTTTTCCTCGGAAGTTTCTAGTGTTTTTAATGAATCACTTATTCCTTCATAAGTAGATTGCCATTCTGATTGCGCCTTCTGTAAAAAGATTTCAACAGGTAGAGGTGAATAGCGAGTGGTGTCATTTATTTCTTCCTTCATGACAATTCCTTTTTCTACAAGGTTACCTAAAATCTCATAAATTCGCGCTCTTGGGACACCCGAATCCTTACTCACTTGGTAGGCTGTGACAGGCCCTTGTTTAACAAGAGATACATAAGATTTAGCTTCATATTCATTGAAACCAATTTTTTTAAGCTGTTGCACTATGTAGTCCACTT
This sequence comes from Bacillus sp. CCB-MMP212, assembly GCF_022748145.1. Taxonomy (NCBI): domain Bacteria; kingdom Bacillati; phylum Bacillota; class Bacilli; order Caryophanales; family Bacillaceae; genus Bacillus; species Bacillus sp. CCB-MMP212. Next base: position 191,586 of record NZ_JALDQE010000003.1, read on the forward strand.
TTTTCGTCCTCCGATGTTTGCATTTATATTTCAACGTTACAATAACTGTTTACATTTAGCAAATTATTAGTTACTATTCGAATAGTGACTAAAGGGGAGGTTAATAGTATGGATTTTTATTTAGACCCATCTGTATTAATGATTTTGATTGTTTTTGGATTTGTAGCTGCATTTATTGATTCAGTTGTAGGTGGTGGTGGACTCATTGCTTTACCAGCTTTATTATTTACAGGACTGAATCCAGCAAGTGCAGTAGCTACGAATAAACTAGCGTCGACAATGGGAAGTGCAACTAGTAATATTGTGTTTTATCGTTCTGGTAATCTTGATTTGAAATCGGCGTTTAAATTAGTTCCGCTCACTTTCATAGGTTCCATAATAGGGGCATGGACCGTTCATTTAATGAATCCAGAAGTACTGAAGCCATTGATGTTGATTATGCTTGGTGCGGTCGCTATTTATACGATATTCAAAAAGGATTGGGGTAGTATTTCCACTCATAAGAAATTGTCTGGTCGACACGTCATTATTTTTACCTTTTTTATTTTTGCTATTGGTTTTTATGATGGATTTCTAGGTCCTGGAACAGGTTCGTTTTTAATGTTCTCTCTTTTATTTATTGGGTATGATTTTTTAAAAGCAGCAGGTAATGCGAAGCTTCTTAATTTAGGAAGTAATGTTGGTGCATTGTTGATGTTTATGTATGTAGGGCAAGTAAACTATGCATATGGTTTTATAATGGGGATTGCTCAAATTGCTGGAGGGATTGTTGGCTCCAAATTTGCTATAAAAAAAGGAAGCGGGTATGTTCGTGCCCTTTTCATTACAGTAACTAGTTTATTGTTAGCGAAAAATCTGTATGACTATATTCAGTAAGTAATTAAAGAACGTAGAAAAGGTCAAGTATGCAAACTACATCAAGTATAAGAAGATACTAAGGAGAGATTCCTTTTAACATTTTTTAGATGCTACCTTGTTTGAAGATAGCATCTAAAAAGAAAATCTAAGTGAAGAGAATGAAAATAATATAAACTCATATTTTTCTGGGGTATGTTTATTGATTATATTGAAATGTTTACTCTATATTCTTCTTATAATTAGGCCTCAACAAACTCTTAAAATCCAACTCAGCAATTAACACACTCAATAATATAAGCGTAGCCCCTAAGTATCCTTTTCCTGTCAGCGTTTCACCTGTGAAAACGAAAGCAAAGCCTGCGGAAAAGACAGGTTCTAATGAAAAAATAAGACCTGTATGGGTAGGTGTAGTGTATTGCTGGGCAATTACTTGCACGATGAATGCGACTGCGGTGCAAAATATGCTTAAAGCTAATATGATTAGCCATGAGTCGATCGTGCTAGGAAGTTTTGGTGTTTCTATAATGAATGAGAAAATAAGACTAAATAGGCCGACGAAACCGAGTTGCACTACTCCAAGTGCAATGGAATTCACATGTTTCGTTACGCTTCCAGTAATGATGACGTGGATCGCATAAAACAGGGCAGACAGTATGCAAAATATATCGCCGTTACCGATTTTGAATTCGCTAGTTAATGTTAATAAGCCGATTCCTATTATCGTTAAAATGATTCCTACTATAACTTTCTTTTCTGGAATGTGTTTTAAAAATATAGCTGATAATATCGGAATGAAAATGACTGTGAGACATAGTAAGAAACCAGCATTAGAAACACTTGTATACTTTGTACCGAAAGTCGCGAAAATGTAAACGATAAATAAGACAGAAGCGAGTATAAATGCATATTTTACAGTTTTAAAATCGATCTTAAATAAATGTTTGTAAAATATTAAACCTGATAAAAGAAAAGCGATAATAAATCGTAATGCGATTAAATTATATTCTTCTATGCCATCAAGTCCAAGCTTTGTAAGTAGGATGGATGCACCCCAAAAGAATGTAACTAGTAGTAGCATTAAATCCGCTTTTAATTGCAGTTTCATTTTTATTCCCTCGTTATGTATAAAATTTATAATCCCATACCCCTATCCCCATTTTTTATTTTAATATTAATTCTGAATATTTGTAACTTAAATTTATCGACGTTTTATTTCATTGATTTAATGTTATCCGCCGCGAAAACATTAGCGGAGTTAAATCCAAACATGACGTTCATTTACGTATCTGGTAGCGGAACAGACAGTACAGAATCAAGACGTACGATGTGCGCGGAGTTTCAGCGTATTTTTTGCGGAAGCAACTTCTAGATAAGGACAACAAAAAACCCACTCCGCGCCGTCACAAGCAAAAGGGTGGGTTCCGCAAAAAGAAATAGCTTATAATAACCACCACCCTAAGCGGTAGCAGTTAGGGAAGAGATGTTAGCGCATCTCTTCTTTTTATTATATGCCATTTTATTTGATGTCATACTTATATAGTATTCTACGGAAAATATATCATATTCCTATTTTGTGGTCAATTTGATCCCGCTTTAACGGGCAGTAAGACCCCCACCTCAAAATTCAGTGGAAGCAAAGAAGTTAGGTGGGGGTCGGGCTGTCCGTAAAAGTCCGATTGGTGAGGGCTGATTAAAGTTTCACTTTATTGCATGATTGAAAAGGTGTAGTCTTATTCCTTTTCAAACTGAAAAATATCCCGATTAATAAGTTGGTGGAGATACCTATCCATTTCAGCAGCAGAAACTTTTCTTTCACTTTTAAACCACCATGCGCTTAATGAGGTGATTGCCCCTGAATAAAATTCAATGATTAAATCATTGGGCATCGTATGATTTTTGTGCAGTTGATTTAACGCTTCTATTTCTTGTTTTCTCGTTTCGTGACTTAAATGCTGTGCTCGGTTAATAAATTGTTCATCAGACATTTGCGTTTCTAATATTTTACCGATTTCTTCATGATGTAGAAATTGTTCCATTACTTGAAATGGTTTACTTAATCGATCTGAAACCGGTATTTCAGCAATCATCTTGCCGTATCGTTTAAATCCAAATGCTAATAAAGCATCTTTATCTTCGAAGTGTTTATAAAAGGTTGTTCGGTGTACCATTGCGCGGTCACATATTTGGTTAATCGTGATCGTACTATATTTCTGTTTTGATTGCGTCATTAATTCAAATAAGGAATCCCACAGTAATTTATGTGTACGTCTAATACGTAAATCAAGTTGTTTTTCATTATCATTCATCTACAATTCTCCTTTTTTGTAGATTAAATATACAGTGGCTGAAAATTGATTCTCCCTTTTTAATCTACATATGTATAGTATATTACATGTGTTCTGGTGTATTTAAAGTTTTTTAAGTAAGAAACAGGAGGAGAATCTGTAAATGAATATGACAACTAAGAGCCCTGCAAGTGGCAAAGTTGATACTTCTAATTTGAAACATACCCCCATTTTAATTGCATTACTTTTAGGTGCAATGGTTGCATTATTAAATGAAACATTACTTGGAAATGCGTTAACGGTATTAATGAAAGAATTTGACGTAACGGCTTCAACGATTCAATGGCTTTCTACAGCATACATGTTAGTAGTTGGGGTTTTAGTTCCAATTACAGCATTACTTCAGCAATGGCTCACAACGAGACAAATGTTTTTGATCGCTATGGTAACGTTTTTAGTCGGTACATTAATTGCGGGATTCGCACCGACATTTTCCGTTTTATTAATTGGCCGTATCGTCCAAGCTGTAGCGACGGGGTTAATTACACCGTTATTGATGAATACGATTTTAATCATTTGTCCGCCTGAAAAACGTGGTGCGACAATGGGATTAATCGCACTCGTGATGATGGCAGCTCCGGCAATTGGCCCTACATTATCTGGAGTAATTGTGGATTCATTAAATTGGCGCTGGTTATTCTATATTGTTATTCCTATCGTGATCATTTCCATTATGATTGGGATGAAGTACATTCAAAATGTTTCAGAGTTAACAAGGCCAAAAGTAGATTACCCATCTATCCTTTTATCGACATTAGGATTTGGCGGGCTTGTGTATAGCTTTAGTGCATCGGGTGATTTAGGATGGTCCGATGCAAAAGTATATGGCACTTTAATTGTTGGGCTTATCTCATTATGTATTTTTGCCGTTCGACAATTGAAAATTGAGAATCCAATTTTAGAATTACGAGCATTTAAAGTTCCGATGTTTACATTATCAGTTGGATTAATTGTCATTGTGATGATGTCGTTATTTTCAACGATGACTTTATTACCGATGTTCCTGCAAACCGTTTTACTCGTTACAGCTTTTAAATCAGGAATTATCATGCTTCCGGGAAGTGTTATTAGCGCCATAATGGGACCAATCGCAGGTAAACTATTTGATAAATTTAGTCCGAAAGTTATTATCGTTCCCGGCATTGTCTTAGTAGGAATTGCAATGTTCTTATTTAAAGGCATTACTCCTGATACATCAATGGTACAAATTATTGTCATGCATAGCGTATTAATGGTTGGACTCATGTTTGTCATGACAGCACAAACATACGGTTTAAATCAATTAACACCAGATTTATATCCGCACGGAACAGCACTATTTAGTACGTTGCAACAAGTAGCTGGTGCAATTGGTACAGCTATCTTTATTTCGAAAATGTCTTCAGGAACAACTAAGTATATGGAAAGCTCCGTAAATCCACTGGATCCAGTAGAGAAGTTAAACGGTTTAACGTCAGGGTTCCAAGGTGCATTTGCACTTGGGTTAATCTTTATTATTGTTGCATTTATCGTATCGTTATTCTTAAAAGAAGAGAAAGAAGGAGTAAAGGCAGCGAGGGTTTTACAGAACGAACATTAAGGTTTATATAAAAAAGACATCTTTCCCTAGAAAAGATGTCTTTTTTATATTTTTTTCGTAACACTTGTTTTGGGGTCTTCATACATAAGGATTGGTATGTACAATAATTATCCTTTTTGAGAATAACGATGCAAAGCCGTACTAATAACTAATAGTTCACCAGATGATTTAGTGACATCGTATATAGATCCTGTTATGAGAATAGGCATAGTCATGATTGTGAAGTTGTTATATTTATATTAAGCAATTTATACGGTTTTTATAGTGAAAATTAGAGACACTTCAATAAAAAGGAATTAAATATGGTACTCTTTAGTTAAGATATTTAAACGAAGACAGGGGAAATGAAGATGGACAAAAAGCTAACGTATTGGCTAGCATCTATTATAGGTGTAGTAGTACTTGCAACTGGTATGACTTATGGAATGTTACAGTTTGCTGAAGTCCCGCTTGAGAGTGAGGACCATGTTTTTGCAGAGGTTAATAAAGAAGACACACTATCGAATGAAGCAGAAGTGAAAGGCTCAAATGCACAACTTCACATTACAGTAACTTCTACTGAAGAAGAAGTTATTTCAGCTATGCATAGCATGACTCATCAAAAAGTAAAAGCGTGTGAAGGAAAGGGAGCAACCCCTATGTCCAAAAAGAATGCAGAGAAAGTAAGAAACATTCTAAACGGAAACAATTTCAAGAATAAAGAAGAGCTATTAGCAATTACTGAAAGATGGGCAAACAGAGATTTTAGTAAAATTTTAGAAGAACATAACTATTTTATTAAACTTCAAGGTGGCAAGATAGGTGAAGCTACAGTAATGGATAAGATAGACGAGAAAGTATTCTGTTTCAATACTTTCGGTGATGATGTAACGGCCGCATTAGTTAAATCAGGAGATCTTCAGCCACGTTAAAGTGTCTTTCTCAATTATAAGAAAAGCCTCAAGTATTCATATACTTGAGGCTTTTCCAATGGAAAGATAGGAATGATACGAATTCCTTACATTAAGAACAAAGTGGAATTACTCCTAAACCAATTAATAAAGCTGCAGCAACTGCTGGAATTGGTACAGGAATTTGAATACCTTCTACAAACAAGAAATACTGACCACTTACTATTTTAAAACAAACTAATTGCATGGCTATTCCTCCCTTCTTTTAGAATTAATACATTATATTAATTTATCTATTTATTGTTATAGTTTAATTATTCATTTTTAAAAATATAGTTAATATGTGAATAGTTTTCGAAAGGACCTGCTCAATCAATACGAAAAAACATAAGATGAAACGAATCCATTAAAATACATGAGTGAACCTTAGTTTTCCCCTCTTATCTAAAGGAGGAACTATTATGGGTTATGGTGGTAGTTGTGGCGGTTGTGGCTTCTCGGGAGGCTTTGCTTTATTAGTTGTGTTATTCATTTTATTAATCATCGTTGGAGCTTCTTGCTTCTGCTAAAAACTATTGGAAAAGACACTCATATGGAGTGTCTTTTCTTTCGTGCAAAATGATTCCTGATAATATCCAACTGTATGTAGTATACGGTATATTTTTTCCTCATTAGACATATAAAAATGTTGGAGGGATGTTATGAAACTAGTAGGGAAGCACATTTATATTCGGCTTTATAAAACTGCTGATGCTAACGAGTTAGCTAACTTACATATTAGAAATCGCGAATTTTTTCAACGAGTTTGCCCGTTGCTCCCAGAAGTTTTTTATACAGAAGAACATCAAAAAATACGTCTTGAACAAGCTCTAAAAAAGACAGCTGAAGGGCAAGTATACCCTTTCGGAATCTTTTTAAGAGAAAATGATAAACTGATTGGAGACATTTCATTAACTCAAATTGTTAGGGGAGACCTCCAAAGCTGTTATACGGGATTTACTTTAGATAAGGAGCATAATGCAAAGGGCTATACAACAGAGGCTCTTCAACTTGTTGTAGATTTTGCTTTTAGGGAATTAAAGCTACATAGAATTGAAGCAGGAGCGATGCTTGATAATTTAGCATCTATTCGTGTATTAGAAAAAGTGGGATTTAAAAAAGAAGGTATAGCGAAAGAAAATATAAGGATTAATGGCAAATGGACAGATCATCAAATATTAGCTATCATCAACAGCTTGGATGTGTAAGTTTATTTTGATTCCAATAAAGATAATCATGTAACTCTTCAAACTCTACCAACAGTTTTATAGGGACCTTTACAATTTTTGAATCAGAAACTAACCTTACAAGTCTTGAAATTCCACCTAACTCTACAATTACTCTATTTGAAAATTTTACAACTAACCACACTAAGACTCTTATTTGTTTTAGTTTTAGCTTTGTATTTGCTGCGTTCGTCACATTGACTAGTAGAACATTTAAATCCACAACTCCACAAACAATTAGATTAACACCAGGGAGATACAAGGACTTTCTTATTTGAGGATGTTAAATGCCACTTCAGTTAACGCCTCATCAAGGCCATTATTTATCCAACAAACAACATATATTTTTTGTGATAAACCAAATTCATATTACTGTGAGAATAGTGATTATGGTTATTAGTAGTTATTAAAGAGGGCCTTGGCTCTTTTTTTATTTTCTTTCGACATAATATGACAATATATGAATTAATAGTTTGGTATTATTATCTAGAAATCTTACATTTATCTACAAATTATTATTGTATTTTTAATTTTTTAAATGTAAAATATTTCAATGTAAATACATACCATTTAGGGGGATAAAGAAATTTATGAAAAAATTATTAGCTTCAGCAACAGCGGTAACACTATTAACAGTGGGGTACAGTTCTTCTGCATTTGCAGCTAAGAGTCCTAATGATACAAAAAACTGTGGCCATTTTAAAAGTCAACAAGATGCTCAAGCATTCTGGGATCAAAATGGATATGGTGTTGGAAATGATCCGCACCGTTTAGATAATGATAAAGACGGCATTCCATGTGAAGATTATAAATATCCAAAGAGCACAAATACTACAACAGAAAATAAAGAAACTACTAAACCTCAAGAACAACCTAAACAAGAAAATACTAAACAGGAAAACACTAAACAAGAACCTGTTAAACAAGAAAACACTAAGCAAGAGAATTCAAAACAAAACAACCAAACAACAAATAATAAACAAGAACAAACTAAGCCTCAAACAACTGCAAAAGAAACAAAGAAAAATACTAATACAGTTGTGAAAAAAGAAACAAAAAAACAAGGTGAAAAATTACCTAATACAGCATCAAACGGTGTTACAATGATGCTAGCAAGCTTAGGATTAGCATTAGCTGGATCTGTATTAATGTTCCGTCGTAAAAAGACAAACGCATAAAATAGTTCCTTAAAACGGCAGGAGAAATCCTGTCGTTTTCAAATGGAGTGATAAAAGTGAATAAAAAACAATGGATAGGCTTATGTTTAACTGTTATTGGACTTACTATCTTTTCCTATTATTTTCTGGAATGGTATAGTGCTAGACAATCAGCAGAGTCGTTAACAACTAGCGAGGCTAAACAATATGAGATCTCCACACCTTCTAAAGAAAATGAAACGCAAAACATCAATCAAACAGAGACAGCGATAAAGACTGACACTTCATTACAAGAAGAACCTGTACAAATTCCTGCTTCAAAGGTAAACCATCAGTTAGGAGATAAAGTAGCATATTTAATTATCCCTAAAATACAAAAGAAATACTCTATATATTGGGGAGCTGATGATAAAGTACTAAAAAAGGGTGTAGGTATGTTTGTTAGTGACTTAACTACTACACCATCTGGAAATGGTCATACAGTTTTAAGTGGACATAGAGATACTGTTTTTACCGAGCTTGGTCAATTAAAGGAAAATGACCAACTTATCGTGGAATATGAAAATAAAACATATACATATGAAATTAACAAGCATTGGATAACAGATTCAGAAGATCGAACAGTTATTGTAGAAAAAAGTGAGCCGACATTAACATTAACAACTTGTTATCCTTTTGACTATATAGGAGACGCTCCAGATCGGTACATAATTGAAGCATCTCTACTTTCCATTCATTGATGAGGATGGAAAGTCCAATACACATTAGTAAAATTAAAGTGGTTATCGAGTCGGAGAAAGGCACCTTAGAGTGTCTTTTTTTATGTAATTTAGTTGCCAATATGGAAAGTTTGTTATAGTTTTTTGTTTAGCGTGATTTTTTTCGAAATGCTGGCGGCACCCCATCGCTATCAACCTAACAGAACAGGTTGCTCCCAAAAGTTTTTTATACAAAATAACATCAAAAAATAGGTCTTGAACAAGCGTTAAAAAAGAAAGCTGAAGGGCAAGTATACCCTTTTGGAATCTTTTTAAGAGAAAATGATAAAATGAAGATAATATTAGGGAATTGTGAGGATGATTACGTTGCTTACTTTGATAAAATTTGTAGTTAGTTATGCTGCAAGTCTATTTGCTTTTATTTTTGGATGGTTCTTAATTTCATATATTTTTAACCCTAGCTTTATTCACCCAGACGTTTTACAGGGGTTTATAAAAACTATCGTCACTTATGGTAGTATACCAGCTCTTATAGCTTGCCTAATTGGGGAAGTTTTATATAGGAAAATTAAACGATGTCGAGAGTTTCAATTTGGAATTCCTTTATTTATAGGACTAGCAGTTATCTATACACTTATACCATTTCTTTTTCTTTTTACTTTTACTTTTTCATATTTCTTTGACTTCGTTGCACCTGTTATTATGGGTTCCTTAGCATTTTATTTAGTACGTAGAAAAATATAATTTTCGTTTTGATGCATTATAATAGCTATCTCTGAATCACCAGTTTCAAAAAGCCTTCACGCAATGATAATTGCATGAAGGTTTTTTGATGTTTTCTTATTTTTTTGTCTCGTTAACCCATGTAATAATGTCCTGGATGACGTATTCGGGAACGTTAGCAGGGATTTCGTATTCACTAGGAAGACTTAATTCTCCGTCACCCTCCGTGAAGAAATGATTCAATTTCGGGTATTTTTTGAACTGAACATTCCCGCGGTTTGCAAGCCCTTCTTGCCATTTTGTATATTCATTTTTTACTGTTACTTGATAATCGCGTGCTCCTTGCAAAATGAGTAAAGGCTCTTTTCGTGATTTTGCCTCTTCAACTGGACGCCACCTAGAAACATCATACATAAAATGAGGTGACCCAAAATTGTAGCCAGCTGGAGGATGGTCAGGATTGAAAGTAGGATCCTGAATAAAAGCAGCCTGTCTTTTTAATTCATCGATTTCTTCCTTTGACGCCCCAAGGTATTCATACTGATCAATGGCAATGTCAGTCAAAGGGCGTGCAGGTGGTGCGAGTAAGATACTTCCTCGGACAAGTGAGGAAGGCGCTTTGCTCAGTATACGTGGCATTGTACCGGCTCCTTGACTATGTCCAAGAATGAAAATATTATTTGGATCAATGCCTTCCTGCTGCGCTACGGATTTTGCTGCATAGATAGCATCATCTGTAGTATCACGGTCTAACGTAACGGGTTCTGCACTCATCTTTAATGCATGTTCTAAGGTACGTTTTTCATAGCGCAACACTGCAATTCCGTTGGATGAAAGGCCCACCGCAATGTCTCGTAAGATTTTTGTTCCCATGTATGTGCTGTCGCGATCATGGATGCCAGCACCATGAACAAGAACAACTACGGGCAGCTTTTCACTACGCTTATGTTTCGGAACTGTTAATGTCGCTGGTAACGGATAGGTAGAATTTCCAATGACGATTTCACGTTCTTGATAGGAGTCAGGTTGATCATAGCTAGGATGGGGGATGGTAAAAGATTCCTCGGGTGGCCTTTCTCCAATTTCATCTACTTTCCCGCCAGGTGTGAATTTAAGGAGTAGCGGTATGGTAGTTCCTTCGGTAGCTGCTGGAATTTCTACCGTCTGATGGACCAAGTTTCGTTCTTTTATCACGGGGGTTCCCATGCTTTTTATCCCGCTCCAGCCACTTTTTGTCCACCAGTTTTGTAATGTGGTTGCTGTAAATTTGGATTGAAAAGCAGCAGACGTCAACTGGAGTGCCTCTGCATACTTACCTTGCTGGAGATATTCAAAAAATAATGATGTACGCTCCGTTAAAGAGATTAGTTTCTTTTCAGCAGATTGTTCCTCGCGTGTATCTGCGTGAATAGTTGTTGTAAGCGGGAAAGATGAAATGCCTAAAGAAAAGAGTAGGGTAAAGGTAAGTACTGATCTTTGTATTTTCTTTTTTTTATTCATGTTTTAACCTCCAATATGTGATGGTAAAAAACAGGTATGGTAATTAGAATTCTGGTGCGAAAACTTCAAAATATTTGCAAGCAATCTCCAAAACTTGGACATACTCATATTATTATTCTAAAAAAACGTAGATTTCTTCTCTTGTCACATGCATATTAATCCCAGAAATAATCTTTCTTCCTTCACTTTATATTTTGATTATACGAAACAAAGCTCTCGTTTTTCTTACTTGATACTTACAAATTCCTTAAGTAGAGGATATTTTAAAATCTTAGCTTGATGAATATGTGGCGGTACTCTTATGTTAAGAGATAGCTTAAGGACCGAGGATTGTATTGTTTTTATAAAGAGTTGATGTTATGTTTATTTTGTAACATATGGTGTTTTATGTATGTAGGAGGATTTATTGAAGAAATTATTAATATTGTTTTTATTAGCTACATTTTGTCTACAGATTACAGGATGTTCTAATAAGATGGGTACACTAAGGGAGAAGTCTAAAACTTCAACACCTGTGAAGTCTAAACGCATCAATAAAGGGTGGTACAAACATATGTAATAGTTTGTATCACCCTTTGTTGATGATAGAAGTCATAAAGAAAAGACACCCTAAGGTGCCTTCCTTCGACTTGAACCATCTTAATTTTAATAATATATTGGACTCCCATCCAAATATTATTTTACCATGTTAAATTGTTTTATTCATTGAGAAATATGTTTTAAAACTATATTTTTAAAAATTATATAGATTTGAACAATATGTATACGAGCTACATATCAAAAAAAAGACACTCTCAAGAGTGCCTCTCCTTAGCAGCCGAATCCGCCGCCCCAACAGCTAGCGCCAACGATGATTAATAAGATGAAGAGCACAACAAGTAAGGCAAATCCGCCGCCGAAACCACAGCCTCCACCACAACTACCTCCATAGCCCATATTAACTCCTCCTTCCATAAAGACCATTTATTAATGGATTTAATTTAATTTATGTTTTTCAGGATGAATGGAGCAGGTCCTTAAAAAAATAAAAGGATTTTGGAAGTTAAAAAGAGTTGACGACCTTATTTTTGTCACCGGTATTTCGTCTGCTACATATTGTATTTTATTCTGTGTATTGGGGGAAGGAGGATCTTATGGCTAATTCTGAGATGATTTTACGTTTACTTACGGATTTAAAGATTGAACAACAATTGTTGAAAGAACAGTTAGAGAAAATGCAAACAGCTGTGACTATTCTTGAAGAAAAATCAGTGACGCTTAAAGAAAAACCAGCGACTCTTAAAGAAAAAACAATGACTCCTGAAGAAAAACCATCTGTTACAAAGCAAAGGGCTTTTTCTGGACGCCCAACATCTTTTCGTGATTGGAGAGCATCTAGTCAAAAAAATTAGGGAATGTTATGTGAAATGAAATGATAAAAAAAGTACAGTCTGCTGTAGAAAAGACTGTACTTTTTTATGTCGGTAGAGAATGTTAAGGGAGACGCATTTATTGGCCTATTCCACTTTTAATTGGAGTTCTTTATCTAACTTATCATTATTAATTTTTAAAGTTAATCCTTGCGTGTTTTTCGGTACATCAAATACAATGTTTCCTTCCGAACTTTCATTAGGATTAACAATATTAAATTTGAATGTGGAGATATTTGCAGCTTTAAGTACTGACTGATATTCATTGGAAATGTGATATTCTCTTCCAAATCCATCAATTAATTTAAAGTTGTTAATATCTAGTGTAATGGGTTCTTCTTTACGATTATAAACGGCGATGTCTAATACTTTAAAGACACCTTGTGCTTTAACTTCTCCAGTCCCTAGAACATCTAATGACTCGGCAGATCCCATTGACATGTATACATCAGAGGAATCTACATTGGTAGGAAGTTCTTTTTGCGGATCCTTGCTGCTAAGTTTGTCATTCTCTGTTTTTTTAGAAGTCGCCTGCTCATTTTTCGCAGGCGCATCATGTGAACTGCAAGCTGATACTCCAAACAAGAATGTGCTACATAATAATGATGCTAATAACTTTTTGTTCATCGTTTGTTTCTTCCTTCCAAAATAGAAGCACTTTTAATGAGTGCTATATATATTTGCCTTTATATGTATTACATTTTATATCTTATTATATTAATTTTGGAAGGAAAAGGGAAAGTGTTGTACATTTCTCTGATTCGAATTATTTATCTGTCTAAAAGTTGAAATTAAAATGAGCCCCATAAATGATAAACCATTCCACTAACAAAAAACACTAATCCTAAAAATAAAACAATTAAAGCAAGAATTCCATTTTTATTATGTTCCATAAAATAAGCTCCTTTTTCATTTACTTACATACAAAAAGCCTTTAGTCGTAATTATGGCTAAAGGCCTTAATCTTCATACTTTGTAGTTTATAAAAAAGTTGTACTTCTGTATTAATTTGGAATATGATTATTTAAAGAGAAGGTGATGAGTACATGCAGGAAACAAAACAATTCCCGCTTATATCGGGAAATCTCTCATTAGATTTAGTAAATACAGAGTTAGTTAGGCGTGGACAACGTTATGATTTATTAATAACAGATGAAGATGTATTAGAATGGCTACATGTAATAAAGGTTAATCTTCCTTTTTGGAATGAAAAAACACTTATAGGAATTCAGAAGCGAATGGATCAAGTTACATCTAGCATATTAGAGGTAAGAGAAGTATTGAGAAAACAGTTTGAGGCAATTGCTGATCAGCAAGAAATTTCTAATGATTTTATTACGTATTTAGAAAAACAAATTGAGAAGGCACCATTTACATATAAAATCATTGAACAGCAGCTAGTATCTATCCCAGTTGGAGAAATCGAGGATGTACTCGCATCGTTAATTGCATTTGACGCTTTAACGTTAATAGCAGAAAATAAGCTTATTTCCCTTAAAAGGTGTTCAAATCCTGACTGTGTTTTATTATTTATAGATAAGAGTGGAAAACGAAAATGGTGTTCTATGAAAATATGTGGGAACCGGAAAAAGGTAGCAAAATTTCAGGATCGAAAATTTGAGGAAGTTTAGAGAATCAACTTATAACAGTTGATTCTTTTTTTTTATTTTAAAACTAACCCCTTAAATTAATGTTTACAGGTTAGTTATGTCGGGTTATAATTGTTGGTAAATAAAGGAGGAGAACGATGGATAATATAACAGCAACTAAGCAGAAAGATCCTCAACCAATAAGTGTACGATATTTTACAAAAATGAAAGGGAAAGGAAGAAGTCCATTACAAGTAAATATAAAGGACTCTTTAACAGGACTATTAGGGGGATTTTTAACAATTCTTACCTTAACATATTTAACGAGCATAACCTCTACAGAATTATTAATGGCTCCATTTGGTGCGAGTTGTGTATTAGCGTTTGGAGTTTGGAATGCGCCATTATCTCAGCCGCGTAATATTATTGGAGGACATTTGATTTCAACTTTCATTGGTCTATCAATATATCATTTGTTTGGGAATGAATATTGGACAATTGCTTTAGCGGTGGGGATGGCAATAGCCGTTATGATGTTAACGAGAACGACGCATCCTCCGGCAGGCGCCGATCCGATTATCGTTATTTTAGGGGCAAATAGTTGGAGTTATTTAGTAACACCAGTTTTAATTGGCTCCGTTGTTATTGTAGTTATTGCTTTATTCATTAATAATATGAGTAGTAAAAGAAGCTATCCAACTTTTTGGATGTAGTTTGTGAAGTGAAAAATAATTTAAGTGAGTATTCTATTCTTAATATGTTTTATTTTTTATATAGTAAAAGCCTTAGTCGTAATTGCAGCTAATGACTTGGATCCTCATACTTTGTAGTTCATAAAGAAAAGACACTTTAAAGTGCCTTCTACAGATTTGAATTATTTAATTCATGTAATTAATATTCGTTAGCATAAAACTCTTTTATTAATTTTATTTCATTTGTATCTGGATTAAACTTAAATATTTTAATTTGATTCGATTCATCTTTGTATGCAAATGTATTCTCACCAACTTGGGTCATATTGCTGGTGTTTAAAATAGGATCGCTACCGTGATCAGTAATTTCCACAGTTTTCTCCCGGTCCCAGAATGCAATGACAATAATCAAAATGATAAGACATACCCGTATAAAACGTAATTCTCTTGCAACAGGATGTTCCATCTGTTTGTCTCCTTTACTGTTTGATAGAGTGTGTTTATAAAAGAGATAATTCCTAGGAATATAAATAAAAAAGACACCGTAAAGTGTCTTTTTTATTTTAGTTATGCGCATTACTTAATAAGACGCTAGTTCCTCAGTCTGGCTATGAGTAACTATGTAGGGTGATTTTATTATAACATTTTAACCAGTAATGGGTCTATATGGAATTTAATTGTTTTTATTTTTGATTATTCAGAATGACATACCGAGTATTTGGATGAGGAAAGCAGTGAGACAGAAGCGACTAAACTTGTTTTAGAAGAGTGTCTTCTTTTTTGTATCATTGTGAGTAAAGTGTAGAGTTATATTTCCCTTTACACGAACATAACGATATACTATAGTTAAGTTAATTAAACTTAACTATTTGACAAAACGAAATAAAAGCATGGAGGAATAACGCTATGACTAGAACGTATAAAGAAGTAATTAATGAAATGAACCGAGCTTATAATGAATTCTACATTTTACTATTTCAGGAGTTGAAAGATGAGTTCGGTCTTACAGGACAGCAAGAGAGCATGCTATTTCATATTAATTTAAATGAAAACACGACGGCAAATCACATTGCGACTACTTTTAATGTATCAAAAAGTGCCGTTAGCCAAGTTTTATCGAAATTGGAGAAACAGAAGATGATTTCAAAACAAGTAAACCCTAATAATAAACGGGAGTATTTTCTTACACTTGGTCCAAACGGTAGTAAGTATATAGAGCGGTTGTCTGAGTTAGATGATGTATTAATTGAGAAATATTTTTCTAAAATCGATATAAACGCCCTAGAGCAAATGACAGATACGTTAACGAAAATAAATAAAGTGATATTGGAAGAAAAGCAGAAGGATCTTGATTGTAATGAGTAAGAACGTAGATGAAGCAATTAGTAGAAAGGAGGAGAAGTGCATTATGAGTTTCATACCAAATATGATTACGATAGCAAATTTTGTATGTGGGCTTTTAGCTATTTACGCTGTTTTCGTTCACAATATTTATTTGGGAGCAGTTTTTATTATTACAGGTATGCTGTTTGACTTTTTTGATGGCATGGTTGCTCGGAAACTTGATTCTGTTTCAGAAATTGGTGGAGAGTTGGACTCATTTGCGGATTTAGTTACTTTTGGTGTGGCACCGTCTATTCTTGCATATAGTGCCTCGTTAAAAGATTTGCAGTTTATCGGGATGATATGTGCACTTGCGTACAGTATTTGCGGAATGCTTCGGCTTGCAAGATTTAACACACAGCAAAGCAAACTCCCGACATTTATCGGAATGCCGATTCCATTCGCGGCAATGTGTCTCCTCATTTTATGTTTTTTAAATAATCCAGTTTCCGTGGCGTTTGGTACATGCGTACTCGCTTATTTAATGGTGAGCAAAATCAAATTCCCTCATTTTAAAAAAGATATAGCTGAAAGCTTGAAGCCTGGAAGATTGGATTGATGATACGGAATTACAACGAGAAAGATAAAGGAGAATAACATGATTCGTATGGCATTAAGATCGTTCAACATACAAATGTATTGTTTGCTAGGCGTAATGTTATTGGGATGGTTAATGACACCTTTTTCAGCCCAGTTTGTCGGGATAAGCATTGGCCTTTTGGTGAGTATGTACTGCGCCTGGATTTTAGGAAGGCGTATTGAAAAGTTCGGAGATAGCATTGTAAAAAAAGAAAAAGCACCGATGCTCGGAATGATAAATCGGTTTGCAGCCGCAATACTAGGTGCGATTATTATGTATGAAATTGAACACCATGAATTCATGTGGACATTCGCTGCCGGAATTATGGGCGGGTATTTCTTGGTTATTATTAATTTGGGGTATTACAGTATGAGGGATGCGGAGGAATAAAGTTTCACTTTATTATAAAGAAAAGACACCCATATAAGAGTGTCTTTTCTGATAGTTTTTTAGCAGAAGCAAGAAGCTCCAACGATGATTAATAAAATAAACAGTACAACTAATAAAGCAAATCCTCCAGCAAAACCGCAGCCTTCGCCGCAACTACCACCAAAACCCATAATAGTTCCTCCTTTTAATAAGAGGGGAAAACAAGGGTACACTCATGTATTTTAACGGATTCAAATTACTTTATGTTATTTACGCAATAATTGAGCAGGTCCTTTGGAAAATAAAAAAGACACCCTAAGGTACCTTCTTCCGATTGGAATCATCTTAATTGTATTGCGTCGATATCATATAAGAAAAAAAGACATCAATTAAGATGTCTTTTTTCTTTGTAAAATTGGTGTTAAGAAGGTATAACCTATGAATAATATAACAATCATCGAGTAAGTTTATTATAGCAGCGATAAATAGGATTTTTATATGTAATATTACATATATATAGATTTAATTATGTTTTATTTGTATATTTTAATTGTCTGTTCCTTGTTTTAATTCGTTTAGTTATATTATTTTTTGAGTGCTCCAGCAATGGAGCCTTTTTTTAGTATTCTATTTTGATGATGTTCTATAAGATTAGCACCTTTTAAATTTGTTTTTATATAAAAAGCCTTTAACTTGTATTTATAGCTAAAGGCTCTGAGTGTCATACTTTATAGTTTATAAAATCTTATAAGAAGAATAACCAGTATTTTATATAGAATTTATCCCGCTATTTGCCGGGCTGCCCATAAACACCCGATTGGTGAGAGCTGATTAAAGTTTCACTTTATAATGTTTTTTATCCAATTTGGAACTGAAATGTACTAGCTTGATAATGAAGCTAGGTTATTAGAAGTGAAAAATTTTAGTTTTATTATAATTAATAGAAATGAAAGTAGTGTAAATATAAATCCACTCCAAATAAGTTGGTGAATACCTAAGTTTGAAATGAACCAGCCTCCAATAGTTGTTCCTAGAGTAATTCCGAGATTTGAGAATGAAACGAATAGGCTATTACCAAATTCGGGTGCTTCTCTTGCTTCACTTATTAACCATGTTTGACCAACAATTAATCCACCAGCATGCACGATTCCCCAAATGAATACCATAAAAATCATTGGAACAAGATAAGAACCTAAATAATAAACCAATATGTAAACAATAGAATATAAAATAGGGAACGATATTACTGTATTTACTATGCTTCTTTGCAGAAGACTACCAAATAAATGATTGCCTAAAATCATAACTATACCAAATATGAATAGCATGATACTGATGAGCGATCCATTCATGGAAGTTACTTTTGCAAGGTATTCGGCGAAGTAACTGTATACGGAAAACATGGCTGCAAAAAGGAATGTGACAGTTAAAATATTTAACCATAACCCTGGTTTGCCGAGTATACGAATTTGTTTGCCGAAAGACATTTTTTCTTTAACGGGCATAGAAGGAAGTGAGATTAGTATTCCAATGAATGCAAGGGCGTTAATAAACGCTCCGAATAAGAAAGCAATTTCTAATGAAAATTGATCTGCAAGGTAAGAGGTTAATGGTACACCTAGTGCAAAGCCAACCGTAATTCCCATGAAAACTTTTGTAACCGCTTGACCACTCTTTTCAGGAGGAACAAGTTTAGCAGCAGTTACAAGAGCGATTGAAAAGAAGAGTGGGTGAAGTGCTGCAGGTAAAATACGAAAAATAAGCATGATTTCAAATTGTGTTGTATAAGCGTAGATTATATTTGAAATAACAAAAATAAAGATTGCTATTAATAAAATTATTTTACGATTAATACTAGAGACGAGCAGAATTAAAAACGGACCAGAAATAGCAACGACTAGTGCGAATATACTTACTAAAAATCCTGCCTGTGCAGTTGAAATGTCAAATTTCTGAGTGATTTGTGGTAATACACCGACAATACCCATCTCGGTAGTAATAATTCCAAACACCCCTATTGCTAGTGTAAGAATAAGCAAAGGACTTACTTTTTTCATTTGTAAAACTCTCCATTCTTATTATTATTTTGAAAGTGAAATCGATTTATTAACAAAGAAATGAGCATGATTGGATGTCAATAGTATTAGAATTATGTAATGTTAAACACAAAAACAGATATCTAAATAACTAGATATGATATGTTAAAAAAATGCTCCTTTCTATGTTTCTTTCTTTTATAGGTAGCGAAGTTTTAAAAAGAATGTATTGGGCAGCTATATAAAAGCAGAATGTGTGAAAGCAAATAATCAATTGGTAGGTTGATTATTTGCTTTTACTTTATAATTCATTTTGAACGTATTCAGAAAACGCTTGTATTGTTTTTTCATTTCGACGATAATATGTCCATTTTCCAATTCGGTCAGAGTCTAGTAGTCCTGCCTTTTTCATAGTTAATAAATAACTAGAAATAACCGATTGGGCTAAGCCAGTTTTAAGCTGAATATCTCCTACACACACTCCAATCTGAAAATTAATCCCTTGTTCTAAATAAGGTTTTTCGTCGAAATGGTTTTCTGGATTTTTTAACCATGATAAAATTTGACATCTTGTTTCATTTGACAATGCTTTATAAATTAATGAAGGTTCCATAAGGATATTATATCTACTTTTATAGATTTGTAAATGGGTTTGTGTGATTTTAAGGGAAGAAGGTATAGTTGATCCCCTCGAATAGGAATAAGGTGCTCTTGATCTGTACCCTTTGTAAAGGACATTTTAAAAAAAGTTAGGCAACCTAAAAAAGATGATTTCTGTATGCAAACAGAAGTCATCTTTTTTAAATTCTATTGATAGCAAGAGTGATTATAGTACGTCATATATTTCTTAATTTCATGTTTTAACTGAACAAACGAGTCACATGATTTTATATATGCTTTATCGGTTAAAGTACTACGAGGATTACGTGCAAAAATGATAGTATTGTTAGGTTTAAGCATGTTGTTGCCTAGCTATCAATGGCGGATTCTTAAGAAGAGTAATAATAAAACCAAACTGAAGATTTAAGAAAAATTTTATGTTTACCCCACTCTTTATTTTAAAAGTTTTTCCTATCCTATAAATGAGTTACATCATGAAGGAGACTAAAAAAGACAAAGTCATAGATGAAAATGTAAAGTTAGGGGATTCTACATGGATACAGGAGTTTTGATTAGTTATTTGTATACTTATTTCTTTACTATTATGTTTTGTATTGTGTTTCAAATTGGAGTTTATTTTAAAGCGAAAAGAATTATATCTATTCGGCATTTTTTATGGGTGTATGTTTTTCTATTCTACCTTTCGTTAGTGTATAGGGTGACGCAGATCGCGACTGTATGGGATATAAGTAGATATGAAACGTGGATTCGTGTAAGTCAAATCAATTTGACTCTATTTGATACGGCAGGTAGTACTACGTATCTTTTGAATATTGTACTGTTTATGCCGTTAGGTTTTTTATTACCGATGATTTGGCCGCAGTTTAAAAAAATAAAAAACACCGTATGTGCAGGATTCTTTTTTTCACTGGCAATTGAGTTAAATCAATTACTAAATAATAGAATTACAGATATTGATGATTTATTTACGAATACCCTCGGGGCAGTTATTGGGTATGTATTATATAGAGCTTTTAAAATGATATTAAGAAGAGAGGGGAAAAAGCTTGATACCAACTCTTCTCTAGTTATAAAATACGAGGCTGTTTTTTGTTTAGTGTGTTCATTTGTAGGGGCGATGTTAATTTATCATCCAGCTTTATTTGGAAGACCTGTCATCATTCAGTGAGGTGATTACGAATTTCTTTTGAACGCTCGTGCGATATTTCAATTTGTAAAAAGCCTTTAACTTGTTATAGTTAAAGGCTTTTATCATCATGATTTTTACTTACCAATTACCCACTCTAACATCCGCCTTCAACCACTTCACCCAATCCAAATCCTCTACCTTAAGCAAACTGAGCGAAACACCCTTCATATCTAAAGAAGTTAACAACGTACCAACCTTTACGAATGTAACTTGTAAGCCTTCCAATTCACACAAACGGCGAATGTCATTTGCGAAAATGTATTGTTCCATTAATGGCGTTGCACCTAATCCATTAATGAGGATCGCAAAGTTGTTTCCTTTTCTCCAGCGGTAAATACTTTTTAGTTTGTTCATCAGTTCAATCGCTAATATTTCAGAAGAGGATAGTGCTTCTTTACGGTAACCTTTTTCTCCGTGAATGCCGACGCCATAAAACACTTCATCATCGTTTAATGTGAATGAAGCTTTTCCTTTTACTGGATCGTTGGCAGGGGAAAGGGCAACTCCTAATGTGTGTAAGTTTTTGATGACAGCTTGCCCGATTGTTGTTAGTTCTTCTAAAGAATGTCCACTCTCAGCGGCCGCACCTAATATTTTTTGGACGAAAACAGTGCCAGCTACGCCGCGTCTTCTTTTATTAAACGAAGCATCATCTTCAATTGAAACATCGTCATTTACGATGATATGGTCAACTTTTCTTCCTTCTTCTTGAGCAATTTGCTTTGCTGCTAGAAAGTTTTCTACGTCATCTTTAAAGTTTTTGATGATGAATAGTATACTTTTATCTTTTGGTATGAGGCGAGTTGCCGCCGCAATTTGTTCCACTGTAGGCGGAGTGAAAATATTGCCGTTTACTGCCGCTGTAAGCATACCTTTTCCTACATAACCAATATCAGCAGGTTCATGTCCGCTACCACCGCCGCTTATAATAGCGACGTCTTGCTTCATTTTTTCGATATCTTTTACATAAATGATGTTATTTGTTTCATCGTAATTTACTTTGTCGTTATGTTCAAAATAAAAGCCATGCAGCATATCTTGAACGATATTTTGTACATCATTCATAATCTTTTTCATTGCTTTTGCCACCCTTTAATTACTTTGCTGATTGCTCAAGTAATAGTAGTAATTGATTGTTTATCATATTTTTCATAAGAGAAGACATAACGGATGGATCTACTTCGCACTTGCTTTCAATCCAATCTTTTATCGTTCCAACGAAGCCGTGACTATAAAAGGAGGCAATCGTATTTTTGGTCTCATCAGAAAGGCTGAATCCACAGCTCACAGATAATTCATCAATAATCTTCATATATAAGTTTTTCGTATGCTCAAATAAATAGTGATTAAACGAGTTTTGCTCAATGACTTTAAAAGCATTTCGGTAAAATTTTTGATTTTCATAAAAGTAATCAAATAATAAATCGAAAATGTTTTCCCATTTTTCATAATCGAGAAAGTCTATAATATTTTCTTTCGTTTCTTCTCTATAAATCCAGCTTAATAGTTCAAATTTATCTTTAAAATGATAATAAAAAGTTTGCCTACGCATTTGACAGTGTAACATAATATCGCTCACTGATATTTTATGAAACGACTCTGTTTCCATTAAATATTTCAATGAGTTCGCGATTATCTTTTTAGAAATTATAGAAGAGGTCATCTAAATCATCCCTAGAATGTTATTAATATAAAAATCCTATCTATAAATGAGAGCGGTGTCTTTAGACAGATTGTCCATTTTGTCCGTTTACTATAAAACGCTTTCATTTTAACATGAGTAGTAAGAAGAAGATTTCAAATATATCACAATATATTAAAGGAATTGAGGGAGAACTACAATGAAAAAGATTATAAACAAACCAGAAACATTAGTAATGGAAATGTGTAACGGAATGGTTATGGCTCACCCAGAGCTTGAGCTTTTGAAAAAACATAAAGTAATTAAGAAGAAAGAAATGAACGAAAATAAAGTAACGTTAATTAGCGGCGGCGGTAGTGGTCATGAGCCGGCACATGCAGGATTAGTCGGAAAAGGAATGTTAGATGCGGCAGTGTGCGGAGATGTGTTTGCGTCACCTTCACAAATTCAGGTATATCAAGCAATTAAAGAAACAGCTAGTAAAAAAGGTACGTTATTAATTATTAAAAATTATAGCGGCGATATTATGAATTTCAAAAACGGTGCGCATTTAGCGACGGAAGATGGAATTGAAGTCGACTACGTAAAAGTGGACGATGATATTGCGGTAGAAGATAGCCTATATACAGTAGGACGCCGCGGCGTTGCGGGAGTTATTTTAGTTCATAAAATTGCCGGCGCAGCAGCGGAAGCAGGTATGGATTTAGGAGCGGTGAAAGCTGTAGCAGAAAAAGCAGCGGCTAACGTGCGCACAATCGGTTTAGCGTTAACGTCTTGTACAGTTCCAGCGAGCGGATCACCTACTTTCACACTTGCGGAAGATGAAATGGAATACGGCGTAGGTATTCACGGCGAACCAGGAATTAAGCGTGAAAAAATGCTGTCGGCGGATGAATTAGCTAACCGTATGACAAATGATTTAATGAAAGATTTAGGAGTAAAAGATGGCGAGGAAATCGCACTTCTAGTTAACGGTTTTGGCGGAACACCACTGCAAGAACTTTACTTATTTAACAACGCCGTTACGAGAGAACTAGCAGCTAGAAACATTAAAATTAATAGAGTATTCGTCGGTAACTATATGACAAGTATTGATATGGCTGGTATGTCTTTAACGGTAATGAAGTTAGATGAAGAGCTAAAAACATTACTATCAAAAGAATGTAATACACCTGCGTTTAAAGTAGATGGACCAGTTGAAAGTGTAGAGTACGTGAATGTACTTGAAGAGGCAGAAGAGAAGGAAGTTTCATTTGAAATAGAAACAGCGGAAGAGCACGCTGTTATTAAAAATAATGTCATTACATTAAACAACATGATTTATCTCGTTGATAAAATGAGCGATATTATTATTAAAAATGAAGTACCGTTTTGTGAGTTAGATACACATGCAGGTGACGGCGACTTCGGAATGAGTGTTGCAAAAGGATTTAAGCAATTAAAACGTGAGTGGCATTCTATTGTAGAACAAGAAAACGTAACGATCGGATCATTCCTTGACGGTTGCTCCATGATTATTATGGAACATTGCGGCGGCGCATCTGGTCCAATTTGGGGCGGAGCATTCCGCGCAGCTAGTAAAGCAGCAGGCGAAAAACGTGAGCTAACAGTGAAAGAATTCGCTGAAATGTTACAAGCAGCACTGCAAGGCATACAATCTATCGGTGAAAGATCATTCGGTAGAGGAGCGGTAGTTGGTGACAAAACATTAGTTGACGCACTTGCTCCATGTGTAGATTCTTGGTTAGATAGCGCCTCAAACGAAGTAGACGTAAAAACTGCCTTTGAAAAAGGTGCAGAAGCAGCCGTTAAAGGCGCAGAGTACACGAAAGAAATCGTAGCTCGCATGGGCCGCGCTGGTACAGTTGGCGAAAGAAGTTTAGGATATCCTGATGCAGGTGCACATGCGCTTGGAGTTATCTTTACGGAGATTGCGGGTAGTTTGAAATAGGAATTAGCAAGTCCCTCTGCCTTAAGGTGGAGGGATTTTTATATAGTTGATATGTAGAAGACTTCTTTCGGTTCTTTCTCAGTAAAATATGAGTTTGTTACTGTTTTTGATAAAATCTTATTTCAAAAATACAACTAATATTTCTCAACATTAATATATTGAAAATAGTTAGAATATTTAAGATAATCATTTGTGAAGAAGTAAATTATAAAAAAAGGGGGAATTTATTTTGTTACGTCGTTTATCTATTTGTACAGTACTAACAGCTTTTATATTTACTTTATTTACATTTAACGGCTCTGCTTTCGCGGCTACGAATGCTACTGAAAATGAAAATGTAGTAGCAGCTTGTGCAAAGGGAGGTACGGTAGGTGTATATGGTGCAAAGATGCGCAGTGGTTATACTGTCGATTCACCTGTCTTACATACATTTAATGATGGTACGAAAATTACTGGAACATGGGTAACTGGTGAATATGTTCAAGGTCATTACAGTAATTCTAAACAGTGGTTAAAAGTTACATATAAAGGGATGACAGGTTATGTATCCCATACAACATTATATAACGTTTGCTCATAAAACTATGTACCATAATAGCTTTGGATATATTGAGCTAATCTCTTCTAGAGATTAGTTCTTTTTTATCTCTTAGTTTTTAATGGGGCATTTTTTGAAAAAGACCAACGATTCATTAAATCGATGGTCTTACGTTTATATAGTATTCATTTGTATCTATATCAAATTTTTCATTGCTTTTTGCTTATTTTAGACTTAGTTTGTTTGTGATTGCAGCTTATCAATTTTCCAGTATGTTTGTAGAGGGTCTAAAGAGCTTTCAATATAAAACATATATTCATCTACGGTATGTGGTACTTCAAAAGCTATTTTCAATTCTACCGTTTCATTTGGTTTAACTTGTATATCAGAAGGGTTTTGATCAAGCACCTTTCCTTTATAGATTTTTCCGTCTTTTTCATCTTTTAAGTTATATTTTAATTCTGATAGTCCAATCGTTTGACCTCGTACATTTTTTACAGAGACATTAACAATGACGGAATCGTTGCTAGCATTTAAATATGCACTTTGAACAGCGGCCAAGTAATAGCCTCCCTTAACACTCTCGCCAACTAATAAAATACCTTGTTCCAAGCGGCTCATTTCTTCTTTTTCTTCAAAATTTATTAATTCTTCATTTTCATTTTTTGCGGTTGGTTCTTCTATTGGACCATTTTCAACGGCACTATCTGTTTTATCTTGTGTGCAAGCAGCCGTAACACTGACTAATACTAGAATGAAAGTAAGTAATATAGATAATTTTCTCATAAAATTTATCTGTCTCCTTAAGTTTCTCAATTTTGTGCAGCTATACATATAAGATTAACATAATGTCTCATTATTGGCTCAAAATAGGGGGTCTTTTAGACAACTTATTCTTTTTACTTTTAATATACATTCGATTGGTTCTCGCGATATTTGTTAATCTTTTAAAACATTGGCTTAGTAATACCGAGGGTTATTATAGATATATTAATCATGTAATTTGTCCCTATCAAAATGAACGTCTTTTGCATCTAATATATTGTAAATATATTTTATTTTGAAAGGATGTGATTATATGGCTCATAAATCTACTGGAGTGTTTCGAGTTCCAGTTTCTGAAAATGGGATTATTCCAACTGCTCTCAACATTATGTTAAACAATGATTCACGCTGCCATACTAGTAATGTAACGGTAACTGTTAAGAGAAGTCGAAACACTTTTTTCCCAACTCAAAATGAATTAGTTGAAATCTCTCGTACTTTTGTTTCTTTAGAACCAAACAGAACAACTAAGATTGTGTTATTTACTCCAGAATTCCAAATAGAAGATTTTCTTGATGTCATCATTAGTGGAAATAAAGAGGATGTTAAGGATGTTCTTGTATATTCTTTCTTAGCAGATTCAGTAGGTCATAATCTGCCATCTACTGTTTTCAGAAATGCAGAATACACTTTTGCTTGCTGACACAGTGATGATGTATTCTTTACTGTCGTATATCTGAATTGAAATGTTGCAAACAGCACTTCAAGGCATATAATCTATCGTTGAAAGATCATTCGGCAGAGGAGCGGTAGTTGGTGAAAGAAGTTTAGGATATCCAGATGCAGGGGCACATACGCTTGGGGTTATCTTTACAGAAATTTTAGGTAGTTTGAAATAGAAATTAGAAGATCCCTTCTACCTTAAGGTGGAGGGGGTTTTCTTAATATTGTTTTTTGATATATATTGCTAAATATGTTCCCATAATTCATTCTATTGTATTGAGAATAATGTCATCTACATCAAAAAACGGTTTATAAAAGGAACTAGTATTTGAAGAAGTTCCACCTCAAACATACTCCTATGCATATAAGTATGTTTGAGGTGGATTTATTAAAGAATTTTATATATAGCATGAATGAAAATGGGATAAATAAAACAATGTTTCTTAGTATGTTTTTAAGAATTAATTGAGCAGGTCCTTTTGAAAATAAAAAAAGAAACCCTAAGGTGCCTTCCTCTGAATTGAAACAATAATATGGTTCTAGGTTTAAAAACTATTGGGATTTTTCCTGTGAACTTTATAAGTAGTTTTTAAGAAATTATGAGTGGTTATTTTTGTTTTCAAAATAT
Organism: Bacillus sp. CCB-MMP212; assembly: GCF_022748145.1. Classification (NCBI taxonomy): domain Bacteria; kingdom Bacillati; phylum Bacillota; class Bacilli; order Caryophanales; family Bacillaceae; genus Bacillus; species Bacillus sp. CCB-MMP212. The sequence continues at coordinate 218,737 of NZ_JALDQE010000003.1, forward strand.
TCTTCTTTAATTATTTGTAATTTTTTTTCGTTTTTTGTTAATTCAAATATAAATAATGATTTTTGCATGTTATTAGCAACATCTTCTTCATTATATTGTTTAAGCTTTAATAAATTTGAACCTTTTCCATAATATAGTTCACCCAATAAGTAAAAAGTATTTAGATTAATAGCTAATTGGATACCCTTATCAATGTATTTTATTGCTTCTTCGTATTGATATGTGTAACTTAAATTTTTTGCTAAATTATAAATGATTTTCAATTTAATTTCTTTATCTCTAGGAAAATCTAATTTGTTAAAATTATTTAAACATCTTTTAAGGATAGTAATACTTTTTTTGTATTCTTTATTTTCTGCATGAAGTATAGCCATTGTATGTAGAATATCTATTTCTCTCTCTGATAAAAAATCAATATTGGTTACAGTTAGTTTTAGTGCATTATTTAAAAGAGTTAAAGCCACTTTTGTTGAGTTATTCACACAATATATAGCAATTGCTTCATGCCATAGTAGAAATTGTTTATCTTCTTTTGTTTGAAAATTATTTGTGTATTTTTCTCTTGTTACTATTTCATAAAGCTCTTTATATTGATGTTGCCTTATGCAATCCCTCATTACATATTTTACATTTTCTGTATATTTTAATTTCTTGTTTTGAGTTAGTGCAAATATATTATTTGGATCAACACCAAGTCTTTCAGATAATTGATATAATAATATGCTAGATGGATAAATCACACCTTTTTCGATCTTACTAATCTGACTTTGTGAACATATTCCGTGACATAAGTCGGATTGTGATATATTTTTTTTAATTCTAAGTTCTTTAATGGTAATACCCAAATCGTTAAATTCCATTTTCCCCACCTACTATTTAACACTTTATTAGTATGATATTCTCTAACCTTAATGTAATGTAAAATTAATATAGTTGCAATTATTGTTTTAAAGGGCTTATCGTTTCTATAAGATGGTGAGATTTTTTTATGTACAAAAAAAGACACCAAAAGTTCCTTTCGCCGATTTGAACCACATTCATTTAATATAAACCTATCTGTATTTTCACATGCTTTTCTAATCCCTCTATTATCCATTTGATAAAATAAAATCCTAATATTACCAATAATCAAATAAATATTTCTACATATTCAAGATATTTACATAAATTACAAAAGTGATACATTTAAGTTGTAAGCTATATAAACTATTAAAGGGGGATTTATTATGTTCAAGAAATTAGTAGTAGGGGCAGTAGCAACAGGTATTGCATTAACAGGGGGAATTGGTGCAGCTTCAGCTGATACGCAAAAAACTGTGAGCTCTCCGAAGCAAGCAACATGCTCAATTCCTTATGAGTATTCTAATGGTAAATTCAAAAGAACTCTTTATTACTCAAATGGAGTATATGCTAATAGTTTTAATGAAAATGTTTGTGGCGGGACGATTACGTGGTACTTAAAACATGTTCAAAATGGAGTTGCTTTTTACGAAGGTAATTTAAAATAGTGGATTTTTTGAACCTCATTTATTGAGGTTCTTTTATTTTTAGTTTTTAAACTGATTCTTTATAAAAAAGACACCCTAAGGTGCTTTTTGCGATTTGATCCATTGTAATATGGTATTAAATTCCAGTCTGATTATTATTTTACCAAGTTAAGTAGTTTCGGTTATTGAGAAAAAATACAACTCATTGTTTGAATGCAAAAAAGCCCTAGGGGGACTAGGACTTTTTGCTAGAATGAATAAGATTTAAAAAAAGGACTTATATAACGTAACATATGAATGTTTCGTAAATGTATCAAAAAAGTGAACAAAAGCGTTAATTTTAATAAAAAAAGCTCCGCGATAAAAGCTGCGGAGCTTCATAAGGTCGAGTTATGTCGTACTCACAAGGGATTTTAACATGAATGTTGTGGTAAAAATACTGGTAAATTTATCCCATAAAACTCCCGCTGATTAGAGTTTCACTTCATTCGAAGGAATTTATGTTTTATAAATTAGATTATAATAGTTGATATTCTCCATATTGACCAGAAAAGAACTAAAAATTCTAGTGAAATTCCAAGTGTTCGTTTCCTAGTTTTTTGAAATTCTTTTATTAAATAGCCAACAGCACTAATTGCTATAAGAATGAAAAGAATAAGTTCGAGTGTAACTGGCATTTTATCTACCCCTAATACATTAATTTGTTATATAGAGATTATAAGATATTTTTACAGCTAGTAGTGAAAAATTTAATAAAACTATCTCTAATGGAGTTTTGTTTGAACTTCTAAAAGTATTTGTGAAAACCATTGTACGTAAAGTTTCTGCGTATGTTTTTAGGAAACAAATTTTAGAAAAAGATAACAAAAAACCCGCTCCTCGTCGCCGTTGTAAGCAAAAGGGTGGGTTTTGTAAAAAATAAATGAGCCCTAATGGATATAATGTACAAAAGAAAAGAGGCTTTCTTATGAAAGGATAGACTTTCATGTGTCATCACTATTAATAATGATGTGTTATTTTTACATAGAAACGAATAAGGAACAGAACAAGTTATAGTTTAAAGGGGTAAAATGGTGGGATTGTATTGAGAATTTTTTTAAAACAATAATATTCAGAAAATTAAAATTTTCGCTGGAAGATTTTTGTTATTATGTTAGTAATCTATAGACAAAGGAGAAGGGGCTATATGAGTGTACATGTAATAAAAAAGGAAGAAATCAATTTACTTTTATATGAGTGGTATAGAGAAATTCGTTCACAGAATTTCTCTAAGGCAAAGGAATTAAAACAAAGTATTGATACAAAAGTTAATAGTATGGAAGAAGATCGAAAGAATACAGAGTTTTATTCACTTGTAGATTTTAGATTTAAAATGTTAAGTGCAGAGTTTTATCCTCATCAATCTGACATATCTAAGAATGATCTAAGAAAAATGAAGTTAGATGAAGCTCCATCAGATGAATCTTTATTATATTATTACCATTTCTTTAAGGCTTCTCATGCTACAGTAAACGGTGATTTTAAAGTGGCTGAAAAGCATTATGGAATAGCAGAATCTTTTTTGGGAAATATTCAGGATCCAATTGAAAAAGCAGAATTTAACTTTAAGCTATCAAGCTATTATTATCACGTTTGCCAGCCTATTTTAGTAATTCAATATGCAACTAGAGCAAGGAATACATTTGAAGGGCTGTACGGGTATAGCAGGAAGGTGGCAGCATGTGACAATGTTCTGGGTTTAGCATGTGTAAAGCTAAATGAATTTGAACAAGCAGAAGTTTATTTCATGTCGTCTCTGGATATTTTGAAAAAGGATTAATAATTTGTAATGAACTGGAACAAAAAGAATATGAACATCATTTTACAATTCTAAAAGAAATGAATGAGAATGTTTCTGCTGAAGAATTAGAGTTAGCCATTTCTAAAGGAATTTCTTTCTTTAATGAAGTAGGTTTATGGCAATATGTCCAGGAATATGCTGAAAAATTAGCGGTTAAATATCATGAAGAAGGAAATTCAATAAAATCTAGTGAATACTTCTATTTAGGATATAAAGAAAAAGAAAAAGGTTTTCAGAAAGGGGCTTTAAAATGAAAAGGATCATCAGCAGTTCAATTGGATTAATAATTACGGTCATACTATTAAATGGAGTAAATGTTTCAACGGACCAATCAAAGGTCAATACAACAAGTGTTATACAATATACGCATGGAGAGCCGTGGGGCTGAAGAAATATTGAAGTATAAAGAGTTGTTAGATCGAAGGATGATTACCGAAGAAGAGTTCTAAGTGAAGAAAAAGTAACTAATAAGTATATAGATGAAACGCTCAAATGAGCGTTTTTTTATTTATATATTCGCAAGTAAAATAACATAATATCACTATGAATCCTTATAACAATATGAATTTTTGCATATTTTAAAATTCAATATATCCCTTAAAAACTTTTAATTGTATAATATATTTTGTCATATTTTTAGATTTTTCGACATAAACCAACAAAAATAGAGAACGTATTGGGAGAAGACATTATGTATACAAAACTATTAAAATCAATTACATCATTATCACTTATTGGTGGTGCGTTGTTATATACAAATGGTAGCGATGTAAAAGCTGCTGAAGTGGGTGTTTTTTCTGATGTGCCGACATCACATTGGTCATATCCTGCGATTAAAGATTTAGCGAGTAAGAATATTATTTCCGGTTATGGGAATGGGATATTTGGTTTTGGAGATGTTGCGACAAGGGAGCAAGTTGCGGCTTTAATTTATCGAGTGTTAGTACCGAATAAACAAGGGGGTTCGTTTAGTAATGATGGAACTCGTTACGTATTAAAGGATGGGTCTACGTTTAAAAATCCTTACGGTGATATTAATCAAAGTTCTACAATGTTTCCAGAAGAGGTATTAACTTTAACGAATTTAGGAGTTTTTAAAGGTGATGAAAATGGCCAATTTAGACCGAAAGCTTCTGTGAGTCGTGCGGAAATGGCACAAATTCTTACAAATGCTTTCCATCTTGCGGCAAAACAAAAACATACCTTTAAGGATGTTCCAAATCCATTTTGGGCAGAAAACGCAATTAGTGCGGTGCAGTCAAATGGAATCGCAGATGGCACAGGGAACGGGAATTTTGAACCGTATGGCACAGTAACACGTGAACAGTATGCGCAGTTTTTATATAAAACTTTGAAGTATAAAAATGCTGATGTGAAAGACACAGGAGATGCGGCATTATTAACAGCTTTTAAAGAAGAAGTAAAAAAGCGTATTAATACATACGAGACAAATATTACACTTCCATATAAAACGAAAAACAATAATACAAACGAAGTGATGAATACACTTTTTAACGCATATAAAGAAGTTGCAAGTAAAAATGAGTATACAAATAATAATAGATCGAATGTTTCATATGGACTTTCTGGATCACCTGGAAATTATACATTTACGCTTAAGATTACATATCGTGAAACGAAAGAACAGACGGAATATGTCATGAAACAAGCGAAAGCAATCGTTTCTTCTATTACTCAAGTTGGAATGGATGATCACGAAAAAGTGAAGGCGATTCATGATTACGTAGTAAAACATGTTTCTTATGATACGTCTTATAAAGCTTACACAGCATATGAAGCACTAGTAAATCGTTCTGCGGTTTGCCAAGGTTACGCACTATTAACGTATCAATTATTAAAAGAAGCAGGAATTGAAAATCATTTCGTGACAGGAACTGGGGACGGACAACCTCATGCTTGGAATTTAGTGAAAATCGAAAATAAATGGTATCACCTTGATACAACATTCGATGATCCGGTTCCAGATGAACAGGGCCGCGTAACGTATTCGTATTTCAATTTATCAGATGAACAAATCGCAAGAAATCATGAGTGGAACCGCGGAGACTATCCGCAAGCTACAACAAATTATTATAGTACACTGACAAACAAAATTGCGGCAGGTAGTACGAAAACGCCTGCATATCAGCAAATATTAAAAGATACAAAGTTAAACTATTTAGGAACTGAATATATCGCAAACAACTATACCGAATTAAAAAATAAAATGCAGCAGCGCTATAGTGCGAAACCAGAGAAAATTGAAGTGCTGTACAAGCAATCAATGAATGGTGCACTGCAAGATGTGAAAAAGGCAATTGGCGAAATCGATTATCCGCAAGGGGCAAATCGAGTTTCTTATAAAGCGGAGCCTTACAATGCGAAAGAAGGGTATTCTTTAGTGACGATTACGTTTACGTATTAAGAATGAGAAAAAGCATCTGTTTCAGATGCTTTTTTTTATTATATTAATTCGACAAAATATGACAGATGAAAGCGAATTGGTCTGTTATGATAATTTTTGAAATTTTACATTTTGGAGGATTAATCATGGATAAAAAGAAGATTTTTGCTGCGTTAATAGGAATTGTAGCCTTATTTATAATTATTAATGTAGTTGTTACGAAAGAGAAAACGACATCAACCAGTGAAAAAATGTACTCTGAGAAAGAATATAATAAATTAGTAGATGAACATTTTGAAGAAACGCAAAAGTTGAAAAGTGATATGAGTGTGTTAGAAACTGAAAAAAAATCTCTTGATGAGCAAGTGAAGAAGTTAAAAGATGAGTTAGCGAAAAAAGAGCAACAAGTAGTACAGCAGCCGGTTCAGCAAGAACAACCAAAGCAAGAGCCACAACAACCAGCGCAGCAGCCGGAAAAGAAAGAAGAGCCAAAACCGGAACAACCTACTGGAGCATTCGAAAACCCTATGAAAAGCATAAACAAAACAGAGGCAATGAATAAAGTAAAAGAAAAAGCGAAGCAAGATTTCCAAGATGATTATATGACACAAAACTTTGTTGCGGAGGAACAATCAAAAGCATTTGATTTCTTAAACAGTATTGAAATTAAATCACAAGAAGAATTAAATGTAATGAAGAATGCATTGAAAGATTTTTCTAACGACTTTATGACCGCGAAGTTTGTTTATGAAGAGCAAATGAAGGCGAAGAATAAGCAAGGATAAAACAAAAACGCTATCTTTTAAAAAGGTAGCGTTTTTGTTTTGGGTTATAAAGTTATTCCTACATTTGACATATACAGTCTAACTGTATAAAATAAAACTATTCAGTTGAACTATATAGTTTAGCTATATACTTATCGTTACATTGGAGGTCTTTATGAATAGAGATAAAAATTTACCATTAACGGAAACAACGTATTACGTTCTTTTAGCTTTATTAGAACCAGCCCATGGTTATTTAATTATGCAAAAGGTAGAGGAACTGAGTAATCATCAAGTGAAAATCGCAGCGGGTACACTGTATGGCGCGGTTGAAAATTTATTAAAACAAGGATTAATAGAATCGGTAAAAAGCGAAGATAAACGAAGAAAAGTGTATGTCATTACGGAACGCGGGAAAGAAGTATTGCATTTAGACTTTATGAGAATGCAGCACATTATTACAGTTACAAAAAGTTTGTTACACGTATAATTAGGGGGAAACGATGATGTGGAGATTGAAATTCTTTTTAGACTTTGAGAAAGAGGAAAAATGGTTAGAAGAGATGGCTTGGAAAGGCTATCAACTAGAAAGCAATACATTTGGTTATACATTTAGATATACAGAACCGGAAGATGCGACGATTAAAATAGACCATAGAGTATTTAGTAGAAAAAGTGATTTTATTAATTACTGCACATTATTTGAAGATAGTGGCTGGGAGCATATAGCTGGTAATCGGTGGTCAGGTACGCAATATTTTAAAAAGGTAGATGAAGAAAGTGAAGATGACATTTTTTCAGATCCAATGTCACGGGCAGGGAAGTATAAGCGTCTATCTAAAACATTTTTAGAATTAGCGATATGCTCTATACCAATATTAATCCTATTTATGTTTAATAACACGATTAACTTAGGAGCACTTGTAAATCCGAAAGAACTATATTTTACGCCAGGACTATGGGATAAACAAGGCGTAGCATTTTTATGGTCATTTTTATTTGAAACGCCATTCGCATTAATGAGAGGGATTGCATGCTTGTTTATCCCTGTTGCGATTAGTATGTATTTAGTTTTCTCATATAAAGCGAATCTGTTGTATGAAGAGAGAAGATAATAGGAGAAATCCCCTTAAAGTAGATGCTTTGAGGGGGGGGATTTGTAAATGACTCTTTTTAAAATAGATATGAGCTTAGAGAAGGACAATGGTGTATTGGAGGTCACCATATCAAAAAAAGAAAATTGTACGTTTAGACGCATTTTAAATACAAAATAACCGATTCCTTATACGTTAAGAAACCGGTTATTTATTTCCCTACTTCTTTAGAGAGCTTTTTCTTATAATGGTCTTAAATCATAAATAAAAGATAGAGTAAAAACTATATAAGAAATAAATGTCACGAAAACAAGAAAACATATAAACTGAGAATTAGATACATATTGTTCTATTCTTTTTTTCATGTTAATTCGTATTATTTTTCAAATGTGAAGTATCAATTGGAATTTCAGCTTTCCAAGATCCAATTACTTTTCCAATTCTAGTTATATTTACATCTAAAGTAAGGGGCTGTTTAAAATCGTCTTTTCCTCCAGGAACTATAACAAATGTAGCGACACCTTCGGGTTTATCATTATCACGAATGCCCACTTCATTTAATTTTTTACCTGCTGCCATAAGTTCAAAAGGAAGACGATCATCTGAATCATGGATAAATGATAGTCTCCCATCATGCTTAATCTCAGGGTTTTCTTCTTGTTGCCCATTAATTTTACCATCACTTTCGAGATCTAATCCTGATGTATCAAATTCAAATGGTACTAAATTTCCGTCAGCTTTTTCCATTCTATAATGAATTGATATACGTGAATCTGCGATAAATAATTCTTTGAGATGTACAGTAATACCTTGATCTGTAATTTTTTCATCAATAGGAATATATTTACCATTCTTCATCATATCTTGTATGACACCATTTTCATCTCCTATTCCTTCATTTACAACTTTATCATTTGTAATTGCATCAGAAAAATATGAAGCAACATTTGTAGCCGCTACTTGTACTTGTGGAATCATTGCTGTTGTGAAAAGTGCTGCTGCAGCTACTGCTGTATAAATAAAACGTTTTGATTTTTTACTCATGTTTGTAAAAAGTCCCTTCTTTTGTTGTTTTTTGTGATTTATATTAGAAACATTGTCTAACTTGGAACGACTTTCAAATGTTTTCCATGCTTGTTCTATATCAATTTTGATTTCTTGTGGTGAATTTGCAGATTCTTCATCTAGCATTACGTTTTCCCATTGATTTAATTTACTAATTTCTATTAATAAATCTTGGCATGCTTCACATGTATCTAGGTGCTTTGTGAATTCCTTTCTTATATCATGAGAAAGTTCTCCATCAATATATGTTTGAATAAACCCGATATCATAACATTTCATTTGTTATGCCTCCTCCATTTGTTTATAAATCTTGCGAAATTTCATTTTGGCTCGGACCAATAATGTTCCAATAGAAGATATTTCAATTTGAAGTACTTCTGCAATTTCTTTATATTGAAAACCTGAGAATTTCATTAGTAAAAGGGTTCGTTCTCGATCATTCATTTTATTTAATATCGTTTGGACTTTTGTAATTTCTTCTTTTCTTATCCAATCATCGTCTAATGATGAAACATTTTGTACTTCATGGTATTGTATTTCTTTATCAATCTTCGCTTGCTGCCTTTTTTCAGATCGAAAATGGTTATAGGCTACATAAGTAGAAGATTTAATCAACCATCCAGGTATGTTTTCAATTCCTTTCCAATCGCTACGATATAATTGTAAAAATACTTCTTGTGCTAACTCTTCAGCGATAGATTGATCTTTAACGATCCAGATGATTTGTTTCACAGCGTAAGCATAGTACTGCTTAAATAAATCTTCAAAGGTCATATTAGAAGCATGACTTTCTTCATTTTCTATGGTTAACATGTTCGTTTAAACCTCACTTTCAATTTGATACCTGTACTATAGAGAAACCAGAAAAACAGATTTTGTGACAGTTTTTCTGGATATTTTTTTATATTTTTTATTATGTACTAAAAAAAGCATTCATCTGATTAAAAAGATAAATGAAAACATAAAAACTATAACTCTTACAGTAGTTGTTTATTAATGTACAAGAAAACAGTTAGTTTGTTGCCAAATTGTATCTAAACGTACGATTTTCTTTTTTCTAAATGAGAGTCTTGCCTTAAAGAAGATGAAAAGTTAATGGATGATTACCATGAATATATAGATAAAGTTCATCCATATATTTGTAGAAAGGAGGAATTCAAATGAAGAGAGATGATAATAAGATTGGTCACTTTATATCTGAAAAAGGAAAGGAAGATTTTCAAATTGCCTACGATGAATCAATGGCACTCCTTCCAAAACCTAACGAAACGAAAGATATAAAAACTAAATATGGCACAATTCGTGCTTATTACTTTACTAAAGAAGAAAACAAACATAAGGAACCCATACTCTTACTCCCTGGACGCGGTGCATCTACTCCAATGTGGGGCCCAAATTTAGAAGGGCTAAGGGAGAAAAGGCCTGTTTATACGATAGACTTACTCGGTGAACCTGGGATGAGTGTGCAAACGAAGGTGATTGAAAACCAAAAGCAACAAGCAGAATGGCTAAATGAAGTAATTGAAGGATTAGGTTTAGAAAAAGTGCATATCGTGGGTGTCTCCATTGGAGGCTGGACAACAATGAACTTGGCTAGATATAATCCTGAGCATATTGCTACGGCTAGTTTATTAGATCCAGTCTTTGTATTTGCGCAAATATCCATAAAAATGATTCTGGCATCTATTCCAGCTTCCGTTCCTATTGTACCTAAGTTTTTAAGAGAAAAGATGTTAAGCTATGTTTCTGGAGGAGCAGAAGCAAGTGACGATGAGCCTATCGCTAAGTTAATCGAGTCGGGTATGCGTAACTATAAACTGAAAACACCAGCGCCTGATTTATTTAGTAAAGAAGACTTAAAAAGTATTGATATTCCAGTGCTTGCACTTATGGCTGAAAAAAGTACAATGCACAATTCGGTAAAAGCAGTTGAAACTGGAAAAAAATACGTTAAAGATATTGATATAGTTAATTGGAAAAATGCATCTCACGCAATCAATGGTGAGTTCTCTAACGAGGTTAATGCTAGGATCCTTGATTTTGTAGAAAAGCATTCTAAGGATAACTAAATTGAAGGTGGAAAATATGTTGTCATAACAACTTCATCTCTATATAGCTATTTAGGGGGGGGGGTATTTTTGCACATGTTAAAATTTTAGCTTGATGGGCATGGAACATGCCCACAATGTATAGTTTCCTTCTTCTATTTTCATGAATATGTATAATTACATAAAATTTCAGTGAAAAAGAGAGTATACTTTCGTATTGTGTAATAAAGATAAAGCCCGCCTACGGAAATAGGTGGGCTTTTTTTACTTATAAAGAAAAGACAACCTGTAAGGTGTCTTTCTTCGATTTGAAACATTTTACTAGGTTAAGTTTTTGTGATAATGAACTCTTTTAATTGGAATGAACCTACGCAGTACATCACTTTATTCTTAAGCATCATTCTCAACAAAAGTGAAGATTTTCATTATCTTTTTAACTACAAAGGGTAATAATTTAGAAGCTAAAAATGCAAGTACGAAAGCAATTCCCCATGTTTTCATCCATGATTTGAGAAATAAAGCTGTATATCCAACATTCATTGAAACCATGACGAAAGAGATAATACTAGATATACCTAAAATCATAAAGATATTAAAAATTATTGGTTCGAATTTTTTATTGATTTTCAAAATTAACACCTATTTTCTATATATGCTTTGCTACCCGATTTCACCAACATCTAATCTTACAGTTTGAAATCTAGGTTGTCCAGTTTGTTTTACTTTTCTGCGATAGCAATATTATATGGAATAGAGTTTCACCATATTGCTATTAAACTAAAATTTTAAGATTGCACCTAAACGAAATTTATAGTATCGAAGTTCATTATGGAGGGGGATGTAATACTACATCTTACACTTAAACTGCACATTGCGTATTTTTTATGAAGAAAAGACACTCATATAAAAGTGTCTTTTCCGATAGTTTTTTAGCAGAAGCAAGCAGCTCCAACGATGATTAATAAAATGAACAATACAACTAATAAAGCAAATCCTCCAGCGAAGCCACAGCCACCACAACTACCACCAAAGCCCATAACAGTTCCTCCTTTTAATAGGAAGAGAAAACCAAGGGGTCACTCATGTGTTTTAACGGATTCCATTTACTTTATGCTTTTACGAATGAATGGAGCAGGTCCTTTTCAAAATAGATTTATCCCGCTATTTGTCGGGGAGTAAGACCTCGATTGATGAGGGCAGAATATATTCTTAGAAGGAATTCAAAGGCAAAATAGGAGAGTCTATATCATTCTTTAAAAGCGAATAAATGAAAAATAAAATATCCGAAAATATAGATAGAAATCCGCTTTTATACCTTTCAATAAAAGAATACTAGCATTATATATTATAAGGAATACTTGTCCTTAATTGTAAATGAAAGGGGGGAATTGGTATGAGTTATGGCTATGGTCACCCTCCAAAAAAATACTGTGAACATCATAATGAAACTTTATCAACGGGTATATTACGTAGACATTCCGCTACGTTATTTCTTACTGTGGATGCTATGAATGTTGATCCCGACGATACTCGTAGAGTAACTGTTGAAATGTTTGATTGGTCATCTGGTTCTCCGGTATTGTTACCATTAATAGACCCTTCAACGCAAACATTGCCACCTAATCGATATGTTACTTTTCGTTCAGCAGCTCTTCCTCCAGCACTTTTTGCTTATGAAGTAAGAATCATTCGTCCGAAAGATAGAGATGTTGTTACGAATGTTTTTGGTCTTAGTGCAATCGTATTTAACCCACAAGAAGGAAATAATGTTTTACAACATGATTTAGCAAAATTAGACCTTAAATAGCTTTTATAAAAGTCTATTTATTGAGCATGATTAAAAAAAGAGTAGGATGTAATCCTACTCTTTTTTTTACGTTAACTAGAATTTTAAAAGAAATCCTTCATCATTTTAGCATCTTTAATATTCACTATCACACCTTCTACCTTATCTTTCTTCTCATTTTTAGCGATTGTAATTTGTTCCTTATTATCAACCCATACAAGAAATTCTTCTTTTGAGTCATCTTTATATGTAACGGTAATAGTAGAATGTGCAGATTCTCTCTTTTTTTGATCTAAAGTGATTGTTTTAGGTGTTCCATTTTGAACTGCTGAAACGATAGATTTTATCATTTCTTCGTTATCTGTTTGAGATTTGGAAGTAGTATGATTTGTTGTTTTTAGTATTTCAATGTCTGAAATATTTGCGGAGTTTAATTGAAAGGTATGTTGTGTGTGTTCTTGCTTAACTTGTGAAGCTTTATCTGTAGCCGAGGTGCTTGTACAACCTATTAAAGTGAAAGATAGAGCGGTTAGAGCGCATATAGATATGATTTTTTTCATAGTATCCCTCCTTGAATTTAATTATAACAATTTTCTGTTAATTTAGGTAGTTATTGTAAGGGGGAGATGTTTTAAAGTGGTAAATGATGTTGTTCATTTTCTATTAAAATTAAAATTCACATAATTTTTTTCATATTTTATGTTTAACATTTCGAAAATAGGTGTACTACATATAATATAACAAATAATTCATTTTAAAGGAGGAAGTTAAAGATGGAAACGAAGTATAGTAAACCTTTTGTATATGAATTTATTACGGAGAAAGAGGTCATGAATGCGGCGAATGATCTAGTGAAGAAAGGAATAGAACAAAAAGATATTTACGTGTTAACACATGAGAAAGAGAGGACAGATAGAATCGCAGATAATGCAGACGTGAACACGATTGGAATAAAAGAGGAAGGACTTGGGACAAGCATTATTAACGTCTTTCAAAAAACAGGAGATCAGTTAAGAAATAAAATGCAAGAGTTAGGGCTTAATGAGGAAGAAGCGAACTTTTATGAAGAAAAGCTGGATGAAGGAAAAATCTTGTTATTCGTTAAGGATTTAGAAAGAGTCGGTGAATGGTTACAAGAAAGAAGATGCATGTATTCTATTTAATTTTGTACCCTTTACATCTATAAATCTATTACGAAAAGGAGATGGGAAATATGAGTGAGAGCGGGCTGAAAGAACAAATTACTGGTAAAGTTGAAAAGAAAAAAGGGCAATTAAAAGAAGGAATTGGTGAAGTTACAGAAGATAGAGAGTTGAAAAATGAAGGGAAGTGGGAGAAGACGAAGGGAACTATAAAAGAAAAAGTCGGAAAAGTGAAACAAAAGATAAGTGATGGATTGGATAATAAAGAATAATACATGTTTATCAAGCTTTGGTTAAACACCAAAGCTTGATAAATCCATTATAAAAATATATAGGGGGTCTAATTGTGGGACTTATTATTACGTGTATTGTAGGTGGACTTATTGGTGCGTTAGCTGGAATGATTACGGGAAAAGACTTTCCTTTAGGTATAGTTGGTAATGTGATTGCTGGTTTGATTGGATCTTGGGTAGGTAGTGCGTTATTTGGTCATTGGGGTCCTGAATGGGGAAGCATTTTTGTTCTTCCAGCGTTATTAGGTGCAATCGTCTTTATTTTAATCGTTACATTCTTCTCTAGAATGCTACGGAAAGCGTAAGTATGATAATGAATAGTAATCTTAAGTTTATTATATATAACTATAAAGTGAATGAACTGATAAATATACATAAAAAAGCATCCAATTAAACTAATTTGGATGCTTTTTTAATGTAATCTACATAGAAATGAGCGGGGGATGAAGAACCCCCGCTTATTAAAATTACACTTTCTATCATGTATTAAACCATCGTTACTTTTTCACAATTATTTATTCTTACGACTTGCCTCGGTTCTATATGATATAGGTCCTCGCTATTACCTATATCAACTACAATTGTATTTGTTAGTATGTTAATAATGGAACCAACTAACGTTGTAGCATGATCGTGTCGATAAGAAAATTGAACAAAATCTCCCTTTTTAAAGTTGTGCTCTTCCATAGATAGATCCCCCTGAAAATAATGTTTATACATTATACATACACAAATTTATAAGTTTTAAACATTCGGTAGTATTTTTTAGGTGTTAAGCCAAGAAAGGTGTAGAAAATTTATTTATAATGAAAATAAAAAAATATGTTTAAAACTAATTTTTATGGGTAATTAAATAGTAAATGTTTGAGATAAGGGGGCGGAAATGATGAATTTGGAAATAAATATTTTGCAAAATGATGTAGGTTATACGGTACAACTTAATGGTGAGATTGATGCGTATACAGCATCAGATTTAAAAAATAAGGTAATGCCTATTACAAGCGAAAAAGAGGTTCATATCGTAGTAGATTTTCATAACGTAGATTATATGGATAGTACTGGTTTAGGTGTTTTTATAGCGCTATTAAAAGCAGTTAAGAAAAATGATGGAAAACTAGAGTTTATCGGTGTATCTAAAAGATTAAAAAGATTATTCGATATTACAGGGTTAACAGAAATATTAAACTTGAATTCCGATTTTGAAAAAGTAGAAAGAAGGTGACTAGGGATGATGGAGAAATTTGAAAAGATAGAAATGAAAATTCCTGCAAAGGCAGAATATGTGGCTATTATTCGTTTAACAATGGCTGGTGTTGCGAACCGAATGGGCTTTGCTTATGACGATATAGAAGATATGAAAATTGCTATTAGTGAAGCTTGTACAAACATTGTACAACATGCATACAAAGAAGATGTTGGAGAAATTACAATTGTCTTCGGGCTATATGAAGATCGATTAGAAATTATAGTTGCGGATAATGGGGTTAGCTTTGATTTTAATAGCTTAAAAAGGAAAGTTGGTCCGTATGATATTAGTAAACCAGTAGAACATTTGCCGGAAAATGGTTTAGGTTTATATTTAATCAATACATTAATGGATGATATACAAATTATGCATGATGAGGGCATGACAGTTTTAATGACAAAATATATACAAAGAGAGCAGGTGGAGAATGATGGAAATCCAATCTCAACCTACAACTCTTACTAAAGAAGACGTTATTAAGCTAATTGCAGAATTCCAACAAAACCAATGTAATGAAGCGCAGGAAAGGTTAGTTGATCATTATAAAAATCTCGTATATTCCATTGCATATCGCTATTCAAAAGGCGGGCCGATGCATGAGGATATTATACAAGTAGGGATGTTAGGGCTCTTAGGTGCAATAAGAAGGTATGATTATTCGATAGGGAATGCTTTTGAGCCTTTTGCAATACCTACGATAGTAGGGGAAATAAAGAAGTATTTACGCGATAAAACTTGGGGCATTCACGTTCCAAGACGAATTAAAGATTTGGGTGGGAAAATTAAACTTGCGATAGAGGAACTAACAGATCACCTGCAACGTTCACCGAAGATAATAGAAATTGCAAATCATTTAGGACTATCGGAAGAGGAAGTTCTAGAGATTATGGATGCGAAAAATAATTATCGAGTATCTTCCTTAGATGATGTAGTTGAAAATTCATCTGATGGAAGTTCGGTAGCGAGAATTGAATCTGTAGGTGAAGTAGAGCAAGGATATGAAGAGACAGAAAGGCGTCTCGTTTTAAAGGATATTTTTAACGTATTAAATGATACGGAAAAGAGTGTTATTCATTATATATTTGGAGAAAATTTAAATCAAAAAGATACAGGGGAACGGTTAGGTATTTCACAAATGCACGTTTCTCGTATTAAAAGACAAGCGATAAGTAAATTGAAGCAAGCCGCATTTTTAGATACATAAAAATTTAAAATAATTATGTTTAAAACATGAGAAAAGGGGTACTTATTAAGTATAGGAGGAGATATGAAAATGTCACACGATGTGAAAGAACTAATCGAAGGATTGAATGAAGATTTAGCAGGAGAATACTCAGCAATTATTATGTATAACCATAATGCAGCTACAGTTTCTGGTATATATAGACAAGTGTTAAAACCTTTCTTTGAATCTGAAATTAGTGATGAACAAGGACATGCCCTATATTTAGCGGAGAAAATTAAGACGCTAGGTGGTACACCTACTACGATCCCTTTACCAGTGAAACAAGTAGAAGATGTTAGAGAAATGTTAGAATCCGCTAGACAATCAGAATATGAAACAATTAAGCGTTATGAAACGAGAAAAGAACAGGCAGCGAAATTAAATATGACAGAGTTAGTTGTAAAACTAGAAGATATGATTGCAGATGAAACTAATCATATGGAAGAATTAGATCGTCTTTTAAATGATAAAGCAATGGTGTTAAATTAAAAGTAGAAATTTATAGAGTGAAAGAACAAATTCCTATTTCTAGGGGTTTGTTCTTTTGTTGTATAAATATGTTTGAGTAAGAAATTTTCATTTTGTAACTGAGTATGTAATACTAGAAAAATAGAAAATGATAATAGATTTACATTTTAAATAAGAAAAGGGGAAATAACTTGTGTCCATTTTAATTGTTGATGATAATCCGGTTAACATATTTGTAATTGAAAAGATTTTAAAACAAGCCGGATATCATGATCTTGTATCGCTCAATTCTGCACAAGAGCTCTTCGAATACATACAGTTTGGAAAAGATTCTTCCAGGCATAATGAAATTGATTTAATACTATTAGATATTATGATGCCTGAAATTGATGGACTTGAAGTTTGTAGGCGATTACAAAAAGAGGAGAAGTTTAAAGATATCCCTATTATTTTTGTTACAGCTTTAGAGGATGCAAATAAATTGGCCGAAGCTCTTGATATGGGGGCAATGGATTATATTACGAAACCTATAAATAAAGTTGAACTATTAGCACGTATGCGTGTAGCGTTACGCTTGAAATCAGAATTAAATTGGCATAAAGAACAAGAAGAAAATCTTCGGAATGAACTAGATTTAGCTACGCAAGTACAAAGAAACTTATTAAGTAGCCCATTAAGAGAAGATCATATAAAAATTGAAGCAAGTTACTTACCTTCATTTAAACTAGCTGGAGATATGTATTATTGGTATAAAATCGATGAAAATCGCTACGGTATTATATTATTAGATGTGATGGGACATGGTGTATCTGCTTCATTAGTTTGTATGTTTATTTCGTCTGTATTACGTGAAACAATTAAATGTTTAATTGATCCAGAACTCGTTATTAAAGAATTAAATAAATATATGACCCTTTTACATAATGAAAATGATAATATTCCTTATTATTTTACGGCGATATACTTAGTTGTTAATACAGAAGATAGAACAGTTGAATATGTAAATGCAGGGCATCCTTCTGGATATGTTTTAGTTGATGAAACAAATGTAGTTGAACTAGATCGCGGGAGTTGTGCCGTAGGATTTTTTGATGAAATAAAAGTTAAAAAGACAGTTATACCTTTTGAGAAGAACGCTCAAATATTATTGTTTACAGATGGTGTTCTTGAAGCAATTGCAAATGATGAATTTGAGTCTGAAGAGAAATTACGTACTTTTACAGAAAGAAAATGGGGAGATTTAGAAGGCGAGATAGAAGGGTTTTACAAGGAAGAACAAAAGAAAGCGCAATCAGATGATATGTGTCTAATTATGATACAAACGAATGCGAAATAAAAAGCGTATGAAATCCAAACAGAGGATTTCATACGCTTTTTATCCCGCATTAACGGGCAGTAAGACTCCTACCAAAAAAATTAGTCTGAAGCAAAGAAGGTAGGTGGGAGTCAACTGCCCGTAAATGCCCGATTGGTGAGGGCTGATAATCAGTGGGGGATACCCCCACTGATTAAAGTTTCACTTTATTGTATTTTTTGATAAATTTGTTCACTAGGATTAAATTGGGTATAATGCGGCATTATATTTGAAAAACGAAGAGTTTCTTTATTTCCTAAACATAGAAATCCATTGTGACTTAAGCTTTCATAAAATAGTTGCTGCACTTGATTTTGAAGTTTACTTGTAAAGTAAATTAAAACGTTACGACAAAGTATAATATGAAACTCGTTAAAAGATTGATCGGTTACTAAATTATGCTGTGCAAAAATAATGTTTTGTAACAGTGAAGGATTAAAATAAGCAAAACGATTATCTGTTGAATAATAGTTAGAAAATGCTTGTGTACCGCCAGCTTGTAAATAGTTTTTCGTATAAGTTTGCATTTTATTTAAGGGGAGGATGCCTTGTTTTGCTTTTTCTAACACATTTGTATTCATATCTGTTGCGTAAATAACCGACTTTTCACTTAATCCTTCTTCGTGAAGTAAGATGGACATCGATAATACTTCTTCACCAGTTGCGCATCCAGCATGCCAAATTCTAATTTCAGGTTGCTTTTTCAATTCGGGAATAACATGCTCTCTTAGCGCTTTAAAAAAGGCAGGGTTACGGAACATCTCAGTTACATTAATCGAGAAATCATTTAATAATTGTTCTAAAACCCCTTCCTCGTGAATTACTTTTTCAATTAATTTTGAAATGGTTGGGATATTAGAGAGCTGCATTCGATTACAAATCCTTCTATAAATAGATGTGCGAGCATATTGGCGAAAATCAAATCCTGATAGTTTAAATACCGCTTCCAATAGTAATTCAATTTCTAAGTTCGTGCGCTCATCCGTATCTACTGATGGATCAAAATTATAATACTTATTTTCCACTCCAACTAAACCTCACTTATTTTATTAACCATACACTCATTACCGAATAGAGTTGATGTAGGTTTAATGGTTTACTTATATAATCTGAAGCGCCAGCAGATAAACATTTTTCCTTATCATTTGGCATTGCTTTAGCAGTTAATGCGATAATAGGTATTTCATGTAACCCTAAGTTCATTCGGATATTTTCCATCGTTTCATAACCGTCCATATTAGGCATCATAATATCCATTAAAATAAGGTCAATATTTGTATTGCTTTTTAGTATTTCTAAACACTCTATGCCGTTTTGGGCAGTAATAATGTTGGCATTTTGTTTTTTTAATGCATTTTGTAACGCAAATATATTTCGATGATCATCATCGACAATTAAAATGTTTTTCTCTTGGAAGACGTTATTTGTTTCGGTAGTAACGATAGTTTCTTCAACAACTTCAGCAGGAATAACATCTTCTATCGTTGCTGCGACTTCTAAATTGGAGAACTGTATATCATGTAATCCATTTGGAAGGTTAGGAATATATACCGTGAAAGTACTACCTTCTCCTACATTACTCTCTAACGTAATCCAACCACCTAACAATCTAGCAAACTCTTTACAAATAGATAAACCTAGTCCTGTACCACCATACTTTCGAATCGTTGCTCCATCTGCCTGTTGAAAGGCTTCGAAAATAAGTTGATGCTGTTCTTTAGCGATACCAATACCAGTATCTTTTACTGAAATTGTAATCCAATCTTTACTTATAGACTGCATATCATGACTTAAATTGGTTGTTTCTATTGAATCGAAATGTAAAGAAACGGATCCTTTTTCCGTGAATTTAAATGCATTGGATAATAAGTTTTTAATAATTTGCTCAATCCGTTTTGCATCTGTATAAAACAGATCAGGAATCGTATCACTGTCTTCAATAGTAAATTCGACATTTTTTTGTGCATCTATATGTAAAAAGTTTTGATGCATATTGGCTGCCATGTCACTTATGTTCGTTGCTTCAAAAATGATGTCTAGTTTGCCTGCTTCTACTTTAGATAAATCTAGTATGTCATTAATTAAAGTAAGTAAGTCTTTCCCTGATGAATGAATGACGGTTGCTAATTCAATTTCATCGTCGGATAAATTGTTATCATGATTTTCTCTTAACATTTCAGATAATAGTAAAATACTATTTAACGGTGTGCGTAATTCATGTGACATATTTGCTAGGAACTCAGATTTGTATTTTGAGCTGCGTAACAACTCGCTTGCTTTTTCTTCTAATTCTGATTTGGTAATTTGTAAGTCAGCTGTCTTCTGCTCAGCCTCTTCAGTTCTAGACTCTAATTGTTCATTCGTTGTTCGTAATTCTTCTGCTTGCATTTGTAGTTCTTCCGCTTGCGTTTGCAATTCTTCTGATTGAACTTGCAACTCTTCTGTCATTGCTTGTGATTCATGTAAAAGAGTTTGAATTCGCATACGTCCCATAATGCTATGAATTGTTAAACCTAGATTATCAACGGTTTGTTGAATTAAATCTTGATGTAAATCTGAAATCTCAGTTACACTTACTAACTCCATTACTGCGATCACTTCATCCTCAAATAAGATAGGGATGACTAGTAGATTTTTAGGACGTATTTCTAATACTCCACTAGTGACATAACGAAACTCTTCGGGTATGTCACTGAGAATAAAACTTTTCTTTTCTAAGGCAGACTGTCCAATGAAACCTTCACCCATTTTAATGGATTGTTTTCCAATATCAGCACCTTGATCGGCGAAAGAAGCTTTTTTCACATAGTAGACAGTTTCTTCATATTCTTCACGTACATAAAATGCACCGCAAGAAGTTTGCGTTTTTTGTATGATGCCACTAAGAATTTTTTTACCTAACATCTCAATAGAAGATACACCTTGATACATTAAAATTAATTCTGCAAGCTCAGTTTGTAACCACTCTCTTTTTGATATTTCGTCTAGTAGGTGATTTGTTGTATGAGCAAGATCTTTTATTTCATCATGTGTATTTACATGAATTCTTTCCGTAATTTTTTCTTTAGAAGAAATGGATTTAATAGCTTGAATTACATTTTTAATCGTTTTTGTAATGGAATTCGAAATATAGAGTGAAACGATAATAGAAATACAAGAAAGTAAGAACAATAAACTGTATAACCAAATCTCTAATTTATTATTTTCAATATCTAATTGTGCAGCTCTTTTTTTCGTTAGTTGCTCCTCAGTGCTCCGGAAGTTAGTTAGCTGCGACTGTAATGACTGAATTTGAGTCGTGTCAATTGTTTGTACATTATTACTATTATTATTTGTAATGAGTGGGTGAATCTCTTTATTAATCCAACTAGTAATGTTTTCGTTAATCTGTTTTAATTTTTCTTGCTGAGAGGGGTTATCCTCTAATAAAGAAAAAAGATCTTGATAATGTTTTTCGTAATCCTTTTCCGCAGAGTTAAGGGACTGCACGTAATTAGGGTTATTAGAAATGATAAACCCTTTCGCTTTATTTTCAATTGTTAGTAACTCTTTCTCCACTTGATTCGTTAAATTGAGAACTTTAAAATCATGATCAATAATAAAATTACGAGATTTTTGTAAGTTGGAAATCTCATTGTTTAACATAATGAAAGAAACAAGTAAGAACAAAATGATAACTAAATAACCAGCCATAATTTTGTAGCGAATACTAAATTTTGCTTTCGAGTTCATTAAAAATTCCTACCTTCAAGGTTATTAAAACTTTTCTATTTTAAAGAATGAAAAACGTAATATATATTATATCAGTTTTCATAAGGCCAAACTAGAAATCCCCCTATTGTATTAGGGGGTTCTTTTTTTATAGAGGAAATCATTTTGAAATATAAAAACATATATGAAAGGTAGTAAAAGAGGGAATAGAGGATAACAAACATTCTAAGAAGGGAAGAGTGTTCTTAAAGCTCTTTTTGCATCTATTCCTTCAAAAATAAATAATATAAGATCTTTCTTTTTTACAGTAAGGAAAAAGGATACTAGAGTGCTTAAATTTTTGATTGATGTCATTGTTCCATGTTTACTTATAAACAAATTAGCTTGAAATGTTGTCATTAAAGCATAAAAATGATGAATCTGAGTTATTGTAGGTGTTTCATTATAAGAAATAGTAGTAGAGTGAATGGCGTTCATCGTAATATTCCTTTCCATATAGTAAGCATAACAATATAAACATACCCGTTTTAAAAAATGTTAAACATATAAATAAGAAAAAATATAAGTATAGTTTTTTTACGTTTAGAAAAGGTTAGGAAGGGTATACATATACTACAAAGAGATTGACTGAAGATGAATTGTAAGATGTCTATGTTTAGTAGATTAGTCTATCAAAATATACTTTTACTTTAAATAAAAAGGAGCCTGGTATACATGAATGAAATGATGATTGATATTACATTTGATTTAATTTACTTGTTAAGTAGTTCACTTGTAGTGCTTTTACTATTCGCTTTCTTCGTAAATGGTTATGTTAATAAGAAGATTAGTGTATACAGAAATGAAGAAAAATAAAGATACATTATATAAAACTTTAGGAGGTTAATAGTTATGGATTTAGATAGAAAAATAGTAGGTGTTTTTAGAACAATTGATGATGCGGCACTCGTTATTAATGAATTAAATGATAAAGGATACTCAGCAGATAACATTTCAGCTATTGCGAAAGATCAAAAGGAAATTGAACATCTAGAAGAAAAATCGGGTGAAAAAGTGAATAGCGAAACTGCACATAAAGCAGATATCTTTTCAGCGACAGGGCTTGTAGCTGGAGGGGTAGCAGGCGGGCTTGGTGGTTTATTAACAGGTCTTGGTGTACTTGCCGTTTCTGGAATGGGTCCAATCGTAGCAGCAGGACCGATCGCAGCAGCTATTGGAGGAGCCGGTATTGGCGGTGGAGCTGGAAGTTTAATAGGGGCATTTATCGGCTTAGGAATCCCTGAAGACCATGCTAAGAAATATGAAGAGTATATTTACGATGGAAATATATTAATTTTAGTAGATGCAAAATTAGATGATAAGTTAGAAATCTATAAAATATTTGATAAGCATAATGCCTATAACTCTGATTTCTTTAAATAAAATATAAACAAAGTGAATATCGTTTTTTGATCTTACAACTTTGGCGCGGCCGAGGAGTCGTATGACTATAAGAGAGGAAGGGCTTATAGTAAAAGATCAAGTTCTATCATGTTATTTAAAAGGGAAGAGGTGCCTTTTCGTGATTGTAAAAATATTAAAGGATAGCAGTAATAGTTTCCTTTGTACAGTTCAAAACAAAAATGGAGACCAGTATGTGAAAAAATGGTTTAGTAAACATGAAAATAACAAAGAATTAGGGCGACCAACTTTTAAAGAAGTAGAAAAGGATTGGAAAGAAAATAGAGAATCGTTTATGTATCCCAATATTAAAGCACTTTATTAAAATTAAACATAATGCGCGCTTTATTATTACAAAACTGTCACATTCCTGTAAGGTAATTCAATGGATTAGATACTTTTTCCATGTCATAATAAAGACATAAGAAAGCTTATCAAAACTACAACTTATTAGGAGAGTGTCAGTCATGATTGTAACAACAACGTCTGGAATTCAAGGTAAAGAAATTATTGAGTATATCGATATTGTAAATGGTGAAGCTATTATGGGTGCAAATATTGTCCGCGATTTATTCGCTTCAGTTCGTGATGTTGTCGGTGGTCGTGCTGGTTCTTATGAAAGCAAGCTAAAAGAAGCTCGTGATATCGCAATGGATGAAATGAAAGAACTCGCAAAACAAAAAGGTGCGAACGCTATCGTAGGTATTGACGTAGACTACGAAGTTGTTCGTGATGGAATGTTAATGGTTGCTGTAAGCGGTACAGCTGTACGTATATAAGTAAATAAAAAACAGGCTCACCCCTTGAAGTTTATGCTTTGAGGGGTTTTTTTGTTTTTAAGTTGTAGAAGTAAACTCCAGTTGCAAGGGTAAAATGAAAAAGAGACAGTGATGCTACATATATGTAGTGTGAGTGCAAACTTTATAATAAATAATAAAGTTGTTATTTGAGATGATGGAAGAATTAGTGGTATAAATAACTTTATAGATAATAATCAAAATAGAGAAGACAGAATGTTCATGGATGGAATGGTTAAGGGAATTTTCCAATCTGTAATAAAAAACGGAGGTACTGAGAACGTTTTACAGATGTCTACTACATAAAATTTATAATGGATTGGGGGCAATTTTTATGTTTTGGTTAGGATGTTTTTTAGGATACATTGTAGGTTCTATTATTACATGTGCGCTACTTTACTTTGGATATAGATCCAATGAAAATAAAAAAGCGGATATGCAAAAGGTGGAGGAGAGGAAAATCAATAAAAAAGGTGTATAGTAGGCGAAAGGTAAGGTGATAGTGTTGATACAAAAATAAAGGACAGTACATATTGTATATGACTACTATGTACTGTTCCGCTTATTCTTTTTGGATTATGAGAGGTTGTTTCCTGTCTTGCTATAAAATTTATAGGCAAAAAAACCAAATAAATAGCCTATTCCGGATCCTAAACTAATTGAAAGTAGTGAGAAATCTGGGGAAAACATGCCGAAAATCAAACCAATTATACAGCCGACAAGCATTCCTATAGGTATGAAACTGTCTAATAACAGTTGAGCTTTTTGAGATTTTTTCTTACCTAATTTTCCGTTCTTATATTTATGTTCCAATCTTTTAATTACAAATACTACAATTCCACCAACTATTACAACAGGCGCGATTGCCGTGATTAGCCACATGTGAAAATCTCCTTTCACCTTTTAATAGGATTATACCAGATACTTACAATTAGGTGTTCCTAAACGTACTATCTAGTCTATTTAAATGGCCAATCAAAAAGACTCCTTCAATTGTAGTCAATAACCCGTCAAAAAAACTTTCCCTTTCGTTTTCTCCGCAGATTGCACAACATCAACCGCCGTTTTCACATCCACTAAGTCATATGTAGAATGTACTTTCATAAAACGTAATTGCTCATTTTCTACTAGACGAATTAAGTGACGAAAAGTCTCCTGCCATTTATATGCTGACACATCTTTATTCCAATGTCGTAAATGAAATATGTTCGCGTGCACTTTTGCTTTCGTGACAATCTCTGCCCAGTTTACTTGTATTCCTGACAAAAGTCCTATAGTTAAAAAGTGCCCATTGGGACGTAAGGAGAAAGCTAATTCATTTCCATCCGGTCCTCCAATAGAATCAATCGCAGCGTCTGCACCGATCCCGTTTGTTAACTCCATAACTGTTTCATAAAGCGGGGCAGTGGAAGTATCTATTACATGATGAGCGCCAAGCTGAAGTAATTTCTCTGTATGTTTATTATTTCTTGTCACCGCAATGAATCGGAAGTTTAAAATTTGAGATAACTGTGCAAATAGATGGCCAATAGCGGATCCGCAAGCATTTACTAATAAAACGTCATTCCGTTTTAAGTTTAGCGTTTCCGTACATGTAACCCACGCAGTAAGTGGATTAATATACATTTGTGCCGCTGTAAAATCATCAATGGAATCAGGAATAGGGACTACAAAATCAGCTAATGTCTTCACATATTCTTGCCAAGTACCTTCCCCGCGTAAAGGTAACACACGTTTACCGATAAGCTCTCTAGAAACAAAAGCGCCTACATCTTCTACAATACCAACACCTTCATAACCAGGTATGTTAGGCAAAGGGATTCTATGTGCGTATGCTCCAGTGATGGGAATTAAGTCAGATGGATTAATCGGTCTAACTAGCATACGAACGAAAACTTCATTATCTTTCAGTGGTTCTATATTTTTATATTCAACTTGTAATACGTCTTTTGGATTGCCAAACTTATGAAATTGAATGCATGTTCCAAGCAAAGTAATTTGCCCCCTTAGTTTCATTGGGTTTATTATAGCATTTTTGGTTAGGGTGGTTATTTTGTTAGTGATAAATAGGGTTTTTAATTTACGTATTTATCAGAATTTTATAAAATGTGTATATAACTATAAAATGGGGGGGATTTCTTCATGTGTACTAGTTTGACGTTACAAACTAAAAATTTCCAACATCTTTTTGCGAGAACAATGGATTTCACATTAGATATGAATCAAGAAGTAATAATCATTCCTCGGCGTTATCAGTGGAACAATATAACTGGTGAAACGATCCGAGCGAAAAAGGCTGTTGTCGGAATGGGAATTAATTTTGGAGGAAGGGTCATGATGGCGGACGGAGTAAATGAAACTGGTATGACATGTGCAACTCTCTATTTCCCAGGATTTGCTACTTATAGTAATCATATAGATAGCAATAAAACGAATGTAGCGCCATTTGATTTTGTGACTTGGAGCCTCACGCAGTTCAATTCTGTTGAAGAATTAAGAAAATATATTGATAACATTGCCTTTATAGATGTGCCATTACCAGTTTTAGGAATTACGCCACCGCTACATTGGATTTTAGCAGATAAATCGGGAGCGTGTATTGTACTTGAGCCGACAGTTGATGGAATAAAAGTGTATGACAATCCAATAGGAGTAATGACTAATAGTCCGGAGTTTAATTGGCATTTACAAAATTTAAGACAATATATTGGACTTAAATCGCAGCCATTTGCGCCAACTGAGTGGGGAGATGTACCATTAAGTGCTTTTGGCCAAGGTTCAGGAACGATGGGACTTCCTGGAGATTTCACCCCGCCATCAAGATTTGTACGGGCAGCATATGGCAAACAAAACATTCAAAGTATAGAGAACGAAGAAGAGGGGATATCGGCTATTTTTCATATCTTATCAAATTGTGAGGTTCCTAAGGGGGCAGTAATAACAGAAGACGGTATATTAGATAATACGATCTATACAAGTGCAATGTGTATGGAGTCTGGAACATATTATTACCATACTTACGATTGTAGACAAATTATAGCCATTCATTTATTCAATGAAGATTTAGATACAGCTGAGATTAAAACGTATCCGTTCCAGCGGAAGCAAAAAATCTTTTATGAAAACTGATAAAAACACCTCCATTGAATTTGCATACTTAGTATGCGAATTCGGGAGGTGTTTTTCTATTAAGCCGAAGCTTTCTTCATTCTCTCAAGTAAACTAGATAACACATGCGTACGATACGATTCTAGTTTTTTACCTTCATAAGTACGGATACCTAATTTTTTAAGTTCTTTTACATACCAACCTTTGCTTCCGAAATACATGTGATCGCTCCCCTTCAACTTTGTTTTTATTTGTTCTGATTGCATATGGAGGTACAGGTAATATAATGAAGGAAATGAATTTCGCGCGAAAATGGTTAACTTTGTTGCAAAAGACATATATACTAAAGATAGTATACAACGAGGTGGACAAGACGTGATTATAGAGAAGCACGAAATTCAAATTGACCAAATTACTAGCGGTAAAGTGAATATCTTTACTTTCTATAGAAATAGAAAGCAAATTGATGATCATTTTTTACGATTGCAAGAACCATCACTTACAGCAAACTACTTCTTCCATTTTCATTTTGATGCAGAGAGCTTGCATCTACTGCAGGAAGAGTTTCCAGGCGTATATCCGTACGACGGTAGTGAAACGATTCACGACTGGACGGAAAAGATGAAAGCTGAATTGCAACATCAGATCCAAACAGGTAAATGGAATAAACGCGTACGTATTGGTAATCGCATTCTAGATGTGGTGTTTACGTGGTGTGACGAAGATATAGTAGAGTGAAAAAGAAGCGGATGACGCTTCTTTTTTTTAGCGCTGGAATAAAACGAGCTTACCTGCAGTAGATGTACAGCGATGTGTTTTTTCATACAATCCTTTTTCTTGTAAAATAGATTCACCTTTTGCTTTCGCTTCTTTTTCAGTTGCCGCCTCGAATGATTCGTCTAATGCTTTTGAACCATCTTTTTCAAAGACTGTTAGAACGTATACTCCCATGAAAATTCCCTCCAATAATTAAAATCAGAATCTTATAATTATTTTGACATAAAACGCTACAATATGCAAAGAAATATATGACATTGCGTGGTAAAATAGAATGAAACTTTAATCATCGAGAATATTTTCATTCTCGATGATTATTAGTTTTCAGCGATGTTAATTTTAATAAAATGAAACTTTTGAAAGATAGAAAGGATCGTTATTTGTGAAACAAGTAAAGTTTATACATGCGGCTGATTTGCATTTGGATAGTCCGTTTAAAGGAATGGAGATGAATGTTGCGCAGTCTGTTTGGGAGAGAATGAAGCAAAGTACGTTTGAATCATTTGAGCGTATTGTTGATAAAGCGATTCAAGAGCGCGTTGATTTCGTATTACTAGCTGGGGATTTGTATGATGCGGAGACGAGAAGTTTGAGGGCGCAAGTGTTTGTGCGTGAGCAAATGAAGAGACTTTCGCAGTACGATATCCCTGTTTTTATTATTCACGGTAACCATGATCATTTAGGGGGAAGCTGGGCAGCAATTGAGTTTCCGGAAAATGTTCATGTATTTACTGAGCCTTATGTAGAAGAGAAATCATTTTATAAAAATGGTGAGCTATTAGCTTCTATTTATGGGTTTAGTTATTTGCAGCAAGCGGTAACGGATAATATGACAGCGCAGTATACGAAAATGAGTGATGCGCCTTTTCATATTGGCATGCTTCACGGAAGTGTGGAAGGAGATGCAGAGCATAATCGCTATGCACCGTTTCAAATTCGTGAGTTGAAAGAAAAACAGTTTGATTATTGGGCTCTTGGCCATATACATAAACGTGAAATTTTATCAGAAGAGCCATACATTATTTATCCAGGGAACATACAAGGTCGTCATCGTAAGGAAACAGGTGAGAAGGGTGCGTACCTTATTGAACTTACGAAACAAGGAACGCATTGCTCATTTTTCCATACGGCAGATGTTGTATGGGATGAGATCGAAGTTTGTATTGATGGACTTGAAACTGTTGATGAACTTATGACGAGCATGTCAACTGCGCTGAATGAGTGCCGAAGAGAAGAGGAAGGGACGCTTTTAACTGTCGTATTCACAGGGCAGGGCCCACTTTCTCCTTATTTGCGTGACGAAAAGCGTGTGGAAGAGATTTTTCACATTTTAGCATCTGGCGAAGAGCGAAAAGATTTCGTATATGCAATGAAGTGGAAAAATGAGACGGTTTCTTTTGCGGAAATCGAACGTTTGAAAGCGGAAAATCATTTCGTCGGTAGTGTGCTAAAGGAGCTAGAAGCTTTCACAAATATGGACGGCGTGTTGCGCACCATTTGGACATCTCCTGTAGCGCGTAATAGTATTGAATCTTTTACAGAAGACGAGAAGAAAGAGATTCAAAAGGAAGCAGAAAATATTATTTTAGAACAATTATTCCAGCAAGAGAGGGATAAAAAATGAGAATTGAAAAACTCCATATTTATGGGTACGGAAAATTAGAAAATGTGGAAATGGATCTTTCCTTGCTGACGGTGTTATACGGTGAAAATGAAGCGGGGAAATCGACAATTCGCTCGTTTATGAAAAGTATTCTGTTCGGTTTTCCGACGAGAGGACAGCGCCGTTATGAGCCGAAAGAAGGCGGGAAGTATGGCGGTGCGCTGACTGTGCAAACAGAGCAGTACGGCCGTTTGAAAATTGAACGATTGCCAAAGACGGCAACTGGCGAGGTGACCGTTTATTTTGAAGACGGGAAAACGGGCGGCGAGGAAATTTTAAACGATATATTAAGCGGGATGAATGAAAGTTTATTTGAATCGGTCTTTTCATTTGATATGCATGGTCTTCAAAATATTCATCAGCTCGGCGAAGCGGATATTGGCAATTATTTATTTTCAGCAAGTGCAGTCGGAAGCGATGCGCTATTACAGTTAGATAAAAAGCTAGAAAAAGAAATGGATCAGCGTTTTAAACCGAGTGGGCGTAAACCGGAAATTAACGTGTCACTGCAAGAGATGAAGAAGCTTGAAGAGAAGATGAAAGAGTGGCAAGGAAAAATTGGCACGTATGAAAAACAAGTGGAGCAGTTAAAAGAAAGTGAAGAGAAGCTTGCTTCTGTTCGCGTGGAAAAAGAGAATGCAGAAAAGCGAAAGCAAGATTATGAAATATTAGCAGCGCTTGAGCCCCTCGTTATTGAAAAGCGTGCGCATGAGAAAGTGTTAGAAAATGAGAGCGGGCAGTTTCCTGTAAACGGAATGGCGCGCTATGAAGCGATTAAGGCGAAGATGGAGCCGCTTCAGTTACAAGTTGATTCGCTCCATAAGAAAATCGAGACAGTGCAATCGGAAATTGCCTCGATTCAAATAGATGAAGAGTTTTTACAAAAAGAAAGTTATGTAGAAGAACTTCGTATGCAACATATGTCTTACGAAAATGCACGCCAAGAAATGCGTGATATGACAGGAAGTATTGCGAATATAAAAAAAGAAATTGCAGAACTAGAACAGCAAATTGGTGCTACTTTTGAAAAGGAAGCGGTTCTTGCGTTTGACATGAGTTTGGCAACGAAAGAATTAATTACGCAAACCGTGCAAAAGGCACGTGAATTAGAAACGCAAAAAGCACAGCTTGATGATCGTTTTAAAGTAGCGCAAGAGCAATTAGAAGAACAAGAAGAAAATATAAGACAGATTCAGAAACAAATGTTAGTTGATGAAGAGCGAAATACGTTAGTTGAGAAAGAGAAATCGTTCCAAGATGCGGCGTTTATCGGTATGGGCGCAGAGAGAATGAAGCGCAAGTATGAGGAAAAAGCAGGAGTAGCTATGCAAAAGAAAAAGCAGTGGCAAAGAGTTTGTCTTCTGTTACTTCTTATTAACACGCTTGTTTTATTCACAAGCTTATTTATAGACAACCGCCCGCTCTTATTTATTAGTGTTATTGTTTTTGTAGGGATTGTTCTTGCCCTTGTTTTATATAAAGATCCGTCAAGTGGATTACAAGAAGAGCTTCTTACTCTTCAGCAAAGTGCTGGCGGGAGACAAAGTGAAGAAGCGCTGTCTGTGCGCTATCAGTTAGAAAAAGATGAAGAGATTCGTAAGCTATTTGAGCGTGAGTCTTATAAATTGCAGCAAATGGAGCGAGCTTATGATAAAGTCGTTTCATCGTATGAGGAATGGGAGAGAGAAACGTTCCAGGCGGGAGAACAAGTAGATGCATATAAAACGCGCTATATGTTCCCTGATTTTTATACGTATGCGCACATATTGCCGGCGTTTGAGCGTATAGAAAAAATGCAGCAATTATATCGTGAATTAGAGAAGCAAGGCACACGAAAATCTTCATTATATGAAATGATTTCGCAATTTGAACATAAACTAGAAACTGTTATCGGTAGTGCGGAGTATAGTAAGTTGTATGAGGCGCAAAGGCTTATGCAAAATGAGAAAGAGAAGAGACAAACTTGTAAGCAGTTGAAAGAGAAACTAGCTGAATGGCAAGAAGAATATGAGTTCATGCAAGAGCAATTAAAGCAATTGCTAGTAGAACGAGACAGTTTATGGCATATTGCAGAGGCTACAGATGAAGAGATGTTTTTAGAAGCAGGTAAACTAGCGGGAAAACGTGAAGATGCTGAGAAACAAGTAGTGCGTTTATTACCGCAAATTGATCTGTTAGAACAGCGTTTAAAGAGTTTATCATTAGCTGAACATTACGAAGCTGACGGTTATGAAGAGAAATTAAAGAGAGAAATTACAGTCGTGCAAAACTGTCTGGCGCAAGAGAAAGAACTGACAGAGCGCATTGCGAAACATCGTATGGAAATTGTGAATTTAGAAGAAGGTAGTACGTACGGCGATTTAATGCATGAGTGGGAAATGAAAAAAGCGCAAGTACGTGAACAAGTGAAGAAGTGGGCTGCTTATGCGGCCGCAAAAACGGTGTTAACGAAAACGAAGCAATATTATCATGAAGTGCATCTGCCTCGTATTTTACAAAAATCAGAAGAGTATTTCGTCTATTTAACGGGCGGACGCTATAGTAAAATCTTTTCACCGTCAGAGGCGGAGCCGTTCGTTGTTGAACGTAACGACGGTATACGTTTTTACAGTCATGAACTAAGCCAAGCGACAGCGGAGCAGTTATATTTATCGCTGAGATTTGCACTTGCGAAAACATTTGAACACGATTATCCATTTATTATTGATGATAGTTTCGTGCACTTTGATGCGGTAAGGACGGACCGAACGATTGAACTAATAAAGGAAATCGCAAAAGATAGACAAGTCATCTTCTTTACATGTCATGCGCATTTACTCGCGTATTTTACAGAAAAACAGATTGTAAAATTAACACATAAGCGTAAAGAAAATGAGTTGTGATATGCTATACTAAAAGTAACTGATTTGGTGGAGGAATTCGAATGAAAAAGAAAATTGCAGAATATGAAGTTGGTGAACAAGTCGATGTTTTCTTGTTAATTAAAACAGCGACAAAAGGTCTAGCAAGTAATGGAAAGCCATTTTTAACAGTAATCTTACAAGATCCAAGTGGAGATATTGAAGCGAAGCTATGGGACGTATCACCAGAAGTTGAGAAACAATATGTAGCAGAAACAATCGTTAAAGTAGCTGGTGATATTTTAAACTACAAAGGACGTATTCAATTGCGTGTGAAACAAATCCGTGTTGCGAATGAAAATGAAGTAACAGACATCTCGGATTTCGTAGAAAAAGCACCAGTGAAAAAAGAAGATATGGTTGAGAAAATTACACAATACATATTTGAAATGAGAAATCCGAACATTCAACGTCTAACAAGACATTTGTTAAATAAGCATCAAAACGAATTTTTAGAATATCCAGCAGCGACAAAGAACCATCACGAATTCGTATCTGGACTAGCTTATCACGTCGTATCGATGCTAGATTTAGCGAAAGCTATTTCAAATCTATACCCATCATTAGATAAAGACTTACTATATGCAGGCGTTATTTTACATGACCTTGGTAAAGTAATTGAACTATCTGGCCCAATTTCTACAACGTATACGTTAGAAGGAAATTTACTAGGCCACATTTCTATCATGGTGAACGAAATCGGTAAAGCAGCAGACGAATTGCAAATCGATGCAGAAGAAGTATTAATTCTTCAACACATCGTCCTTTCTCATCACGGAAAAGCGGAATGGGGTAGCCCAAAACCACCATTAGTAAAAGAAGCAGAAATTCTGCATTACATCGATAACTTAGATGCAAAAATGAACATGATGGACCGCGCATTAGGACGTACAAAACCAGGTGAATACACAGAGCGTGTCTTCGCACTTGATAATCGTTCGTTCTATAAACCGACGTTCCATAATTAAAAGTGTGAATAAAGTGGCCTCATTAAGTTTTAAAAGCTTAGTGAGGCTGTTTTCTTTATTAAAAATTAAATGAAATAGTTAAGAAGTACGCATGGGATTAACGAAGAACGATTAAAACATATCTCACCACTAGAATGGGAGCATATCAACTTTAATATGGCAGATACTTAGAATCGCTTCAGCCTGTATAACAGGCCTAAAAATAAGAGTTGAAACTTGTTTAGCATCTATTTTTGTTAAAAGGTGGGAGAATTGTGCTATGATGTGGGCAAATATAAAACTATCTAAAGGAGGGATTTACATGCCGCATATTGTGTTTCGTGGAATTACTACTGAACAATTAAAACACATAAGCAAGCCATTAGTAGAAGAGCTCGCAGAGATTTGTGAGTGTGGTACGGATAATTTTACGTTGGAACTACCAAGTTCTACGTTTATATTCAATGGAGAAGAAATAGAAGCGTTTCCTCTTATTGAAGTGAAATGGTTCGAGCGTGGACAGGAAATTCGTAATCGATTTGCCAAGGCCATTACTACATATGTAATGGATTTTGGACTTCCAGAAGTAGAGATTGTATTTACGGTTTTCACAGAATCAGCGTATTATATTAACGGGAAGCATTGTGCAAGTTAGAGCTATTATAAATGTTTTTGTAACATTTATCCCGCATTAACGGGCAGTAAGACCCCGACCTCAAAATTCAGCGGAAGCAAAGAAGTTAGGTGGGGGATCAACTGTCCGTAAAAGCCCGATTGGTGTGGGCTAATAATCAGTGGGGATGAACAAAACCCCCACTGATTAAAGTTTCACTTTATAAGGGATAGAACCACATCGCTATCAAGCTAACTAGACAAAATACCCTCTAAAAAGAGCAAGGCGTTATTCTTTCTGAGAAATCATAGGAAAGGATAACGCCTTTATATCAATTTTAATATAATCGATTCACTTCTTTATAAAAAGTTTGGTTATTTTATTGAAGCTTATTCCACAAACACACCCGTTTGTTCACTTTTTACTGTTTGAAAGCCATACTTTTTATATTGATTCATTTATTGGAAAAACCGAAAGTTTTAAACGCTCTCTATTACATATTTATTTTTGGAAAAATAGCCTAACTCCAAATACTAATAATACTGTGCCAGTAATACCCTCTATTGTACGGTTCACCTTTTCTTTTCTTAAAAAAGTTCTTAATTGACGTATTAGAGAGATATAAAGTAAATACCATATTGCTGTCAAAGTCGTAAATGTGAATCCCAACAAAAGAAATTGGAAGAAATGACTTTGATTACTCACAATAAATTGGGGTAGAAAACTAAGGAAAAATACAGCCGTTTTTGGGTTTAAGATTGCCGTGGTAAATCCTTGTCTAAAACTTTTAACCGTTCCAATATCCTTAGAGTTTATTTCCACTGAACCTGACATCTCTTCTTTTTTAGAAAAGGCACTTTTAATTGACTTTACAGCTAAATAAATTAAATAAAATGCCCCAGCATATTTTATTAATGTAAATAGCATAGCAAATTTCATTAAGATAGCAGAGAGTCCTAGTGTAGCCATTATTGTATGAATCATCATTCCAGATACCGTTCCTAAGACGGTCTTTATCCCACCATTTCTACCATGAGAGATAGTGTTTTTTGTAACTAAAGCAAAACCGGGACCAGGCATCATTATAATAAGGAGTGCTGTAAGGATAAATAACATATAATTTTCCATGTTATGGTATTTCCTTTCTGATTTTTAGTTTCGCTTATAGTATAGCTTTTTTCCTTAAAACATTAAATATAAAAAGTGTGATCAGGATAGTATCATAAACTTTCAAGGAGTTGTAATTGAATTATAGAGGGCTTCACTTAAATAATGTTCTTCTGTAAATGAGCGTTTTTTAATTACTTTTTCTCGGAACACTCTTAATTTTCTTTCGTTTATCGAGGGTATTAGTATCAACTTGACCAAACATTATCCAAAAATTACATTTAACATTTACGAAAGCATATTCGAATAATCATTCATTAAATTTCTTATCAATCACCAAAAATTAATTATCATAAGGAAGAGGTACGTGAACTTTTATTTAAGAAATTACTTATTCTTGAAAAAAATGAATTAACTCCCCATAAATA
Source organism: Bacillus sp. CCB-MMP212 (assembly GCF_022748145.1). Lineage (NCBI taxonomy): Bacteria > Bacillati > Bacillota > Bacilli > Caryophanales > Bacillaceae > Bacillus > Bacillus sp. CCB-MMP212. The sequence continues at coordinate 254,444 of NZ_JALDQE010000003.1, forward strand.
ATTGTAAAGATATAAAATTCTATAATTCCCTCGGAGCAAAAAAGTTGTCTTTTATAGCAACGAAGTTCATTTTTATCGTTTTGGGGTAGTGTATTCTTGTTAGCTTGATGGGCATGGAGAGCTTTGAGTCTTTAGCTTGATAGTGATGTGACGCTATCCAGAAATTAATGATTTTACACCCTAAATGTTATTTAACAAAAAAATCTTGAATTCGAGATTTTTTACTTGCTTTTCAATCACTTGAGGTGTAAAGTGATAGTAACGAAAGCGATTGAGTCATATGAAAAACATATACTCAGTTGTTTTCGATTAAAAAACAAAGTAACTTATACAGTAAAAACTAAGATGAATTTACAAAAACATAATTAAGAATAAATTGAAAAGCTAAAAACCATATTAGTTGTGGGAAATGTTATTTTTTTAGTTATCACTTGACTAGTAAAACGAAACGGAGGAATAACCAATGTATAAAATTAAAGGGCATCATCACATTTCAATGGTTACGAAAAATGCAAATGAAAATAATCACTTTTATAAAAACGTGCTTGGCTTGCGTCGTGTGAAAATGACAGTAAACCAAGATGATCCGTCAATGTACCACTTATTTTATGGAGATAAAACAGGAAGTCCAGGTACGGAATTATCATTTTTTGAAATTCCATTAGTAGGAAGAACATATCGCGGTACGAATGCGATTACTCGAATTGGATTACTTGTTCCTTCAGAGGATAGCTTGCATTACTGGAAAGAACGCTTTGAAAAATTTGATGTGAAACATAGTGAAATGACAACATATGCAAATCGTCCTGCTTTGCAATTTGAGGATGCTGAAGGTCTTCGCTTAGTACTACTCGTTTCAAACGGGGAAAAAGTAGAGCACTGGGAAACTTGGGAGAAATCAGAAGTTCCTGCAGAGCATCAAATTCAAGGAATGGGTTCTGTGGAAATGACCGTTCGTAGACTTGATAAAATGGCGAGTACACTTACAGAAATGTTTGGTTATACAGAGGTTAGCCGTAGCGAAGAGGAAGCAATTTTTCAATCCATTAAAGGAGAGGCTTTTGGAGAAATCGTTGTGAAATATTTAGATGGACCTACTGAAAAGCCGGGCCGAGGGAGCATTCACCATTTAGCAATTCGCGTGAAAAACGATGCAGAGCTTGCCTATTGGGAAGAACAGGTGAAACAAAGAGGCTTCCAGTCTTCAGGAATCATCGACCGTTTCTACTTTAAAAGCTTATATTTCCGTGAATCAAACGGAATCCTTTTTGAAATTGCGACAGATGGACCAGGATTTACAGTTGATGGAGATGTGGAACATTTAGGAGAAAAACTTGATTTACCACCGTTCTTAGAAGATCAGCGTGCAGAGATTGAAGCGAATTTAGCACCTATTGAAGAGAAGTAATAGGAGAGAAAATATAAATTAAAAACTATTGGAGGAATATAAAATGAACCAATTAAAAGGAATTCACCACGTTACAGCGATTACAAGTAGTGCAGAAAAGAACTATGAGTTTTTCACTCACGTTTTAGGAATGCGTTTAGTTAAGAAAACAGTAAACCAAGATGATATTCAAACGTATCATTTATTCTTTGCAGATGATAAAGGGAGTGCAGGAACAGATATGACATTCTTTGATTTCCCAGGTGTTCCGAAAGGAGTACACGGTACAAATGAAATTTCAAAAACTTCATTCCGTGTTCCGACTGATGCAGCATTAGAGTATTGGGTGAAACGATTTGACCGTCTTGAAGTAGAACATACAGGAATTAAAGAGCAATTTGGTAAGAAAACTCTTTCTTTCGTTGACTTTGATGACCAACAATATCAATTAATCTCAGATGAACTTGATAAAGGAATCGAATCAGGTACACCGTGGCAAAACGGGCCAGTACCATTAGAATATGCAATCACTGGTTTAGGACCTGTATTTATCCGTATTGCAAACTTTAGCTTCTTCAAAGAAGTGTTAGAAAAAGTTCTATTATTTAAAGAGGTTGCGCAAGAAGGGGAATTCTATTTATTTGAAGTGAACAAAGGCGGAAACGGTGCATCTGTTATTGTAGAACATAATACAGTTCTTCCTGAAGCACAACAAGGTTTTGGTACAGTGCATCATGCGGCATTCCGCGTAGAAGATCGCGCTGTATTAGAAGAATGGATTGAGAGAATCAGTAGCGTAGGACTTCCTTCATCTGGATATGTAAACCGTCACTTCTTCGAATCATTATATGCAAGAGTTGCACCACAAATTTTATTTGAATTCGCAACAGATGGCCCAGGATTTATGGGAGATGAGCCATACGAAACGCTTGGCGAAAAATTATCTTTACCTCCATTCCTAGAGCCAAAACGTGAAGAAATTGAAAAATTAGTTCGTCCAATTGATACAGTGAGAAGTACGAAGGAATTTATTAAAGAGTAAAAATAGAGATAATAAGTAGGAGAGCAAGTAGTTTTAGCGGAGTGCTGGAATTGCTTGCTTTTTATTTGTCCCGTTAAGTTTTCTGACAATTGTTTCTCAAGTTATTAAAAAGGAAAAGTTTGGTATAATTAATTAAAATATTTAATTTTCTGATAATTATTTTTCAATACATAGAAAAGGAGTGGTAATATACAATTTTGATAATTGTATAAAAATCCTAATTTTGTAATTTTGGAGAAAAGGGGATGCGAGTGTATGGGAGCAGATGTAGTAACGCGGGAGCAAATGAGACATTCTTTAGATGATTGGTATCGTGTAATGTTACAGCAAAATATAGAGAAGGCTACGGAAATGAAAGAGGAGATTGAAAGTAAGATTAGTGGGTTGGATGTGGATCAGGAGTTATCTTTGTATTTTACCTTATTAGATTTTAGATATAAAATGCTGACGGATTGGTTGAGTATAAAAGAAAATAGTTTTGAGAGAATAGAATCTTTTGAAATTCCAACTAAAGGGTTTTTAGCATATTATTATCATTTTTTTAAAGGAATATATTGTACTTCAATGTCTAAATATAGCGATGCAAAGGAAAGTTATGAAAAAGCAAATGAACTACTGAAATACGTTTCGAACTCTTTAGAAAATGCAGAGTTTGATTATCGTATGGGTAATTTTTACTATCAGACATATCAACAAGTTAATGCAATTGATTATTTGAGAAAAGCGAAAGAAGAGTTTAAAAAACATATAGGTTGCGAAATAAATATAGCGCTATGTGAAAATGCTTTTGGTCTGTGTTGTGTAGATTTGAAAAATTATGAACTCGCGGAAGAAAGCTTTAATGCTGCTATGGATATTTTCCAAAAGGTAAATTATGAAAAATATATTTTAATGGTGCGTCATAATTTAGCCTTTTTGTATGCTAGTCAAGATTTATCGGAACTTGCAGTTCGTCATGCATCCGAAGTTACAAAAAAACAGCCGAAATTTTTTAAAGCGCTATTTGTTGAAGCGCGTGAATGTTATAAATTAGGGCAATATCAATTGGTAGCAGATCTGGTTGAAAAAGGTTTGGATATTTGTAAAGAATTAAATAAGGAAGAGTTTCAATATCGTTTTATGATTTTGAAAAGCGTAAACGAAAAATCACCTACATTAAGCTTAGAGCAAGTAGTTTTAGAAGGTATTACTTATTTTGAAAAAGAAGAGCTATGGGAGTGTATACAGGAATACGCTGAAATGTTAGCTCTAAGGTTTTATAAAGAAGAGAATCACAATAAAGCAAGTTATTATTTTTACATGAGTCATAAAGCTCAGAAAAAATTATTAAAAAAAGGGGCGCTAAAATAATGAAAAAGATTCACTTTGGAATGTTAGGGATTGCGCTAGTAGGTGCGTTATCAATTGGAGTTAACAGTGCGTTTACAAATCAAGCATTAAATATAGGAGAAACAGGAGGAGCACCAGCAAGACCAGACTATGTTAGCTTCAATAAAGGCGACGGAGGAGCGCCAGTAAAACCGGACTATACTAGAGGCGACACAGGAGGAGCACCAGCAGATAATAAAGGCGACGGCGGCGGAGTAAGCCAACTATAATAACAAAGAAAGGGACTTCAACATGAAGTCCCTTTTTCTATTTTCAGGCCATGTAGAGAAAAGAATTGACTTACTTTAAATATGTAACTATAATGGTTACAGAATAACCATTAGTAATAGAAATGAGTTATATTTTTTTAGTATAATTGTAACCATTTCAGTTACAATTAAAAAGAGAACATAAAATAACCAAAAAATGTAAAAACTTTTAAATAGCAACAAGAGAAAGGAGACGGGAACTTTGAAACGGTTTAAGTTTTATATGATTAGTGGTATTGTGCTCGTTTTGTTAATTGTTTGTAACTTCGTTGAGAAGCCGATTGCGAAGGTTGGAGAAGTGAAAGATACTGTTATGATGAAGCTGAATACGAAAGAGAGTATGGCGCAAATTGATGGGCAAACGATTTATTTTAAACAAATTGGTGAGGGGAAACCTCCGTTACTTATGTTTCACGGGTTTGGTGGTTCTTCTGATGGGTTTAGTGATATTTATCCAGAACTAGCGCGAGACCATACGATTATAGCGGTTGATATTTTAGGGTTTGGGCGTTCTTCTAAGCCAGTTGATTTTCAGTATTCGTTTCCTGCGCAAGTGAATTTATATTATAAGTTAATGAAGAAGCTCGGATACGATCAGTTTGCGGTGCTCGGCCATTCAATGGGCGGAGAGATGTCCCTTAATTTAGCGTATTTATATCCGGATGCAGTGACGCATCTCATCTTGGCGGATGCTACAGGGATAGAGTCTTTCCAGCAAAAAGAAAGTTATGAAGTACCACCGCTATCGACGGACTTACAAACTGTAACTGAAATTACGAAGTATAATAAAAATGAAGTGAAAAATAGTCGGGATGATAAAGAGCATTATGATCAGCTTACGAAAATGAGAGAGCGCCGCATTGCGATGGAAGCTGATAAAATTAAGGTGCCGACTTTAATTATATGGGGACGACATGATAAAAGTGTTTCTTGGAAAAATGGTGAACTGTATCATGGGCTATTTGCGAATAGTACGTTTCATATTATTGAAAAAGGATACCACGCACCGTTTCGTCAGGAACCAATTGAGTTTATGGAATATGTACAAGCATTTTTCGCGAAGCATCCACAATAAAAATTTTAAGCATAAATCCACTTCTTTCCTCATAAAGTGAAACTAATAAGGCTTGTCTAAGGAAAGGAATGAAGTGATTTGGAAACTTTACCATGGTGGGTTTATCTTGTAATTGTCGGGATTGTACTAAGTGGCTACATGGTTTTATATACTTCGAAAAAAGAGCAAGATATGGATAATGAGTTTATTGAAAAAGAAGGCGAAGTATATATGAAGCGCTTAGAAGAAGAGCGTGAGAAACGTAATCAGGATAGTGATAAAGATTCGGTATTGCTTTAATAGATTACATTTAAAGAAGAGAAATATATTGTATTTCTCTTCTTTTTTATTATGTTAAATATTTGTATAAGAGAAAAGTATAGGTTTCGTTTGTTAGCTGTCATTTTAAAATTGAAGACTTATTAAATGAAAAAATTGATATTTGCTTGAGGGTATTTTATATTTAAAATAATGAATATATAGTTTTATTGTTGTTGGAGGAGATAAGAACTAACATGAATACAAAAAAATTTCAAACCTATGTGGCGTTGTCAACAAAAGACTGGAGTGCTGAAACATTTGTAAGAACCTTAGAAGAGATTGTATCTTCGGCAAAAGAATATGAAAATGATTATATTGAAGTCCATCAAGTACTAGAAATGGTAGTAACAGAAGTTGAAGTTGAGTATGTAATCATTCTAAATCATACGAGAAACTTAGATGATTTGGGGAAATACCTTAAATAATAATTTTTAAATACTGTTTATAAAAAGGAATGCTGTTCTATTTGGATAGAATGGTATTCCTTTTTATCGCTGTTAATAATATAAGGGATTTTGATATGGAATTTTAAAAAGAGAGTGTTAATATTGGCCCTCTAAAAAAGGGTGTAATCAGTATGACAAAGGAAAGACTTTTGGACACTTTACGTAAAAAAAAGAAAACGCCCTCTGTTAATCTTTCTGAAACAGAGGGCGTTTTTTGCATTTTACTTAAAGTCTTTGTTGTCCATCTTCTGTTTTAAATAGTAATGGGTAGTAGACTGTTAGAGCGAAAATTGCCGAATCTATAGTAAAAGTAACCATTCAAAGCCCAATTCATACACTATGATGGAGGATTTTTACTTCATAACCGGATGAAAAAGGAGTGTAATCATGAAGAAACGTACTGTTAATGAAGCAGGAAGGAATGTGCCACAACCAATCCGCAGCGACGGAGCAGGTGCAATTGATTCTGGACCTCGTAATGTTATGCGAGATATTCAAAATCCGAATATGCTTGTTCCACCTATAACGGATGCAGGATTAGTTCCTAACTTGAAGTTTTCATTCTCGGACACTTCTATGATTTTGAAACACGGCGGGTGGTCTCGGGAGATTACTGCTCGGGAACTACCAGTTTCGACGACGATTGCCGGGGTAAATATGAGCTTAACGGCCGGTGGAATACGAGAACTTCATTGGCATAAAGAAGCGGAATGGGCGTATATGCTTTTAGGACGGGCACGCATAACGGCTGTTGATCAAAATGGACGGAATTTTATTGCTGATGTTGGACCAGGTGATCTTTGGTATTTTCCGCCTGGTATTCCGCATTCCATTCAAGGATTGGAACATTGTGAATTTCTACTTGTTTTCGATGATGGACATTTTTCTGATTTATCTACTTTAGCTATTTCTGATTGGTTTGCGCATACGCCAAAAGAAGTGTTGTCGGCTAATTTTGGAGTACCTGAGAGTGCTTTTCATTCTATCCCTTCAGGTCAAGTTTATATTTATCAAGGAGAGGTGCCAGGTTCGCTTGAAAGTCAGGAAGTTCAATCACCGAAAGGGGAAGTTCCTTTAACATTTAAACATGAACTGTTAAAACAAAAGCCAATTAAGACTCCTGGTGGTAGCGTTCGAATTGTAGATTCTACAAATTTCCCTATTTCAAAAACGATCGCAGCAGCGCTCGTTGAGGTTGAGCCTGGTGGAATGAGAGAACTTCATTGGCACCCGAATAATGATGAATGGCAATATTATTTGACAGGGGAAGCGAGAATGAATGTGTTTCTTGGAAATGGTACCGCTCGTACATTTGATTATAGAGCTGGCGATGTCGGATATGTACCGTTTGCGACGGGGCATTATATTCAAAATACAGGTACCGAAACATTATGGTTTTTAGAGATGTTCAGAAGCAATCGTTTTGAAGATGTATCGTTAAATCAATGGATGGCACTGACTCCTAAAGAAATAGTGGAGAGTAATATACATGTTGGCCCGCAAGTAATGGATTCTCTGCGTAAGAAGAAGTGGCCTGTTGTGAAATACCCGGGGTTTTCATATAGTCCGAAAAATGATGAGTAAAAATGAAAATTTGCGTTATTCTTTCTGGAGACTGATAAGAAGGGATGGCGTATTTTTTATGCCTAATCTAGTCTTTATTAGTATCCGTTCTTTGTATTATTGTTCGGGAAATTATTATTGGAGCATAGTATAGGGAAGATCCATATTAAATAGCGCTATTATAAGCTGTAACGCATAAGTTGCGCAGGAAATGCAACGATAACTAGCTTTACTCTTCATCATTTATTTGAACATAATGGGCATAGAGAGGTGATAAACACAGTATGATTTTTAGTGAGCGTTTAAAAGAAGAAAGGGAAAAAAGAAATTGGTCGCAAAATGATTTGGCTGAAAAAATTCATGTAAGTAGGCAATCTGTTTCGAAATGGGAGACGGGAAAGAACTATCCGAGCATTGAAATTATTATTCATTTAAGCGATCTGTTCGGTATTACAATTGATGAACTGCTAAGGAGTGATGAAGAATTGACGCAGAAAATAATTGAAGATAGTAAGCAATTGGCGTATCCAAAATGGAAGGTGTTTTTTGATAGTCTATTTATGATAGGAGTATTTTTGTTTATTGCAAAAATCGTTGTATGGATGCTAAATAAGTTTGCTGGAGCAAGTATTACAATTGTAGCAGATGCGCCATATGTAATGAATCTTTTGCCCCTTGTATTCATGATTATAGGTGGTATAGGTTCCGATAAGTTGAAGAAAATATATAAATAGAGGAAAGATTTGAAAGAAATCCCCAACACTGGCTGTTCTTTTCACTTAAATTGTGTACTATAAAGGATAGGATGACATAAAGAAGGGGACATTTAGAATGGAATTTCATGAACAGAAAATTTTGCCGGCAGTGAGGCAAATTAAAGATTTGGAAAAGCTATTACATAGTTCGTATGAATATATCGTTATTTTAGATATTCATGTCGGCCAATTGAAGAGTGTTATATCACTTGCGAAGCAATATTGTAAAAAGGTGTTTTTACATGTGGATTTAATTCATGGCTTGCAGAGTGATGGGCATGCGACGGAATATTTATGTCAGGAGTTTAGACCGTACGGGTTACTTTCGACAAAGGCGAGCGTTATTATGAAGGCGAAGCAAAAAGGTGTTGTGGCAATACAACGCATCTTTTTAATCGATTCGAGTGCGATGGAGAAGAGCTGCAATCTTTTAGATAAGACAAAACCGGATTATATTGAGGTGCTTCCAGGAGCAATGACGGATATTATCGCTGAAGTGAAAGAGCGTACTGGTGTACCGATTTTAGCAGGTGGTTTTATTCGTACTGTAGAAGATGTGGAAAGAGCTTTAAACGCTGGTGCGACAGCGATTACGACGTCAAAACGCGAACTATGGAAACATTACCAAAAAAAGTGACAAAAATGTGAAAAAATTCTGTTGACACCGCTTTCATAAGAGGTTAACATTATAGACAAGTTAATAAACGTGACGGAGAAAAGAAGAGATCCACATTTCATTGTTTCTATATAAATTTATATAGAAGCATGCAAAGCTGTGGGTCTTTTTCTTTTGACAAAAACGAATGGCCATTCATTTTACCTCTATCACATTTGGAAGCGTTTAAATTGATTGTGGAGGGATACTATGTCAGCATTTTTAGGAGAGTTAATAGGGACTGCGTTGTTAATCGTACTTGGTGGCGGCGTTTGTGCTGGTGTAAGTTTAAAGAAATCGTTTGCGAAAGATTCAGGTTGGATTGTTATTACAATGGGCTGGGGCTTAGCAGTAGCGGTTGCAGCGTATGCGGTTGGATCAATTAGTGGGGCACATTTGAATCCAGCTTTAACGATAGGACTAGCATTTAAGGGAGCGTTCCCATGGAGTGACGTACCAGGTTATATCGTAGCACAAATGATTGGGGCAATTATCGGGGCAGTTATCGTATATTTACATTACTTACCACACTGGAAAGAAACGGAAGATCCAGGAACAAAGTTAGGCGTATTTGCAACAGGTCCAGCAATTCCGAACACATTTGCAAACCTTTTAAGTGAAATGATTGGAACATTCGTTTTAGTATTTGGTATATTAGCAATTGGTGCAAATAAATTTGCAGATGGATTAAATCCATTTATCGTAGGTTTCTTAATTGTAAGTATTGGTTTATCATTAGGTGGGACAACAGGATACGCAATTAACCCAGCACGTGATTTAGGTCCGCGTATCGCACACTTCTTCCTTCCGATTGCAGGAAAAGGCGGTTCAAACTGGAAGTATGCATGGATTCCAGTAGTAGGTCCAATTTTAGGTGGATCACTTGCAGGTTTATTCCATCAAGTTGTATTTGAAGGAAAACAAAATTCAGCACTTATTTATGTGATTATCGCAACTGTGATTGTACTAGCAATCTCTTATATGACAAGTAAAAAAAGCGGAAGCAATACAAATAGTAGAAAAGTAGCATAAGGGGGAAACCGATATGAAAAAATATATTCTTTCATTAGACCAAGGAACAACAAGCTCACGTGCAATTTTATTCAATAAAAAAGGTGAAATTGTTCATTCAGCTCAAAAAGAGTTTACACAACATTTTCCAAAGCCGGGCTGGGTAGAGCATAATGCACAAGAAATTTGGGGATCTATTTTAGCAGTTATCGCAACTTGCTTAAGCGAAGCAGATGTAAAACCAGAACAAATCGCTGGTATCGGTATTACGAACCAACGTGAAACAACGGTTGTATGGGATAAAACAACTAGTAAACCAATTTACAACGCAATCGTATGGCAATCTCGCCAAACAGCTGAAATTTGTGATGAGTTAAAAGAAAAAGGTTATAGCGAAATGGTTCGCGAAAAAACAGGTCTTTTAATTGATGCATACTTCTCTGGAACGAAAGTAAAGTGGATTTTAGATAACGTTGAAGGTGCAAGAGAGAAAGCAGAAAACGGGGATCTATTATTCGGAACAATTGATTCATGGCTTGTATGGAAACTATCTGGTGGTAAAGCACACGTAACAGATTACTCAAACGCATCACGTACGTTAATGTTTAACATTCACGACTTACAGTGGGATGATGAGCTTCTAGACATGTTAACAGTACCAAAGAGTATGCTTCCAGAAGTACGTCCATCATCTGAAATATATGGAGAAACAATTGATTACCACTTCTTCGGTCAAAATGTACCGATTGCAGGTGTAGCTGGTGACCAACAAGCAGCTTTATTTGGACAAGCTTGTTTCGGTGAAGGTATGGCGAAGAACACTTACGGAACTGGTTGCTTTATGTTAATGAACACAGGTGAAAAAGCAGTAGCTTCTGAGCACGGTCTATTAACAACAATTGCATGGGGAATAGATGGTAAAGTGAACTACGCATTAGAAGGAAGTATTTTCGTAGCAGGTTCTGCGATTCAGTGGTTACGTGACGGAATGCGCATGTTTAAAGATGCAAGTGAGAGTGAAGTATATGCCTCTCGCGTTGAATCAACTGACGGTGTATACGTTGTACCAGCATTCGTTGGACTAGGAACACCTTATTGGGATAGTGAAGTACGCGGCGCTATGTTTGGTGTAACACGCGGTACGACGAAAGAGCATTTCATTCGTGCAACGCTAGAATCTTTAGCTTACCAAACGAAAGATGTATTATGCGCAATGGAAGCAGATTCAGGTATTGAACTGAACACATTACGTGTTGATGGCGGAGCGGTTAAAAATAACTTCTTAATGAAGTTCCAAAGTGATATTCTAGATGTTCCTGTAGAGCGTCCAGTGATCAACGAAACAACGGCTCTAGGTGCAGCGTACTTAGCGGGTCTTGCGGTTGGATATTGGAAAAACCAAGATGAAATTAAATCACAGTGGCATATGGACAAACGCTTTGAACCAACGATGGAAGCGGAAACAAGCGAAGAGCTATATGCTGGATGGAAAAAGGCAATTGAAGCAACAAAAGCTTTCAAATAATCATAAACAGTGTTATAATGGTGACAAGTTAATAATTCGGTAGGAGATTTGGAGAGACCACAACGCGCTATAGAGGCGAAATCTATAGCGGAGTTTGTGGTCTCTTTTTTCGTTATCAAAGGGAGGAATTACCATGAAATTTTCAAGTAAACAACGTAAAGACGTATTAAACGGAGTAAATAAACAAGAGTTAGATGTGATCGTAATTGGTGGAGGTATTACTGGTTCTGGTATTGCATTAGATGGAGCAACACGCGGGTTATCAACAATTGTGTTTGAAATGCAGGACTTTGCAGCAGGTACATCAAGTCGTTCAACGAAGCTTGTACACGGTGGTCTACGTTATTTAAAACAACTTGAAGTGAAAATGGTAGCAGAGGTGGGTAAAGAGCGTGCGATCGTATATGAGAACGGTCCCCATGTAACAACACCAGAGTGGATGTTACTTCCGTTCCATACAGGCGGTACGTTCGGATCATTTAGTACATCAATTGGTCTTCGTGTATACGACTTCTTAGCAGGTGTAAAACGAAGCGAGCGCAGAAAGATGTTTAACCGTGAAGAAACGCTAAACAAAGAGCCTCTTGTAAAAAAAGAAGGATTAAAAGGCGGCGGTTACTACGTAGAATATCGTACAGACGATGCGCGTCTTACAATTGAAGTAATGAAAGAAGCAATTGAGCATGGTGCGAAAGCTGTTAACTACGCAAAAGTAGACAGTTTCTTATATAAAGATGGAAAAGTATGCGGTGTACGTGTAATCGATTTACTAGACGGTGAAGTATATGAAGTTTACGGTAAGAAAATTGTAAACGCAGCTGGTCCTTGGGTAGATACACTTCGTGAAAAAGATAACTCGAAAAAAGGAAAAGTACTTCAGTTATCAAAAGGTGTTCACTTAGTAATTGACCAAAAACGTTTCCCACTAGGGCAAGCAATTTACTTCGATACACCAGATAAACGTATGGTGTTCGCGATTCCTCGCGGAGGAAAAACATACGTAGGTACAACAGATACGTTCTATGATAAAGACGCAGCTGTACCACAAATGACAACAGAAGATCGCACATACATCATTAATGCGATTAACTACATGTTCCCAAGCGTGAAAATTACAGAGAAAGACATTGAATCAAGCTGGGCTGGTGTACGTCCGTTAATTTATGAAGAAGGTAAGAATGCATCTGAAATTTCTCGTAAAGATGAAATTTGGACTTCTGAATCTGGTTTAATTACAATCGCAGGTGGTAAATTAACAGGATACCGTAAAATGGCTGAAATGGTAGTAGATTACGTAACGAACTTATTACAAAAAGAAGGTCATAGCGCATATCCGAAGAGCGATACGAAACATATGCCAATCTCTGGTGGACATGTAGATGGTTCACACGGATTCCCAGCATTTGTTGCGAAAAAAGCAGACGAAGGTACAAAATCTGGTTTAACGAAAGTACAAGCAGAAGAGTTCGCGAAATTCTACGGCTCTAACGTTGATGTACTGTTCGACTTAGCGAAAAAACATAAAGAAGAAGCGAAAGAATACAACATGCCGCTTGACGTTCTAATCCCACTTGTATACGCAATGGATTACGAAATGACAGCAAAACCAGTTGACTTCTTCGTACGCCGCAGAGGCGCTGTATTCTTCAACATCCACTGGGTATACGAGTGGAAAGAAGCAGTAATCAACTACATGGCTGCGAAACTAGGCTGGAGCAAAGAAGAACAAATGAAATATACAGCTGAACTAGAAAAAGCACTAACAGACGCTGTAATTCCTGTAGATCAACAAGAACAGGCAGCTGCGTTAGCATAAAATAGAGAACCACCTGAAGGGGAGCCTTTAGGTGGTTTTTTTATGGGTTATTTTTCTAACTATGTTGTATAACGACATATGTTGTTATACTATGTATATAAGGTGGTGGTATTGTTGGACAAAGAAATCTTGAAGGGAAGTATAGATATTTTATTACTTTCTATCATTGCAAAACGTGATACATACGGATACGAAATAGCTCAAAGTTTAAAGGATGCAAGTGAAGATTTGTATAGTATGGGACAGGGAACTTTGTACCCTGCTTTAAAGAGATTAGAGAAAAAGGAGTTTCTTGAATCTTATTGGAATGAATCTGAGAATGGGATGAAAAGGAAATTCTATACTATTACAGATAAAGGGAAAAAAGAATTGCAGAAGAAAGTGAACTCTTGGGAGAGTGTAACAGCATTAATTCAAGCTTGTCAGAAAGGAGTTATTTATGAGTGAATTTGATGAGTATATTAAGTCTATTTTAGCCTATTCAGAACTTAGTGATATTGAACAGGATGAGTTATTTCTAGAAATGTATGATCACTTGAACAGCTTGAAAGAAGAATATATGGAACAAGGTATGAATGAAAAAGAAGCGATTTATAAAGCGATTCAAAGTTTTGGAGAATCAAAAGTTATTGGCGTAGAGATTAATAAATCGGTATACGAAGTTCCTAGGCCATTAAAGGTGTTATCAAAAGTTTTATGTATTCCTTATATAATCATTTGTTTTATTGTCTTTTTAGGAACGTTTATTTCAACTTCTACATTTGACTCTGTTCGCAGTTTGACAGGTGGTGGGACTGTCTATCATCCCATTGAATTTTGGCAGCAATTTTTACATATATCTGATTTAGAAACGTTATTACAACTTTTTGGAATAACACTTTGGCAAGTTAAAGATTTTATTGCACATCCAGGTCCTTGGGGAAACTCAACTTATTGGTTAAGCGTTTTACAACATATAATATTAGTAGTTCCATTCGGATTTTTCGTTCCAGTGCTGATTAATAAAGTGACTAACTATAAGAAAGCTCGTAAGTGGTATGTTATGACCTTTCTTGTTTGGGAGATATTACATTTACTAACTTTGTCTGATGTTTTTGATGTGTGGCGGATTGCTATAAATATGCTCGGTGCGTCGGTAGGATATCTTTTATTTATAATCATAATGCAAATGGATAATAAATTTAGGGTTATGCGAAAGAAGATATTTGAAAATTAGCTCGCTATTCTGTAGTTTAAATTATACAAACTTAATTTGATGGTAATAGAGTATCGCTGAAAACATAGGTACTATATAGTGAGAGGATTTTTTATATTCGTAATAGGTGTTGTTCCTTGTTTAATCCTACTGTTATGAAGCGGGTACATAATCCGTCTTTATTGGTGCTATAAATGATGAGAGCGGCACAGCTGAACTAGAAAAAGTCTAGATCAACAAGAGCAAGCAGCTGCGTTAGCATAAAATAGAGAACCACCTGAAGGAGAGCCTTTAGGTGGTTTTTCTCTTGACTAAAAATAAATAAAATGTGTTACAATGATGATAGAGTATATAGTATGAATTTTGCATAAAATAAAAAAGACAGAAGCCTGAGAAACTTCTGCCTTGTGTAACCTAACTTGCTATTGTGGTGGTAGTAGGTGCGGTTATAAGACAATTACATTAACGTTTTAGCCGAGAACCGCCCTTACCTTTTCCACGAAGTAGGGTGGTTCTCGCTTTTTTGTATACAGAAATTAGCCACGGACCGACGTATCTTCTACCGATGATAACGCCAGTTCCGGTTAGGATACCGTACACTAATTTAATTACAAACATCGCGATCATTTTATCACCTCCCCCCTTTTTTCAAAATGGAAGAGATGATTACCACACCTACTAGTTATAGCTTATTAAGTTACATTTCCATTGTATTATGTTTTAAAATAGGGAACAAGACATATGGATGAAAAGCCCTAGTTTTAAATGGTGGTTGTGTAAATTGTGGTTTATCATATATAACCTGTTTATGAGTTTCCTACAAGTTAAGGTTTTCATGCAATTGCGTTATGTATAGAAGTTTAAATACTACACTTGTATGAAGAATATATTAGTTTTGATATTTTCGATTCATCTTTGTATGGCCATGATATATTAGATTCTTTAAGTGAGCGTTAGAAAGAAGGAGGACTCGATTAAATCGGTTCTCTTTTTAATTTAGCGATGAGGGGAATCTTGATGATATAAAACTAAGACAAAATCCTTATTGTAAACTTAAAGAGCGCCTTGGGAGAAAGACGCTCTTTAGGTGAACGCATTGTAACGACTATTCGGTTTATTATATGTAATTTACTGAGGAAGTGCTTTATAAAAAATGTGATTGCCAATCGTATTTTTTTATACATTTATAAAACTTTTCCATACAGTGCGTCGTCTAATATATGGGAAGGAGGAAATGATGTGGATGAATTAACGATAGAAGCGTTTGAGATAGAAGATAAGGAACTCCTTATCGATGAAATAATGAACAAGTATGGACAAGAAGTCCTGCAGCTTGTGTATTCATATGTAAACAGTAAAGAGATTGCTGAGGATGTAACGCAAGATATATTTGTGAAATGTTATAAATCTCTTCATACATACAAAGGGAAGTCGAATGTGAAAACGTGGTTATGGAGAATTGCGATTAATCAATGTAAGGACTATATAAAAAGTTGGTATAACAAAAAGGTGATCGTGACAGAGGATGAATCTGCTTATATGGGGATTCAAAATGATAGTGTCGAACAAACTGTTATTCAAAATGCGGAGGACCGTGAGCTCGCTTCTGCGGTAATGGATTTACCGATAAAATATCGAGAAGTCATTTATCTATTTTATTATGAAGAATTATCAATTAAAGAGATTGCTACGGTAATAGACGTGAAAGAAAACACGATAAAAACGAGATTGAAAAAAGCGAAGGAGCTTTTGAAGGAAGGATTGGAGGAATAATCAAATGGAAGATCGATTAAAAGGCTTGCGAAAATCAATGGAGAACACAACGTTTAAACATTTGAGTTTTTCTGATCAACATCGAAAGCGGGTACGTGAAAAAATCAATCAATCGTCCGAAAAGGAAGAAGATATCCTTTTAGCGGTGTTGCAACTTCTTATGAATGAAAAAACAGGTTATGAATTGATGCAGTTGCTAAGAGGGAGAGGGATTCAAAAATTCGAAGGTGATGAAGGGTCTCTATACACTTTATTGCATCGTCTAGAACAGAATCGCTTTATCCAATCTAGCTGGGATCATGCGGGAGCTAAATATTATCAATTAAATGATAAAGGAAACAAGATGCTGCGAAAGGCAGAGAAGAATGCTACGAAGGCACGATTTATATTAAAAGGATTAGTACAGGAGTGAGGCGGAATTGAACAAAAAAGGGGAGCGTTTTTTAAAAGAAGTTACGAACCATATTAAATCAAAAGAAGCGATGGATTTGGTGGCGATGGAACTAGACTTTCACTTAAAACAGGCGAAGAATATGTGGATGGATAAAGGATTAAGTGAGGAAGTTGCTGAAGATAAGGCTGTTGAACAAATGGGAAGTCCAATTAAGCTTGGCCAGGAACTGAATAAATTACATAAGCCAAAGGTTGATTGGTTCTTAATTGGTTTATTAGTGGCTGCGATGGGGCTAGGGTTTTTACCAGTTTTAGCTTTTGGATATACGAATGATGTAATAATGAATAAGGTGATATTTGTTATTCTCGGTGTTGTAACAGCTTTTGGGATGATGCTGATTGATTATCGGAAATTAGAGAGAAGGGGAGGGTTGTTTTACACAATCGGAGTACTTATTCTGTTAATGCTATACTGTTTTCCGAACGCTTCGTTGACTGGAGAACCGTTAATAAAAATTGGTCCCATTGAAATTGATTGTTTAATAGCAGTACCGTTCTTTTTTCTAGCGTGGGCTTCTTTTTTCAATAATAGTAGGTTAAAGGTTATACATCTTGTGGTTTTATATTTATTTTCTTTGTATTTATTTTTGATTGTATCAACCCTTTCGTCAATTTTTGTTTATATGACAATGGTATTCGTTATGCTTTGGTGGAGTAAGTTAGGAAAGAAAACGGCGTTGATTATTACGATTGTACCCATTTGTTTATTTATTATCAGGGCATCGGTATCCTGGTCTTCAGGATACCACTTAGATAGAATTTTAGGGTATTTAAATCCGGAGAGTGATGCAGGTGGTGCAGGATTTATGTATATACGTTTAAAAGAGGTAATGTCATCGGCTAGTTGGTTTGGTACATCTGGAGATACAAAATTCATCCCTGCTGCGGATACTGATTTTGTATTTGCAAGTTTGACTTACTATTATGGGTATGTGCTTGCGCTAATTCTGGTTTCTGTTCTTTCTCTTTTTGTAGCAAGATTAGTAATCATATCTTATAAAATAAATGACCGATATGGTAAATTGCTTCTCATTGGAGGAATGACTCTTTTTGTAGTCCAGTTTATTTATAACGTGGGCATGATTTTAGGCTTATTGCCGATTGCTGCTATATCATTACCTTTTATTAGTTATGGATTAACACCGACTGTATTTCATGCGCTTTTAATGGGAATTGTGTTAAGTGTATATCGACGTAAAGATATTCCTTTTAGAATGAGAAAAACACCTTGATAATCATCAAGGTGTTTTCGTTATAAGTTCAAAACTATCCGAATCAGCCCCAAGCACAAAAGGACTAACCTCGCCAACACTATAAAGTTGCAACTCATGCATCGCGCGCGTACAAGCAGTGTAGAACAATCTACGTACGCTCTCATCACTGTATACATCTTCAGAAGCATCATAAATAATAACAGCGTCAAATTCAATACCCTTCGCTAAATAAGCAGGGATCACGACAATACCTTGCTCATACTCGGCTGAGTTACTCTTCACGAGTTTAATATTCTCGATATGACGGAGTGCTTCGTATGCAGCGGCGCTTTCAGTTGCGGATTTACATATAATTGCGATTGTATTGTGATTTTGTTTTTTTAGTTCGGTAACTTTTGTAGTAATATGCTCGTGCAGTTCGCTGTAATCAGCTACTTTCGTTACTGTAGGTTTCTCGCCGTCGCGTTCAAAGGCGTGAATGTTCTTCCCTTCCGGTACGAGAGCACGTGTAAATTCAATAATCGGTTTTGTTGAGCGGTAGCTACGAGTTAAGTTAATACCGTTCGTTTCATCTGGTCCGTATAAGCTAGTAAGTGTATTGAAATTCACTGCCTCACTCGCATGGGCAAATATCGCTTGGTTAAAGTCTCCGAGTACCGTCATTCTTGCAGCAGGGAAGAGACGTTTTAAGAACTCGAACTGAAACGGAGAATAATCTTGCGCTTCATCTACGAGTACGTGTTTAATCGATCTGTTCGTTTGGAAGCCTTCAATTAATTCTTTTAAAAGTAAAAATGGAGTCGCATCCTCGTAATATAGCTTTCCTTCATCAAGCATGTTCACCGTTAGAGAGCAAATGTCATCCCATTCTTTCGGTTTTTCTCCAGTAACCCATGATGCGTCTGTGAAGAGTTGTTTATAGATTCCTGTGAAATTGATGAAGCGCAGTGTTTGAACGCCTTTACGAAGCGGCTTCAATTTTTTGCGGACAATCATACGTCCCAGGACTTTCGTTTCTTTCTCATAGTCATTAAAAGAGTTGTCGTCAAACTCGCCTTTTTTCTGCAAGTATTTATAAGCCTTTTGATATTCATCTTTACTAAGTAATTCAATTTCTTCTTCTACCCAAGGCTTTTTCAGTTCTGCTTTTTCAAGTGCATCTATTTGTTTATTTAGCCAATCCGTTAACTTCTCAATTCGACTATGGAAGCGGAGGGAGGAGTCAGTATTGTAAAATTGCTCTGTAATTTCTTTAGCAGAGGCAATCAGTTTTCCTCTAAATTTCATTCCTCTAAATAGCATGCCTGAAGTTTCAAGAGATTGTCTGTACGCTCTAATCATTTCGAAAAATTGAGTGGATGCTTTAAATCGGATGCTCATATTTCTAATTTTGTAATTTGCGCTATTCGTTTCAGTTAACATATATTCCAATTGCTCATAAGGGTCTTCAACATCAAATGACTTACTTAGTCTATGATTTAAATACTCTTGGAATGTAACTTGCTGCATATTTTCTTCACCGAGTTCAGGTAGTACGTTAGATACGTAGCTATTGAACATAGAGTTTGGGGAGAAGAGAATAATTTGATCCGCTTTTAGCCATTCGCGATATTTATATAGTAAGTAGGCGATTCGCTGCAGGGCAGCTGATGTTTTACCACTACCAGCAGCTCCTTGAACGATAAGGAGTCGGCCTTCATCGTGACGGATAATTTCATTTTGCTCACGCTGAATCGTAGCGACGATGCTCTGCATATGTTTGTTTGTACCTTTTCCGAGCGCTTGTTGCAGAATTTCATCACCGATTGTGAGGCTCGTATCGAACATGGAATCAATCTCGCCATTTTGAATAATGTATTGTAATTTTTTCTCCACATTACCGCGAATTACGCCGCCTGGTGTGTTGTATTCAGCCGGTCCTGGTGGATAGTCGTAATAAACACTTGAAATTGGGGCGCGCCAGTCATAAATAAGAAAGTTTTCTCCGCTTGCATCAGTAAGGGTAGAAACACCGATATAGATTTGTTCTGCGGCAGGTTCGCCTTCTTCAGTAAAATCGATGCGTCCGAAGTAAGGTGCTTTTTGCATACGTCGCAGCGCGGCAAGTCGATTAAAGGTGTGTTTATGGGTGATTTGTGTAACAGCTAGTGACTGAGCTTGTTGTCTTAAGTTGATAACTGTTTCAAGGTAATCATCAAAAGTATCTGTATTCACTTTAACGTCATCCCAGAAGTGTTTACGGATGTTGATTACTTCTGCCCGGCGTCTGCCAGTTTCGTTTTCCAGCTTATCAATTTGCTGCGTAATCGTTTCGATTACGGTATCCAATCGTTTTTGCTCTAGATCAAGTTTTTTGTTCATACGTAAGCACTCCTTTAAAAGTGAAAAATAGAGGTTGACTGAAGAAAGGTTTTGTTGTACAATTAAGATACGGATAAATACGTTCTGTGTATTTTAGAAAACGTGTTTCTGTACTAATTTAACATAGTTTCTTAATTTAATCAATAATGATGAGATAAACCCTTGGTTCCACGCATTGTGAATCAAGGGTTTTTTGTTTTTCTGTAAGAAATAATTGCAATTTTGCCGAGGATGATCTAAGTAAAGTATAGCAACAATCAGGAATAGGGGGATACTGATGCAAAAATATTTTGAGGAAGCACATCGTTTTTGTTCTCGTAATAGAAAGCACTTAGAAAAGGATGTTATATGTGGTTGTTTCTATTGTTTAGAAATTTTTCATCCAGAAAAAATTACAGAGTGGTGGGATGATGATAACACAGCAGTTTGTCCGTATTGTGGGATTGACTCTATTATAGGGGAAAGTTCAGGATTTAGAATCACAGAAATGTTTTTAAGTGAAATGCATAAAAGGTGGTTTTAGTTAAACGAATGACAAAATAAACTTTCGGTAACGAAGATAGTGTAAAACTAGCTAAGATTGTACACTATCCATAAAATGAAAAAGACGTTATCCTTTCTATAGAATCGAAGAGTCAATCATGTAATTTCATTTACCCAATCTGTACACAATTTCCCCCTGGAAGAGGGGATATAAAAAAGCTCGGGCTAAGCCCGAGCTTTTCATTATTTCTTTTCGTCTTTTTTATCGTCAGCTTTTGGCTCTTTGAAAAGATCTTTTAAATCTTTATCGTCAACTTTTACGTCAGCTTTTTTGATTTCTTTCATCATAAGGTCGTTCATGAATTGTCCATCTTGTACTTTTTCTTGAGCTAGTGATTTTTTAATATCAGCTTTTGCTTTATCGAAAGTTGCATCTGCGTGATTATCAGTTACTTTAATAATATGGTAACCAAATTGTGTTTTTACAGGTTCGCTTACTTCACCTTTTTTCAACTTTTGAGCTGCTTCTTCAAATTCTTTTACCATTTTCCCTGGTCCGAAGAATCCTAAGTCGCCACCTTTTTCTTTTGAACCTGTATCTTCAGAGTATTGTTTTGCTAATTCTTCGAAAGATTTACCTTGAGCAAGTTCATCTTTCACTTTTTTAGCAGTTTCTTCATCTTTTACAAGGATATGACTTGCTTTCACTTCTTTTTTATAATCCTCGAATTTTGCTTTTACATCTTTATCGGTAATTGCTTGTTCAATCGCTTTTTCTTGAGCTAATGAGGCACGGATAGTATTTTTAAATGTTTCTTCTTTCATGCCTTGTTGTTTTAATAGTGTATCGAATTGATCACCAACTTGTTTTTTCGTTTCATCAAACTTTTTGTCTACTTCTTTTTCATCTACTTTGTAGTTTTTAATAAGTACTTTTTCCATAACCATGTTATTTAGTGTTTGTTTACCAGTTGGTGAATTTTTCATTTGTTCATAGAACTCTTCTTTTGTAATGTCACCAGCTTTAGATGTAACGATTTTGTCTGATGATGATGTTCCACATGCTGATAATGCGATTACACTTGTTGCGGCTAAGGCAAGCATAGCTTTCTTCATTCGATAAACACTCCTACTATTATGTATTTTTAATTTATCCTACACCGATGAATTTTAAATTCATAAGAGCCCGATTAAGTCTCACTGATACTTTTGCTTTTTTGTATTGGTAAAGCGCGCTTAACAGGGCTTACCGTGGCTGAGGATAAAGTTTTGATGAATGTTTTGTTCTATAGTATAAGCAATATGTACAAAATTTAATATATCATATTTCGACGCGTTTTCATATTGATAAAGAAAAATTAACCAGTACGTGTCAGATTTTGAAAGTGTGCCATATTGGGCGTATGCCGCATATACAGAATAGAGGAGGGGATGGGGATGAATTCTCAACTTATTTTATTACTTGTACTGTTTATTTTATTGGTTATTGTAGGTATAATTTGCTTATAGAGGAAAAAAGTGAGGAAGGGGCTTTCCTTCCTCACTTTCCATGAAATATAATTTCTATATAACTAGAAATTAATAAAATTGTTATACATACATTAATAACCCGAAAGACACCGGGCTGGCGGCTCGCAGCTATTTGTTTTCGTTCACACAGTGTATGTGTCATGAAATTCGTGTAAAATATAACAAGAAGTGCGAATGCGACAAAAACAACTGTTATAAGTGTCATGAGGCGAGACCTCCTTTTGGCTAAAATACATATACATATATTGTATCACACGATATTTTGTTCGTGTTACAAAATTCAGAAATAGAAGACTTTGTGTTAGAAAGTGAGGGAGAAAATGGACGTTGTTAGAAGATTAGAACAAGCTGAATACTACGTAGACCTACTATTTAAAATGATTGATGAAGAGAAGTGTCCATTTTATTCTTTGATCATAAAGAAAAAAGCTCGTAAAAAAGATATTGAACGTATACTAAATCTTTGTGAAAAACTGAACGAGCAATATGTAGTGGAGAAAGCAGAAGGGCTTCTTTTGTTCGATGCGCTGTTAGATAAATTTGAAAAAGCGCTTCCACATCAGCTCGAAGTACACGAAACTGCGGAAGCGCTAGCAAAACAAGGTTTATTTAAGCCGCTTATGAATGAATTCTTAAGCATGATTGCGAAAAAATAAATAGATTATTTCTTAACTAACTTTTGATCGGATTCTGTAAAGTTCTCTTCAATATCTTCTAATGATTTCTCAAAAATATCGATAAAGTCTTGTCCGTAAATATTACGCAGGATTGCAATCAGTTCGATATTTTCTGGGAACTTCCCATAAAAATTACGAAGTGCAAGAGCCCCATTAAACACTGAATTATTTTCAGGATCATACTCCTCCATTAAGCGAAGTAGTAATTCTTCCCCTTTGTCTGTAATTTCAATGTACGTATTTCGTTTATCATCTTCCTTTTTTGAGAATACAAGATAGCCGCGTTCTTCCAGCTTTTTCGAGAAGTTAAACGCCGTTGATACGTGCATAACTCCAAACTTAGCAATCTCAGAAATAGAAGCCCCTTTTAAATGATAAGCGATTGTTAAAATATGATGTTCATTAATATTTAAATCGTAAGGTTTAATCCACTGCTGCCAATCTTTCTCTACACATTTCCATAACGCTTTCGATAATTGAGCAATGCGTTGGCTGAAAATCATCGCTTCTTTTACCGAGTAATCTTTTTCTCCACTTTTCATTTACTCACCCACTTTAACATTCTTTTTCATTACTATCTATTATGCCAGTAAAATAAAAATTAATAAAGTCTTTTTGTAAGAATTGTGAAAATTTTTTAACAAAATGACATTCTATACAAATCATGCATAACTATGGAAGCGTTTTATGAGTCATGAATACATGCGTTGTCCTTACATGTTAATTGATAACATATATTGTAAATGCATAAAAACACGGCATATCTATACGATATGCCGTGTCAAGGTCAATTTATATAAAAAATATTTGTTATATGCAAAAAACTAAGCAGGAATTTGTTTACGCTTTTTCTGGAACAGCTTCTTGCAGTTTCTCAATTGACTTTTGGATGTCCAAAATTTCTTTCTCAATATGGCGCTTGTTTTGAGAAATATCTTGTTTCCAGTTAGAAAGCGTGTCTTGCATGTCATCTTTTAGTTCTTGAAACACTTCTTTACCTTCTGAAGCAGTTTCAACAATTTGACGCTTTAATAATTTCGTATCAGCTGTAATATCAGCTAAAGTCTTTTTAATATCATTTCCTTTTTCTTTTAACTTGCCGCGCATGTCTTTACCAGAAGAAGGAGTTGAGAAAAGAACGGCTAGTCCAGCAACTGCTCCCCCGCAAATAACACCTGTAATAAAGGATTTAGCTTTTGACATAAAAGGAGACCTCCTTATTTTTTGTTCGTATTCATGATGTAAAACAATATGCATATCTTTCTTATATGTGCTATGCACAAAAAAATCATCCCTGAGCATTTTAAGTGAAGAAACAAGCCATGCGGAATTTGATGACTTCAGGGAAGTGGCTTGTTATGTATTACGCCTTCTTATAGTGTCATTATTTCACACTATTTGCAATTGTACTTGCGATGTTTTGTAAATTTTCCATAGTGTATTCATTTTGGTGTGATTTCCAAACAGCACCGAAACCATCTTTTTCACCGTAGCGTGGAATTAAATGAAGGTGGAAGTGGAACACAGTTTGTCCAGCTTTTTCACCGTTATTGTTAAGTAGGTTAAAGCCAACTGGATTAAACTCTGCTTTAATCGCATTTGCGATTTTTGGAACGACAGAAAAAATGTGTGATGCGATTTCTGGCGTTAACGCAAAAATGTCTTGTTTGTGAACTTTCGGAATAACAAGAGTATGTCCTTTTGTTACTTGACTAATATCTAAAAATGCAAGCACATGTTCATCTTCGTATACTTTTGAGCAAGGGATTTGCCCGTCAATGATTTTACAAAAAATACAATTGTCTGCTGTATGATTCATTGATCTCATCCTTTCAAATATCCTTAGCCGTATTTTACCATAATTACATAAGAGAACAAACACGAAAAACAGGAAGCTGACTCAGCTTCCTGTTTTCTGAAGAGGGATTGAAAAAGCATTATCGTAATTTACGTTTCGCAGACACCTCATTTATTTAAGAAATGCACGGTAAATCGGCTAAAGTTTCTGCCGTAGACACCCCATTTTCAAGTGAAATGAATTGCAATCTTTTTTAAAATGAAATTGTTTATTTTTTAAAACAGTATATGCTCTTTCAGAGACACCCCGTTTCGAAAATGAAACAAATAATCTGGTTATGTGTAAATTTCATTGTCCAACATGGACACCCCATTTCATGATGACTTCACTATGTTGTTGTACTCATCAATTGGTGGTTGCTTTTTCAATGTGTTCCTTCTTCACTAATTATGATGTCCGCTTTCGGGAAAATATATGCTAATAAATTTAAAATTTTTTTTTGAGTACATGGATACTATGTAGTACAGCATAATTTTTGGTAAGATGAATATAGAATGAATACTAATGAAGAAAGTGGTGTCGTATGAGCGAGTTATTGCGTGTAGAAAATGTTACAGGAGGATATACGAAACGACCTGTATTAAAAGATGTTTCGTTCTCTGTTAATAAAGGCGAACTTGTCGGCTTAATCGGTTTAAATGGAGCTGGTAAAAGTACGACGATTAAACATATTATCGGTTTAATGGAACCGAAAAAAGGAACTGTCACAATTAATGGGAAAACAATTCGTGATGATATGACAGCGTACCGTTCTAGTTTTTCGTTCATCCCAGAAACACCTGTATTATATGATGAGCTAACGCTAGAAGAACATTTGAAGCTAACAGCGATGGCGTACGGTGTCGATGAAAAACAATATGAAGAACGTGTAGGACAACTATTACAAGAATTTCGCATGAAAAATCGTTTGAAATGGTTTCCGTCTCATTTCTCAAAAGGGATGAAACAAAAAGTAATGATTATGAGTGCATTTTTAGTGGAACCATCTCTTTACATTGTGGACGAACCTTTCGTAGGGCTTGATCCGTTAGCGATTCAATCACTTCTTCAAATGATGGATCAAATGAAAAAGAGTGGAGCCGGTATTTTAATGAGCACACATATTTTAGCGACGGCAGAGCGTTATTGTGATTCGTTCATTATTCTGCATCAAGGTGAAGTAAGAGCGAAGGGAACATTAGCTGAACTACAATCACAGTTTAATATGCCGGGTGCAACGTTAGATGATATTTATATTGCATTAACGAAGGAAGAAGATTATGAATAGCACAGCATTATGGAAAGAACGATTTCGTCACTTTCTAAAAGAAGTTCGTACATATAGTAAATACGTATTTAATGATCATTTGAAATTTATTTTTGTATTCATCATCGGCGCAGGAGCGTATTATTATCAGCAATGGTTACAAACGTTAACACCTTCGTTTCCGGCGGCGCTCGTTATGGCAGTGTTGCTAGGACTCGTATTAACGGCTGGATCAATCCAAACGTTATTAAAAGAAGCGGATCTCGTTTACTTACTGCCAGTTGAACAAAAATTAAAACCATACTTTACAAAGGCATTTCTTTTTACGTTTATGATTCAGTTATACATAATCGCAATCGTAGCGGCAGCGCTTGCCCCGTTATATTTCCAGCAAATGAAACAAACAGGAGCGGCTTACATATGGATTGTGCTCGCGTTTGTCATTGTAAAGGCGTGGAACTTATTCGTCGCGTGGGAAAAGTCATTTTTAACCGATCAAAATATACAAAGAGCAGATTGGTTCATTCGTTTTATTTTAAACGGCTTATTTGTATACTTCCTTGTAGAACGTACTTCCGTTATGTTTATTGGCGGAATCATACTTCTCATGGTGTTATACCTTGGGCTGCTGCATCAAATGGTGAAGGGAAAGCCGCTAAACTGGGAGTATTTAATTTCTGAAGAAGGTAAGAAGATGATGCTGCTGTACCGCATCGCGAACATGTTCGTTGATGTACCAGCATTAAAAGAAAGAGTATCTCGCCGAAAATGGCTGGATTTCATTCTGTCGATAATCGGCGAAAAGCGTACATATTTATACTTATATACGAGAACATTTTTAAGATCAGGTAACTATTTTGGATTATATGTGCGTCTGCTTGCACTTGGCGGAGTTATTCTTTACTTCATTCCGTTTTTATATGGCCGATTTATCGTAAGCCTTATTTTCCTATACTTGATCGGTTATCAGCTATTAACTTTATGGAAGCATCACCGCATGAAGATTTGGCTTGATTTGTATCCAGTAAAGGTAGATGAAAAGAAGAAAGATTTTCTTACTTTATTAAATGCGATTCTAATCATCGGGAGTATAATCTTTACAGTTATATTTGCACTTGCGACGAAAGATTTCATGATGACGGGAATTTTATTAGTCGTAAGCATAATATTTAGTATCGGTTTCGTTTATCAATACGGGGCGAAACGTATTGAGCGTTTAAATTGAAGGGAATGAACCTATGATTACATACGAAGAGAAGGTTATAAAAGAATTGGAGCAGTGGAAAGCTACATTCATGAAAGATTCTTCTATGATGACACGGTTCTCAAAGAAAGTGCAGACGAAAGTACAGCAGCTTATTCCGGCGAAAGTGCAAAAAGTATTAACAGAAACGATTCGGATGATGGTGCAAACGATTAGTGCCGGATCAAACTTTATAAAGCCGAAATTAAAAGAGACGAACTGGTCATTGCAAAGAAGAGACGACGAAGTACGTAAAAAAATGGATGAGTACAAAAAAATAGCAGCGGCAGAAGGAGCAGGGACGGGAGCTGGCGGTATTCTCCTTGGCCTTGCTGACTTTCCGCTGTTGCTCGGCATTAAAATTAAATTTTTATTCGATGCAGCAACATTGTACGGATTTGATACGAGCGATAAAGAAGAGCGCCTTTTTATCCTTCACGTTTTCCAGCTTGCCTTTTCAAGTGACGACCACCGAAAAGAAATATGGAAAGCAATCGAAACGTGGGATACAGAACAAGAAAATCATATGGACTGGGAAAAGTTTCAAACAGAGTACCGAGACTATATCGATTTAGCAAAAATGCTTCAGCTCGTACCCATAATCGGTGCCCCGGTCGGTGCATATGCGAACTATCAATTACTGCAACGACTTGGAGAAGTAACGATGAATTGTTATCGTATGCGATTGCTGAATAAGGATTAACAAGAAAGCATCCTAAATTTGTGATTTAGGATGCTTTTTTGTTTTAATGATTAATACTTCAAAAGAAGAAGGTATAATTCAGATTGTCTTTTCAGTGTTTTAGGCTGAAATTAGTAGTAGAGATAGAACCGATATTATAATCATCCTTATAATCAATTGAAGTAGTAAATTTCTTATTTGTATCATCTTTGATATGACCAGTTATAAAAATAGTTTCGATATCATTAGAAGGAAATCTATGATTCGTAATAGCCACTTCTAAATTCTCTTTTTCTTTAAAATATTGAATTGTAGTTTCTGTTGCTTTATTAACAATTTGTTGTTCCTCATTCTTTTGATCTATAGTACAACCTCCTAAAAGGATAAGTGTAAAAATAAAGAATAATCTTATAGCATATTTTTTCACGAATAATCACTCCGTTAATAGTGCGTTATATTCCTCTTCAATAAATTTTATATTCACTGGACATTGTGTGGTGAAGCATAAAGGAAAGGCAATCTAAAGTGCCCGGATTATTAGTTTTTAAGCTCTAAATTTTTTGAATGAGACATACAGCTTATATGCTAATCTCCTACATCATATTCTTCGTCCATAGAAAAAACCTTATTTTTGTTATCTTTAACATGTCCGTTTATAAAAACTATTTGAACATCATTGGGAGCATATAGGAATGCCTTAGATAAAAATTATGGGAAGTGTTAGTATTTTAATTTTAAACTTTTACTTTTAGAAATTGAACCTATCGTGTATTTCTCCCCGCTATATTTAATAGTTATATTAAATGTTTTGTCTTTATCATCTTTGACATGTCCAGAAATATAAATGGATTGTAAGTCTTTAGGACCAAACTCATGCCCAGTAATTACTACATCCAAATTTTGCTTTTCCTTAAAGTATGTAATGGTTGTCGCTTTTGCTTCTCTTACTACTTGTTCTTCATTGTTTTTTTGATCCATGGTACATCCCTCTAAAGTACTTAAAATAAGTATAAATAATAAACAAAAACTAAATTTTTTAATAATAATATCCATATGTATCCTCCGAAAATGTTATCTTAATTATAAGAATATATCAAATGTTGTAGGAGAAAAATGTTTTGAGTAATAAAAATGAAGTTTTAGATTCTACTTTTTATCAATTAGCAGAAACTACGTAGGAATCTGATAAATATATTGAAGAAGTTGTTATTACCAATAAAGATGGTCGAAGTTTACAAGTATAGGAAAAGGGAGGAACATTCCACGATAAATCGGAATGGACCCAGTGGTCTTTGAATGAGATATAAATGGGAAAAAGCAAGTTATGGTATCTTTCCGAGGGACAGAAGGGAATAAAATTATAGAGAAAAACTCTTTAGGCATTCCGATGAAACCAGGGGAAGGTATGAAGGATTTAAAAACAGATACTAATCATTTTGTTAAGAAAAAATTTCATATGCTAAAGTATTTTACGCAAAAAAGACACCTTAAGGTGTCTTCAATAGACTTGGTAACCAAACTCTATATATTATATTAATCTTAAGTATTATTAAAGTTTTTTAGATTTATTATTAATAATTTAATTTAAAGTTTTCAGAACGAGATATAGAACCGACCCTATAGTCCCCATTACCAAATTCTACATCTACTGAGAATTCTTTACTTTTATCATCTTTAACATAACCATCTATAAATACAGTTTGAAAATCATTTGGAGGAAAGCTATGCCCTGTAATTACTACATCTAAATTATGTTTTTCTTTAAAATATTGAATGGTTGTTTCTTTTGCTTTATTAACAATTTGTTGTTCCTCATTCTTTTGATCTATAGTACATCCTCCTAAAAGGATAAGTGTAAAAATAATGAATAACCTTATACTATATTTTTTCACGAATAATCACTCCGTTAATAGTGCGTTATATTCCTCTGCAATAAATTTTATATTCACTGAACATTGTGTGGTGAAGCATAAAGAAAAGGCACTCTAAAGTGCCCCGATTATTAGTTTTTAAGCTCTAAATTTTGGGTGGTTGAAATAGCGCCGATATGATAATTATTTGCGTATTCAACTGAAGCGGTAAATTCTTTCGTTTTATCATTAGTCACATAGCCTGATATAGAGATAGTTTGAAAGTCTTTTGGTCCAAATTCATGATCAGTAATTGTTACATCTAAGCCCTCTGTTTTTTTGAAATATTGAATGGTTTCTTCTTTTGCTTTATTAATGATTTCTTCCTCGGTATTATTTTCATTATTACAGCCTCCTAAGGTAGTAATAATGAAAACTAAATAAAAAAACAATCTTTTATGCAACATAATTCTCCTCCAATCATTGGTTCCTAAATTAGGGATATATCAAATGTTGCAGAAGAGAAACTTTAAAATGTTTTAATAGGTTCAAATCAATCTAGGTTTTTAAGAATTATTTGAGGGGCTCCTTTTGAAAATAAAAATAGACACCTTATTGTTAGGTGCCCAAAAGTTTGATACATTGCTTCTAAATTTTTAACGTTAGAAGTTGAGCTTATTGAATATTGATATCATCCTTTATATACATATGAAATAATTGGAATTAATATAAAGGGCCAACAAAAATATACTTTATTTTCATATTAATTTCAGTCATCATAACTAATACTTTCAACCTTATTTTTATAATTTATATCTGCAGTTATTTTACGGTTTGGATTATTTGTTACATGACCTGATACAAAAATCACCCAAAAATCTGAGGGGACGAATTCCACTCTTGTCACTGTGACACCTAGCTTTTTATCTTCTTTAAAATGTTGGATTGCGATTTTTTTTGCTTTTTCTTTTAATGCTATTTCCTCATTTTTTTATCCATATTGTATTATTTTTTTAGAGAAAAATTCGTTGAAACAGAACCAACATTATAATTATTATTGTAATCTATTGTAGCAGTGAATTCCTTGCTTTCATCATCTTTGATATGCCCAGTTATGAAGACTGATTCTAGATCATTAGAAGGGAACCTGTAATCAGTAATAGTTACATCTAAATTTTGTTTCTCTTTAAAGTAATTAATTGTTTTTTCTGTTGCTTTATCTACTATTTGTTTTTCTTTATTATTTTCCTGCATATTACATCCCCCAATTATTGTACTTACAAAGATAAAAAAGACAAAAAAGGTAAATTTTCGGATTTTAATTCTCATGTTTACCCTCCGTTAATGTTGTTCTATAATTTAGAATATACTAAATATCCCGAGGAGGGAATACTTTGGATAGCAAAAATACACAAGAAGTGTTAGATTTAAGCTTTTATCGAATGGCTAAAGATGCGTATAAATCAGATAAAGAGTTAAGAAATGAAATTACAGTGAATAATGCGAATGATGATACTTTACAAACATGGAAGGTCCGTGAAACATTCCACGACAAACAAACCGGAATGGATGCAGTAGCCTTTGAACGAGATGTCGATGGGAAAAAGCAAGTTATGGTAGCTTTCCGAGGAACAGAAGGGGATAAAATTATAGAGAAAAACTCTTTAGGCATTCCGATGAAGCCAGGGGAAGGTATGAAGGATTTAAAAACAGATACTAATCATTTTGTATTACGAGAAGGTGTTCATGAACCAGCAGCACCTCCTGTAGCAGGGACTGAGAATGAAGGTTCAAAGAAATATTGGAATGAAGAGAATCAGCGCTGGGAAACACATAATCAATTCGAACAAGCTGAAAGGGTCATGAAACAAGTAACGGATACATACAAGGACAGGGATGATGTAGAGATATATACGACGGGTCATTCGTTAGGGGGAGCTTTAGCGGAGTATGCAGCGGCATCTAATGATAATGTAAGATGTATGTCATGGAATGCGCCGAGTGCAAAACATTTGTTACCGCCTGATTTACAAGAAAGAGCAAATAATGGTGAGTTTAATAATAGAATTGTAAGTGTTGTTCACGGAAATGATTCAATTGGCTATGGACCATTTGGTGCATATGAAAGTCATATAGGCTCTACTTATGCGGTAACCCCACCAATTTCGAAAGAAGAAATGTCAAAGCTATCATTACAGCAAAAGCTTGGGATGGATGTTACTCGATTTTTAAATTCGATAAGTGGCCCTGGTTATCATTATCAAACAGATCAAAACTTCCAATTTGGAGAGAATGGGTCTTTATCAAATAAATACTTGTTAAATGTAGACACGAATGAAAGAGTTTATGATTCACCAGGCGCGTTATTAGGCGGGGGAGAGATTCGTGTAGTGGTAGAGAATTTAGAACAAGCTGTAAGAGATATGAAGCGAAACGCGCAAGAATTTCAAGATAGAGTACCGAGGTTAATTTCTAATATGATGACATTATTAGAAACGGCTGAAAGTAGACGGGTAGAAGCTAAAGTAAATAATATACGTGCACATGTAGAGCATTTAAGTTTTTGGTACATACGAACAGCAACGGAAATTTCAGATTTTATTGAGAAGAAAGCCGATGATTATAAGAAGACGGATCAACAATATTAAGGGAGAAGATTAAGATGCCGAGAATTTACTTAAATGAAGAAGTATTGAGCCAAGCTTTACAACAATTTGACCATATGATTCAAGATTTAAACCATAATAAAAGAGTGGTAAGTACTGTACATGATTTACTCTTATCAAGCTGGTCTCAACTTGGAGTAGGGAAAAAAGCCATTAGCGATTTAGAATCTTTTAAAAAAGATATTGAAAGAAGAATGGAAGAATTAGAGTCTGATAAAAGAGAGTTAAAGGGTGCGATTGATTTATTAAAAGCGCTAGATCAAAGTTATGATTACATGGGGCCTAAATATTAGATTACAAGAAGCACTCACAACGGTGCTTTTTGTGATTTAACTGGATTAAAGATTATTGTAGTAATTATTAAGGAATATGATCCAGATTCATAATATAGATTGAAAAAGTAATATATAGTTTTGAATCAAACTTGCAAACGATAATTTTTTATTTTACAATTTACTTACCGACCGGTAAGTAAAAATAAGTGAGGTACAGTATGACGAAGAATTTACAAACATCGCAGAACATTGTAGAGGCATCATTTAAACTTATGGCAGAACACGGCATTGAGAAGATGAGTCTTTCCATGATTGCGAAAGAGGTAGGTATTTCAAAACCGGCTATTTACTATCATTTTTCTTCTAAAGAAGCGTTAGTTGATTTTTTATTTGAAGAGATTTTTTCTGATTATCATTTTGCAAATTACTTCGATAAAGAGCAGTATACGAAAGAAAACTTTGCCGAAAAGCTAATCGCAGATGGTTTACATATGCTCTCTGAGTATGAAGGGCAAGAAGGAATACTACGCGTTATCAATGAATTTATCGTAACTGCATCGCGAAATGAAAAGTACCAGAAACGTTTATTTGAAATACAAGAGGATTTCTTACATGGTTTCCACGATTTATTGAAGAAAGGCGCGAGACTGGGCGTTGTGTCACAACATGAAACGGAAGAAAATGCTCATACGCTAGCGCTTGTGATCGATAATATGAGCAACTATATGCTCATGGGATTCCATTTAAAGTATAAAGAAATTTGGATTCGAAATGTGAAAAACGTCATGAAGGAGGAGTAAAGATGAAAATGCAAAAAAACTGGTGGCTCGGTTTTCTTGGATTTATTGGGATTTATAAAATACCAGGTATGATTGAAGCTTTTCAAGCGGATGGAAGTTGGCTAAAGTTAATCGGTTTCATTTGGTTACTTTGGTTCGGATATTTTATTCCGGAGAAGAAAGAAGATTAAATTTCAATTTTCTGTAAAGTTATGTAAAATATAGATTGGGAGTATTCATATATTAGATTACTAGATTTGGAGTGGTTACATGGATCCATTGAAAAATGAAATTCACCCTAACATGGTCAAGGTGTGGAAAGTTCGTGCTGTAATTGAAGAAGGGATTGGTATACTCGTCATTTTAGCTTACCTTTTCCTCATGATAAAGTTTGATTGGTGGGCGTGGATTTTGTATGTAATGATTGGGCTAACAGTTGTGTTCGCACCATTTTCGTACTTCTTATTCCCGAAACTACGTCAACGTTATTACAGCTACCAACTAAATGAAGAAGAGCTTGAAATTCAGCATGGTCTTTTTGTCGTAAAGCGCGTATTAGTACCGATGATTCGTGTGCAGCACGTAACGATTGAACAAGGACCAATTATGAGAAAATATTGCTTAGCAGAATTACACATTTCAACAGCAGCAACTTCTCATAGCATCCCAGGCTTAACGATGTATGAAGCAGAAATGTTGAAAACGAAAATCGCAGAATTAGCGAAAGTGAGTGATGAGGATGTATAAGAGGCAGCATCCAATCACGATGTTATTAGAATTAAAAATAACAGATTTTATACCACTCATTATTTTCATGTTTAGCTTAAACGGAAAATTCCCGTTTTGGTATTTAATTCCCGCAGCATTTGGTTTACTCACCGTTTTTTCAGCATTTGAAAAATGGTATTACACAACATATTGGGTTGAAAATAACGTATTACATGTGAAAAAAGGTCTCTTCGTGAAAAAGGAGAGCTACTTAAATAAAGAACGTGTTCAAACGATTAATACAAGTTCTAACGTGCTCTATCAAATGCTCGGTTTAAAGAAAATTCAAATCGAAACAGCTGGTGGGGGCGATGAAGCAGAAGTTAGCTTAGCTGGTATTACGGCAGAAGAAGCGGCGGAGCTTATTACTTTGCTAAATGAGCCAACTCCAGAAGTGAAAGCAGAAGGAACGTTAGACGAAGCAACAGAAAATGTAGTAGAAAAAGAAATTGTTACAGAAGAAAAACAAGCGACAGAATATAAATTAACTTGGAAAGAGATTTTATTAGCATCTGTTACATCTGGTCAATTTGGACTATTATTCTCTTTAATCTTTTTCGTCTATCACCAAGTAGATGAGTACATTCCGAAATGGATAGAGAATGGCGTAAAGTCGTATGTAATGGAACATGATATATATGGCTGGATTTTCATGGTAGCCATGTTACTCGTTCTTTCTTGGATTATATCTACAATCGGTTACGCGTTAAAACATGGCGATTTCACAGTGAATCGAAGAAATGACGAAGTCCGCATTTCGCAAGGATTACTTGAGAAAAAAGAGCTCGTACTAAAATTGCATCGTATTCAAGGTATTACGATAAAAGAAAGTATTTTACGCCAACCATTCGGTTATTGTGCTGTGCAAGTAGAAGTCATTCAAAGTAAAGGAATGGGTGACGAAAAAGAAAAGGTTACACTGCACCCAATCATTCGAAAAAATCGAGTACAACAGTTACTCGCCCATTTACAATTACCATACGAACTGAATGCAAACATTATTGCATTACCAAAAGCAGCATTACGCCGCTATCTCATTGATAGTTTCATTTTCTTCGCAATGCTAGCAATCCCGCTTTTTGGAATAAGTATATACTCTGAAAAGCACTTCATCATGTGGGCATTAATTCCGCTCGCAATCCTTATCTTTACACTTGGATACGCAACATTTAAAACAAATGGTTACAGTGTTAACGGAGAACAAATTACACTTGTCTATCGTAGCGTCGGAAAATATACAGGACTTATTAGAAGAAGACATGTCCAATCAATGGAGAAGACACAATCATATTTCCAGCGCCGAGCGGATTTATGTACGTATAAGTTTTCTAGTGCATCATCTAGTTATAAAATAGAGCATACGAGAGTAGAAGACGCGGAGAGAATGCAGGATTGGTATAAGAAGAGAATGAGTGAGGAATAATTTGAGAAAGCTTGCCTATTCTGAAGGGCAAGCTTTTTTGTTATGGGGAAAAGAGTCGTTTAATCCATATATTAGTACAACTACAGCACACATGTATCAATACGTATGAAAAAAGGTAATATGCTTCTGTTTTAGGAAAATATGTGGAATTTTTGATATAAATGGTATACTAAAATACAAATAGTATTAGGAGGTTATATATGATAAGTCAGTTGAAAAGAGAAGCACTTGATGCATTAAAAGGAAGATGGGGATTAGCGGTAGGGGCAACCTTATTAATTGGAATCCTTATTGGAGCTGTTGAAATGCTAACAACAGGTATTTTCTCGATATTTTGGGGTTGGGAAGAGGCAAGTGATTCACTTACAGTAAGTATTATAGTAATGCTTGTTATTGGTCCATTAACAATAGGTGCCTATTATCTTGTTTTAAATGCAATTCGTGGGACTGATGCTCGCATTGGTCATATATTTAGATGGTTTAGCGATGGAAGTAAGTTGATGAAGTCGTTTTTAACATATTTACTAATGTATGTATACTTGACTCTATGGACATTACTTCTTATTATTCCAGGTATTATTAAATCATTTTCTTATTCTATGACATATTTCATTTTGAATGATCATCCAGAATATACAGCGAATCAAGCGATTACTGAGAGTCGTCATATGATGAATGGACATAAAATGGATTACTTTTTACTATGCTTAAGTTTCTTAGGCTGGTTCATATTAAGTATTCTTACTATAGGAATCGGTTTCTTATGGTTAGCACCGTATTTCTACGCGACATCAGCCGCATTTTATGAAGAGGTTTCAAAAGAATATTATAAAAAAGAAGGCACTACTTTCTAATAACCACTTATCCCCTAAAGAATATAGGGCACAGATAGTTTAGATGTTCTGTTTAGGGGGGATTTCAGGATAAGGTATAGGTTTTTATATAAAAATTATGCCCTCTATGTTTTAGCATAGAGGGCTATTTTTTTTTTGGTGAAAGTAATGAATAATATATGTGAAACAAAAAAAGTGAGGTGAATGAGAGTGAGCAAATTTTTAATACCGTATTCGTTTTCTATATTAAGTTTCTTTATTTCAGTAACGGCACTTGATTTATATGATAGGATGGGAAACAATAGTGAGCTGGTTTCGCCGAACATAATCGGTAAGATAATTCAATCTACTGCGCAAATGGGAGTCCTTACATTATATTTCGGAGTACCTATCATTTTAGGTGGCTGTCTATTTGGTGAGCTATTGTTTAGAGGTATCATTTTACGATTTAAACTAAGCTATATTCTATCTTTATTATTATATTTACTTTTAGCTTTGAGTATTGTTTCTGTAACGGTTGGAATTCCAACTACATATGAGGATTCTAATACTACTTTCATGGTAATAACTATGATTTGCGCTGTTACATTCTTTATGGGCCGGAATATATGGGAGAAAAAAGAAATGAATAATGGAGTAACAGAATGAAATATACATGTCCGTGCTGCGGGTATAGAACAATAGAAGAAGAACCACCAGGTACATATGAAATTTGTAATATATGTTACTGGGAAGATGATGAGGTACAGTTTAACGATCCTGACTTTGAAGGCGGGGCAAATGAAGTCTCGTTAAGACAAGCACAGAAAAACTTCATTGCATTTGGTGCTTGCGAGGAATGTTTTGTGAAATCAGTTAGAAAGCCGACTAGCGAAGATGTGAAGGATACTAGTTGGAAGCAAATTAGTTAAATAGATTTAAATAAAAATGTTATTACTCGATGTAACAAGAGTAATAACATTTTTTTATGTAATGATGAAAGAATTAACGGCGTCTTATAAGGTAAAATAATAAAGATGATAACGTAATAGGTAGGCCTGTTTCCAAAAAGGCTTCTAAATTAAAGGATAGAAAATATCGGTCGTTAAACAACATAAAGAAGAAATGATTGTAGGAAATACCTAACACTATAAATAAAGGAATACCGATTTTTAATTCGTGACTTCCTTTTATTTTTCTATAACAAAATTCGCCTATTAAACAAGCGATAAGAACAGGAATACTTCCAAGAATTGAAAGCATAATAATAGATACCCAAATCGGCCCCCATGAATCCGCATAATTTGGAACGCTTGTATACTGTAAAACATTCACAATGATAGAAAAAACAGTAAGCATATTAAATAACTAATAGAAAATTTTTTCAATGGAATCATCCTTATAAAATTTCACTTTATTTTTATGAAAATATAAACCTCTTTAAATTATAGATTAGATGTATAAGGATAATCAATTTTTATACATTTCGTGTTTATGGATATATTTTCGATGAATATAAAAGTATAGATGTATAGTCAATGTTATGTATTTGATGTTATCATATTGAATGATATGGAAATTTTTAATAGAATAAGTAACTAAAAATTCAAAGGTAATGCAGCTTTTGTTGTATAAAGAAAATACTTAGTAGTAATCAACAATATTAAAAATAAGATTCGTATTTATATAAATTTAGTAGAAATGGGGTTTTAAAAAGGAATGAGTATCAGCATAACGCGGCAAAAGATTTTGGCGGCCGCTTCTCAAATTGTGCAATGTAAAGGGGTTGCTAAATTAACCTTAGAAGCAGTGGCAAAAGAGGCGGGTGTAAGTAAAGGTGGATTATTGTATCACTTTGCAAATAAAGAAGCTTTAATAGAAGGTATGATAGTCAGAGGGATAGAGGATAATGAGGGCGCTATTTACAATAAAGTAGCGGAAGACTCAGAGAGGAAAGGGAGATGGGTTCGCTCTTTTGTAGAGGAAAGATTAAGTAATGAGAGAAGAACAGAAGAGTTGTCTAGTAGTATGATGGCAGCATTCATGTTAAAACCTGAATTACTTGAGCCATTACAACAATCATTTCAGCAACTGCAAAAGAATATAGAAAACGATGAGATAGATTCAGTTTGTGCAACAATTATTAGATTAGCAGCAGATGGATTATGGTATTCGGAATATTTAGGGGTTGGCAGACTAAGCCCCGAGTTAAGAGAAAAAGTGATTCAAGCTCTTATTAGTAATTCATATAAATAGAATATACGAACTATATAATGCGAAAACAATTCACCATTACTTATTTAATGTAGTGGTGAATTGTTTTTTTTATTAGAAAAATAGAACAATTTTATAGAGTATTGAATTATAACCGTCCAGACGGTATAGTAATATTTGGTTTAAGAGGAAAATGAAACAAAAAAAGAATAAAAGATATTTTTAGCACACTATTCGAAAGGATAGGCCGCAAAGCTTAGAGTCTACGGTAATACATATTGGTTACTAAGATCGTCTGGTTGCACATTTTTGATGCAACCGGACGGTCTTTTTTTGTTATATAAATATAAAAAATAGGAGGGAACTATGCAAATGAAAAGTACTAAAAGGCATATTTCAATGGTTTCATTAGTTTTTCTAGTATTATTTTCAGTGCTGAATGTGTGGGCTCCAGTTATTCAAGCTGCTGTGATGAAAAGTCCAGTGGACGAAATTAATATTTCCCGTACTGATGGCACGACATCTGAACCGTATCAAGCCTCAGATGGTATGAAAGTAGAAGTGAAGTGGTCAGCTAAAGAAAGAATAAAAAGTGGAGATCAATTCACAATTGATATGCCAAAAGAGTTTCGAAAAGACCTTATGAATATGAGTTTTCCTTTAAAAGATGCTGAAGGAAAAACAGTTGGTACATGTGAGATGAAAAAGGGTCTATTAACGTGTACTATGGGTGATTACGTAGAAGGAAAGAATAACATTAAAGGTTCTTTATTCGTAGAATTCTACTTTGGTTTAGAAGCATATGATGGTGTTAAAGAAATTCCATTAGAATTTAACGTTGATGGTCAAATCGTTAATAAAGAAGTAAATGTAAGTAATACGACAGAGAGACCGAAGCCACAGCCCAATACAGATAATCTATTGAAATGGGGTTCTTATAATCAAGAAGATCCTTCGATTGCTGATTGGCTTGTATATGTAAATGCAACTGGAACAGAAATGCAAGATCTTAAATTAACAGATACATTAGGACCTGGACATGAGTTAATTACAGACAGCGTAGTATTAGAAGAGGCTGTATTTGAAGATGGTTATGCACCAACAAATATTAAGCCAGCAGATTTATCTAACATTAAAATTAATGCAACAAAGGCTGGATTTACAATTGAGTTTCCAGACAGTTCAAAAGGCTATATTTTAAGATATAAAACAAAGGTTACAAATCCTGCTGCGAAGCCTCATAAAAATACTGTGAAATTAGAAGGTAAAAATATTAAAACTGAAGAAAAAGTAGGACAAGTATTTGTAAGTGGTGGGGGAGGATCCGGTTCAGGTGACAATAATCCACCTAGCATTGAAAAAAATATAGTTGATGAGAATGGCAAGCTTGTAGAGAATGAGCAGTTAACAAAAATGGATCAAGTTATTCAATACCAAGTTGGTACACACATACCGAACGATCCTCCTAAATACACATCTATGGTAATTAGTGATGATTTAGAAGATGTTTTAGAAGTATTAGAGGCAAAAGTGTATGATCAAAATGGCCAAGATATTACTTCTAAAGGAACGTTAAATATAGATAAACAAAGAAGTGAAGTAACATTTACGTTTGGTGAGAGTTTTGACTATAAGTCGTATGAAGACCAGATAATTAATCTCAGTATCAAGGCGAAAATCAAAAATAATGCAGACTTATCTTCTTACGTAGATAAGAAGATTCCTAATAAAGCGGAATTACATTTTGATGATAAAACTTTAACATCAAAAGAAGTAACTATTACGCCGCCTGAAGCTCCAAAAGATGGTACAGTATCGCTTCATAAAATAGATTCTGAGAATCCGAACAAAGGGTTAAAAGCTGCCGAATTTGAAGTCCGAAATAGTGCAAATGAAGTTGTTGCAAAACTGAAAACGGACGAAAAAGGTTTTTCAGTACCTCAAACTTTAGCTCCTGGGACGTATAAAGTATATGAAACAGTAGCACCAGAAGGATATCAAAAATTAACAAGTCCAGTAGAGGTTACACTTCAAGCTGGAGAAACAAAAACAATTGAAATTAAAAATACTATGCAAAAGGGTCAAATTGAAGTAAAGAAAATTGATTCGGAAAATGGTGAGAAACCATTAGCAAATGCAGAGTTTGATATAGTAAAAGACGGTGTAGTAGTCGAACATATTGTTACAGATAAAGATGGTAAGGCAATCTCTAAACCGTTAGCACCAGGAAAATATATTTTAAAAGAAACAAAAGCACCTGAAGGCTACCAATTAAAAGAAACAGAGTTCGAAGTAAATGTAACAGGGGACGGCATATTCCCAATACAAGTGGAAAATGCAATGGTAGACAAAGGTAATATAGAAATTACAAAAGTGGACAAAGAAAACGGGGCAGTATTAGCCGGTGTCGAATTTGAAGTCCAATATGAGAAAGATGGCGTAGTAAGAAAAGTA
The DNA here is from genome assembly GCF_022748145.1 of Bacillus sp. CCB-MMP212. Taxonomy (NCBI): domain Bacteria; kingdom Bacillati; phylum Bacillota; class Bacilli; order Caryophanales; family Bacillaceae; genus Bacillus; species Bacillus sp. CCB-MMP212. The sequence continues at coordinate 295,612 of NZ_JALDQE010000003.1, forward strand.
GTAACAGATAAAGAAGGAAAAGCAAACGTTTCAGATCTATCAGTAGGAAAGTACAAATTAGTAGAGACGAAAAGCTTACCAGGTTACAAAAATCTAGCAGAACCAGTACCATTTGAAATTACAAAAGGTATGACAAAAGCTTTAGTAATAAAAGTAGAAAATGAGCAGTTAGACAAAGGCTCAGTAGAAATTACAAAAATAGATAAAGATAGTCAAAAAGTATTAGAAGGCGTAGTCTTCGAAGTGCAAGATGAGCAAGGAAAAGTAGTAACAGAAGTAAAAACAGATAAAGATGGTAAAGCAAAAATCTCAGATTTATCAGTAGGAAAGTACAAATTAGTAGAGACGAAAAGTTTACCAGGCTACAAAAAGCTAACAGAGCCAGTATCATTCGAAATTAAAAAGGGTATGACAGAAGTCTTATCATTGAAAGTAGAAAATGAACAGTTAGATAAAGGTTCAGTAGAAATTACAAAAGTAGATAAAGACAACAAAAAAGCATTAAAAGGCGTAGTCTTTGAAGTGCAAGATGAAGCTGGAACAGTAGTAAAGGAAGTAAAAACAGATAAAGATGGTAAAGCAAAAATCTCAGATCTATCAGTAGGAAAGTACAAATTAGTAGAGAAAGAAAGTTTACCAGGCTATAAGAAACTAACAGAACCAGTATTATTTGAAATCAAAAAAGGCATGACTGAAGTTCTATCATTAAAAATAGAAAATGAAATGGTAGATACGGGAAATGTAGAGATAACAAAGATAGATAAAGATAATAAAGCACCGTTAGCGGGAGTAATATTCATCATCCAAGATGAAAAGGGTAATGAAGTTACAAAAGTAACGACAGATAAAGATGGAAAAGCAAATGTTTCAGATTTACCTGTAGGAAAGTATGAATTAGTAGAGGTAGAAAGTTTGCCTGGTTATAAAAAACTAGAAAAACCAGTATCATTTGAAATCAAAAAAGGCATGACCGAGGTTCTATCATTAAAAGTAGAAAATGAAATGGTGAATACAGGGAATGTAGAGATAACAAAAATAGATAAAGATAGTAAAGCTCCATTAGAAAATGTTGTATTTGAAGTACGTGATTCAAAAGGAAAAGTAGTTGCGAAAGTAACGACGGATAAAGAAGGAAAAGCAAACGTTTCAGATTTATCTATTGGAAAGTATGAGTTGGTGGAAGTAGAAACACCGGCAGGATACAAACCACTAGAAAAGCCAGTTTCATTCGAAATTGAAAAGGGTAGAGTAACAGCGCTAAAGCTAACAGTAGAAAATGAATTAGTGGATACAGGAAATGTAGAAATTACAAAAGTAGATAAAGAAAATAAAGATGCTTTAGCTGATGCAGTATTTGAGATTCAAGATGCAGCAGGACAAGTAGTCGCTAAAATAACGACAGATAAAAAAGGACAAGCACAAGTTACTAATTTATCAGTCGGCACATACAAGTTAGTAGAAGTAAAGGCACCAAAAGGGTATAAACAATTAGTAGATCCGATTATTTTCCAAATTGAAAAAGGCATGACAAAATCTCTTGCTTTAACAGTAGAAAACGAAATGTTAGACAAGGGAAATGTGGAAGTAACAAAAGTAGATAAAGATAGTCAAAAAGTATTAGAAGGCGTAGTCTTCGAAGTTCAAGACGACAAAGGCAAAGTAGTAACCGAAGTAACGACAGATAAAGATGGAAAAGCAAACGTTTCAGATCTATCAGTAGGAAAATACAAATTAGTAGAGACGAAGAGCTTACCAGGTTATAAAAAATTAACGGAACCAGTATCATTCGAAATCAAAAAAGGTATGACGAAAGTTTTATCATTGAAAGTAGAGAACGAGCTGTTAGATAAAGGTTCAGTAGCGATTACAAAAGTAGACAAAGAAAGTGGCGCAGTATTAGCGGGCGTAACATTCGAAGTGCAAGATGAAAAAGATAAAGTAGTAACAAAAGTAACGACAGATAAAGAAGGAAAAGCAAACGTTTCCGATTTATCAGTAGGGAAATATAAGCTAGTAGAGGTAGAAAGCTTACCAGGATATAAAAAATTAGCAAAACCAGTATCGTTTGAAATTAAAAAAGGCATGACAGAAGTCTTATCACTAAAAGTAGAGAATGAACAGTTAGATAAAGGTTCAGTAGAAATTACAAAAGTGGACAAAGACAGCCAGAAGGCATTAGAAGGCGTAACATTCGAAGTGCAAGATGAAAAAGGCAAAGTAGTAACGAAAGTAACAACAGATAAAGAAGGAAAAGCAACAATTTCAGATCTATCTGTAGGAAGTTACAAACTAGTAGAAGTAGAGAATTTACCAGGCTACAAAAAATTAACAGAGCCAGTATCATTCGAAATTAAAAAGGGTATGACAGAAGTCTTATCATTAAAAGTAGAGAATGAACAGTTAGACAAAGGTTCAGTAGAAATTACAAAAGTAGATAAAGATAGTCAAAAAGTATTAGAAGGCGTAGTCTTCGAAGTACAAGATGAGCAAGGCAAAGTAGTAACGGAAGTAAAAACAGATAAAAATGGTAAAGCAAAAATCTCAGACTTATCTGTAGGAAAGTACAAATTAGTAGAGAAAGAAAGCTTACCAGGCTACAAAAAATTAACAGAGCCAGTATCATTCGAAATCAAAAAAGGCATGACAGAAGTTCTATCATTAAAAATAGAAAATGAAATGGTAGATACGGGAAATGTAGAAATTACAAAAATAGATAAAGATAATAAGGCACCTTTAGCAGGTGTAGTCTTTGAAGTTCAAGACGACAAAGGCAAGGTGGTAACGAAAGTAACGACAGATAAAGCTGGAAAAGCAACAGTTGCAGATTTATCAGTAGGAAAGTACAAGTTAGTAGAAGTAGAGAGTTTACCAGGATACAAAAAATTAGAAAAGCCTGTACCATTTGAAATTAAAAAAGGTATGACAAAATCTTTAACGTTCACTGTAGAAAATGAAATGGTAGATACGGGGAATGTAGAAATTACAAAAATAGATAAAGACAGTAAAGCACCATTAGAAAATGTTGTATTTGAAGTACGTGACTCAAAAGGAAAAGTAGTTGCAAAAGTAACAACGGATAAAGAAGGAAAAGCAAACGTTTCAGATTTATCTATTGGAAAGTATGAGTTAGTAGAAGTAGAAACACCGACAGGATACAAGCCACTAGAAAAGCCAGTTTCATTCGAAATTGAAAAAGGTAGAGTTACAGCATTACAATTGACTGTAGAAAATGAATTAGTGGATACAGGAAATATAGAAATTACAAAAGTAGATAAAGAAAATAAAGATGCTTTAGCTGATGCAGTCTTTGAAATTCAAGATGCAGCAGGACAAGTAGTCGCTAAAATAACGACAGATAAAAAAGGACAAGCACAAGTTACTAATTTATCAGTTGGAACATACAAGTTAGTAGAAGTAAAAGCACCAAAAGGATATAAGCAATTGGTAGATCCGATTACTTTCCAAATTGAAAAAGGCATGACAAAATCTCTTGCTTTAACAGTAGAAAATGAAATGTTAGACAAGGGAAATGTAGAAGTAACAAAAGTAGATAAAGATAGCCAAAAAGTATTAGAAGGCGTAGTCTTCGAAGTACAAGATGAGCAAGGCAAAGTAGTAACAGAAGTAACGACAGATAAAGAAGGAAAGGCAAAAGTTTCAGATCTATCAGTAGGAAAATACAAATTAGTAGAGACGAAGAGCTTACCAGGTTACAAGAAGTTAACGGAACCAGTATCATTCGAAATTAAAAAAGGTATGACAAAAGTCTTATCATTGAAAGTAGAGAATGAAAAGTTAGACAAAGGTTCAGTGGAGATTACAAAAATGGCCGCTGAAAGCAAGGAAGTCTTATCAGGAGCTGTGTTTGAAGTTCATGATGACAAGGGAAAAGTAGTAGTGAAAGTAACAACAGATAAAGATGGAAAGGCAAAAATCGCAGATCTATCTGTAGGTAACTACACACTAGTAGAAGTAGAAGCACCAAAAGGATATGAAAAATTAACTAATCCAATTCCATTTGAAATTACAAATGGAATGATAAATGCAGTTCAATTAGAAGTATTAAACAAATTGAATCATTTAGCACCACCAGGTCCAGAAACACCAGATCCAGAAAAGCCTGGAACACCAGATCCGGAGAAACCTGGAACACCAGATCCAGAAAAGCCTGGAACACCGAATCCAGAAAAGCCTGGAACACCAGATCCAGAGAAACCTGGAACACCGAATCCAGAAAAGCCTGGAACACCGAATCCAGAAAAGCCTGGAACACCAGATCCAGAGAAACCTGGAACACCAAATCCAGAAAAGTCTGAAAAAGAATTACCGAAGACAGGGCAGAAAATGCCTGTGGAACCATATATGGGAGCACTTCTTGTAATGATGAGTTTTGGGTTACTCGTATTAGGTAGAAAACAGCAGAGATAATAAAGGTGAAAAGGTATCCTCAAAGTATTTGAGGATACCTTTTTTATTTGACATAAAAAAGGTATTTAGCAAAAGAACTCGATACAAATAAAAACAAAAAGGAATACAAAGTTTACCCTATTTTCTTAATGTGGCTATATCAAAAAAGTTAGTTATATATATTTAATGTGAAAGTAAAAGATTAAAGGCCTTCTTAATGTTTGGATGAAAAAAGAGTTATCTTTGTAATTAATTTGAGTACTTTAGGAAAGAAGTCTATTTCCTAAAGTACTCAAAGGATGATAGTCCAATAGCAGGTGAGAGATGAAAATCGTTTTAGCACTGTAGTAGCACCTTAAAATGTAGATAGGGGAAAATAATGTAAAAAAAACTATTGTATGTTCAAAAACATTATGTTACATTTGTGTTACAGAAAGATCACTAACGATAACGTATGTTACAGTTTGTTTTCTTTTGTCTTTCGTTATGTTACAAAATGAGGTTCGTATCCGATCAATCGAGAATATGTAAAGTTAAAAAAATAGCAACCTAAAAATAGTTTTTCTATGTGTATAAGAGTGTGTGTAGTAAAGGGCCTGGTGAGATCTTTACGCACATTATTAAAAATCCTTTCTGTCTTACAAGAAGAAGAAACCAACTATTTAGGGGTTTTAAGTAATGATAGTAAATGAAATGTACTTCCTTTCCCACACACAACGTAGTACATATTTACTTTCAGTGTAATTACTACACAGACTTTTATACATATGCTGTTATTGTTTTAGGGATATATAGGAGGAGAGAAAATGAAAAAGTTATTAATGGTAATTGGACTTACGTTTTTAATGTTAGCTGGATGTAGTAATGGTAATTTTGAAAAAGCAATGGATGAAGGAAAGACCGCGTTAACAAATAAAGAATATAAAAATGCCTTATCATCATTTGAACAAGCGCTAGATGAGAAAAAAGATGATTCAGATGCAAAAGTTCTAGTAGAACAAACGAAAGCAATGATTGAAGCTGTAAAGTTAAAAGAAGAAACAAAGATAGAAGAATCAATCAAGTCATTTGAAAAAGTAGAGAACATGAAGAATGGAAATACTACGCTTATAAAACAAGCAAAGGAAGAACGAACAGCATTACTAGCCATCTTAGAACAAAAAAAGAAGTATAGCGAGCAACTGACGAAAAGTGAAGAGTTAATAAGTAAGAAAAATTATGCAGAAGCAAAAGATATATTAAATAAGCTAGTTGCAGAAACAAAAGATAACAAGAAACTTGAAGAATATAATAAAAAAGCGGTAGGATTAGTTACTAAAATTAATGAAGAAGAAAAAAATGCAAAAAGTGAAGCACCAGCGAAGGCACAAAAAAACACTGCAGTAACGACTCAAAAGGTAGCAACAGAAAAGAATCAAAAAGCAGAGACAGAAAAAAATCAAAAGGTAGCGACTGAAAAGAATCAAAAAGCAGAGACAGAAAAAAATCAAAAGGTAGCGACTGAAAAGAACCAAAAAACTGAGACAGAAAAGAATCAGAAGGTAGAGGCAGAAAAAAATCAAAATGCATTTACTTTTGAGAAAGCTAAAGAATATATTAAAAATGAATATAAAGAAGACTATGATTACACGCTAGAGAATACGCAAGTAGAGAATGGAAAGAAATATTATCAAATTAGAGTGCGTACGACATATAAAATAGAAGGCGCAGCTGGACCAGGATTTACTGGAGTATTCAAAGTATTCGAAGATGGTACAATTATTGAACTGCACTAAATTGATGGAAAAGGTATCCTCAAAGTATTTGAGGATACCTTTTTTAGCATAAAAAAAAGCATCTAGCAAAAGTACTAGATGCAAATAAAAACACAAGGGAAGACAAAATTCTTCCCTTTTCCCGTATGTAATTATATCAAAAAATTTATAAAAAACTAGCTATATTTAAAATATAATTTTTAAAAAAATTATATACATAAATAATTGCAATACTCGCAGTTTTATCTTTCTGAAAAATCCATTTCTTTAATTTTGAATATTAAGACTAATGTTGATAAATCTTCAGATAATTAGAAAATATATCCAAAAGGATATATAATATTGCTTAAGAGATAGTGTTAATGGATTACATATATTTCATTTGGTGTATTAATTGAATATCATAATTTTTAATTTTATTAAGCAAGAATCTCGGTTACTTATTGCATTTCTAACATAGGGTGAGATAGAAAAATACAATAGTGTGGAGGTTTTTATAATGACGTTTGTTCTTAGTAAAATGAGTGGATTTAGCATAGAAGAAAAGGTACATGAATTTGAATCTAAAGGATTCCTTGAAATCTCAAATGAAATCTTTTTACAAGAGGAAGAGAATCATCGCTTATTAACACAAGCACAGTTAGATTATTATAATTTGGAAGATGATGCGTACGGTGAATGCCGTGCTAGATCTTATTCAAGGTATATAAAGTATGTTGATTCACCAGATTATATTTTAGATAATAGTAATGATTACTTCCAATCTAAAGAATATAACTATGATGATGGCGGGAAAGTTAGACAGTTTAATAGCATAAATGATAGCTTTTTATATAATCCTTTAATTCAAAATATGGTGCGTTTCGATACTGAATTTGCATTTAAAACAAATATAATAGATACAAGTAAAGACTTAATTATAGGTTTACATCAAGTAAGATATAAAGCTACTAAAGAAAGACCATCTTTTAGTTCACCTATTTGGTTACATAAAGATGATGAACCAGTAGTGTTTTTACACCTTATGAATTTAAGTAATACAGCTATTGGTGGAGATAATTTAATAGCTAATTCTCCTCGGGAAATTAATCAGTTTATAAGTTTGAAGGAGCCGTTAGAAACTTTAGTATTTGGACAAAAGGTCTTCCATGCCGTAACGCCACTTGGAACAGAATGTAGTACGGAGGCTTTTCGTGATATTTTATTAGTAACATTTTCTTATAAGGAGACAAAATGAGAGAGAATAAAATAATTATGATTTCTGGAGCCAATAGCGGTATAGGTCATGCTTGTATAAAATACTTTTTAGAAAAATCATTTCATGTAATAGCTCTTGATATTAATAATAATAACTTAATAGATTATATGAAAACAGATATGCCTTTGAAAGTAGTGCAAATTGATTTAAGTAATAGCGAAGCGATTCATAATCTTTTTACTCAATTAGATTTAGAAAAGCTTTCTCCTGATATATTAATAAATGCAGCTGGTATTCGAGAGATAACACCTGTTTTACATTTATCCGATGATATGTTTAAAAAAGTAATTGATGTAAATTTAGTAGCCCCATTTATCCTTTCTAGGGAAGTAGCTAAGCGATGGTGTGAATCGAAAATAAAAGGTTGTATTGTGAATATAGCATCGGTTTCTGGATTAATGGCTGAACCAGAGCGAGCTGCTTATGTGGCATCAAAGCATGCCTTAATCGGATTGACTAAACAGATGGCTATGGAATTTGGGAAGCAAAATATAAGAGTAAATAGCATTTCTCCCGGTGTTATTAGAACTGAACTTACAGAAGAATACTTTAGTAATAAAGCCTTGATGTCTATGATAAAAAGTAATCAATCTTTAGATACTTGGGGGTTGCCGCAGGATATTGTTTCATGTATTGATTACTTGATTTCTGATCAGGCCCGCTTTATTACTGGTTCTAATTTTGTAATTGATGGTGGTTGGACTGCAGGGAAAAATTTGTAATTGAGTGTTTTTGAGGAAAAGCACCTGTCCTTTTTTAGGCTGGTGTTTTTCTCACTATAAACCGAGTTTTTATTGGAGGGGAATTAATTTGCTTCAAAAAAGTTTTAAGCAAGAGAAAACGGTACCGGCCTTAAAGATGATAGCATCAATGGTTATCTTTGGATCAGTTGGATTTTTTTCTGTTCAAACAAACTTACCTTCGTTTGAATTAGTGTTTGTAAGGTGTATTTTTGCGACAATATTTTTAAGTGTATGTTGGTTGCTTACAGGGCAATATAAACAAGATAAATGGGAACGAAAAGAAGTTATTCAAGTTTTAATATGTGGTTTTTTCTTAGTATTTAATTGGGTTTTCTTATTTAAAGCCTTTGAAAATATGTCAGTTACAATTGCTATCTCAGTTTATCATCTTGCACCAGTAATTGTACTGTTAATTGGAAGTATCGTCTTTAAAGAAAAATTAACATTAATATCTATCATTTCAATAGTTGTGTGTTTTGTGGGAGCTTTATTAATTGCTGGTATCGATGGAAGCTTTTCTTTCGGTTCATTAATGTCTTCAGGTATGATATGGGGATTTCTTGCAGCTCTCTTTTATGCATTTACAACTTTATTTGGTAAAGGGATTAACAAAATGAGTGCGTATGCAATGACATTTTTACAAACATTCTTGGGGATATTTCTTTTAATACCATTTATAGATTTAGATGCTTTTAGTGGCCTCACTCAAAGTAATTGGACATATATTATAGCTACTGGTTTTATTCACACAGGTATAGTGTATTATCTGTTTTTTGATAGTTTACGCCATTTATCTACAAAAACAATCTCAATATTAGTTTTTTTAGATCCGGCAGTGGCAATATTATTAGATACTGTACTTACTGGATTCCGTCCAACTTTAATGCAAATAACAGGAATTCTTTTTATTTTTATTGGCATGACTTTAACATTAAAAAAATCTAAAGATAAAAAACTGAGCCAAAAAGAAAAGCGAATTGAAAGCGATGCTAGTATATCTCAACAATAATGAAATATATTGTGTATAAAACGATAAACCTTGCATGAATCATGCAGGGTTTATTTGGTTCAATATAATTCATATTTATAATATGTAATTTTAAAAACTGAGGTATGTTTTTTAATATGCTTTTGATTCAACTATTTTTATTTGACTATAAATTTACAAAATTGTATATAAAACCTTGTTTTTGATAATATATAAGTAATAAATTCATAGAATTGGAGTGATGAGATGCAGCCGTTAGAAAGGGAGATTCATTCTAATATGCTGAAAGTGTGGAGGATTCACGCTTTAATTGGGGCGGCAGTCATACTAACAGTCGTAATTGCGTATTTCTTTTTTATGATTAACTTTAACTGGTGGGGCTGGTTGTTTGGACTATTAGTAACAGGAGCCATTATATTTATTCCACTTGATTATTTTGTGTTTCCAAATTTACGTCAGCGCTATTATAGTTACAGATTAAATGAAGAAGAGATTGAGATTCAAAAGGGAATGTTCGTTGTAAAACGCGTACTTATTCCGATGATCCGTGTGCAGCACGTAACGATTGAGCAAGGGCCGATTATGAGAAAGTATAATTTAGCAGAATTACACATTTCAACAGCCGCAACTTCTCATAGTATCCCAGGTTTAACGAAAGAAGAAGCAGAACAGCTGAAAAGACAAATTGGAGAACTTGCGAAAGTGAGTGATGAGGATGTATAAGAGGCAACATCCGATCACGATATTGTTAGGTATTAGGGTTGCGAGTTTGTTGCCACTTATTATTCTTGTTTTATTTAAACCTGATGAACAAGTGGAACCTTGGTATTTATTTTATCTTTTTCTTCTGGTTGTTTTATTCATCATGGCTATTTTTTCAGCAATTAAATGGTATTTTAAAGTGTACTGGATTGAGAATAATATTTTACATATAAAGCACGGTGTTTTTGTAAAGAAGGAAAGCTATTTAAATAAAGAGCGTGTACAAAATATTAGTACGTCTTCTAACATCATTTATCAAATGCTCGGACTTATGAAGTTAAATATAGAAGTAGCCGGTGGTGGTAATGAACCAGAAGTGATGTTGGCTGGTATTAAAGAAGACGAGGCAAAACATTTAATTTCTTTATTACATAAGAAAGAAACTACTGTAAAAGAAGAAATAGAAGAGGAAGAAAGCAAGACGGTTTATCAGTTAACAGCGAAAGAGGTTTTAGCCGCAGCGATTACATCTGGTCGGTTCGGACTAGTGTTCTCTGGGCTAGTACTTCTTTACACAAAGTTTGATTTTGTTCTTCCTGAAGGATTCACAAGTAAAGTAGAAGCGTATGTGATGGGAAACGGTGTTTATAAACTAATTGTAATTGCATTAATTTTAATGGCAATTTCGTGGATTATTTCCACGGCTGGATATGTGTTGAAATATGCAAACTTTAAAATTGAGCGAAAAGGGGAAGAGATTCGTATCGTTCAAGGATTATTTGAAAAGAAAGAGTTTGTCTTAAAATTGCACCGCATTCAAGCGATTACTGTAAAAGAAGGTATGCTTCGCCAGCCGTTTGGCTATTGTGCTGTTGAAGTGGAAGCAATTCAAAGTATTGGAGCAGCAAGTAACGAAGTAATGTTGCATCCATTTATGAAGAAAAAAGATGTACAGCACCTGATCACATATTTAGAGTTACCATATGAAATCGAAGCGGAGATCGTTCACTTACCCAAAACAGCGTTGCGTCGTTATTTCATTATGGGCTGGTTAATAAGTATCATACTCACAGTTCTAATTGCCAGCGTGAGTATATATTTTAAACAATATATTGCGTTGTTTGTTATTTTACCGTTATTTATCGTGTTTTCGTTACTTGCGTATGCTAGATATAAAAGTGGCGGTTATGAATTAAGAGAAAATCAACTAACGGTTGTATATCGTAATTTTTCGAAATATACAGGAATAATGCGAAGAAGACATGTTCAAGCAGTAGGTTATAATCAATCGTATTTTCAAAGAAAAGATGAATTATGTACAACTCTTGTAGCGGTAGCTGGGCGCGGTTATGAAGTAAAGCATATGAGAAAAAAAGATTCACTTCGTATATATAATTGGTACAAAGAAAAAGGAAACACCGGTGTGTAATGGTGTTTCCTTTTTGTTATTAAATGGATATCTTTAGTCGAATCGTTGATATATTTCAAGATGTGATAGATATATTCGGAAAATCGTTAATATAATTTCACGTACTGCTAGTGTTGTATTACTTTTTAATTAAACTAACACATCAAAAGTAGTCACAAAAGAAGGACGAGAGAAAATACTCTTTTGCTGTTCCGCATGTGGATGCGCTGGAGCTTGTCCTTCTGCTTGTGTGGGACGTTTTTTATGAGCATTTTCGAATGAACGTGATTCTGTCCAGTCTTTAAAGTTTTGCTCTGTTTCCCACATCGTTAAGATGACATATGTATCGTTACTTAATGGGCGTAAAACACGGATCGCTTGGAATCCTGGTTCGTTTTCAATAAGGCCTGCGCGGTTTTTAAAGCGGTTTTCAAATACTGGGCGACCTTCGTCTGTGACAGAAATGTTGTTACAAACGATATAGCCAGATTGTCCTTTAAATTCACCGACAGCATCTAGTACGTCATACTGAAGTGAGCCTTCTACAGATTCTTCTGTATTTTCTTTATAAAACATATTTTTCTCATCATTTTTTGCAGTGAAATGTGATTGTTCTAGAGGTGTTTCGTATGAAATAATCGCCTTCATTTTAATGCCCCCTTAATAGTTTGTTTCTATTATATCAACTCTCTTAAAAAACTTCGAAGATTATATACATAAAGATACTTCTTTTTCAAATAATAAATGTACCATCATTTGGAAAGAAGGACGATGTATGAAGAAAGTAAAGTGGACTTTATTAGGCGGCGTCGCAACGTTTGTAGTAGCAATTGTACTCTATAAACTTATCGTGTTAGCTGGTGGCTATATGATGGATGAAAAGCAGCTCGTTTTCCACTCTTCATCACGTATTGTTGACCAGAAAGGAAAAGAAATTACGAAATTATACGTAGAAAATAGGGAACTCGTACCAGTCGAGCAAATTCCGAAGTATGTGCAGCAAGCGTTTGTTGCGGTGGAAGATTCCCGTTTTTATGAGCATCAAGGAATTGATTATCCGTCTATATTCCGGGCTCTTTATAAAGATACGTTAGCTGGAGAAAAGGTAGAGGGCGGTAGTACCATTACGCAGCAACTCGCTAAAAATGTCTTTTTAACTCGTGAAAAAACATTTACGCGCAAATTGAAGGAAGTCGCAATTTCTCTTCAATTAGAGCAAAAATATACGAAGCAACAAATTCTTGAAATGTATATGAATCATATTTATTTTGGTCATGGGGCTTACGGTATTCAAGCGGCAGCAAAGTTGTATTTTAATAAAAATGTTGAGGATTTAACAGTAGAGGAAGGGGCAATGCTTGCAGGCCTTCCGAAGTCACCAAACGGATATTCACCGTACTACTCTGCAGAGAAGAGTAAGGAACGCCGCGATCTAGTGTTGTCACTTATGCATAAACAAGGCTATTTGACTGCAGAAGAAAGCGTTCGTTATCAAGGGAAGACAATTGCTCTATATAAAAATTTAGATGAGAATGAGCTTGCATATATGCCGTATATTGATATGGTCATAGATGAAGCCGCCCGTTTATACGGATTGTCTCATCAAGAAGTACTTCGCGGAGGATATACGTTTGTCGTACCTATGGATGAAAAGATTCAAAAGGTAGCATATAACCAGTTTCAAGATGCAAGGAATTTTCCTGGGAAAGAAGAAGGGGCGCAAGGTGCGTTCTTATTAATGGATAATCGTACGGGAGGGATTAAAGCGGCGATTGGGGGAAGAAAGTACGTCCCGAGAGGATTTAATCGTGTTTTTGCCAAAAGGCAGCCCGGATCTGTTTTAAAACCACTTATCGTTTATGCACCAGCACTAGAAACGAAAAAGTATAATCCGTATTCTTTATTAACAAATGAAAGAAATTCTTTTGAAGGGTATGAACCTCGAAATTATAATCATGAGTATTCAAAAGAAATGACGATGTATGATGCGATTTTAGAGTCGGCAAATGTACCGGCAGTTTCTTTATTAAATGAGTTAGGGGTAGAAGAAGGAAAGCAATATTTAGAAAAAGGGAATGTTCATATTGCAGATGCTGGTTTAAGTACAGCGCTTGGCGGATTGAAAAATGGTGTTTCAACATTTGATCTTGTAAAAATGTATCGTTCATTTTTAGCAAATGGAAATATTATCGAGCCGCACGTTATTGATAAAGTATTAAACAGACACGGTGCAGTCATTGGGGAATCTCCAAAAGTAGAGACGAAAATCTTTTCGAAGCAGACAGCATGGTATATGACGAAAATGTTAGAAGGAGTTGTGAAGGAAGGAACAGCGAGAGTTGGTGTATATAGCGGTGCGTTAGCTGGGAAAACAGGTACAACTTCATTGCCAAATGACGATAAGGGAGCAAGAGATATGTGGTTCGTCGGCTATACACCGAACTTAGTAGGCGCTGTTTGGATTGGTTATGACCGCACGGATAAGGAGCATCAGTTGCAAGGAGAAAGTGCATCTGCGACAAAATTATTTAAGAAAATTTTAACGAAGGCTAATGTAGAACATAAAGAGAAGTTTATGAAGCCTGAAGGTGTGGAAACAATCGGTGCTCCGATTCGGCTGCGAAGAATTGAAGATGTAAAAATGAAACTATCATTTAGTCCTTTCGGTTTATTTAAAGCAAAATTAAGCTGGACGCCACTTCCAGATAACAGAATTATGTACCGAATCTATAGAGTGGAGAATGGAATTCATACGCATGTTAGCACTGTAAACGGTGCTGGAGAATATGAGGAAAAGTTCGTTAACATATTTTCAAAACCGAGCTTTTACGTTGTACCATATAACACACAAACGAATCGCGAAGGAGAAAAGTCAAAAGTAGCTAAACCATAGTTTTTCTCTGTGTTATAATAAGAATGTTGTGAAAATAGTAAGCGTTTTTAAGAATGTTTGTGTCAATTTAATGAACAACGTACATAATATTATGCATTTTGTTTTTACAAGCTGTATAGTAAAAAAAGATAAATATCGAGCGTATTCGAAGCATTGGTAAGGAAGGGAGCAACGGTCTTGGTAAGAACTATAAATGAGACATTTTTAAAAGCATGTAGGGGGGAACGTACCGATTATGTACCAGCATGGTATATGCGTCAAGCAGGTCGTTCACAGCCGGAATATAGAAAGATTAAAGAAAAGTATTCTTTATTTGAAATTACACACAATCCAGAGTTATGTGCTTACGTTACAAAATTGCCGGTTGATCAATATAACGTAGACGCAGCAATTCTTTATAAAGATATTATGTCACCACTACCTGCAATTGGTGTGGACGTAGAAATTAAATCAGGTATTGGCCCAGTTATCGATAATCCAATCCGTTCTTTACAAGACGTAGAAAAACTAGGGGAAATCAATCCAGAAGATGACGTACCATACATACTAGATACAATTCGTTTATTAACGACAGAAATGTTAGACGTACCGTTAATCGGTTTTTCAGGAGCTCCATTTACATTAGCGAGCTATATGATTGAAGGCGGTCCATCTCGTAACTACCATAATACGAAAGCGTTCATGTATGCAGAGCCAAAAGCTTGGTTCGCTTTAATGGATAAACTAGCAGATATGGTTATTACATATTTAAAAGCGCAAATTAACGCAGGAGCAAAAGCAGTTCAAATTTTCGATTCTTGGGTTGGAACAGTAAATGTAGCAGATTATCGCGTATTTATTAAACCAGCAATGGAGCGTATTTTTGCAGAAGTTCGTAAGATGGGTGTACCGATGATTATGCACGGCGTAGGAGCTGCACACTTAGTGAATGAGTGGCACGACTTACCGCTTGATGTAGTCGGCTTAGACTGGCGCTTACCGATTGAAGAAGCACGTGCACGTGGCGTTCATAAGGCGGTACAAGGTAATATGGACCCTTCATTCTTACTTGCACCATGGTCTGTTATTGAAGAACATGTAAAAGGTATTTTAGATCAAGGGATGAAACAGCCGGGTTATATCTTTAACCTAGGTCACGGTGTATTCCCAGAAGTAAATCCAGATACATTAAAACGTTTAACTACATTTATTCATGAATACTCTAAAGGGCAGTTAGCGAAGTAAAGGAGCATTGCTGTATGAAAAAGAAAATTGGTTTGCTTGTAATGGCATACGGAACGCCATATAAAGAAGAAGATATTGAACGTTACTATACACATATTCGCAGAGGAAGAAAGCCAAGTCCTGAAATGCTGGAAGATTTAACAGAGCGTTACCGTGCAATTGGTGGTATTTCTCCTTTAGCTACTATTACATTAGAGCAAGCTAAGAAGTTAGAGAAGCGTTTAAATGAAGTACAAGATGAAGTAGAGTACCATATGTATCTTGGCTTAAAACATATTGAACCGTTTATTGAAGATGCGGTGAAAGATATGCATAACGACGGAATACAAGATGCAATCGCACTTGTTCTTGCACCTCACTATTCTACGTTTAGCGTGAAATCATACGTTGGACGAGCACAAGAAGAAGCTGAGAAACTTGGAAACTTAACAATTCACGGCATTGATAGCTGGTATAAAGAGCCGAAATTCATCCAGTACTGGGTTGATGCAGTGAAAGGCATATATAACGGTATGTCAGATGCAGAGCGTGAAAAAGCAGTATTAATCGTATCTGCACATAGCTTACCAGAGAAAATTATTGCAATGGGCGATCCATATCCAGATCAATTAAATGAAACAGCGGATTATATCGCGCGCGGAGCTGAAGTAGCAAACTATGCAGTAGGCTGGCAAAGTGCAGGAAACACACCAGATCCTTGGATTGGTCCAGATGTACAAGATTTAACGAGAGAACTAAATGAAAAGCACGGTTATACTTCATTCGTATATGCACCAGTTGGATTTGTTGCGGAACATTTAGAAGTTTTATATGACAACGACTTTGAGTGTAAAGTTGTAACGGATGAAATTGGTGCGAAATATTATCGTCCAGAAATGCCAAATGCATCGGACGCATTTATTGATTGTTTAACAGATGTTGTATTAAAGAAAAAAGAATCTGTACTGTAAGAAGAAAGGGGGAGCCTGCTTGAGGAAAAAAGTTGTGATCGTCGGCGGAGGCATCACTGGATTAACAGCAATGTATAACTTACAAAAAAATATTCATGAAAAAAACTTGCCGATTGATACATTACTTATAGAAGCATCGGGTAAACTTGGCGGAAAAATTCAAACCGTTCGAAAAGATGGATTTACAATTGAGCGCGGACCAGATTCTTTCTTAGCACGAAAAGAAAGTGCAGCTAGATTAGTGAAAGAATTAGGTCTCGGCGATGAAGTTGTAAATAATCAAGCCGGTCAATCATTTATCCTCGTAAACAATCGGTTACATAAAATGCCGAATGGATCAATGATGGGAATTCCAACGCAAATTACGCCGTTTCTATTTTCCGGGCTGTTCTCCCCAATTGGTAAACTAAGAGCTGGCTTTGATCTATTAATGCCGAGGTCAAAGCCAGTATCTGACCAATCACTCGGACAATTTTTCAGACATCGTCTTGGAAATGAAGTGGTTGAAAACTTAATAGAACCGTTACTATCGGGTATTTATGCAGGGGATATTGATGAAATGAGCTTAATGTCAACATTCCCGCAAATGTATCAAATTGAGCAGAAACATCGCAGTATTTCACTCGGTATGCGTACGCTCGCTCCGAAAGAAGAGAAAGCTGAACCGAAAAAGGGAATGTTCCAAACAGTGAAAACAGGTTTAGAATCTATCGTAAAATCTCTCGAAGCAAAGATGCATGAAGGTACGATAATAAAGGGAACTCGCATTGAAAAAATTGCAAAACAGGGTGATGGTTATACGATTACTCTTAGTAACGGAAAAGAAATAGAAGCGGACGCCATCGTAGTGGCAACTTCGCATAAAGTATTGCCGTCCATGTTTGCTCAGTACAAGCAGTTTCGTTTCTTCCGTAATATTCCATCCACATCCGTTGCGAATGTCGCACTTGCTTTCCAAAAGTCCGCAATCCAGCGCGATATTAATGGTACAGGATTTGTCGTATCACGAAATAGCGATTACACCATTACAGCATGTACGTGGACGCATAAAAAATGGCCACATACAACGCCAGAAGGAAAAACACTCCTTCGCTGTTACGTTGGACGTGCTGGTGATGAAGCGGTTGTAGAACAAACTGAAGAAGAACTCGTTCAGCTTGTACTAGAAGATTTAAGAAAGACGATGGATATTACAGAGGATCCAGAGTTTACAATCGTAAGTCGCTGGAAAGAAGCGATGCCCCAATATACAGTAGGTCATAACGAGCGAATGAAAAAGCTCACAACATTTATGGAGAAAGAGTTACCTGGTATATATTTGGCAGGTAGCTCCTATGCTGGTGCTGGACTTCCAGATTGTATTAATCAAGGTGAGGAAGCTGCAAAGCGTGTATTATCTCATTTGGAGAAAGTAATAGATGCTGAATTAATCGCACAATAAACTATAAGAAACGCCTTCAATCATATTGAAGGCGTTTCATTTATTATATAAAATATTTATTCGCCAATAAACATATATAAGTTATTTGGCTTTATAACGGCATCTCCTGCATAAATAACCCACTCTGTTAAGTTATCAAAATCTAAATGATAACTATTTCCTTCACTCATATCTTTTATAAAATATGGTTCATTAATGAGTATTCCTTGAATGAAATCTTCCGTAATGTTTTGCATTTCAAACCACATATGTTCACTTTTTCCTTCTTCGTAGGAGACACCAAACTTAGTAAGGAAACGAAAATCTTCATTTGATTGTTCAATATGAAAAATGTTGCTGAAATACCCGAAAGTATTTTTCGCATTGTAAGCCATACGAGCCGTTTCACTATTTGTTTTATAGAACATGAGCCCTGTAGCTTCCTCGTGTTCTTTGAAAAAACTTTCAATATATTCTTCTGAAGTATTAAATTTGAATAAGAGAACGGATGGAGATTGATGGTATTCATCTCGGGCATCCATTCCGCCTAAGAATGTATTTTGTGCATCTATTGGTTGTAGTTTCACTTCTTCATCCTCGATTGAAGATAATTGGTCCATACTCGTTTTATGCCCTATATAAGATAATCCTTTTTCCCACGGAACAGCGACTGTATGTATAGAACCTTGCTGACTATGCGCGATAACGATAGGCTCATTCATAGGGACTTGTCCATTCTCAACGGCATTATTAGCAAATGTTTGAAAGAGATCGCCAATGCCGTAGTAGGAAGAAATGCGATTTGGAATAATTAACTCTATTTCAGTTACGCCTGCTCTTAAAAGACCATGTGTATGAAACCAATATTGCGTAGGCTCATCATCTTTATCGTCTTCATAAACAGAATGAATAACGTACAAGTCAGGAATGTCAGGTAATAATTCATTTTCAACGTGATATTCAATATAGCTTCTAGATATCACTTTCATTGCTGCACTTGAATCGATTACAAATAACAAATCTGGGGCGAGATTCCATAAAAACTGTAACTGCTGGAAAAAGCAGTCCAGTACATCGCCTACAAATAGCGTACGAGTGAAAATTTCAGTGCCGAAAGCCACATCTTCAAAATTACGATCTACAATTGTAGAATCTTGTCTATTGTACATTTTATATTCTTCTGGGTCGTTCGCCTCATCAATATGCAGTTCATACGGTATGACTGTTTCACCCATATGTAATTCAACAATAAGGCTTGTCTCATCACTATAAACAATTTTTAACTCATCAACTTTAGTAGCGATAATTTCTAGTCGGTGTTTTAACTGCTCAATTGTAATTCTAGTTGGTATAACAGCAATCATATCTGAAAAATGACGTTCTAATGTTCCATTCATAGCTGCGCGGTATGTTTCTGTTTGCACTTCCATCCAATCACTCCTATTCAAATGAATCCATTTTACATGCCAATCAAATATCGATATTTTCTGTTTTCTCTCTCTAACATTATAGAGTGCATTTGTAGAAGGTGTAAAATTATTATTTTGTATTATAGTTTGAAAGCTTGTAAATTAAATAAATCTTTTGTAAAATTTGTCGAAATATAGTTCTATATAACGAATCATTTGTTATGATAGAAATGCTGAGAAAATATGAAATAGGGAGAGGAAAATGGCTGTGAAGAAATTGTTAAGCGTCTTTTTATCATTCTTGCTATTGCTTTCATTTACTGGAACTTTAGCGCAAGCAGAAGAAACTGCTTCTATGTCAGTAGAAAAAGCAATTCAAGTATTTAAGCAGCAAGGGAAAACGAAGGGGATTGTGGAAGGATATATTGTTGGATATACGCAAAGTTCTTCTAAATATACGAAGGATCCAGCTAAGTTTGATGATACAAACGTAGCAATTGCAGATTCGCCAAACGAAACGAATCCAGACAAAATCATGCCCGTTCAGTTGCCAAAAGGTGATGTGAGAACGGCAGTGAATGTAAAAGATCACCCTGAAAATATCGGGAAGAAAGTTAGTTTGACTGGGACTCTTGAATTATATTTTAGTAACCCAGGTCTAAAATCAGTAACAGCTTATAAGTTTCAAGGTGAAGGACAAAACCGTGTTAGCGATGTAGTAGCTTCACCGAACGGCGGAGAAGTTGCTAAAGGAACAGCGGTAACGTTAACGACGAATACAGAAGGGGCAACAATCTACTATACGTTAGATGGCTCTAATCCTACTAATAAAAGCGTTCGTTATAATGGACAAATTATAGTGAATGAAAATAGTGTAGTGAAAGCAATCGCAGAAAAAGAAGGACTTACTTCTTCAGCAATTTCGACATTTTCATTTATTATCGTAAATAATGAACAGGTTCGTATTCATGACATTCAAGGAAAATCACATATGTCTCCTTACAACAGGAAGAAAGTAAACAATGTGGAAGGCGTTGTCACAGCGCTTGATAAAAACGGCTTTTATATAGAAGATAATCAGCCGGATAATGATCCAGCTACTTCAGAAGGTATTTACGTATATAAAAAAGATGCGAATGTAGCAGTAGGAGATCTTATTCAAGTTGATGGAGTAGTAGAAGAATATGTTGGACCAGGATATGCAGAGCGATTTGAAACAGACTTAACGACGACAGAAATTAAGGCGAGTCGCGTTGCTGTAATCGCAAAAAATCAAACTTTGCCAGCACCGATTGTACTTGGAGAAAACGGTGTGAAAATCCCGGACCAGATTATTGATAATGATGCATTTGGTTTATTTGATCCAAATGAAGATGCAATCGACTTCTATGAAAGTATAGAAGGTATGCGTGTTACGATGCCAACACCAAAAATTATTACACCTCAGAAAAACGGGAATTTATATGTAACAGTAAAAAATGGTGGAGATAAAATAGTAACACAATATGGGACACCTCTATTAGATGAAAATCAATTAAACCCAGAGCGTCTTTCTGTAAAAGTACTTCGCGATTATGTAGCAAAAGTAGGAGATACTTTCACTGGAGATATAACAGGGGTAGTAGGATATGATTACGGTTCTTTCCGTATTTCGCCAATAACAGAACTGCCAGCTGTAGTGGATGGTGGATTTAAGCAAGTAGGCGCAAATATTCAGCCACGTCTTGATAAGTTAACGGTTGCTACATATAACATTGAAAACTTCTCAGCGAATAAAAAAGAAACAACAGATGAAAAGGTAAAAGCGTTAGCGTATTCTATTAAATACAACTTAAAAATGCCAGATATTATCGGTGTAGAGGAAATGCAAGATAATAACGGATCAATTAATGACGGTACAACAGATGCGTCATTAAGCGCAAAACGTATCATTGATGCAGTCCTAGAAATTCGTGGACCGAAGTACGAGTATGTAGAAATCGCTCCAAACAATAATCAAGACGGAGGAGCACCTGGAGCGAATATTCGCGTCGGCTTCTTCTATAATCCATCACGCGTGAAATTAGCGACGGTACCAAAGTTACTTGATAAAAATGTTGTTCGTATTGGAGACGAAAATCCATTATTTGAAAGTACCCGTAAACCGTTAGCGGCAGAATTTACGTTCCAAGGACAAAACATTGTTGTCGTTGCAAATCACTTAAACTCAAAACTAGGAGATGCAACGCCATTTGGAAAAGTGCAGCCGCTCGTATTAAAAAGTGAAGACAAACGAATTCAGTTAGCACAAGAAGTAAATCATTTCGTGCAAGGAATTCAGAAAAAGAATACGAATGCACCAGTTGTCGTGTTAGGTGATATGAACGATTTCGAGTTCTCTAAACCACTAAAAGCACTAGAGGGAACAATCTTAAAAGATATGTTAAACGCAGTGCCAAAAGAGAATCGTTACACTTACATTCACGAAGGAAATGCACAAGTGTTAGATCATATTTTAGTAACAAACAATATCGCACCGCACACAATTGTAGATCCAGTGCACTTAAACTCAAACATAATGAAAGAGCACGGACGTGTAAGCGACCATGACCCAGTACTTGCTCAAATTGATTTGAAGAAAGCTTCTTAAAGAAAGGAACGCTTAGGTGACTAAGCGTTCTTTTTTTTCATTGTTATAGAATAGTATAAAGAGATGATTCCTTTTTTTGTAATCTAATGATAAAATTGATTGAATATTTAGTTTTTTAAAGGGGGACATCAATGCAGTTACAAATAAATGGAAAGTTAATGAATCAGCTTGCAATTTTTTTTAGTACGATCGTCATGCTTCAGTTTGTAGCTGATGTAACAGGACTTACAAGCAATCTAGATATTACGTATAACTTAATTAATATAACAGCTTCTTATATAACATTTAGTTTGGCGGTTATTTTCACTTTAATAGGTGCAAGAAGAGAATTAAGTAAATATGCAATTGTTTCATTATGTTTAGTAGTAGCGATTAAAGCGATTTATTTTGTAGCGGTTGTTATTTTATGGGGATTGGCTGGTACACCGTAAGTGAATAGTAAATAAAACCCTAATTTCCAATATAGTAAGGAAATTAGGGTTTTATTATACTTGAAACGCCTTTCTACACCGCTCTCTTCTTTGCAACCTTCTTCTATATTTTTTTCTATCACGTTTTACTCCTTGTATATACATGATTAAGCTAACGAGGAGGAAGAAGGTACATTGTATTGTCAAAATATATGGCGACATGCCATGCAGCGGCTGCCTTGGATCATATAAATGAATAGGTGCTCCGCCTATTGTAGGGAGTACCGTATTTAGCAGGACGTAAGGAATAGAGGTAGTTGCAAATGGAAATAGAAGCGCCATATAGTCCTTTTGGGACCATGCAGATGCAGCAAGTCCTAAAAGAGCCATCAAACCTGCAAATAAAAAATTAATTCCGATATATACAGCAATGTAAGTGATGGGAGAAGTTTCATATAAGTTTGCGAACATCCCGTTATCATTTATAATGCCTGAACCAGCCGTTGGTACTCCGTCTGGAATGGTTAATTTGCAAAATAATAATGATAAGATGAATGGAAATGTATAAAGAAGTCCGCCGCAAAAAAATGTAACGATATATTTCGTTACTGAATAAGAAAATAAAGAAATTTCTTTACTGACAAACGGTTTAAAACCATCGGACTTATCCGAGTTATAACTTGTACTAAAGGGAAGACTCGCAATAACTGGCATTAATAATAAATAAACATCCATCTCATTACCACGAAATCCAATCCATTTAATATCCGTCGATATAGGTCCATTCGCAGCGTCTCCTAAATAACGAATTACATAATAATAATGATAAATACAAATAAGAACAAATCCACTGAACATAATAATTAAAGAAACACGATTACAAAAAGCTTGCTTTATATTTAAACGAAGCGCACGCATCATGACTGAAAAAGCCTCCACTATTTTGATAAACTTGTCTATTTTCTATATTACTATTAATTGTAAAGATTTTCTTGTTTTTTTATTTGATTATTTGAAAAAGAGGAATTTTGTTGTTGTGAAGTAAGGTTTAGCTGAAATTAATTTTTCTAAAATATGGTTGACAATTAAGTATTACATTTGTAATCTTAATTGTAGATTACAAATGTAATACTTAGGAGTGAAACATACGATGACAAATCAATTACCTAAAATATCTGAAGCGGAATTAGAAATTATGAAAGTACTTTGGTCGAATTCTCCACAAACAGCGAATGAAATTATAGAAGAACTGGAAGATGCAATGGACTGGAAACCGAAAACAATCCGCACATTAATTAATCGATTAGTACAAAAGGAAGCCGTTTCTTACCATCAAGATAAAGGGCGAATGTATGCTTATTATCCGTTAGTATCACAAGATAATTATTTGCAAGTGGAAACGAAATCTTTACTAAAGCGTTTTTGCGGTGCAGCGTTTAAACCGTTACTTGTTAATTTTTTAAAAGAGGAAAAATTGTCTTCAGAAGATATTAATGAATTAAAACGCATTTTAGATGAGAAGACAGAGGAGAATAAGAGGAAGGATCGATAAAAATGATAAACACGCTTATAAATGTACACCTTCCTCATTTTTTTGATTGGCTTATAGAAACGTCACTTATGGCCAGCATATTAGTTGGATTTATTTTATGTATAAAAGTTCTATTTAGAAATAAATTAACACCCCGGTGGCAATATATGCTGTGGATCGTATTAATGATAAGACTCCTTTTACCGTGGTCGCCAGATAGCTCTTATAGCATTTACTCATTACTTTCTTATAGTTCTAGCGTATCGGAAGTTATTCCAAAAAATATGCCGGCTACTGAGAATATAGTGAACATAGAAAGCGATCGAAAAGTGGAATTGGAATCAAATTCTGAAACTGTGACAAAAAATAGTGAACCTGAAGTGAACGCGAGTTCGGAACAACAGACTACATTGTCTTTATACAAAATTGCTTTGTATGTTTGGCTAGCTGGGGTAATCGTATTAGCAGCCATCACGTTTCTTACAAATAGACGTTTATATTCTTACATAAAGAAACAACCGGATATTACGGATGAACAGGCCATTACAGTGTTTAATCGCTGTAAGCAATCTATGAAAACGAAGAAGGCAGTTTCGTTACGTCTAGCGGGAAAGATTGCAAGTCCAACTGTGTTTAGTTTCTTCCGCCCAAAAGTATTACTATCAAAAAAACATATGAAAGTATTAAATGAGCAACAATTACAATATGTCTTTTACCATGAGTTAGCTCATATTAAAAGAAACGACGTAGCTGTAAATTGGATTATGTACAGTTTAATCCTATTAAATTGGTTCAATCCAATTCTTTGGTATGCCTATTTTTGTATGCGAGAAGATCAAGAATTAGCCTGTGATGCATATGCACTTACTTTTATTGATAAAGAGGAGCAAGTTGCATACGGTCATACAATTATTACCCTTTTAGAACATTATTCCTATCAAGTACCAAGCCTAGCAAATTTAAGTAGAAATAAACGAACACTAAAAAGGAGAATCGTTATGATTAAAAAATTCCAAAAGAAATCGTATCGTCTTTCTTTACTTGGGATTATTGCGATAGCAGCTATAGCAGGCGGATTTTTATTAAATGCAAAGATAACTGAGGGAGATGAAAGACAGGAAGAAAAGGTTGTAGAAAAAAAGCAATCTAAAGCAGCTTTTGAAAAAGCGATAGAAACAGTATTAGGTACACCAGAGAATGCAAGTAGAGAATGGGGTATGTCAATAAAGTCATATAAAAGGGATACAGATTTTTTGTATTTGGCAGAAAAGAATTTTACAAAAGAAGAATTTGAGCAGTATGTTCAATTATTTAAAGAAGCTAAAGAAATTCATAAAAAAGCAATGGTTAATAAAAAAGTACCTGAGAATTATGATAGAGATACAAAGGAATTTAAACGTGAACGTTTGAATAAAGCTGATCAAGAAAGATTAGCTAGTATTGAGAAGAAATTAGTTCCACTTTCGGAAAGGGTGGAGAAGTCTTTAACGTATACTATAGAAGAAGCGAAAGAACATGTACCGTATCAAATTAAGCAGCCGACTTATATACCTGAAGGTTATGAATTAAAGAGGGAATGGGCTGACTCATATTTTGGAAGAGATGTAGAATTAGTTGTTAAATCAGAATATACAAATGGAAAATATGGTTTTACAATTTACCAATCAAGGATTTATGCAGGTGGTAATAAGGATCCACTTCACTACATGATGCCTGGAGAAGAGAATCTAGAAAGTTATAATTTAGACGGGAAAGGAATGGTCTATAATAAATCTTCTCATGGAGAGGGTAAGTTAAAAGGGCTCAAAATGTTTGTACCAGAACACGGAAAGAATAGTGAGTATCAGATTGTCATAGTGAATGATATTTTTACAAGAGATACAAAGATATACGAAGAGATAATCGATGATGAGCTAACTAAGAAAGAAATGGAGAAAATATTACTTTCTATGTCAAAATAATAGACAGTGTTCTTAAAACTTTGGTTTTAAGAACACTGTCTATTTTATTAAGTTTCTAGTGGGATCTAGTCAGCAATTATTTACGAATATATTCTAGCTTTCCATACAAGTATACTTTTTGATAAACTATGGACAGTATGATATAACTTGACTGAAATTTTTTTATACTGGAAATAATAAAAAGAGAACTTGTATAGAATGTAAGCGTGTGGTAATATCAAAGATGTACTGATTGACTATATTATCCAATTGGTCATTTTTGGAGGTGACAATGTGGCGATAGATCGAAAACGTTCTATTATTGAAGCTGCAACAAAGTCTTTTTCAGCGTTCGGTTATAAAGCAACAACGATGGATCAAGTAGCGAAGTTAGCGAATGTAGGAAAAGGAACGATTTATACTTTTTTCAAAAATAAAGAAGAGCTATTTGGTGAAATTATTTCTAATTTAATTACAGAAATGAAGCAAGTTGCAGAAAGTGCAATTCGTTCAGATGTTTCATTTTTTGAAAATGTACATAGAGCATTATATAGCATCTTGGAATTTAGAAAAGAACATCAGCTTATGATTAAATTAATTCAAGAAGAGCGCGATATGGGAACGAAAGAAGTACAAGAAGTTATGCAACAAGTTGATGTGGAAATCGTTTCTGTTATTCAATCGTATTTAAAGATTGCGATTGAAAAAGGTGAAATTAGCAAATGTGATCCAGAAATTACAGCATTTATTATGCTTCGTCTATATGTATCGCTTATTTTTGATTGGGAAAAAAATCATGAACCGCTAGAAAAAGAAAAAATTGCAGAGTTATTTGAACTTTATTTACTAAAAGGATTGTCAAACTAAGATAATCCTTTTAATTTTATAAAAAAATGACCGAATGAACAATGTGGTCATATATTTAAGTTAAGGGGGGATATAGAAAAAATATAATCATAATGAGAAAAAGTTGCATAGTAATAAATTCGGGGATAAGGCATATGTATGAACAAGTATAGCCTTTTTGTTTGGGTAAAAATGACTATATGAACATTTTGGTCATTTTATAAAAGGGGGAGAAATTATGAAAGGGAATCAGTTACTTCGGAAAGAGTTCACGGAAATTATAAAAAGTAAAAAAATATTAATTCCAATTATTGCGGTCTTATTCGTACCGATTTTATATGCAGGGATGTTTTTGTGGGCCTTTTGGGATCCGTATAAACAGTTAGATGACTTACCAGTTGCAGTAGTCAATTTAGATAAAGGCGCAGTATTTGATGGGAAACCAATTGAGGTCGGAAAAGGGCTCGTTGATAATTTAAAAGATAATAAAAATTTTAAATGGGAGTTCGTAAGTGAAAAAGAAGCAAAGAAAGGAATGGAAGGTAGAAAGTATTACATGTTAGTGCGCATTCCAGATGACTTCTCAAGTAACGCTACAACGTTACTAAAAGACAATCCAAAGCCATTAAACTTAGAGTACATTCCAAACGAAAGTTTAAACTTCTTATCTTCACAAATTGGAGGAACAGCCATTGAAAAAATTAAAGGTGAAGTAGCAAGTACGTTAACGAAAACATATGCAGAGAAAATGTTTGATTCCATTCAAGACGTCTCAAAAGGATTAGCAGATGGGGCGGAAGGAGCAAATAAACTACACGACGGATCAAGTGAGCTGCATGATGGTTCAAGTAAAGTGACGGATGGCCTTCATACACTTCAAGGGAAATCTGGGGAGATGAAGGATGGAGTTCAGAAATTAGCAGATGGATCTAATAAATTAGTAGATGGATCAGGCAAAGTAACAAATGGTTTAAATACGTTAAATAGCAAAACAGGTGAAATGCAGATAGGTATTGGGAAATTAGTAGATGGGTCAGGCAAAGTAACAGATGGTTTACACGTATTAAATAGCAATGCAGGTATCGGAAAATTAGTAGATGGATCAGGCAAAGTAACAGATGGTTTACATGTATTAAATAGCAATGCAGGTATTGGGAAACTAGTAGATGGATCAGGCAAAGTAACAGATGGTTTACATGCATTAAATAGTAATACAGGTATCGGGAAATTAGTAGACGGCTCGGGCAAAGTAACAGATGGTTTAAATACGTTAAATAGTAAAACGGGTGAATTGCGTGATGGATCTGAGAAAGTGACCGGTGGCTTGAACAAATTAGTAAGTAAATCCGATGAATTAAAAACAGGAACAACTGACCTATCAAATGGTATGGGAAAACTTGTTGAAGGGCAAAGTCAATTAGAAAAAGGGTCTCGAGAAATTCAAAAGGGATTGCAAGATTTAAATAGTAACGTACAAAAGTCTGCTGCAGGCTTAGAGGAAATGCAGTCGAAAGTTCCTTCTATATTGAGTACAGTAAATGAGAAAATAGATGGAGCTGGGGCGAATGTAAATCAGTTAAATGAACTTACACAATCAACAGCAGGAGATGCTAAAAAAGCAGCGCAAGAGGTAGCGAATTTACAAAAGCAAATTGAAAGTTTACCAAAAGAATATCAAGAGCAGTTACAACCATTCATAACAAGTGCTGTAAAAAGTACAGCGACAGTTCAGCAAAAAGCTGCCGGAGTAGCAGGTGGAACAAATAAATTAAATGAAGAAGTAAAACAAGTAAAAGTCGAAATACATCAAACAACAAATGGATTGCAAAACAAATTACCAAACCCAGCAGGGATAAAAACTCTGGCAGGTGGTATTGAGAAACTAACGAACGCACAAAATGAATTTGTTAGTAAGTTTCATGGATTTGGTGAGGGATTAGATAATGCAAAAATAGGTGCCGATAAATTAAAAGATGGATCAGTTCAATTAATTGATGGAGTAACGCAACTCCAAAGCGGATCTGGAAAAGTGACAGCAGGATTAGGCCAATTATCTGCAGGAGTAAATCAATTAGCAGATGGATCTGGTCAAGTAACAGACGGTTTAGGAACATTATCTGTAGGAGTATCCAAATTAGCAGATGGATCTGGTCAAGTAACAGGCGGTTTAGGAACATTATCTGTAGGCGTAACGAAATTAGCGGATGGTTCGGGTCAAGTAACAGGTGGTTTAGGAACATTATCTGTAGGAGTATCCAAATTAGCAGATGGTTCGGGTCAAGTAACAGATGGTTTAGGGACATTATCTGTAGGAGCAAACCAAATGGCAGGTGGCGTAAATCAATTAGCAGATGGATCTGGTCAAGTAACAACGGGCTTAGGTACTCTAAATGGTGGCCTAAATCAAATGTCAAATGGCTCAACCCAGCTAATCGACGGCGTAAATAAACTAGCAGATGGCTCAGGAAAAGTAACAGATGGTCTCGTAAAAGTAAACGATGGTTCAGGTGAACTTGCTGAGAAACTTGGGGAAGGGGCAGAGAAAACTGGGGAAGTAAAAGGGACAGATAAAACGTATGATATGTTTGCAAGTCCTGTAAAAGTGAAGACAGAGAAAATGGCGGAAGTTCCTAACTACGGAACTGGATTTACGCCGTATTTCTTATCACTCGGTTTATTCGTTGGGGCTCTACTATTATCAATCGTATACCCATTACGTGATACAGTAGGCGTTCCAAAATCAGGATTTAGCTGGTTTATTAGTAAGTTCGGTGTTTTATTATCAGTCGGTATTATTCAAGCAATAGTAGCAGATGTCATATTACTGTTCGGATTGGGTGTAGAAGTACAAAGCATTCCATACTTCATACTCTTTAGCATCATTACAAGTTTAGCGTTTATCGCATTAATTCAATGTTTAGTAACAGCTTTTGGTGATGCAGGTCGTTTTATCGCCATCATTACATTAATTATGCAGCTTACAACAAGTGCTGGAACATTCCCGTTAGAGTTGATTCCGAAGTTTTTACAACCATTTCATGCTTGGTTACCGATGACATACTCTGTATCAGGATTTAAAGCAGTCGTATCAAGTGGAGACTTTAACTTCATGTGGCAAAACATAGGAATGCTCATGATCTTTATCGTTGTATTATCACTTGGAACAATCGCCTCCTTAACTTTGATGCACAAACGAAAATTTAAAAATGTGGTTGAAAATCAATCGGTTGAAGCGTAAAAAAAAGCACCTTTTTGGTGCTTTTTTATTTTAATAGAGGGCATTTTTTCCTTAGTTCATCTATAAATCTTTCTAAAAGCTATAGAAACGAAAGAAAAGGAATTACAACAATTTACAGAGAAACATAGGGTAGAGGAGTTGATATGATGAGAGGCAATCTTACTTATTATTTTATCGTAAATCCGCTAATCATCTTTCTTGTTTATGCCCTTTCACCTATATTGTTTGATAAAGAAGTATATACAAGTATGAAAGATGCATTTGGAATACTTACGTTCTACTATGTGTTAATGGGTGGATATTACTTTATTGATATTTTAAGTGAAAAGATAAAGAAAAAAAGTGATGGAGGATAAAAAATGACTGAAAGTGAAATGAAATTCCGCGATACGACCATTCGTAACTTTTTCGATAAAGAGGATCGTTTAAAATCGATTCCAGGTCAAAAGAAGAAAAAACTAGTATTGTTGGAGCATTTAATAAGCAAGTTAAATGCTGAAAATCAATATACAGAAAAAGAAATTAATACATTTATAAAACAATATCATGATGATTTTTGTACAATTAGACGTGAATTTATTGTACAGGGGTTTATGGATAGAGAGGATAATATGTACCGTATAAACGGGAGAGAAGTTTGGACGAAGTGGGAGGAGTTAAAATAATGAATCAGCGAGGGGATCCCCGCTGATTATAAGCCTGTGCTAGTCTTGCTGTTTCTTTGTAGTAAGTCTATGAACGCTTCAACATTCGAACTTGTAATGTATCCAAGCGTTATATATTCATCTTCATAGTAAAATATTATTTTTTTGTCAAAGATTCTTCTCTTCGTTTCTACGGATAATATTTTTTCATAATCAAATTCGGCAATGAATGTGTTTTTATATTGGCTAAAAAAGAGAAGTCTTCTATTAGTAGCAAGTAACATGCCAGGATACGGGACTTTATGCGTAATCATATAGCCAGTAAGTGAACATTTTAAAGTAGATAAAACCTTTTCTTCTTTATGTAATAGTTGTTTTGCAGCTGTTAAGATTGGATTCATTGCATACATTCCTTTTATTTTGATGTATGAATATTGTATCAAGAGTAAAAAGATTCTCAATATGTAATATTGCATATTGGACGTTTTATAGTTTTAATATTATTTTTAAAAAGAAAAAGTACGAGGTGATTCAATGATACGGTTAGTAAAAGCGACTGATGCAGAAGCAATTATGAATATTAGAAAAGAAATTATATTATCGGAAACTACTACAAAATTTTTCATAGTATCCCCAAAGAAGTTACCGAATGATAGTAATGCAGAAAGAGAAAAGATACGGAAAAGCAATGAGAAAGGTAATCTTTATATCGTGTATGAAGTAGATAGGAAGGTAGTTGGCTTTTTACTTTTCACCCGATATGAACTAGAACGGTTACAACACGCAGGCACAATGGGAATGGGGATTAAAGAGGCGTATTGTAATCAAGGCATCGGCACGAAATTAATTGAATTTCTTATTAGTTGGGCTAAAGGGCAGAAAGGTTTAGAGAAAATTTGCTTAGGTGTAGTTTCTGTTAATGATCGGGCAATTAAAGTGTACAAACGTATGGGTTTTGTAGAAGAAGGAAGACAAAGAAAGCAAATAAAGTATGAAGATGGATCATATGGAGATGACGTATTGATGGGGTTTTATATTGAATAAAGGATATATGGTATTAAGAAAAGGAATGTACATAACGTAAATTTCTAAAAGTAGTATATTGCCCCTGTATTAACAGACTTTTTCCTATGTATAATATTAATATAGTAAAATCATAACAACCGATATTGCAGTTTCCAATAATATACTATATAATCAATTTAAGAAAACGTTTTCATGCAAAGGGGGAGAATTTCGTGTCGACTATAGAGGACGTGGCGAAATTAGCGGGGTTATCAAGGACAACGGTTTCTAGGGTGATTAATAATCATCCATATGTTTCAGATGAGAAGAAAAAAAGGGTTCAATTAGCAATGAAGCATTTAGGCTTCGTTCCTAATTCTGCGGCGAGAAGGCTTCGTAAACAAAAAACGGAAACAATTGCGGTGCTAGTTCCAAGGATTACAAATCCTTTCTTCAGTAGATTTATTGAAGCAATCGAGATTGCTGCTTCTGAACATAAATATAAACTGATTATTTGTCAAACAAGATATTTACCGGAAAAAGAGATGGAGTATTTACAATTATTATCTACGAAACAAGTAGATGGGATTATTCTATGTTCACTAGAAAATCCGTGGGAAGATGTAGAGCCATACTTACAGCACGGTCCAATCGTGTTGTGTAATGAATATATTGAGGAAGCAAATATTCCAACAGTGAAGTTTGATCATGCGCAAGGAGCATACATAGCTGCGAAGCATGTGTTAGATCAAGGATATCGTAATCTTATTTTTTGCCGTGGTAACGAAACCAAAGTCGTTAGCCAGCAGCGAAAAATGGGCTTTTTACGTGCAATAACTGAGAAGAGCCGCCAAGTAGAAGCGATTGACTTTCTTGAAAACGCTTTCTCTTGGGAAGATGGAAAACGAATATTCCATGAAGTATTAAAGGACAAAAAAAATCCTACCGCGATTTTGGCAGGAGGCGATGAGGTAGCAGCTGGAATTATCTCAGAGGCGAAGCACCATAACTGGAGCATTCCAGATGATCTCGCTGTTATCGGTTTTGATAATCAAATATTATCGCAGATTACAGAACCAGGTATTACGACAATTGAACAGCCAATTGATGAAATGGCCCGAAAAGTTGTCGACCTGATGATGGATAAAATCCATACGAAAAATTATCGAAAAAAAGAATTGTATGAGTTTGAACTGGAGCTCTTGGTGAAAGGTTCAACGATGAAGGATAAGATGTTATTAGCCTAGTAGACTATGTCTGCTAGGTTTTTTATGTTCACAAACTACTATTCTTCGTGAACGCAATCGTCACATTTGTTATGGTATGCTTCGTGTTGCTCATCAATTTCTTTCCCACAGTGCGCACAAGTTTTCGTCGGTAAATTTCTGAAAAACTCCATTGGTTGATCGATCATGTCAATCCCTCCATTTCCATTTCTTACTATCATTGTATTAGTACAAAAAATAAAAGTCAACAACTGTTTTATAACAAAATTGAAAATTAATGAAAAAGTTTAGGAAATGGATTATAGTTAACAATGTAGGATGTAAGTAAAAAACTTTCTCAAGTACGGAGAAAAACTGCATTCCTACTCGGTTTTAGAAAGGATGGATACATATGAAAATGACTGTTGTCGGCTTTTGGGGCGGCTTTCCAGAAGCGGGAGAAGCAACGTCGGGGTATTTGTTTGAACACGATGGTTTTCGTTTACTTGTAGACTGTGGTAGTGGTGTACTAGCACAGCTTCAAAAATATATAACACCATCTGATATAGATGCAGTTGTACTGTCACACTATCATCACGATCATGTTGCGGACATTGGGGTATTGCAATATGCGAGATTAATTACGAGTGCGACAACAAGGCAACTACCGGAATTACCAATATACGGTCATACGTTTGACGAGAATGGATTCCATTCTTTAACACATGAACCACATACGAAAGGAATCGCGTACAATCCAGAAGAAACACTTCAAGTTGGACCGTTCTCGATTTCGTTCTTAAAAACTGTTCATCCTGTTACATGCTTTGCGATGCGTATTACAGCTGGAGATGATGCTGTAGTATACAGCGCTGATTCAAGTTATATTCCTGAATTCATTCCATTCACAAAAGATGCTGATCTTTTCATTTGTGAGTGTAATATGTATGCACATCAAGAGGTTGCAAAAGCAGGGCATATGAATAGTACAGAAGTAGCAAGTATTGCAAAACATGCGAATGTAAAAGAACTTTTATTAACGCACTTACCGCATACAGGCAACCCATCTGATTTAGTAACAGAAGCAAAACAAATTTTCAGTGGCCATATTACGCTAGCGCATAGTGGCTACGTATGGAACTCATGAGGTGATATGATGTTATTTATTGATAATAAAGGAATTACAGACCCTAGAATAAACTTAGCGATTGAAGAATATTGTGTGAAAAATTTAGATATTAACGAAACATATTTACTGTTCTACATTAACGAACCTTCGATTATCATTGGTAAAAACCAAAACACAGTAGAAGAAATTAATGCAGATTACGTAAAAGAAAAAGGTATTCATGTCGTTCGTCGTCTATCAGGCGGAGGTGCAGTATATCATGATTTAGGAAACTTAAACTTCAGTTTTATTACGAAAGATGATGGAGATAGTTTCAGCAACTTCAAAAAATTCACAGAGCCTGTAACGAAAGCGCTTGGTAAATTAGGTGTAAATGCAGAACTAAGTGGTCGTAACGACATTTTAGCTGAAGGTAGAAAAATTTCAGGTAACGCGCAGTTCTCAACGAAAGGTCGTATGTTCAGCCACGGTACGTTACTATTTGACTCTGAAATCGATCACGTCGTATCAGCGTTAAAAGTAAAAATGGATAAGATTCAATCAAAAGGTATTAAATCAATCCGTAGCCGCGTTGCGAACATTACAGAGTTTCTAAACGAAGAAATGACGACAGAAGAGTTTAGACAACTGCTTCTAGAAACAATTTTCGAAGGAGAAACAGAAATCCCAACGTACGAATTAACAGAAAATGATTGGAAAGAGATCCACAAACTTTCTGAAGAACGTTACCAAAATTGGGATTGGAACTACGGAAAATCACCGAAGTTCAACTTACAACATTCACACCGCTTCCCAGTTGGACAAGTTGATGTGCGTCTTGAAGTGAAAAAAGGAACAGTAACAGAATGTAAAATTTACGGGGACTTCTTTGGTTCACTAGATGTTCATGATATTGAAGAGCGTCTAACAGGCATTCAGTTCGATAAAGATGCATTCACTGCAGCTTTAGAAGGCGTAGATATCGCACGCTACTTCGGTAACATTACAACAGAAGATTTCTTACATTTATTCTTCTAAAAATGAGGGAGGCTGCCATAAAGGCAGCCTCTTTCTTTTTGTAGTTTTGTCGATATAATTCCATTTACCACAAAATGTATACTTACAGGACATCTGCCTCTTATAAAGGAATATATATATGAAAAGGAGGCGGATCGATATGAAAAGGGTCATACACATTGTAATATTGCTCGGATTCGTCATTGGGATTGCAGCGTGTAACAGTGAAACTTCCTCAAGTCGTACCCTTTTATCTATTGGAAAGCCAGCGCGGGATAATGTTATATATTTTACGCATACAGATAACAAACGAAAGATACAGGATATACAGGACAGGTTTCAAAATAAGGAATGGGAAAGAAATGAAACATTCAGCACTGTTAATAAAACGCCAGATGTCGTCTTATCAATAGATGAAGACAATACAGGGTTACCGACATTATATGTTACGGTGTATTTTCATGCAGATGGAGCGGACGCGATCAACTTGTTTGGAGAGCATACAACGTTAAATAAAGAGGAACTTAATAAACTTAGAGAAAAGATGAATGCATATTATCCTAAAATGATTTCTGGTCTAGTTTCATAAATTACTTGCGAATAAAATCCCCTTATTTTTCCAAAGTAAACTAAGAGAAGGTGATCTGTCTATATGCAGTTAATAGAATATCACTTGCTACTTTAATTTTCTTTTAATATAATTAATTTAGAATTTTTAAATATTCTAAATTTTATAAAGGTGGGGTTTTTGTGAATCTCGTTCAATCTTTGGCTGAAACGGCAAAAAAGAAGGGGGATAAACCGGCTTATATATTTATGGATCAGTCGGTCTCATATGACCAATTAAACAAAATGGTCACAAGGTTTTCTAGCAATTTAGCAGAAATGGGCATTGGAAAAGGGGACAATGTCGCATTAGTTGTTGGGAACTCACCACATTTTTTGGTCGGTTTATACGGAACAATGAAAGCTGGAGCAACTGTTATTCCAGTTAATCCAATTTATACAGCAGACGAAATGCATTACATTTTACAAAATGGAGATGTAAAAACAATCATCGTACTCGACGTCCTTCTACCTGTTATACAATCTCTTACAACAAGACTTCCTTCATTAGAAAACATCATCATATGCGAAACCTCATCAGATTTTAACCATACAGAAACCGAAAAAATGAAAACGTTTACTAGTTTTGTGGGGGCTGGAGACTTACAATACGAAGGCCCTGAACTAGATGAAGAAGATGTAGCGGTTATCCTATACACTTCAGGTACAACTGGAAAACCAAAAGGCGCTATGTTAACACATAAAAATTTATATAGTAATGCGAATGATGTTGCGTCTTATTTACAATTTACTGCTGACGATCGCGTCGTTGCGGCACTGCCAATGTTCCATGTGTTCTGTTTAACAGTTGCGGTAAATGCACCGATTGTGAACGGGGCAACAATTTTAATGTTACCGAAATTTAGTCCGAAAGAAGTATTCCGTATTTGTCGCACGTACGAACCAACGATTTTTGCTGGCGTACCGACGATGTACAATTATTTATATTTATTTGAAGAAGCAAGCGCAGAAGATGTGAAGACGCTTCGTCTTTGTATTTCTGGTGGTGCATCGATGCCTGTTGCTCTTCTGCAAAACTTTGAAAAACGTTTTAATGTTATTGTTTCAGAGGGATACGGTTTATCAGAAGCATCACCAGTTACTTGTTTCAATCCGCTAGATCGTCCTCGTAAACCAGGATCAATTGGCACAAATATTTGGCATGTAGAAAATAAAATTGTAAATGAACTTGGGGAAGAAGTACCTGTCGGCGCAGTCGGCGAATTAATCGTTCGTGGACCTAACGTTATGAAAGGATACTATAATGCACCAGAAGATACAGCTGCGACATTGAAAGACGGCTGGCTATATACAGGTGACTTAGCGAAAATGGATGAAGAAGGTTACTTCTATATCGTTGATCGTAAAAAAGATATCGTTTTAGTTGGCGGTTATAACGTATACCCTCGTGAAGTAGAAGAAGTATTATATACGCACGAATCAGTAGCGGAAGTTGTTGTAATCGGTGTTCCTGATGAAAACTTAGGAGAAGCAGTGCGAGCTTACGTCGTTCTGAAACAAACGAACGTAACAGAAGAAGAACTAATGCATTACTGTACGTTACATTTAGCGAAATATAAAGTGCCGAAAAGCATTGAGTTTTTAATAGAATTACCGAAGAATACGACTGGTAAGTTGTTAAGAAGAGCATTGAGAGAGAAAGCGATGCAAGTGTAAAAATGAGGCAACCATCTTTGAAGGTGGTTGCCTCATTTTTTTGTGCATTGATTAAGCTGTGGTGCCATATATTTAAAGCTTCATATGACCAACAAGGAGGAGATATACATAGAACAGAAGGGATTAACGCTTACGGCGAGTGCAATATCTTATTTGTGAAATTATGGATGAACTCTGAAAATGATAAGAACGGTAATTTTAATCAAAATGGAGTAATGAACCGTGAATCAATGGCTACGGTGTTAGTAAATGCATATAAATTAGAATGGAATGGAAATAGTAAGTTACCAAAAGAATTTGCTGATTTGAAAAATCATTGGGCTCGAAGTATGCCAATATTTTAGCTTAGTAAGAAAATCCAAATTCCAAGTTGACACATATGAATTACAGAATTAAAATGAAAAGAAATCGAATACAATACATTAGAAGCTAATCAGATAAACTGAAGGCGCACAATGTTCACGTTTGTGAATATATTGTGTGCCTTTTTCTATTGTATAAACTAGGGGGGCTTAACGATGAAAAAGTGGGGTAAGACAGCGTTTATGAAAAGTACAGGTGTTTTATTATCAGCAGTTGTACTTTTATCAGGGTGTGGTTCGGCAACATCCACTAGTAATTCTGAAGGAAGTGGAGATAAACAAACAGTTGAGCTTTTAAATGTTTCGTATGATCCAACGAGGGAGTTATATCAAGATTTCAATAAAGATTTTGCGAAGTATTGGAAAGAGAAGCATGGGCAAACAGTAAATGTAAAACAATCACACGGGGGATCTGGAAGTCAAGCGCGCTCTGTTATTGATGGCTTAGAAGCAGACGTTGTTACACTAGCACTTGCTTATGATATTGATGCGATTAGTAAGAAAAAACAATTAGCAGAAGATTGGCAGAAGCGACTTGCGAATAATTCCACTCCGTACACGTCAACAATTGTATTTCTTGTTCGAAAAGGAAACCCGAAAGGAATTAAAGACTGGGATGATTTAACGAAAAAAGATGTGTCTGTCATTACACCAAATCCAAAAACATCAGGCGGAGCACGTTGGAACTATTTAGCGGCGTGGGGATACGCATTGAAAAAATATAATAATAGTGAAGATAAGGCGAAAGAGTTTGTTAGCCAAATTTATAAAAACGTAGAAGTATTAGATTCAGGAGCGCGCGGAGCAACGACAACATTTGTTGAAAAAGGAATTGGTGACGTATTAATCGCATGGGAAAATGAAGCGTTATTATCTCAAAAAGAGCTTGGAAAAGATAAATTTGAAATTGTAACCCCTTCTATTAGTGTACTTGCAGAACCACCAGTAGCGGTTGTAGATAAAGTCGTTGATAAAAAAGGAACGAAAAAAGTAGCAGAAGGGTATCTTGAATATTTGTACTCAGAAAAAGGACAGGAAATTGCGGCGAAAAACTTTTATCGTCCGCGCAATGAAAAAGTAGCAGAAAAATATGCATCCCAATTTCCGAAAGTTCAATTATTTACAGTAGATGAACTATTTGGTGGCTGGAAAAAAGCACAAGAAAAACACTTTAATGACGGCGGCGTATTCGATAAAATTTATCAAAAATAATGCACTGCTAAAGGGGGATGAGGTGAAAGAGGATGAGGAAGAAGCGTGTTTTACCAGGGTTTGGATTATCGCTTGGATTTACAATGTTGTACATGAGTTTATTCGTACTTATACCACTTTCTATCGTATTTATTCAAACTTCACAGTTAGGTTGGAAGAAGTTCGCTGGGGTTATAACGAACGAGCGTGTGTTGCATTCCTATCAAGTTAGTTTTACAACTTCATTTGCAGCTGCTATTGTAAATGCCATTTTCGGTTTATTAATAGCTTGGGTGCTCGTACGCTACAAATTTCCAGGGAAACGACTATTAGACGGACTCATTGATTTACCGTTTGCACTTCCGACAGCTGTAGCTGGTATTACACTTACAACGCTTTATGCGGAAAATGGATGGATTGGGAAAATATTTAGTCTGTTTCACATAAAAGTAGCTTTTACACCACTCGGAATTATCGTTGCGCTTACTTTTATCGGTTTACCATTTGTCGTTCGAATGGTGCAACCAGTGCTGCAAAATATTGATAAAGAAGTAGAAGAGGCAGCTTCGAGTTTAGGTGCATCCCGCTTGCAAATATTTGTGAAAATCATTTTACCAGAGATCTTTCCCGCTCTTCTTGCAGGTTTTTCACTCGCATTTGCAAGAGCATTAGGAGAATACGGATCTGTCGTTTTCATCGCAGGTAATATGCCGATGAAAACAGAAATTGCACCACTGATGATTATGACGAAACTAGAACAATATGATTATGCGGGGGCAACAGCTGTAGCGACCGTGATGCTTATTATTTCTCTCCTTTTCCTTCTTCTTATTAATATGATTCAAAGCTGGAGTAGAAGGCATGAACTAAAAAGTGAATAGGAGGAGAGAAGATGGAACCAACAGTATTAGAAAAGAAAATAGTAAAAAGCGTATCAGCTAAAAAAGAATCTAAGCTTGTACCAGGCATATTAATTACGATTACAGTTTTATTTTTATCTCTCTTTCTATTACTGCCACTCATAACTATTTTTCTAAAAGCCTTTGAAAGAGGGATGGATGTATACATTGCCGCTATTACAGATCAAGAAGCATTTTCAGCAATTAGATTAACGCTTCTCGTTGCGTTAATCGTTGTGCCGCTTAATACGATATTTGGGGTAGCGGCCGCATGGCTTATTACAAAGTTTCAGTTTAAAGGAAAACAAGTATTACTCTCTCTTATTGAACTGCCGTTTGCTGTGTCACCAGTTATCGCAGGATTAGTATTCGTTTTACTTTTCACACCGAGGGGTGCTCTTGGCGAATGGTTACTTGAACATGGAGTGAAACTCATTTTCTCTGTACCAGGCATTATTATCGCAACAATCTTTGTAACCTTCCCGTTCGTTGCACGTGAATTAATTCCCATTATGCAGGCGCAAGGGAAAAGTGAAGAAGAGGCAGCTTTATCACTTGGCGCAAGTGGCTGGAAAATGTTTTGGCGCGTTACGCTTCCAAATATAAAATGGGGGCTTTTATACGGCATGATTCTATGTAATGCCCGTGCTATCGGTGAGTTTGGAGCCGTTTCTGTCGTATCAGGTCACGTGCGTGGCATTACAAACACGATGCCGCTTCATATTGAAATTTTGTACAATGAATATCAATTTTCAGCAGCATTTGCAGTAGCGACGTTAATGTCATTAATTGCAGTGTTTACACTCGTTATAAAAAACTGGATTGAATGGCGAATGGAAAAACGACAATAAGAGGGGGATTACGGTGAGTATTCAAATTCAAGGTGTATCAAAGCAATATGGTACATTTCAAGCACTAACAGACATTCATTTGGATATTCCAAAAGGTGAACTTGTTGCCTTATTAGGCCCGTCAGGTTCTGGGAAAACGACGTTATTACGCATTATTGCAGGATTAGAAGAAGCGGATGGAGGCTCTATTTCATTTGATGGGGAAGATCTAACAGACATTCACGTGAAAAACAGGCAAGTCGGTTTCGTCTTCCAGCACTATGCGCTCTTTAAGCATATGAATGTATTTGAGAATGTCGCTTTCGGTTTAAAAGTAAGAAAGAAAAGCTTAAGACCGTCAGCAGAAGCGATAGAAGAAAAGGTAACAGAATTATTAAAGCTCGTAAAAATGGATGGCTTTGCTAAACGTTATCCAGCGCAATTATCTGGTGGACAACGTCAACGTATTGCACTAGCCCGGGCACTTGCAGTCGAACCGAAAATTTTATTACTTGATGAACCGTTCGGTGCACTCGATGCGAAGGTGAGAAAAGAATTACGCAGATGGCTCCGAAAATTACATGACGAATTTCAAATTACGAGCGTATTCGTAACACATGATCAAGAAGAAGCGTTAGACGTTGCAGACCGCATCGTTGTAATGAATGAAGGCTGCATTGAACAAATGGGAACACCGGAAGAAGTATATGAAAACCCAGCAAGTCCGTTTGTATATGACTTTTTAGGAAATGTAAATTTATTTCACGGCCGCGTTCATAAAGGAAAGCTAAATGTAGGATCGATCGAACTAGAAGCACCAGAGCATAAGCACGTTTCCAACGTAGACGGAATAGCCTACGTAAGGCCGCATGACTTATCAATCTCTCGTACGAAACAAAGCGTAGATGCAATCCCGGCAAAAGTATCTTATTCTCACGCAGTCGGACCTGTCGTATATGTAGAATTAAAACGAGATGGAACAGATGAGTACTTAGAAGCAGAAATAAGTAAAGAACAGTTCAAGCATCTCAGCATTCAAGCGGGTGATTTCGTATACGTACAGCCGAAAGAAGTGAAAGTGTTTATTCCGGAGGATTTTGTGATTTAAGAGCGTTAACATTAATTAGAATTAACAATGAAAAACGACTATATTAACAACTTATTAATAACAGAAGGGTGTCTCAAAATATATCTTTTGAGCACCTTTTTTTGTTTGCTGTGATAGCGTAGTCTTATATGAAATATGGTTGAAGGTTTGACGCAGATTCAATCTCTTTCATGGGATAATTCTTTTTTGTTAAATTAGGTTGTGAATACTGATTTTTGGAATGATTTTCTTGTTAATCCATTATTTAATCATAATAAATTAGGTAGATATTACACTTTGTTAATTATTAATCCGTATAATTTGATATTATAATTCATTTTGTCGAATTATGTAATAATAACAAGTTAATTGTTGAAAAAAATTCGTAATTGGTATCTTTTTTGAAAATCTTACATTTTTTCAATTGAGTTTTATTCTAAAATTCATTAGATTCGTTATTGTATAAAATTAACCGATGCGAATCAGGGGTGAATGTATGGAAAAGAAGCAAGTTAAGAAGAAATGGTATAGGTACGTAATCCAACTTATCGTAGTTGCATTAATTGTTACTTCCATACCACTGAATGGATTGGCGGAAACAGCACCACCGTTTACACCATCTCCAAATTCAGAACAAAGTCCGGAAGTGGAAAAGAAAGAGGAAATCGAGCTACCGGATCCACATCCAGATCAATTAAAGAAGAACAAAGCTAGAGTGCAGGCGAGTCCGACTGAGATTGTAGAAGAAAGAACAGAGACAGAGAAAGTTTTTGACAATAATGATGGTACGTATACAAAAAGGGTATATACGGAACCAATTCATATTGAAAAGAATGGAAAGTTAGAAGAGGTTTCACCGAAATTAGTAGAAGCACCTAACGCAAAAATTGTAACGGAAAATACAACATTAGAACCAGAATTCGAGAAAACAGCACAAGATGGAAAGTACGTTCAATTCAAAGTAAAAAATCATAATATTCAGTACAAATTAATAAGTGCAAATGGTGAAAAAGGTGAAGTGAAGCCAGCACCGGTCACTGCGACACATGAAAATAATAAAGTATGGTATAAAGGGATCTTCCCAAATATTGATTTAAAGAGCACGACGTTTAACGAAAATGTAAAAGAAGATTTTGTATTACGTGAATATACAGGACATCATATTTTTACATTTGCATTAGAAACAGATTTAACACCGAGCTTACAGGAAGATGGTTCAATCGACTTCCAAAATGAGAAAAAAGAAAAAGTCTTCACATTACCGAAGCCGTATATGAATGATTCAAATGTGGATCAACAATCAGGTGAGGCTGTAACGTCAGATGCGGTTCGTTACAATATTGAGAAGACAGCTGAAAAAACATTTACATTAACTGTTACTGCAGACCCGCAGTGGTTACAGGCACCAGAGCGGAAATATCCAGTATATGTAGATCCTTCTGTTGAACTAGGTAACTTTGAAAATGCATACGCTGCAAGCGCCTATCCAACTGTCAATTATTCAGGAGGAAAACTGTGGGATTCAGGTCAAAATGCGTATACGTTAAAAGTTGGGTATTATGATGGATCAACTGGAACAAACTTTGCATTTGTTAAACCGAATGTTTCAAATTTAAAAGGTGCAAAGATTGAAGGTGCAACATTCCACGCCTATGCAGCTTGGCATTATTATGGAAATCAACCGAATGGTGTTTGGTTAGATGAAGTAACAGGTGGATGGAATGTTGGTGGAGTGAACTGGAATAATAAACCAGGTTCTAATAACATTGCACAAACTGATGTGGGACGCGGAAAATGGGCCCAGTTCAATGTAACGAATACAGTGAAAGCATGGGTAGATGGCGCGAGACCAAACAACGGTTTTAAGCTACATGCAAATGGAAACGGGCAAAGCCATTGGAAAAAGTTTATTGCAGCTGAAAATGGAGAAAATGCACCGTACTTGGAAGTGAAATATTCCTACGCAAAACCGAATAAGCCAAGAGTACAAGCTTATTCAAATGGGAGTGGGAGTGGTTCAGGTCACTTCAATCTACAATGGGATGCAGTTCCAGGAGCAACAGGTTATAATATTGCCATTTTTAATGGATATGATTATGAATATATTCCTGTTGGGAATGTGACAAGCTGGACGACGAAAGATAAAAAAATATTCCCGACGCCAGAAGAAATTGCACAAGGGCGTTACTGGATACATGATGATGGAAAAGGTGCAGAAGCGCCTACTAACCCAGGACAAATATATAAAAATGCTTACGAGTCAGGAGGTCCGTACGGGGATTATAGCGGAAGAAGTAGCTACTGGATTCGTATTGTAGCAGAGTATCCGTTTGGGGATAGTCCACTTTCAGATGAAATAGTTCCATTTATTCCATTAGAACAAGTGAAAAAGCCAGATGGATCGGCCTACATTAATGCGACAGATAAAGAAACAGGATATGTCACATTAAAGTGGGATGCAGTTCCAGCGGCTGCAGGCTATAAAGTTTGGATTTATAACGGAAAAGATTACGAAGCGTTCGACGTAGGAAATAAAACAAATTGGACAACGCAAAATGAGAAAATTTGGCCAACGAAAGATGAAATTGCAAAGGGTCAATATTTACTTCATCATGATAAAAAAGGTGCAGAATTAGCAGTTGATCCATCACCTGTGTATAAAAATTCTGGCGGAATTTATGCTGGCTTTAAAAATTATTGGTTCCGTGTAACAGCGTATAGTAAAGCCGGACATGCTGAAAGTGAAATTTCGCATGAGTTTGTACCTAAATTTGCTCAAGACTTTGGGTTTATAGGGATGTTTGATTATTGGGCATCAGTTCCGGTACTAAATGGTAAAGTAAATGCTACAAATGGTAACTTTATCATGAGTGAAAAAGATATTACGTTATCAGGGCGCGGACCGGATGTATCAGTAGAAAGAACGTATAATAGCCAAAGTAAAAAAGTAGGTTTATTTGGTACAGGTTGGTCTAGTGGATTAGAAGAAAGAATTTTGGCTGAAGGAAATGGAAACTTACTATTAATTTCTGCCGATGGCGCAAATATTACTTTTACTAGAACGGGAGATAATACGTATCAAGC
Source organism: Bacillus sp. CCB-MMP212 (assembly GCF_022748145.1). Classification (NCBI taxonomy): domain Bacteria; kingdom Bacillati; phylum Bacillota; class Bacilli; order Caryophanales; family Bacillaceae; genus Bacillus; species Bacillus sp. CCB-MMP212. The sequence continues at coordinate 340,077 of NZ_JALDQE010000003.1, forward strand.
CCCTACTGGTATATATTTAGAAATTAAACAAGTATCAGGCGGATATGAAATAAAAGATAAAGACCAAACGGTTACTTTCTATAAATCTGGAGATGCACAAGGTCGTATCCAGTATACAAAAGATAAATACGGAAATACGACGACATATGAGTATGATGGTGAATCACGTTTATCAAAAGTGAAAAATGCTTCTGGTAAAGAGTTAGTCGTACAATATGATGGAAATAATAAAAAAGCAGCAAGAGTAATCGGCCCAGATAGCAAGACGATTACATTTAAATATGATGGAGATTTACTCGTTTCTTCTACAACACCAGAAGGAAAAGTATATAAATACGGATATGATAATGGATTACTAACATCTATTTATGATCCGCAACATACAGATGCCAAACCATATAAAACATCATATGCATACGAGAATAATAGGTTAGTAAAAGTAACGGACCCATTAGGGAAAGCTACGACATTAACATATAATACAGATGCGAAAGAAGTTACGTTAACGAATCCTAAAGGGCGTAAAACTGTTTATACGTATAACGATGCTGGAAACCCAGTCAAAACAGTTGAAGATTCTGGGCGTCTAAATTTAACAACAACGTATGAATATAATGCAAATAACCTAGTAAAAACAACAACTCCTAAAAATCAAACAGAAACAGCGACCTATGATGGTAATGGGAATGTAACTTCTGTTACTGATGAAATGGGAACAGAAAAGTTTGAGTACAATAAAGACAACGGGCTTATAAAAGCGACAGATAACGAAAATCGTGAAACAACAGTTGCTTATAAGGCTGCAAATACAGAAGTATCTGAAACAGACCAAGCAGCAAATACATCATCTTTCATGCAGTATGATCAGTTTGGAAATCCAATTGCGACAACTAGAGAGCTGGGAACAGGAGAAAACCTGATTCAAAATCCAAGCTTTGAAATGAACGGTACGGAAAAATGGGTACCAGTAAATGTGAATAATTCCGGATCTATTACAAAAGATGCAACACCAGCACCAGGTGGTCTGGGCGGAGAATCATCACTTAAAATTTCAACAAAAGCAACGAATAATGATTGGGGCTATATTGCTGCAATTCAAGAAGTAACGTTAGAACCAAATACAACGTATACGTTAAGTGGTATGATGAAAACGGATTTAGCCAATGGTGCTGCTTTCTTCAATGTACAGTTATTAAATGAAAACGGTGCTGGTGTAGATGGTGGATGGCATGATACTCGTCACAATAAAGTTCAAGGAACGAGGGATTGGGTTAACCGTCAAGTTACTTTTAAAACAACAGAACAAACGAGAAAAGTACAAATCTATTTACAAGTAGAAAATGGCGGTTCTGCTACGAGTGGTTCTGTCTGGTTTGATAAGATTCAACTAGAAAAAGGTGAAGTTTCTTCTAGCTTTAACCCAATTGAAAATAGTAGTTTAGAAAATATGGCGGGAAATGGCTGTATGCCAGGTTGGATTCGAGGAGATGGAACAAGTTGTGATCCGAAAGATGTTTCTCAGCAAGAGAGCTTTACGGGACATTCATCTATTGTATTAGAGCGTAGCCAATATGGTGGTTCAGATGTAGGATATGGCAAGCATATCACTATAAATCAGAAAAAAGCAGAACCAATTACGCTAACAGGAATGTCTAAATCAGTAAATGTAGAAAATACTGCACCAGACAAACTCTCTCGAGATTACTCTATTTGGGCGGATGTACATTATCAAGATGGTAGTGGGGAAAATTTCCAAGCGAAATTCCCAAGTGGGACAAATGATTGGAATCGTAGTGCGGTTGTAATCCCTGCCACTAAACCAATTAAACGTATGGAAGTTTATCTGCTCTTTAGAAGAGAGAATAAAGGAAAAGTTTGGTTTGATGATATACGCCTATTAGAAGGAAACGCTCTTATAAAAAATGAGTACGACAACGATGGAAATGTTGTTGCTGCGTATGATGAAGAAGGACAGAAAAACACCTTCACATATGATACATCAGGAAATAAAAAGAGCGAGACAGATGAAAAAGGAAATACCAAACTATATGATTACAATAAAGATAATCTATTAACGAAGGTTACTTTGAAAAATGGTACCTCTGTAAATTATCGTTATGATCATAATGGAAATACAACAGAGAAATCTGTCATGTTTGGCGGGAAGACACAGACACACAAATATGAATATGATGTAGATAATAAAAACACGGTGTATATCGATGCGTTAAACCGTCGTATTGAAAATATGTACGATGAAAATGCAAACAAGATTAAAACAACAATGCCAAACGGCTCTATTTTAGAATCTGTATATGATACAGCAGATCGCGTCGTTGGTGAAAAGCGCAACGGAAAAGATTCATTTACATTCGAACGTGACCAAAATGGACAAGTTACGAAAGTAAAAGACCATGTCAACGGGGGAGAACGCACGAAAACATACGACAAGGCAGACCGTGTCACAAGTACAGCAGATAGCCGTGGCGGGAAAATTGACTGGGCATATCACGACAAAGCAAACAGTAAGACAGAAAAGTTAAAAGAACAAACAGTAACGCAAGGTGGATACACAAATAAAGTATCGTATGACTACAACACGCTAGATCAAAACATTCGTGTGACAGACGGTTCTCAAACGTATCGCTTTGATTATGACGATCAAGGAAATGTTCGTACGTATACAGCCGGAAATGGTTCAGGTTCTACCTTTAACTATGACCATGCGAATAAAATTAAAGATTTAGTAGTAGGTACATCGAGTGGTATTATTCTATCGGAACGATATGAATATGACCAAGCGGGTAACCGTACTACAATTAAACATGAGTCTCCAACAACTGGAAGAATAACGCAGACTCAATATGAATATGATGCGAATAATCAGCTGACGAAAGAAGTGTTCCCATTATTAAGGGGAACAAAAACATACACATATGATGGTTTTGGTAACCGTACATCTGTAACAACAAAGAGATTTAACAAAACGACAACAATTGAAGCGCAATTTAACGAGGGGAATCAGCTTGTTAAATTCGGAGAGGAATATCTGACGTATGATGCGAATGGTAATCGTACATCAGACGGAAAGTACAAGTATACATGGAATGAACATGACCAAATTATAGCTATCACAAAACAAGGTGAGAGTGATGCATTCGCAACGTATAAATATGATGAAAATAATCGCCGCATTGAAAAGAATATAAATGGTCAAGTAACACGTTATTTCTATGATGGAGATAGCATTAATCCGTTATATGAGACAGATGGTAGTGGAAATGTACTTCGTCAATATGTATACTCAACAAGTGGCGCGCGTCTAGCAATGAAGTCAAAAGGACAAACGTTATACTATCACTATAACCCTCGTGGTGATGTCGTTGCGATGACAGATCAAAATAGAGAAGTTGTAGCAACATATGAGTACGATTCGTGGGGTAACGTATTAAAGAGCGACACGAAAGGTATCGCAGCAGATAATCCATTTGGATATGCGGGATACATGTATGATAAAGAAATTGGGATGTATTACTTAATTGCGAGATACTATAATCCAGAGCATGGTGTGTTCTTATCGGTGGATCCTGATCCAGGTGATGAAGATGATCCGGTTACAATGAATGGGTATACGTATGCGGATAATAATCCGGTGATGAAAGTGGATCCAGATGGACATTTCCCTCTACCTTGGTGGGCTGTTTCTGGATTGGTAGGTGGCGCTGTTAACGGAGGTTCATATCTCATAGCTTATTATAAAAAGCACAAAACATTAAAAGGTATAAACAAATGGGAGTTAGCTAAAACCACAGGTCGCGGTGTTATTGGAGGAGTTATTGGTGGAACAGGTGGTAGATTAGCGTACGTTGCTGGATTAGGAAGAAAGAGTAAAGCATTCCTTAGTCTACATACAGGGGTTGCTGGGTATGCAGTAGCAAATTCTAGTAGGGATTATAGTGGAAAAGGTCTAGCAAGAGATCTTGCGTATTCTATGACTGGAAATAAAGGTTATATGGCACTAAATTATGCAACTACTTATCATGAAAACAGTTCTAAGAAAAAAAAGGTCCCAAAGAAAAAAACATCTCAAAAAAATCAAAGTTCAAAAAAAAGAAAAAAATAGTTTGGTTTTAAATAGGATTATGGTTCAAATGTTATCAGTTACAGAAGTAGAAAAATTATTTGCAAGTATACTAGATTGATAGTATGGGGGATTTTTTTCGTATAGTTCAACTTGCTAAAAATTTCAATATATAGAAAGGAGATGCTTAATTATAGTGGATTTTATTGTTGATGTATTTATTTTTGTAATGGGTATTCTTTTTATATGGGGAGGATTTAAAATAGATAAAGAGAGTTATAAAGAAAATCGTACGTTTATGGCACTCTTTAGTTTCACAGGCGCATTTTCAATCCTTCTAACTATAAGTTATTATTTATTTAGAGCCTTTATGATAGGAGTAGGTATTGTATTCTTGTATTTATTATTTACTGGGGGATTTGCGTAAAAAACGTGTAGTCTAGAAAAATATAGTTATGCGAGTATAATGCAGAGAAAGTGCATCCAACAATTCGGATGCACTTTTTATGTGTTTTTCCTCATCAATTCCTGAATCGTTGTTTTGGTTGTAGTGTATACAAATATGATGCGTGGAGGAACATATTAAAAAATGACGCAAAAGGTATCGCAACAGGTATCGCAACAGGTAATTCATTTGAATATACGGGATACATGTATGATAAAGAGATTGGAATGAAAATATATTTTGATTTAATGGATAAGGCCCTTTAAAAAATAAAAATAAAGTAGGAGAGATATATGGAAGATATGTTTTTTATGGTATTGTGTTTTTTTATAGCTTGTGGAATTGTAATTTTTGGAATTATAATAGATAAAGAAACTTTTAAAAAGCAGCGTGTTAACTCACTGTTATTTTCTTTATTAACACCATTCCCAATTGTATTGTCTTTCAGTTTTTATTTATTTAAGATATTTTCAATTGGTGTAGGAGCAGCTATATTATATTCGATTTTTTATGATGTATATAGTTATTTTAGATTATAATTTATTATAAGTTAGTGTGTAAGTATTTGAGAGACTCAGAAGAGAATAATTATTGATGATAATATAAGGATTTAAAAAGAAAGAAGAGTTTAAAGAGGCTCTTCTTTCTTTTTGGTTCGTGATTCAATGAATTAAATTTCAAATGAAATCTTACCAAACGAAACAAGTAAATCATACACATATGATGGACTTGGAAACCGTACATCTGTAACAACAAAGAGACTTAACAAAACGACAACAATTGAAGCACAATTTAACGAGGGGAATCAGCTTGTCAAATTCGGAAATGAATCATACACGTATGATGCGAATGGCAATCGTACATCAGATGGAAAGTACAAGTATACATGGAATGAAGATGACCAACTTGTAGCTATCACAAAGCAAGGTGAGAGCAATGCATTTGTGACTTATAAATACGATGAGAATAATCGTCGTATTGAAAAGAGTGTGAATGGTCAAGTAACACGCTACTTCTATTTTAAAGAGTGTATCAAAGAATTATTTATTTTTATAAATTAAATGGTTCAGAATTATTATTCGGATGATGAAAAAGAAGTATTATTATAAAATGCTAGAGAGACGCTTTTTATTAATTTAATTTATTTGAGTTCAATTATATTATGTGGAATAGGAGTGAGAATTTTGTTCCAAACAATAATTTACGATAAAGCTAAATATCATTATGAAGGAGATTTCCCACAAGAATTACCGATGGAGCAAGCATTTGTACATACTGGAATGTTCTTAGGTTGGGTTATTGATAATAATTTATTTAGTGATGAATTTTTAGAAGAGACCGAAGAGGAAATTAATAAATTTAAGCTTAGAAAAATGACTGGAACTCAAGTTTATATGTTCTGGGATGGGGTTTTAAGCGATGACATGTTAGATGATGAAGGGAATCAATTTGCAATAGATTATTTTGATTTTGAAAAAGGTTTATATTTAGATGATTATGATGATGTATTTTTAGAGTGTGATACATTATATCAAGTGCAAGATACTTGGGAAAATTACTTTAAATTAAAAGAAGTGATCGATATTAGGTATACAGAATGGAAAAAACTTAAAAATAACGGGTAAAGAGGACTTTAAGTAATGGAATATTTTTTGTTCCAAATGAAGGTTTATTATATGCTGTAGAAAAGGGGAGAAATAATGAAATTCCCAAAAGATGAAGATGGACAAGTGTTAAATATGTTATACAAGCAAGGGATAGATTTTAATAAAAAACATATACTAGATTTCTTTATTGCAATTCCTGATCAAGGTAATGGAGAAAAAATAATTGGCAGACTACAAGCGCTGGGCTTAAATGGTGAATTAGATTATAATGAAGAATTTGAAGATTGGACATGTACTTGTTCTAAAGAAATGTTCTTAATTTATGAGGATATCGTAGAGATGCAAAAGGAATTGAATAAACTGGGTGAAGAGTTTGGTGGATATACAGATGGTTGGGGTGCATTTGTATAATGTTGAATTTATTTATCGTGATAAAATAAATTAGACGGAGTAAAGAAACTATTTATGGAAAGAAGGGCTTGTATAAGTTCTTCTTTCTTTGTATATATTAAGATATCTTAGTGGTAGAAAGGTATATGATATGTGGGCGGGGGGCTACCGGTAAAAGCCCGATTGGTAAGGACTAATTAAAGTTTCACTTTATATAGGTTTTGAGAGAGTAAGATATAAGATATATTGTTTGTAGTGGAGATCTTGAATGAAGGGAGCGTGTGATAATTGGCAATGACGGATGAACAATTCGAGAATTATCTTGTTATGTGTTATGACAAATTAGAAAGTAAACAGCAAAAATTCATTTCGGATTATAATATCTATAACTTTGATGAGTATTGGTATGATCAAGATCGATGTATATTACAGGTTAAAAAAAATGGTCAAGTGTTACTTGAATTTAGTGTTGTTTTTATAGGGTCTTGGTCTGGAAAGAGTAACAGTTGGATGTGGTCTTGGGCTAATGAGAATGTGGCTGATTATGCAAGAAGTAAGTCTAACTGTTTGAAAGATTTACAAAACATTACAGGAAGTGAGGTTTTTATAAATCCACTTTTTGAATGCGATCAAGAAATGGCGTATGAGCTAGCAGCTTTTTCTATTGAATATTTAGATGCAGAAGGAATGTATATGGCACCAGGTGAGAGAAGTGATGTATTTATGGCTGTTATGTCACCGCGTGCATTGTGAGTAGAGGATATTAAAAATATAGATAAGGTAGAATGAAAAAGGAGTACAGTTTAATAAATTAATAAAAGGTATTATAGTGACCGAATACCATGGTGATAAATGTAAGGGGGATTATATTGCTTGAAGTAAAGTTTTACGATTGGAAAAAAAAACGTCCTAAAAAACATTATTTGCTTGTACATGAAATTAGAATTTTTGAGCTAATTTTCTCAAAGAAAGTTAGCGAGTTTGAGATGGGATTAAGAGAGATTGAAAAAGTAACTGTCTTTTGTTTAGCTAACGAAAACACTGATATTTCATATGAAGTGAATAGAGCTTCGGGTGAAATTCGTATATATGTTCCATATGATTTTATGGACTTTTTAGCATTAAATTTAGTTGAAGAGAAATACAAAGAGTTTTGCAAATTAGTACGCCAATATGTTGTCCCTGGACTTGAAGAAAACTCTACTCTTTCATCATCTGTTGTTAAAGGGTATATAGAGGAATCTTTAGATGAAATTGTGAAGCAAAACTATGAAGGAATATTTTTAGTTGGAAAGACACCTAAGAAAAGTCCAAGCCGTAAGAAGATAGCGATATTAAAAGGAATTCATCGTGTTAAAGGTTTCCAGCTACGATGTGAAGTGTATGATGAAAAGGGATTAAAGATTCGAGATCAACTATTGGTGGAAGAGGTAGGTAACGAAATGGTATATTCTAGATTCTTAGGGACATTAAAATGGGAAAGTGAAAATTTAATAGTAGTCAATTCTAAATCCAGTAGTTGGAAAGAAGAAATCTATCTTTAATAACAAGATAGCATTTTATAAAAAAGAATGTTTTTGTGTTGAAGAGATCGAGGATTTTACTTGTATTTGAAAGGAGTAATAATATGGATATTTATGAGTTGGCTAATGGTGTAGATTCAAAAGAAAAATTAGTAGAATTCCTATTTTATTTTCAAAAAGATTTCAAAGAAAATAAAGATGAGTGGGAGAATATAACATTAGAAGATTATTTAGAATCAAAGGAAGCATGGCTAAATGATTGTGATGGTGCTTTTCAAAATAAAGGTAAAGAGATGCCTAAAAATATATCATGGAATTTCATAGCGACGGTATTACTCGCGGGATCTTATTATGAATAAGTAAAAAAACGAAGAGTCTAAATAGTCCCTTCGTTTTTTTACTTATTTTTTCTCTACTAACTTTTTATTCTTCCAATCTAGTGTAAATGATTTATTAAATGTTTTTTGATCAACGTCTTTTACGTTGTTTCCAACCCAGTTTGCAGTTCCGAATGTGAAGCCTGGACGAAGTTGGTAGTCATCGGCGTGTTTTGTATAAGCGACTTGTAAGTTAGATTGATCTGTATTTTTTTCAGAGATAACAACAGCAATCATACCAGGAGAGAAACCGCTATTTGTTAATGCTGGAAGTTGATCCATCGGTATTAAATTACCTTTTGCATCAGATTCATATAAGTATGTGCGAGAGTACATGAAAAGTTGGTTTCCATATAAAGAATGATAGGAGTCACGTGTGTAAATACCCCAGTTTTGATTGTTATATCCGTTAAAGAATACGTTCCACTTTACGTTTTTGTTTGTTTGGTCAATTAAATTTGTTTTATAACTAGTTTGTTTATAGCTTACAGAGTCAGACCAAGTGACTTGACCAGTTGCACCAGCTTCACCGCTAGGGCCATTAGGCGTTACAGAAGCTTTAACAGAGCCACCAAGTTGATAAGATACGCTAGATGTTACAGTCGTTTCTTCTACAGCATTTGTAGGTGCTACGTTAAAGAAACGAGCGCTGTTATCTTGAAGGTTAAATGCAACATCATATTGTGAAGGATAACGTAATGTTGCACTAGCACCAGGGATTGGGTAGTTATCAATAGGTGCATCACTTATAGTAGGATTTGCTTTTAGAAAACTACCAGTTGTATTAATAACGGCAATCTGTTTATCAGCGCTTGGGTCATCGATAAAAGTTACCTTTAAAGACATTGTCATATTATCAGCTTGATCATTATTAAATGTATTATAGCTCGTATGTGTTTTTGCGTTTTGTCCGATATCTGTTACAACTTGTGATGTTGTTTGAGCATAAGCAGCAGGTGTTGAAAGAGTTACAGCGCTACTAGCAAAAACAGCGGATAATGCTAAACATTTTAAATATGTTTTAGAACGTTTCATACAATCACTTCCTTTTATCTTTGTCGATATATGTCGTATTTCATTCATATCGTAACATAAAAATAAAACGGAATAGATGTATATGCATAATTGCATAGATGAGTTTTGAAGGATAAAGATAATAGAATTTCATCCAACACTTAAGACTCTAAAATGCCCATTACAGCCGTTCCTAAAAATTTTAAGACGATATGTTTACCAATGTTTTTATTGGGAAGATTGAAGTGCTTAATATTTACGTTATAAGTGCATAACAAGTTATAATAGAAGAAATCAATAAGGAGGCTGGCTGTGAAGAATCTTCGTTATCTCAATATATTTACCATATTAATTATATACACACTACTTATGTTTTACATCGGCTGGAACGGATGGGTTTGGCTTCATGCGGTATTTGGCTGGAAATCTTGGGGATATTATGCTTTCATAGTCGCATTTATTTCATATGCGTACATTCTCGTGCAAGTGTTTAAGTTTCTGCCATTTCTGCGAACGATAGGTTCGATTTGGTTTGCGGTTATACAATATGCACTTATGTTGTTGCCATTAGCTGATATTATGGTCTTTCTTTTACAGTTTTCAGTGGAGAAAGAAGCAGCAATTATTTGGACAGGGGCGGCTGTGATAGCTGCATTTATCTTTATCTTTGCGTACGGAGTATTTAATGCGTATAGTCCGGTAGTAAGAAAGTACGAAGTGCACATACCGAAAAAAGTAGAGGGGCGTAAAAGTTTACGCATTGCGATGGCTTCTGATATGCATTTCGGTAAACTGTCTGGCGTTTCACATTTAAAAAGACTTGTTCGTCATGTAAATGAGATGGAACCTGATATTATTTTGCTGCCAGGTGATATTATCGATGATCATCCAGGTGTGTTCATTCAAAAGAATATGGGACCAATCATGAAACAAATGAAAGCACCATTAGGTGTATATGGCGTATTAGGAAACCATGAATACTACGGCAGAGCGGTTCCAGAGTTTTTACAAGAGATGGATAAGATTGATATTCGTATTCTTTTAGATGAAGTAATCACCATTGAAGATGATTTCTATCTCGTTGGAAGAAGAGATAAAACAGAGCGAGATCGCCAAAGCTTTGAAAAACTTATGAGTACAGTGGTTAAATCCATGCCAGTTATCGCAATGGATCATCAGCCATTTGAGTTGAAACAGGCAGCGGATGCTGGTGTAGACTTATTGTTATCCGGTCATACGCACCGCGGACAAATGGCGCCCAATCATATTGTAACGAGAAGAATGTACGAGCTAGACTGGGGATACGCACAAAAAGGCGCGTTCCACGCAATTGTTTCTTCTGGATTTGGATTTTGGGGACCACCGCTTAGACTTGGTAGTAGGTCGGAGATTGTGCAGGTAGAAGTTACGTTTGAATAAGGTTAAATAAAAGGGATTATACATATTAATCATGTATAATCCCTTTTATTTTTTATTTCTCAATCGCGCTCTTTACTTAAATATAATCTCAATTAGTTGTTGTGGATGTGCATTAATTAATCCATGAACAATAATAATTACCCATACCTTACGATAACGCGCCCACAAATATCCAAGGAATAGACCTACGATACCAAGGTTCACAATGACCGTAGCTGTATCAATATCCCAATGACCAGAGCCATGTAATGCGATATGCCAGCTTGCCCATAACAATGATGTAAGAAGAATAGCCGGCCAAGTACCTAGTAATAATTCCAAACGTGTTTGCAACCAAACTCTATAAAAAATCTCTTCAAGTACACTATTTATAAGAAACCCTACAAGTAAAATGGAGATTAAAATCGTCGGTTCCATTTTCATTGAAACAAATGGTGTAGAGAATATAGAAAAGAAGTTGAAGTAACCCCAGATTATAATGACAATAAGTGGTGTAAACTGATGCCATCTAATATCCCCTGTTGATTTTACTTGCTTTGGTCGTTCTTTTTTATAAAACAAAAGCAGCATTAATGGAGTGAATAATAATAAAATAATTTTAAATATCATAAACCACAATTGTAATGCCATTCCTTCAAAGTTCGTGGTGAGAAGACAAATCGTGAAGAGGGAGCCACTTAAGAATAAGATAGCAGTTTGAATTATGATGCGCCTTGGTTCAAATTGTTGAAGGGGATTATAGTTTTTATGATGAAATGGTAGGAAACGGACAAGGAGTATACCGACAATAACAGGGATCCACTTGTACCAAAAAGGGATTGTGCCCTTATGATCTCCACTGTAACGAATGTTCGTTTCTCCAATCCATATAAGCCAAAGAGATGAAAGCAAGATAATAAGCATAATGATACCGCCAATTAACTTCCCCGCTTTTGGAAAATAACTGTCCATAGTTATCCGACCTTTCATATTATAATTGTAAGTCAGTTTCTAATTGACTCTATTCGTTGCTTTTTTCTTTAATAAATATGTATGTATAAATCTATTAAAACAAAAAAGAGGGGGTGTGAAAATATTTTCTTTTTTATGATTGAACTTGATAAGAATAGGAGAACCTGCTTTTTTTATAAAAACAAAACGTTTATATTCAAATTGCAGAATAGTATATTTACGCTTCTTCAAAAAAGAGATAATATAAAAAGACTTTGCTTGAAAAGGGGGATTGTAAGTGATCATATCAGATGTACTATACGGAAAATTTGAAGTGGATGCAGTGCTAGAAGAATTATTTTTAAGTAAGCCTATGCAAAGACTAAAGGGAATTCATCAAGCAGGCGCAAGTTACTTAATGAACGAGAAATGGAATGTAACTCGTTTTGAGCATTCAGTGGGTGTTATGTTATTAGTGAAAAAACTAGGTGGTTCAGTAGAAGAACAGATTGCTGGTTTACTGCATGACATATCACATACTGCTTTTTCCCACGTGATTGATTATGTTTTTGATAATGAAGATGAAAGTTATCATGAAGAGATATTTAGTTCTGTTGTGAAAAACTCAGAAATTCCAGCGATCCTTGCGAAGCATGGTTATAACTATGAAGATATTTTATTAGATGATTCGAAGTGGACGTTACTGGAAAGGTCAGCGCCAGAATTATGCGCAGATCGAGTGGATTATACGTTACGAGATATGTATACATATGGGTATATTTCTTTAGAAGAAGTTCATAGTTTTTTAGAGGATGTCATCGAAGTAGAGGGGAAAATGGTTCTTCAAAATATCGAAATAGCGGAATGGTTTACAGAAACGTATTACAAAGAAGTAATCGATTTCTTTATGGAACCAATGAATATTTACGGAAATGATATGTTAGCGAAAACGTTAAAGGTAGCTCTTCATAAAAGGATTATTCATGCAGATGATTTTCTTCTTGAAGATGAGGAGCTTATTTCGAAATTGCAGCAATGTAATGACCCCGAAGTAGAAGCTTTATTAAGCAAAGTTCATCAAAATGTAAAAGTAAAAGAAGATAGAAATGATTATGATTTACATCAGAAAAATAAAGTGCGTCTTATTGATCCGCTGTTACTTCGTGAAGGGAAAATTGTTCAGTCGTCTGTTGTATCAGAAAAAATAAGACAGATGAGTGATATCGCTTATGAAAAAGCGGTGAGAGGGATGTATGTGAAAGTGATTGCGGATTAGCAAAAAGAAGGTATCATCACATAAGATGATACCTTCTTTTTATTCATCTAATATTTTCCACTCATTTCCCCAGTCCTTCATCGCGTCAAAAATAGGACGGAGTGTTTCGCCTTTTTTTGTTAGTGAATATTCCACGTGAGGTGGCATAGTTGAATAGATTTTTCTCTTTATAATATTTTCTTGTTCAAGTTCTTTTAAGCGAAGAGAGAGTGTGCGTGGGCTAATGCCACTTAGACGTCTTTCAAGCTCAGCAAAACGTTTAGGACTATAGAACAAATCTCTTAAAATTAAGAAAGTCCACTTTCCACCTATTACAGACATTGTTTTTTCAATGGGACATTTCAATAAAATTTCATCGTTTTTATTTTCCATATAAACACTCCTTACTATATAAAAGTATAGGTACTATATAAAAAATCAGTACTTTTATAATTAAAGTACTTTCTTTATTATAGTTCTAAAGGAATATATAGGTAAATTACTAATTTTTGAAAGGGGAGTTAGCAAGTGGGTGGGGTGGCTAGTAGAAATTCAGATGTTCAAACAAAAGAGAAATCGGGTATTATCATTTTATTCGCTTTGGCAATGGGATTTATTATGGCAACGTTAGATGTAACAGTAGTAAATGTTGCAGTGGTGAATATTCAAGAAACATTAGGACTGGCATTGTATAGTTCGACATGGATTGTCGACGGATATATTTTATCTTTTGCGGCATTATTATTGGCTGGGGGGTCATTAGCCAATCGATTTGGAGCAAAAAAAATATATATGATTGGTTTAATTATTTTTGTGTTCGCATCTCTTTTATGTGTGATTGCTACAACTGGGAACATTCTTGTTATGGGGCGGGTAATTCAAGGTGTTGGAGCGGCTTTATTTATGCCAAGTTCACTTAGTTTATTAGTAGTATCATTCCCGGATGAAAAGAAGAGAGCTAAAATGTTTGGTATATGGTCGGCAATTGTATCCATTGCTTCTGGTACGGGTCCTTTTATTGGTGGCCTTTTAGTAAATACATTTGGTTGGCGAAGCATTTTTATTATAAACCTTCCAATTGGGATGATTGGTATTGTAGTGGCTTTTGTAATTATTCCAAATGTTTTACCGGAAAAGGAGAAAATAAATGTAGTGAATCATTTAATCGGTATAATTGCAATAACATTATTGGCGTTTACTCTAATTGAAGGTCCAAGTTATGGATGGTCCTCGTCTCAAATTTTAGGAGGAATAGTAGGGACGGTATTAACCGCAATTCTCTTTGTTTATGCAGAACGAAAGTCAAAAAACTCGGTTGTGCCAAGAGTGTTGTTCCAAAACGAGACGTTTACCTCAGCGAATATAGTTGGGTTTCTAATAAACTTTGCTTTATTTGGCGGAATATTTATGTTTGGACTCTTTTTACAAAAAGCATACGGAGCAAGTCCATTTGTAGCAGGATTACAACTATTGCCGATGATGAGTGTATTTGTTATTGGAAATTTATTATTTGCAAAAATGGTGACTAAGTTTGGATCAAACTTGCTATTATTCATAGCGTTATTTATAGCTAGTATAGGATCTGTATTATTAATGTTTCTAGTGAAAAATGTGAGTTATATAGGAATTGCACTCATTTACAGTGTTGTTAATCTTGGAATCGGTATAGCAGTACCTGCCATGACTACAATTATAATGAAATCTGCCGGTCGTGAAAATGGCAATATGGCTGGAGCAACTTTAAATGTAAATCGTCAAATTGGTGCATTAGTCGGTATAGCGATTATGGGAATCATTTTAAATGAATCATCGAATTGGTACAGAGGGGCAAGCTATAGTTTTTTAGTTATTGGGCTTTCCTATCTATGTGCAGCATTTTTAGTTTGGAAGTTTGTGGAGAGGGAATAAAACAAGTAGAGCATCACTTCTAGATGCTCTACTTGTTTCACATTACTGGTCAAACCAATTCCAAATCTCAATATCTCCAAGAGTCGCATAACGTACGTGCGGGGAGTTTTGTAATTTTAATAACTCTTTCGACGGGCCAGTAATAACAATTCCGTATACTTTTACACCGTTCTCTTTTACATACTCATAACGCTTATCTAAGTTCAGCTCTTTTTCAAGAGTCCAAGTAGTTTTACTTACAGTTTTTTTATGCTCAGAAAGAATGCGCATCATTTCGAGTACTTCATCTTCTTTTGTCTTCGGTCGTTCTGCTTCACTATCAGGGAGGTTTATATGTTCTGGAAATCCGATAACCTCTCCGCCATGTAGGATGAAATCTTCCTCATCTATTCTCTCTTGTCCTGTGTCTAAAGCGTACCATACAGGAGTTGGTGGCATTTCTTGTGCTTCAAATGTGCTATATAGAATAGATTCTAATTCTTGTAAAGTGTAAAGTTTGTCAAAAGATATCGCTACTTCTGCAACGGTTCCCTCATGTACTTTTGCAAGTGTATCCCACACTTTTTTAGATGGTTCTTTCAAATGATCACCTTGCTTTATTTTCGGATGAACAAAGGAAAGTTTAGAGTAATTCAATTTGTTTGCCCAAGATTTATTTGTAACAGTTACAGACGATAAGAAGCTTTTCGTTGTTACTGTACCGAATTGAACTTCTTTTTTGCCGACAGTTTTAACTAAATTCATTTCATTTTCTGTACGGAAAAAGGGTTTGATTTTTGTACTGCCTCCAGTGGAACGAATATTTGGAATTGTTGCTTCTAGTGCGAGTGCTGGAATCTCATTTACTTCAGCTAACTTTTTCATATTATTGAAGTAAAGAGAAGATGAAAAATGATCGGCAAAATAGATTGCTATACAAACCGCAAGAACAAAACTAACAGTTTGCCAACGCTGTTTCCATTTTATTTTCCAAAATGGGACATTAAGATTTTGTGGTGGTAGTCTTTTCTTGATCGGTGCACTCTTCGTAAGCAATTCATCCAAATACACTTCACATTCCTCACAAGTCTCTATATGATTTTCTAATTCTTCTTGTTCATCACGTGTGAGTGTTCCGTTTTCGTACTTCTCCCATAGTGTTTTAAATTCTGCACATCCCATCTGTATCACTCCTCTATGTTTCTCGCTTCTTTCCGTCCGCGGTGTAATTCAATTTTCACTTTCGCTAATGAGAGACCGGTCATTTCTGCTATTTCTTTATACGAGAATCCATAGTAATCTCGTAGTAGTAGGACATTTCGTCTTTCGAGCGGAATAGAAGATAAACTTTCTAACCAACTAGCGATCTCAAATTTTACGAAATATTCATGGTCTGTACTTGGCACGTTTGGTAAATGGAATTCTTCCACTGTAGTTGTTTTATATTTTTTTTCTTTTCGATACCAATCGATAAAGGCGTTGTAGGCTATTGTAAATAACCACGGCCTAATTTCTTCACCTTTATAATAATCAATATGGACGAGCATGCGGTAAAAGGTTTCCTGCATGAGATCTTCAGCAAAATGAGAATCTCCGGTTAGGGAGAGAAGATAGCGAAATAAATCATGCATATGATCTGAATAAATGTCTTCTAATGATTGTTTGCGTTTCACTAATTTCCCTCCCTTCATACATAACAACGAAATACATATAAAAAAGTTACAATTTTTTATGGAATTATAGTAAAAAACGTCAAGAATTGGATTGCGTTCTCTTTTATCATAATACATATAAGGCGGGTGAACAGAGATGGAAAGCTATGAAACACAAATTCAAAGGTCAATTGATTATATTGAGGAAGATGTAATGGAAAAACAAACGCTGCGTAATTTAGCTCGCATGGCAGGTTTTTCTGAGTCGCATTTTCACCGTGTATTTCAGGCATTAGTAGGTGATACAGTAATGGAGTATGTTCGAAAGAGGAGGTTAGCCCGGGCAGCTTATCAACTTTCTCATACGGATGAAAAAGTTATTGATATCGCGTTTGAACATGGCTTTCAATCTCACGAAACGTTCACGAGAGCCTTTAAAAAATTATTTCAAATGACACCGAGTGAATATCGAAAACAAGAAATCGAAACACCGATGTATTACAGAGTGAATGTAAAGCAAAGAAAATTAAATCCGTATTTAGGGGGCATACAAATGGAATATCGTATTGTAAATAAACCAGAATTTTTAGTGGCGGGTTATGAATTGAAGACGACAAGTAAAGAAGGGAAAAACCATCAAGACATTCCAGTATTTTGGCAAGAATATTTACAAAAAAATCTTGGGACAACAATTCCCAACCGTAAAGATACGAGCCAATGGGTAGAGCTTGGATTATGTACTGATTTTAATTTAGAAACAGGGGACTTCACTTACATTATCGGAATGGAAGTTACAGACTTTGAAAATGTACCAAATGAAATTGCGAAGCGTACTTTCCCGGCAGCAACATATGCAGTATTTACAACGCCGAAAGTTCCTCATGAAGAAATGGTATCGTCTATTCACCAAACTTGGAATGCAGTATTCTCAGAATGGTTCCCGCATTCAGGATATGAACATTGCGGTGTTACGGAGTTTGAACTGTACGATGAGCGTTGCCACGAAGATAAGAGTGAGTTTGCACAAGTAGAGCTTTGGATACCGGTGAAGAAAAAATAATAGGGTAAGAGCGAATCGTTGGGAGATGGTTCGCTTTTTCATAAAAGGGGAAATGGGAAAATGTTCAAAAAACTAGAATGTGTATCTATACATACGAAAGATATAGAAAGATCAGTTTCTTTCTATAAAGAAATGGGAATGAAGCAAAACTGGATGATAGAAAGAGAATTAGAAGAAGGGGTTATTTGGACGTTAATAGGATTGAAGTTTCCAGATGAGAAAAGTTCGGAGTTAGTAATAAGCAATCATCCGGATATTAATTTTACGGAAGTCGAAGTATTAGTAGAAGATGTACAACAAACGTATGAAAGTTTAAAAGATAATAAAGATGTAAAATGGATTCGCGAACCATTTCCAACAGAATCAGGACATGTTGCAGTAATGGAAGCACCTGATGAGAATGTGTTTGTGTTAGTAGGGAAATAGCTGAAATATGGAGTGACCTTTCATAGTGAGTTATGAAGGGTTATTTTTAATTTGTATAGTAGTAGAGGAAGTAGGTTAGTATTGTCGTTTTTTTCGGTAAGTCGATATATCTAGAAAATCGCTGATATAATTCGAGTTGCGCTGATATAATTTCATATACCGCTAAAACACCTCAAAAAAACGATCCACATAATTTCAATTACCGAAAAATTCTCCCAGAAAAGAAAAAAAGACGCCACATAGCGTCTTTCCTACGAACGAAACGGAAATACAAGAATAATCGTCGTTCCTTTTCCGAGTGCACTATCAACGGAAATTGTCCCGTTATGAGCATGAACGAGCTGTTTTGTAATGGCTAGGCCAAGTCCAGTTCCGATGTTGCTTTCTTCTGTGTTTGTTCCGCGGTAATATCGTTCAAATAGAAGTTCTTTCGTTTTTTCATCCATTCCTTTTCCGTCATCTGAAATGGAGAGTGTAAAGGAATTAGCGTTTTGTGATAATTTTACGATGACAGTAGTTGTTTCGTTATTATGTTTTACAGCATTTACGAGTAAGTTTTCGATAATACGCTGGAACCATTTTTCTTCAATGAAATATTGAATTTTATTTGAGCTCGGTACGAATTCAATATTTTGATTTTGGAGTGTTGGATTGTTAATAAATTGCAATAATACTTTTTGAACGAACTGATTGATTTCAACGTTTACGTGTTGGGCAGGAAGGCTGTTATTTTTTAATTGATACGTTAAGCTTAAATCATCAATTAATGTCGTCATATATTGAGATTTCTCTTTCATAACACTACCAAATTGCTGAATATCACGATCAGTCCAGTTATATTGATTCGATTCGAGTAATAATGCGTAGCCATATATAGAGCTAAGTGGTGTTTTTAAATCATGCGTTAGACCGGTAATCCATTCTTCTCGTGTTTGCTGAAGTACTTGCCTCATCGCATCGTTTTTTTTGAGTGTAATAGAAAGGTGTTCTAGTGAACTTGTTACATCTCTAAACAAACGGAATGACCATTTTTCTTTACCAGATCGCCGGAACCTGACAGGTTTTCCTTTTTTACTAATGGGTTCTTCATACTTTCCACCAGCGATATTTTTAAGCCAGCGCATCGCATGTAATAACGGTTTCCCGAATTTATTACCGTACCAAATAGAAAGAATGACTAAATAAACAAATACGATAAGAAGGATTAATCCGCATCCGATGAGAAACTTCTTAGTAAATACATCTTCAATTTCGTCATCTGGATAGTAGTGATCATTTTTCGCAGTCACAACGAGAAGGTTGCCACTATTTGCATCGTAAAAGCTAGACGTGTTTTCTTTATGATTCCACGGTTCTTTTTCATTAAGGGCGATTTGTATTGCTGAAAATGTTTTTTTCTTTCCAGCTGGATAGGCAAAAACCTCTTCGCCATTTTGATTAAATATTTGAAGTGCTGCTTTTTCTTTAGACAGTAACTGTTTTTCTTGATCTGTTAATGTAAACGAATCCATCGTTAAAGAGGAGTGATCCTTTTGAATTGCTGTCAGTAACGCATTGCTTTTTAACATACCACCATAAATAACAAGTACTTTCTTTTCTTCTAATTCAATTTCCCAATATGTAAATTTATAATTACTTTCGATATGATGTTGTATATATGCGACTAAAGATGTCTTCGTATAAGCATTCGGAACATCATTTGGTGTATTAAAGTGGTAGAGGATTTTTCCGTTTTCATCTACAACTTGGAGCCAATCATTTTTCTCCTTTATTAAATCTTGCACTTCAGATTGTAACGAAATATGCCCATCTTCTGAAGAGATGTATCTTGAAATTGTAAAACTATCAGAATCTGGAATATTAGGTTCGTATAAAGTACTAGTAAGAAGAAAAATTAAATAAGTAAAAGCAGCAACTACAGCGATAAGTAATGTAACTAAAACAAAAACGTGTTGCATGATAAATTGAATAATAAGTCGTTTATTAAAATTCATATCGTCACCCTACTTTGTAACGAACTTATAACCAAGCCCGCGAACGGTTTTTATATATTCTGGTTTACTTGGATCGTGTTCAATTTTTTCACGTAGTTTTCGAATGTGGACCATAACAGTGTTGTCATCGCCATTATAGGCAGGTGCTCCCCAAACTTTTTCGTATATTTCCTCTTTCGAAAATACGTAGTTTGGATTCTCGCAAAAGAAGAGTAGTAGTTGAAAGAGTTGAGCGGAACATTCGACAATGTGACCATCCACTGTCAGTTCTGCAGAGTGCTGATCAATTTCAAATCTTCCAAATGAAATCGAGTGTGATTTTTGTTCGTGTGGTACGGTTTGTTTCATATGTCTCCGAAGCTGTGCTTTCATACGTGCTACTACTTCTAATGGATTAAAGGGCTTCGTAATATAATCATCCGCACCGTATGAAAATCCGGATATTTTATCTAAATCAGATGCTTTTGCTGATAGGAAGAAAATTGGACAATCTGTTTGTTGGCGAATGATTGGACAAATATCAAAACCGGATTGTCCAGGAAGCATTACATCTAAAATAATTAAATCGTAATTGTTTTGCTTAGTTAGAGATAAAGCTATTTCAGCTGATGTTGCAGTTGTAATATGAGAAAAACCTTCTTTTTCAAGAATGGTAGTTAGTAATTGTAAAATTGCTGTTTCATCATCAACAAGTAAAATATTTGCTTGGTACATAAAAATCCCTCCTAATTTTCTCGAATATCATATCATCATTTTGTAACTTATGGAATTTTTAAGGAAATTTTAAGGTTTTCTTTCGCAAAAAATTAAGAATCAAATGATATGATAAAAGTAACATAGGGGAGGAGATGAGTGTGAATCCGTTTCAAGTGATGCGAGCTAGATATTTTTTAATTGTATTTGCACTATTAATTTTAATAGCGAGAAGTAGTGGCGATTTGCTAACAAGTATATTTCATATACAAAATTCTTCTTTTATAAATATCCTTATATTCTATATCCTTCCGATCGTATGGATTTTTTATGAGTATAGAAAGCATCGCATTTCATTTTCATTGTTTGTTAATAAAAATGAAACATTTAACTTGGTGCAAGTTTTATACATTACGATTATGCTATGCATGTTTAGTTACGGGTATCTTATTTTGTATATGTATAGTTTTGCATGGATTACACCGGACTTTATTATGAATGCCCTGCATGAACCGATTATAGATAGTACTGGGGGATATGTATATCAAGTCATTAGGGTCGTATTCATCGCACCAATTATCGGGGAGTTTGTTTTTCGCGGATTTTTACTTCAACGTTTTGCAACAAAATGGGGAACGAGCATAGCGACCATCGTTGTAGCAATATTGTTTGCGTTGTTACATGTTGATTTCCTCGGTGCAGCCATATTCAGCATCGTATTATCAATCGTATATATTCGTACGAAAAGTTTACTCATGCCAATTGCAATACATATGTTAAACAATGCATTTGTAATGGGTGCGTCTTTTTTAATAAGTAGAGAAAAAATTATGAGTTTTGCCGATTTCTCAAATTACACGACATTCTTTCCTGGACTTATTATTTTTATAACAGGATTAAACTTAGTACTTATCTTTTTATTTGTTAATCGTAAATATTGGAGTAAAGAAGTGCCAGTTATATATGCAGAGCAGGAAAAGAGCTTTTCAGATGTAGTGGGGAGTAAATGAGATGAAGAAGACGGTTGAAAAAATATTAAAAGATATTATAGATGCTACGTCTATTACAGATATGTGTGATAAAAGCGTTTGTCATTGGCTTCAACCTGTAGTAGATACGATTGTGTTTCCAGAGTATTACTTATTTTCTAGTACTGATTTAAAAGAAAATATTATTTCTCTTCTTATTGTGTTCGGGGTTTTACTAATATTTGGTCTAATTGTAGAAGAAATGATGAAGCGCATCTTCAGAAAGAATGAAGAGAAGTATATGTGGATTCATAAAGTATTCGAGAAAGTAATGGTGGCTTTCCTTTTGTTTTATGGTATAAAAACAATCATTTACTTTATAGCTTTGAAACATCATTAATTCGAAATTTGAAAGGGATGTATAAAATTATATGAATGAAACGATATCATCAAATAAGTTTTTTTATTTGATTTTACTTAGTCTAGTGTTAATAACGACAGTGAATGTTATTTTGCGTTGGGAGGAAGCTTATTTTTTCATGTATTTAGCGCTCCATTTGTTGGGGATTTTATGTATAAGTGGTGGAGTCGTTACTGAAAAAAAGAATGAAGAAAGCGTTAACTATATGTGTGTGATCGGTCTTGTTTTACTTTTAGCTGTACAAGGTATTATGAAATATAGTTCTTTCTCTTTACAAGATTTTAGTTTATTAATAGATGTACTTCCTTAAAGAGGCTTTTTATGTTATCTAAAAAGCAAGTAGGGTACGTGTTGGTTTGCAAGTGCGATCCTTATTCCGGATTGTGAACCGAAGAAAGTGTTTAAAGATAGGTAAAACTCTTCTTATGTAGAAGAGTTTTTTTATGTAAATAAAAGGATTTCGAGCAATTCACATAATAAGCTTGTTCTAATTTAGCGTGTACGAACTTACAATAATAATAGACAGGCAGCATAGAGGAGGGAATAGCGTGAGGAAGGTTATTGGTTGGTCGCTTTTTTTGTACGTTGGATTTGCGTTACTTATATATTGGTATTTATTTGGATGGAATCATGAACTTATTCCGGACATGTATAAAGGAACAAGTGCAGATCCAGAAACGTTTATGAGTGCGAGAGAGCTTACGCTAAGCCAAGATTATTCGCGCGTGAAAAATTTACTATACTTTTTAGCGACGCCTCTTGAATGGATTATTTTATTGTTTGTACTTGTGCTAGGTATTTCAAGAAAGTTTGAGAAATGGTCGAAGGAAACGACTAAAATAAGTGTTTTGCAAGTTGCGATTTATTTCTTTTATTTATCATTACTGACAACAGTGCTTGCCTTACCGATGCAATGGATTGGCCGGAAAGTGTCCGTTGATTACGGCATTTCAACGCAAAGCACACAAAGCTGGATTAAAGATCATGTTATCGGTTTTTGGGAAAGTTATGCGACTATGTTAATTGTAGTGACCGTTCTATTATGGCTTATCCGTAAATTTCCGAAGAGATGGTGGCTAGCAGGGTGGGCGCTCTCTGTTCCATTTACAATCTTTTTAACATTCATACAGCCTGTCGTTATTGACCCACTGTATAACGACTTTTCGACGCTGAAAAATAAAGAATTAGAAACGAAAATTTTAGCGATAGCAGACAAAGCGGATATTCCTGCTAAACACGTATATGAAGTAAATATGTCAGAAAAAACGAATGCATTAAATGCTTACGTAACAGGAATTGGCCCTAACGCCCGTATTGTAATGTGGGATACAACGCTTAAGCAGTTAAAAGATAAAGAGATTTTATTTATCATGGCCCATGAAATGGGGCATTATGTTATGAAGCATATATATTTTGGCGTTGCAAGTTATGTATTGCTATCGTTTATAGGTATGTTTTTAATTAGTCGTATTATAAATATGTGTATTCGCAAATGGGGAGATACATTGCAAATTTCAAAAGTGGCATGTTTCTCCATTTTACCTTTATTTTTCTTAATTTCTTCTATACTCTCATTTGCAGTACAACCAGCAACAAACTATGTTTCACGTATAGAAGAAAGAGCGGCAGATCAATATGCTTTAAATATGACGAAGGATGGGAAATCTGGTGTGAAAACTTTTCAATATTTATCAAAAACAAGTTTAAGCCAAGTAAATCCGCCTGCGTTAGTGAAGTTTTTCTTATACACGCATCCACCAATTTTTGAAAGAATTCATGCATTTGAACAATATGAGAAACAAAGAAAAAAGGAGTAGCTATTATGCTACTTTTTTTTATAGAGATATAAGTTTCATATTGGGAATATTTATCATTGCTTTTTATTGCGATTTTGTAAATAATAAGCTATAAAATTCTAAAAATCTATATATAAAGGAATAAAGGTGAAAAAATGTATTTTTTACAAAATTTAAAAGTGAAATATAAATTATTAGCGCTTATTTCATTAGCAGTTTTAGGTATGGTAATTATGAGCAGTGTAGCAATTAATTCCATTAATAAGATTAAGCACGATACAGAGGTTGTAGTAGATGATTATCAAAATTCCGCAATTTTATTAGAAGGAATGCTTCGTACACAAAATTCACTAGAATATAACTTACTAGAATTAATTACGGCGTCACAAAATGAATTGGTAAATAAAGAGGGAATAATTGATAATATTGAAAAGGATCTTAAAAAATATGATTCTTTATTAAAAGAATATGATGATGGCGTTAATTTAAGTAAGCAAGAGGATGAGTTGTTTCAAAAGATGAAGAAATCTTTGCCAAGTTATATGGAGACATACAAGAAGTTGTTTGACAAAGCGAAGGTAACAAATGAATCTCAAATGGTAAACGAATTTCAAAAAAACTTAAAACCAAAGGGAGTAGAGTTAGCTGGTTATGCAGTGGATCTAGAATCGTATGTTTCAAACTTAGCTGATCAAGTGTTTAAAGATTCTCAAAAAATGATTGATCGATCCGTTATTACCTTTATCATTCTTGTAGTAGTTACTACAATCGTTATATGTATAGTAAGTTATATTATTAGTAAGCTTATAGTTGCACCTTTACAAACGGTTAGTCGTATGATGGAAAGAGCGAAAGAAGGAGATTTAACTGTACATGGTGATTATACTGCTAAGGATGAATTAGGTGTATTAGTAAGTAATTTTAATGAGATGATTGCAGGGCTAAGAACAAATATGCAAGAAGTAGAGAATAATATTCAGCTTCTATTCCAATATGCAGACGGAGTAGCATCTGCGTCAGAAGTATCTAGTAGTGCAGCAAAAAAAATCACTATGGATATTGAAGAAGTCGCAAATGGTGCAGAGAGTCAAATGCAAGCAATGGAACAAACTGCGGGTGCGATGGAAGAGTTGACACAAGGAATGCAGAGTATAGTCAATACATCATCCTCTGTAAATGAATTATCTGCTCAATCAGCATTAGATGCAGAGAGTGGTAACAAATTAATGAAACAAATGATTCAACAGATGGATACAATCCAAAATTCGGTACATAGCGGTGTGAAACAAGTAGAGACTATGAAAGAACAATCAGAAGAAATTGTTAAAATCATTGATGTAATGCAAGGTATTACCTCTCAGATTAACTTATTAGCATTAAACGCCGCAATTGAGGCTGCACGTGCTGGTGAAAGTGGTAGAGGATTTGCAATTGTGGCAGATGAAGTGCGGAAATTAGCAGAACAATCTAGTGATTCTGCAAAACAAATTGAGAATCTTATTACTCAAGTTATGGGAACAACGAACCATACGGTACATATGATGGGGAAAGTAGATAATGAGGTACAGGCAGGTACACAAGTAGTAATGCACACAGAAAAAGTATTTGGAACAATTACAGAAAAAGTACAACAAGTATCTGAGCAAATTCAAACGGTATCTATGTCTACAGATGAAATTGCAGCGAGTAGTGAGGAAATCTCGGCTTCTGCAGAAGACATGGCTCAAATTTCCCAAAGATCATCTGACCGAACTGATAGGGTAAAAGAGTCTATTCAACAGCAAGAAAAATCTGTTCAAGAGATTTCGGTTTCAATTGAACATATGCATAACGCAGCAGGAAAATTAAAACAAATAGTTGCCCAATTTACTCTTCAAAAGTAGTAGCATATTTGAGTGTTAATAAATATAAAAAAAGCATCCTCTTTTAATAAAAAAGGATGCTTTTTTTATTGCTACTATTCATAGACTTCGGGCATTTTCAAGGCGATGATTTATACATACTAGATTTGTATATTACTTGTTTTTTGACAGTTTAAGAGGTTTATCGATGAGAATTATTTCTGTATTAGTGTTTTTAGATCCTGCTGTTGCCAAACTATTAGACCGGATTTAGATGCAAGTAATAAGGATTATCCTTATATTTGTAGGGATGGCACTAACTTTTCGCGAGGGAAGAGAAGGCGAGTTATCAGTGAAGGGGAATGCTAACTCTGAAATATAAATCATGAATATAGTAACCTCCATTAGGTATTTCATTTACGCGCCAATAAAGGGAAGTTGTAAAGTGAAAAGGAGTTTATAAAGAGATTGTAGAATGTTTTAGTATATAACACCTTAGAGGTGACAACTTCCTTTTTGAAAAAGAAAGAAGGAGGCATAAAGCAGAAAGGTAGTGGAAATATTTCTTCTAGAAGATTTGCATTTTATCTTACATTCACCAAAAAAGAGTACTCCTGAAACAATGAAATTCATTTTATTTGAATGAAATAGGGAGAGAGGATAATGAAGAAAAAAATATTGGGTGTAATGATGATTGCGACAATGGCAGGAGGTATATTTGCAGGGACGAATGTGACGCCTGTAAAAGCGGAAGAGTATCCACAAATGATTGTGTTTGAAGATGTTCCATACGGATTTTGGGCATATGATGCTATTATGGATTTAGCATATCATAAAATTATATTAGGGTATGGAAACGGAAAGTATGGTGTTGGTGATCTTATAACACGTGAACAAGTAGCTGGGACTATTTACAGAACACTTGAGATAAAAGAAGAAGGGCCAGCAGCGAATCCATATAAAGATGTTTCTGATAGTACAACAACTTTTAAAAAGGAAATTTTGGCGTTAACAAAACGTGGTGTTTTTTCAGGGGATGGCCAAGGGAATTTTAGGCCGAAAGCACCAATCTCTAGAGCGGAAATGGCTGTCATTTTAAAACGAGCATTTAATTTTGAAACGAAACAAAAACATACATTTAAAGATATTCCAAAAGGCCACTGGGCAGAAGAGGCAATTAGTGCGTTACAATCTAATAATGTTGTGAGAGGAACTGGGAATGGCATGTATGAATTAAATCGCCCTGTACCTAGAGAACAATATGCTCAGTTTATTAATAATGCGATTATTAATTATCATTTGAAAGAGGATTGGAAATAGAGTGAAATATGAAAGCACAAATAGAAATATTTGTGCTTTTTTGTTTGTTTAAAAAAGAATTATTATTCGTTTATTTGTATTTTTAATGTTATACATAAGCTTTATAATCAACCCCATAAAAAAGACATGATGTGTAATATGATTCACAAAACCGTCACGAAATGTGTCGAAAAATATATTGTCGCTATACCATTTATTCTGTATATTTTTAAAAAAACATATACATATTGGGGAGATAATTTGATGAGCAAAAAATTATTAAAAACAGCTACAGCATTAACAATTATGGGTGGGGTGTTATTCTCAGCAGAGAGTAACAGTGTAAAAGCGGAAAGTGCACCGTTGCAAAAAACAAATACAATTGTATTTAAAGATGTACCAAAAGGACATTGGGCATATGAGGCAATTCATGAATTAGCGGAACAAGAAATTATTTTGGGATATGGCGATGGAATATTCGGTTTTGGGGATAATGTAACACGTGAGCAAGTTGCAGCTTTAATTTACCGTGTGTTTGATATGGAAGAACAAGATGAATATGAAAACCCATATGGAGATATTGATGAAAATTCAACAAGCTTTATCGAGGAGATATTGGCTTTAACGGAAATGGGAATTTTCCAGGGAGACGAGAATGGAAACTTTAGACCGAAGGCGACGTTAACGCGTGCGGAAATGGCACAAGTTCTTACGAATGCTTTTGACTTACAGGCCAAGGGATCTCATAACTTTAATGATGTTTCAGCAAATTCATGGGCAACGAATGCAATTAGTGCAGTACAAACAAATGGTATTACAATGGGAATCGGAGAAGGTAAATTCGGTCCGTCTATGAAGGTAACGAGAGAACAATACGCACAGTTTTTACATAGAGCAATATTGCATGATATGGAACAAGGGCAGTAATAAAGTTTAACTAGTCAAAGTGAAATTTAAAAATAATACAAAAAGGTCGTTGTTGTATAACAGCAGCCTTTTTTGTATGAAATAAAGCGCGAAAGAATGGCGTTTTGAAAAAAAACGAAATGAATTTTCAAAAAAAACTTCCTTTTCTGAAGATTTGTTATATAATATAAAACATGAAATCAAATCTGTTATAAAACAGTTTAAGAAGGGGATGCTAATATGTCGACGCAAACTTCACGGGTTACACTCGTTGGAGAAATGTTACCAGCGTACAACGAAATATTGACACCTGAGGTGCTTAGTTTTTTGAAGGAACTACATGAGAATTTTAATGAGCGCCGCATAGAACTTTTACAAAAACGTGTAGAAAAACAAAAAAGAATTGATGCAGGGGAGTTTCCGAAGTTTCTAGAAGAAACAAAACACATACGTGAAGCGGATTGGACAATTGCCAAGCTGCCAAAAGACTTAGAGGATCGCCGCGTAGAGATTACTGGACCGGTAGATAGAAAGATGGTCATTAACGCTTTAAATTCAGGAGCGCACCTTTTTATGGCGGATTTTGAAGATTCGAATTCACCAACTTGGGAAAATGCAGTTGAAGGTCAAATCAACTTACGAGATGCAGTAAAGGGAACGATTTCACATAAAAATGATAAAGGGAAAGAATATAGATTAAATGAGAAAACAGCTGTACTCATTGTACGTCCAAGAGGATGGCATTTAGAGGAAAAGCATATGCAAGTTGATGGGAAGAATATGTCGGGTAGCTTAGTAGATTTCGGCTTGTACTTTTTCCATAATGCGAAAGCTCTTTTAGCAAAAGGAAGCGGCCCATACTTTTACTTACCAAAAATGGAAAGTTATTTAGAAGCGAGATTATGGAATGATGTATTCGTATTTGCTCAAAAATATATCGGCATTCCAAATGGAACGATTAAAGCAACTGTGTTACTGGAAACGATTCACGCTTCGTTTGAAATGGATGAAATTTTATATGAGCTAAAAGATCATTCTGCTGGCTTAAACTGCGGAAGATGGGATTATATTTTTAGCTTTTTAAAGAGTTTCCGTAATCATAATAAATTCTTACTACCAGATAGAGCACAAGTCACGATGACGGCGCCATTTATGCGTTCGTATTCTTTGAAAGTAATTCAAACATGTCACCGCCGTAATGCACCAGCAATTGGAGGAATGGCGGCACAAATTCCGATTAAAAATAATCCAGAAGCAAATGAAGCAGCTTTTGAAAAAGTGCGTGCTGATAAGGAACGCGAAGCTTTAGACGGTCATGACGGGACTTGGGTTGCCCACCCTGGACTTGTACCGGTTGCAATGGAAGTGTTTAATCACATTATGAAAACACCGAATCAAATTTTTAGAAAACGTGAAGAAATATGTGTAACAGAAAACGATTTACTAGAGGTACCGGTGGGAACGATTACAGAAGAGGGCCTTCGCATGAATATTAGTGTAGGTATTCAATATATTGCATCTTGGTTAAGCGGACGGGGAGCAGCACCCATTTATAACTTAATGGAAGATGCGGCAACTGCTGAAATTTCAAGAGCACAAGTATGGCAATGGATTCGTCATGAAGGTGGAAAACTAAATGATGGTCGTAATATTACGCTTGAATTAATGGAAGAGCTAAAAGAAGAAGAATTAGCAAAAATAGAAAGAGAGATTGGTAAGGAAGCCTTTAAGAAAGGGAGATTCCAAGAGGCGACAACGTTGTTTACAGATCTCGTTCGAAATGATGAATTCGTACCATTTTTAACATTACCGGGTTATGAAATTTTATAAAAAATGAAAAGGGGATGGAACAAATGAAAAACGAAAGAATCGAGAAGTTACAAGAAAGCTGGGAATTAGATGAGCGTTGGAAAGGGATCACACGTCCATATTCGGCAGAAGATGTAATTCGCCTGCGCGGGTCAATTGATATTGAACATACGTTAGCGCGTCGCGGTGCTGAGAAGCTTTGGACATCGCTTCATACAGAAGACTATATTAACGCACTTGGCGCATTAACAGGAAACCAAGCGATGCAACAAGTAAAAGCTGGGTTACAAGCGATTTACTTAAGTGGTTGGCAAGTAGCAGCTGATGCAAACCTTTCTGGACATATGTATCCAGACCAAAGTTTATATCCAGCGAACAGCGTACCTGCTGTAGTAAAACGAATTAATCAAACGCTTCAACGTGCGGATCAAATTCAGCATATGGAAGGAAGTGATGATACAGACTATTTCGTACCGATTGTAGCAGATGCAGAAGCTGGATTTGGCGGACAATTAAACGTATTCGAACTGATGAAAGGTATGATTGAAGCAGGTGCATCAGGTGTGCATTTTGAAGATCAATTATCTTCAGAGAAAAAATGTGGCCATTTAGGCGGAAAAGTACTACTACCAACGCAAACAGCAGTACGCAATTTAATTTCTGCACGTCTTGCAGCAGATGTAATGGGAGTGCCGACAATTATCGTTGCAAGAACAGATGCGGATGCAGCTGATTTAATTACGAGCGATATCGATCCTGTTGATAAAGCATTTATTACAGGAGAAAGAACACCAGAAGGATTTTACCGTACGAATGCAGGTCTTGATCAAGCAATTGCGCGCGGTTTAGCGTATGCACCGTATGCAGACCTCGTTTGGTGTGAAACGTCAGAACCAAATTTAGAAGATGCAAAACGATTTGCGGACGCAATTCATAAGGAGCATCCAGGAAAGCTACTTGCATATAACTGCTCACCTTCATTCAACTGGAAACAAAAACTAGATGAAAAAACAATTGCAAGCTTCCAAAAGGAAATCGCATCTTATGGTTACAAGTTCCAATTCGTAACACTTGCTGGATTCCATTCATTAAATTACGGTATGTTTGAACTAGCACGTGGCTATAAAGAGCGCGGCATGGCAGCATACTCTGAACTACAACAAGCAGAATTCGCAGCTGAAAAACATGGCTACTCTGCAACACGTCATCAACGCGAAGTAGGAACAGGTTACTTTGATGAAGTTGCACAAGTGATTACAGGCGGAACTTCATCAACGACAGCGTTAAAAGGATCTACGGAAGAAGCACAGTTTACGAAATAAAAGGAAGGGGCACCTTTTTGAAGGGTGCCCCTTGTTATTTTCTAAACGATTCGAAAAGAGAGATTGAGTTGTCGGCAAAAAACGATACTTCCTTTTCTTTATTACTAAATCAACTCCACTCAGCCCTATGATCACGAATAAACTTCATATCTTTCTCATAATGCTCTAGATGTCCTTCATCAATCATTCTTTGGAAATTCAAGTCGCCTTCTTGCGCTTTTCGTTTCATATATGTACATAATCCTTCTAATCGAAGCAACACCATTCCTAAGTAATCTTCATCCATATTTTTATCATAGGACTGAACGAACAAATTCATTCTCTCTTTAATGCGATCTGCATGTTGCGATGAGTCATAATGAACGGCTTCACCGGATTCTGTATAATACACTCTACTTAAAGGCACACAAGTATAGAGTGTATAAGCGATATCCCATAGTCTTGGACCAGGAGCAACAACATCGAAATCAATAATCCCTACTGGCTTCTCATTATTAAAAATAATGTTATATATGGCAAAATCATTGTGACATAAAACCTCAATGTTATTTGGAGTGTGATCCATCGGTTTCCAATCATCTAATAACGGAAAATCACTTACAGCATCATGGTAAAGGCGAAGTATCTTTGCGATTTCTTTTAATACATCATTAGATCGCATATATTCTTTTAAAGGATAATTGCCAGCTTCTCCTTCAATAAAGGATAAAATCTCTCTATCCTTTTCATCTACACCTAAAAACTTTGGAGCATAATGAAATCCTTTGTTTTCTAAATGTTGCAATAGCTTATGAATCTTTTCACCGCCCGGCTTTAACTCTCGCCGAACAGTATTTTCAGAACGATATACGTTTGAGACGTTTCCCCCTGTTAGCCTTTCTTCTTTAGCGTAGTTTGACATGTGAAAATTCCCCCTGTGATTACAAAATCCAATTCCAAATAGTAAATAGACCAACAATGGCAGAAAAGAGAAGGCAAGTAAGGAATGCTAGACAGCCAAAAGGAACTAGCTTATCTTGCCATGTTTCTTTATACTCATAAATTAACTCCTCTGCTACTTTCTTCTGCACTGAAGATAAAGGTTGATCTTTATACAAACCTTTTAAATGGTTAGAATCACCTTTAAACTTTAAAGCACGTGCAATATGATGAGGATTATTTCCCATTGATTTTTCAAATAATAAACATGATTCATGCATAATATCTGTTTTATGCTCCTCTAGATACCAGTAACGTCCAGCCATTTCTGGATATTGTAATGTATAATAAATATCTCCGAGTTTTTTTCGAAGATGTAATTCATTTGGGTATGTAAAGATGAGGCCATGCAATCTATCTCTTGCTTTTCCAAGATTATTATTTTCAATATCCTCTTCAATTCTTTTTAATGTTTTTCTAGGAATTTTATTGGTCATAAACTCCTCCTTATTTGGAATAAAGATAATTATATTTTATAAGAAATACTAAAAATTAGAAATTCTATTTTCGAAAAAGATTGTACATTTTATTTTAATGTGCTATGATGATGTCAGTTGAATAGTTAAATTAAGCAATCCATATGTTATCAAGTGCTGAAAACGAACGAGAAAAAGTATGTGAGAACTAGTTTATGTTTCGTATTTGATAATGTGTGGATTCTTTTTTTAGACAGGAAGACTAAAAAAATTAAATTTGTATTTTCTTAGGAGGAAATAATCATGGCAGTAACAGGACAAGTAAAATGGTTTAACAACGAAAAAGGCTTCGGTTTCATCGAAGTTCCAGGCGAAAACGACGTATTCGTACACTTCTCTGCAATCGAAACTGAAGGTTTCAAATCTCTAGAAGAAGGCCAAAAAGTTAGCTTCGAAATCGAAGAAGGTAACCGTGGACCTCAAGCTAAAAACGTAATCAAACTATAATTTTATAGTTGATGATGGAAAAAAGGATGGCTAATGCCATCCTTTTTTTGTTGTGAGGAAAGTTTTTTCAGAGCCTGTTTTTATATCTAAATCTCTTTTTCTATGTTACAACGGGTGAAAAATTATCTGGAATGCGTATTAGTTTCTGTAGAAGAATTAGTTCAGCAAGAGCATTTGCTGCGTATGATAGTAAATAACTATAAATTTGTATTCTCTGTTGAAATGGGGAAATCTTTTCCAGATGGACCTTAAGTAACATCTTTTTTGTTAGTGTTGTTGTTGGAATTTTGTACGTTTTGAGATGATGTTTCTAACAGTTGTTCTTGTTCCTTACTAGGGGTATTCAGAGCATCTGAGGGGATGCTATTAACCTGCTGGCTTAATAGATTTTCTTTATCCATAGTATACAGCTCCTTTTTGGAATTCGATAAAAAGCAATGTAATTATAAAATGACCACTTATATATATTGTGTTTTTGAATGAAATTATATACAAAACTTATATTATAAAGTTAACTAATTAACGAATTGTTAGTGATGGATAAAGATGTACAAATTTGAATTGTTTAATAAAAATTAAAAGCGAGTAACAAGTACAAATACTATTTCTCATGTTTTAGATAAGGATCATATACAAATCAAAAAAGATGTAGAGAACCTTGGAAGAAAATATAGTTGTTTTTTAGGGTGAAGAAGAATAAATAAAATGATACTACAAATGTAAAAAGGCATTCCATAAAGGAAGGCCTTTTTATTGTTCTTGCCCTGATTTTTTCTTCTCACGTTTTTTACATTCTGGACATTTTGATTTACGAAACGGTTTAGCAAAGAATAGCAGAATGAAAAATAAACCGAATATAATGCTAGCTGAGTTTTTCACGATAATGACGCTGCTATTTTTCATTTGAATCGATGGTTGGATTTCTTTTTCTTCCATAGTAGCCCTCCATATATTGGATTTACATTTTAATTATAGCAAAGTTAGTTGTTGTAATGATGTGAAATGAGGAAGTGATTTCAAATATTTATAGTAGTATAAATGTTTTTTGTGTACATTATTATCTTTTTATTATTATATAGTTAATTTTAAATTTAAAGAATGGTTGATAAATAATAAATCTATGTAAAATAGTGGAATATGCAATCCGTTTTCTTTTCATAGGTGCTAAAATTATATATGCAGCTGCTAATATAAATGGAAAAAAGGAGATAATAGAGCATGGAAAGTAAAGTGGAACGCTATGTCGAAAATTATGTTGTAACGAAAAATACGATGGCCTTACTTCCTGTTATTCTAAGTGAAAAGAAAATTGTTACTCGAGTCGTTGAAATGAATGATTCTTTTTTCGTATTTCAAAAACCTCTAGATATTATAGAAAGAAGTTGCCGCAAGCATGGCTCTAGTTTCTTAGGCAGAAAAGAAGGAACGAAAGAGTTAACTCATATTACACATAAAGCACCGATTGCGATTAGTCCAGCAGATCAACTTTATTTTTTCCCTACCTATTCTTACTCTAGAAAAGAGTGCGCTTGGTTGTCTCATTTTTATATTGAAAGTAATAAAGAATTAAAAGATGGAAATCTTATTATTAGATTTATAAATGGCTTTGCTGTGAAATTAGAGATATCAAAAACTAGTTTTGAAAATCAACAAAATCGTACAGCGAAATTACGTACTGAATATGAAGATCGTAGGAAAAAACAAGGGAATCCTTGTTTTAAAGAGGTTGATAAAAAAGAGGAATCAACATTAAGACCCGCTTATGAGAGTGTGTATTTTGTGAAGGAAGGCGAAGTGTGAAAGGATGGGGGAATCCCCATTCTTTTTTGTTTATCCTGTTATTTGTGGGCAGTAAGACCCCCGCCTCAAAATTCAGCGAAAGCAAAGAAGTTAAGCGGGGGATCAACAAAATCCCCACTGATTAAAGTTTCACTTTATCAGTCTTTGTAGGTAAGGCGATATATTAGAAAAACCGAGTTGTAATTGTTATATTTAGAAAATCATCAGTGTAATTTCATTTAACGATAAAAATCGGAAAACCATCTAAATAACAAAACGAACGACATGTCCTGTCGAATATTGATAGATTATCATAGCTAAATAATGAAGGAATTCTTATGAAAGATATGGAAACTTTAATAAATGCATCTCCATATGTCGTATCTACCATTTCCTCTTTCATATAAGCGATGATACAGTAGGGATAGTATTTAGAGTAAAGGGGTAAAGTGTAGAATGGATTTTCAGACAATCAAAGAGTATTTTTCACCAGAAAATATGGATCATATTGTTGAGAGTTATAAAGCGTTCGGACCACTTCTTGGTATTGGTTTACCGATGATAGAGGCGTTGATTCCAGCATTACCGCTTATCGTATTTGTACTGGCGAATGCTGTTGCATTTGGCTTTTGGCTCGGTTTTCTTTATTCATGGCTTGGATCAGTAATGGGTGCATTACTTGTCTTTTTCATCATCCGCCATTTTGGTCGCAGTCGTTTCTTTTCGTTTGTAAATAAGCATGAGAGAGTACGAAAAGCAATGGGGTGGATTGAAAGGAAAGGATTCGCACCGATTTTTGTTATATTTTGTTTTCCGTTTACACCGTCAGCGCTCATAAATGTTGTCGCTGGTTTATCCCGAATTAGTGTAAAACAGTTTGGTCTAGCGTTAGCATTCGGAAAACTTGTGATGATTTTTATTTTAACGTATATCGGTCATGATTTAATGTCATTTATTCATAACCCGGTGAAATCAGTCATTGTAGCGATTGGTATTTTTATTTTATGGTATGTCGGTAAGAAAATCGAAGTAAAGTTAGAACTACATTAAGAATAGTCTTCTTTGTAAAGGAAAGCTTCAGTATTAAAGGATAAGGGGAGAAGCAGATGAAGAAAACTTTGAAAAAAGAAGGCATAGAGTGGATACGAACAATTTTAATTGGTGTATTATTAGCTGTATTTTTTCGAACGTTTTTCTTTTCAACGTATGTTGTAGAGGGGAAGTCAATGATGCCGACATTGCAAGATGGCAATATGCTCGTTGTAAATAAGGTGAGTTATCAAGTTGGGGACTTGAACAGATTTGATGTTGTGGTGTTTCATGCGAATAAAAAAGAGGACTATGTAAAGCGAATTATCGGTTTACCTGGAGATCATATTGAATATAAGCATGATAAGTTATATATAAATGGACAATTTATTGATGAGCCGTATCTAGAGAAGTATAAGAAAGAGATAAATGGAAGGCAACTAACAGGCGACTTTACATTAGAAGAGTTAACGAAAGAAAAGCTGGTGCCACCCGGGTTTATTTTTGTAGTAGGTGATAACCGGCTCGGGAGCTGGGATAGTAGACACTTTGGCTTTGTAAAAGCTGATACAGTCGTCGGTAAAGTTGATTTGCGATATTGGCCAATTCAAGAGGTACAAACGAATTTTTCAAAAGGTTGATATAATGAAGTAGAAGTATAGAAAAGACAAACAACTCAGTTTGTCTTTTTTCGTGTACTATAATACAATTATAGTAGCAAACTAACGTTCGTTATGTAAGTGAAAGGTGGGGTTACATGTCACTTCGATTTGTGATTGGTAGAGCGGGAAGTGGAAAAAGTACACTTTGTTTACGTGAAGTGCAAGAAGAGTTAAAACAGCGCCCGAGAGGGAAAACAATATTATATCTTGTGCCAGAACAGATGACATTCCAGACGCAGCAGGCGTTAATTGGAAGTGAGGATGTAAGAGGTTCTATTCGGGCACAAGTTTTTAGTTTTTCACGATTAGC
Source organism: Bacillus sp. CCB-MMP212 (assembly GCF_022748145.1). NCBI lineage: Bacteria > Bacillati > Bacillota > Bacilli > Caryophanales > Bacillaceae > Bacillus > Bacillus sp. CCB-MMP212. The sequence goes on from NZ_JALDQE010000003.1 coordinate 376,873, forward strand.
GTGGAAGGTGCTGCAAGAAGTTGGCGGAGCGAGTCGTCTTCATATTGATGAAGCTGGTGTACATATGTTACTCCGTAAAATTGTAGAGTCTCGTAAAGATGGATTATCGGTGTTCCAAAAAGCAGCGGAGCAAAATGGTTTCTTTGAACATCTTGGCAGTATGATTGCAGAGTTTAAACGTTACAATGTAACGCCATCTAACGTATATGAAATGTGGCAACAATTAGATGCGCATAGTAGCAGTGCCGAACAAAAGTTACTAGCGAATAAAGTGTATGATTTACAGTTACTATACGATGATTTTGAACGTGCTTTAATTGGAAAATACTTAGATTCAGAAGACTACCTGCAATTGCTAGTGGAAAAGCTTCCGCAGTCTGAATATGTAAATGGTGCGGAAATTTATATAGATGGATTTCATTCATTCTCCCCGCAAGAGTTAGAGATTGTAAGACAGCTTATGATTTGCGGAGCGAGAGTTACGATCACGTTAACGATAGATGAAAAAACGTTAGCACAGCCAGTAAATGAACTCGATTTATTTTATGAAACGACGTTAACGTATGAAAAAATAAAACAAGTAGCGCGTGAAGAGAAAATAGAAATTGAAAAAACAATTCCACTTATGGAACAGCCGCGTTTTCATTCTCCGGCATTAGCGCATTTAGAAGCTCATTATGAAGCGCGTCCGAATGAAAAATTTAACGGTGAAGCGAGTGTAACGATTAGTACAGCTGCGAATTTACGAGCGGAGGTAGAAGGTGTTGCTCGTGAAATTCGTAAACTTGTTGCGGACGAAAAATATCGTTACCGAGATATTGCAGTGCTTCTTCGTAATGGGGAAAGTTATTACGATGTGATGCGAACGTTATTTACAGATTACAATATCCCGCACTTCATCGATGAAAAGCGCCCGATGTCACACCACCCATTGGTAGAATGTATTCGTTCTGCACTCGAGATTATTAGTGGGAATTGGCGTTATGATGCGGTGTTCCGTTGCGTGAAAACAGAGCTTTTATATCCATTAGACGTAAGAAAAGAAGCGATGCGTGAAGAAATGGATGAATTTGAAAATTACTGTTTAGCGTACGGTGTACAAGGAAAGAGATGGACTGCTGAAGATCCATGGATGTATCGCCGTTATCGTTCTCTTGATGATACGAACGGGATGATTACAGACAGTGAACGTGAAATGGAAGAGAAAATAAATAGGCTACGTGACGTTGTAAGAACACCTGTTATTCGCATGCAAAAAAGGTTAAAGCGTGCAGGAACAGTTATGCAAATGTGTGAAGCAGTTTACTTGTTTTTAGAAGAACTGGATGTTCCGAAGAAACTAGAAGAATTACGTATACGTGCAGAAGAAAGTGGAGATTTCTTATTTGCGACAGATCATGAACAAGTATGGGAAGAAGTAATGAACCTTCTTGATACATTTGTAGAGATGCTTGGGGAAGAGAAAATGTCTCTTTCTATGTTTACTGACGTTATGTCGACAGGTCTTGAGGCACTTCAATTTGCTAACATTCCGCCTTCATTAGACCAAGTGTTAATTGCTAATATTGATCACTCCAGATTATCTGATGTGAGAGCAACGTTTATTATAGGTGTAAATGAGGGTGTCATTCCAGCAGCACCTATGGATGAAGGTATGCTTTCTGATGAGGAAAGAGAAGTTCTTGGTGCGGCAGGGATTGAATTAGCGCCAACGACGAGACAAACTTTGTTAGAAGAACAGTTCGTTATGTATCAAATGGTAACGAGAGCATCTGAGAAGTTATACATTTCATGCCCGCTTGCAGATGAAGAAGGAAAGACGTTACTTGCGTCTAGCTTTATTAAGAAAATAAAAAGAATGTTCCCTAATGTGAAAGATTCATTTATTACGAATGACGTAAATGATTTATCACGTTCAGAACAAATTTCATATGTAGCAACGCCAGAAGTAACGTTATCTTACGTTATGCAGCAACTACAAACGTGGAAGCGATACGGATTTGAAGGGAATTTAGACTTTTGGTGGGACGTATATAATTTCTACGTAACTTCAGATGAATGGAAACAAAAAAGTAGCCGCGTCCTATCAAGTTTATTCTACCGAAATCGTGCGAAGAAACTAAGTACAGCAGTAAGTAGAGATTTATACGGAGATATAATTAAAGGAAGCGTCTCTCGTATGGAACTATTTAATCGTTGTGCATACGCTCATTTTGCGCAGCACGGTTTATCGCTTAGAGAGCGTGATATTTTCAAGCTTGATGCGCCAGACATCGGCGAATTATTCCATGCGGCATTAAAGAAAATTGCGGACAAGTTATTGCGTGAAAACCGTACTTGGGCGGATTTATCTATAAAAGAGTGTGAGCATCTTTCTGTTTTAGTAATAGAAGAAATTGCGCCGTTATTACAACGACAAATTTTATTAAGCTCAAACCGTCATTTCTATTTAAAACAAAAACTACAACAAATCATTTTCCGTACGTCAATCATTCTTCGTGAACATGCGAAGTCAAGCGGATTCGTACCAGTTGATTTAGAAGTGCCGTTCGGTATGGGTGGTACAGGATCACTTCCGCCAATGGAATTCTCATTACCAAATGGTGTAAAGATGGAAGTAGTCGGCCGTATTGACCGTGTTGATAAGGCAGAAGATGAAAACGGGACGTTCTTACGTATTATTGATTATAAATCAAGTTCAAAAGCGTTAGATTTAACGGAAGTTTATTACGGATTAGCACTTCAAATGTTAACGTATTTAGATGTTGTTACTTCGAATGCACAGACGTGGATGAAAAAAGGCCACGCAGCATCACCAGCTGGTGTATTGTATTTCCATATTCATAACCCAATCGTTGAGATGAAAGGTGACGCATCTGAAGCTGAAATTGAAAAAGAAATTTTAAAGAAATTTAAAATGAAAGGACTCGTATTAGGAGATGCTGACGTTGTTCGTTTAATGGATAACAAACTTTCAACAGGAAGCTCAGATATTATTTCTGCTGGCCTGAAAAAAGACGGTAGCTTTAGTGCGCGTTCAAGTATTGCAAGTGAGCAAGAGTTTAACGTACTGCAAAAATATGTACACCATACGTTTGAAAATATCGGAAAAGATATTACAGAAGGTGTTATCGATATTGCTCCTTATAAAATGGGAAATAAAGCAGCATGTACGTTCTGTAACTTCAAATCTGTTTGTCAATTTGATGAGTCACTTGAAGATAATCAGTTCCGATCGTTAAAAGATATGAAAGATAGCGAAGCGATGGAGAAAATAAGAGAGGAGGTTGGCGGAGAATGATAGAAAATTGGCCTAAAAAACCAGAAGGTAGTCAATGGACAGATGACCAGTGGAAAGCTGTTGTAGCGAACGGACGTGATATTTTAGTTGCGGCTGCAGCTGGATCAGGTAAAACAGCAGTATTAGTTGAACGTATTATTAAAAAGATTATTAATGAAGAGAACCCAGTCGATGTCGACCGCCTGCTCGTTGTAACATTTACGAATGCAGCAGCACAAGAGATGAAAAACCGAATCGGAGAAGCGTTAGAAAAGGTATTAATTGATGAACCAGGCTCTCAACACGTAAGAAAGCAGCTGAGCCTATTAAATAAAGCTTCCATTTCAACAATTCACTCATTCTGTTTACAAGTAATTAGAGGATATTACTACATGCTTGATGTTGATCCTCGTTTCCGTATTGCGAATCAAACAGAAAATGAATTGTTAAAAGAAGAAGTGCTAGATGACATATTAGAAGAAGAGTATGGCATCGAAGATAATACGATATTCTTTGAACTCGTTGATCGTTATACGAGTGACCGTAGTGATGATGACTTACAACGTATGATTTTAGCGCTTCATACAGAATCAAGAGCGCATCCAAATCCGGAAAAATGGCTTGATAAATTAGTAGAAGCATATGACGTAGAAGGAAAGACAATTGAGGATTTAGTATATGCTTCTTATTTATTAGAAGATGTGAAATTCCAGCTTGAAACAGCGGAACAGCATATTCGTAAGGCAACTGAACTCGCAATGCTTCCTGACGGTCCAGCGCCTCGCATTGAAACCCTGCAAGCAGATGTAGCTTTACTTGGAACGCTATCATCAGCTGCTCGTGAGTCGTGGACAAGTTTGTATGAAGCGATGCAAAACGTATCGTGGCAAACGTTAAAGCGTATTAAGAAAAGTGATTACAATGAAGATGTTGTAAAACAAGTAGACTCTCTTCGTAATAAAGCGAAAGATGAAGTGAAGAAATTACAGGAAGAGTTATTTAGCCGCAAACCTGAAAGTTTCTTACGAGATTTTCAAGATATGCACCCAGTATTAGAAAAGCTTGTTCAACTTGTAAAAGTATTTACAGAGCGTTTCCAAGCGATGAAGCGAGACAAAGGAATGGTCGATTTCACAGATTTAGAGCATTTCTGTTTACAAATTTTAAGTGAACAAAGTGAAAATGGTGAAATGAATCCTTCAGCAGTAGCGCTTCAATATCGTAATAAATTTGCTGAAGTGTTAGTCGATGAATATCAAGATACGAACTTTGTACAGGAATCCATTATTAAATTCGTAACGAAAGATTCTGAGAGTGAAGGAAACTTGTTCATGGTTGGCGACGTAAAGCAGTCAATTTATCGTTTCCGACTAGCCGAACCAGGCTTATTCCTAGGAAAGTATAAACGCTTTACGCAAGAAGGATCGGGCGGCGGAATGAAGATTGACTTAGCGAAAAATTTCCGTAGTCGTCATGAAGTGCTAGCAGGAACGAACTTCATCTTCAAACAAATTATGGGCGAAGAAGTTGGGGAAATCGATTACGATGCTGACGCTGAATTAAAGCTAGGTGCTAGCTATCCAGAAGGTGAAGATGTAGCGGCAGAGCTATTATGTATTCAGCAAACGGAAGAAGAAGTAATAGACGGTGAAGAAGGTGCAGAAGTCGAAAAAGCACAGCTAGAAGCTCGTCTTATGGCGCAGCGTATTAAAGCGATGGTTGATTCAGGTTATGAAGTGTATGATCGTAAAACGGATAGTATGCGCCCTGTACAATACCGTGATTTCGTTATTTTACTCCGCTCGATGCCGTGGGCGCCGCAAATTATGGAAGAGTTAAAATTGCAAGGAATTCCAGTATATGCTGACCTTGCGACTGGTTATTTTGAAGCGACAGAAGTAAATATTATGATGAACGTATTCCGCGTTATTGATAATCCGATGCAAGATATCCCGCTTGCAGCTGTACTTCGTTCACCGATTGTGGGACTAAATGATGAAGACCTTGCGACGCTTCGTGCTCATGGGAAGAAAGGGTCATTTTATGAAGTAATGAGCTCGTTCTTAAAAGGAGCACCGCTTGAAGAAGAGCAAGAACTTCATGATAAATTAGAGTGGTTTTATAATTTACTGCAAGGATGGCGTGAATTTGCCCGTCAACAATCCCTTTCTGATTTAATTTGGAAAGTGTACGGTGAGACAGGTTATTACGACTTCGTTGGCGGTTTACCAGCAGGAAAGCAAAGACAAGCAAACTTACGCGTACTATATGACCGTGCAAGACAATATGAAGCAACATCATTTAGAGGATTATTCCGCTTCTTGCGTTTTATTGAACGTATTTTAGAACGCGGTGATGATATGGGTACGGCAAGAGCTCTCGGTGAACAAGAAGACGTCGTTCGAATTATGACGATTCATAAAAGTAAAGGGCTAGAGTTCCCGGTCGTATTTGTAGCTGGACTCGGTCGTCGTTTTAATACACAAGACTTAATGAAGCGTTTCTTACTGCATAAAGATTTCGGTTTCGGTTCACAATTTATCGATCCGCGTAAACGAATTAAATATACTACATTATCGCAACTTGCAATTAAACGCAAAATGAAAATGGAATTAATCGCGGAAGAAATGCGTGTATTATATGTAGCATTAACGCGTGCGAAAGAGAAGTTAATTTTAATCGGAACAGTTAAGGATGCAAATAAGGAAATGGAAAAATGGCTTGATGCGAGGGAACATAATGAATGGTTATTACCAGATCACATACGTGCCGGAGCGTCTTGTTATTTAGACTGGATTGCACCTTCATTATATAGACATCGTGATAGTGAAATGCTTCTTGAATTAGGACAAGGAAGCATTCCGGATGAAATTTACGGGTATGACACTAGCTGGAAAGTAGAAGTTGTGGACGGTAACACGCTACTTGCACCAGAGCCAGTTCAAGAAGAGAAACAAGAATTGTTAGAAGCGCTTCGTGAGAAAAAGGCTGTTCCCCTGCAAAGTGAACGGAAAGAAGAAGTGTACGACAGATTAATGTGGAAGTACGGATATGAGGATGCGACATCTCATCGTGCGAAGCAATCTGTTACAGAAATAAAGAGAAATTATCAATCTGAAGAAGGTAGCGATAACGCCTTTATTAAAAAACTACGTGCACCAATTAAAACACGTCCGCGCTTTATGGAGAAAAAAGGGTTAACGTACGCAGAGCGTGGAACAGCAGTCCATGCCGTTATGCAGCATGTAGATTTGAAGAAACCGATTACGGCCGAAACGCTACAAGAACAAATCGCAGGAATGGTAAATAAGGAATTATTAACATTCGAGCAGGCGGAAGAAATAGCAATTGAAAAAGTAATTTCATTCTTTGACAGTGACTTAGGTAAAAGGGTATTAGCGGCAAAAAGTGTAGAGCGTGAAGTACCATTTACGATGATGCTTGCAGCAGAAGAAGCATATCAAGATTGGCAAGGGAAGAGTGAAGAAACGATTCTTGTCCAAGGGGTTATCGACTGCATGATTGAAGAGGAAGATGGCATTACGTTAATCGACTTCAAAACAGATACGATTGAAGGGAAATTCCCAGGCGGATTCCAACAAGCAAAACCAATTTTAGAAGATCGATATAAAGTGCAACTTTCGTTATATGCAAAAGCACTCGAGAAAAGCTTACAACATCCTGTCAAAGAGAAATGTTTATACTTCTTTGATGGGAATCACGTTGTAAATATTGAAGGATAGACGACAGAAAGGGGCTATAAAAAATGACAACGTTAAAAACTTGTGAACAGGGACACGAGTACTATAAAAGTAGCGATTGTCCAACTTGCCCAACCTGTGAGAAAGAGAGGAAACCAAAAGAAGGTTTTCTCTCTCTTCTTTCAGCGCCAGCAAGAAGGGCATTAGAACACCATGGAATTCAAACTGTAGAAGAACTCTCAAAATATAGTGAAAAAGAAATTTTAAAACTGCATGGTATGGGACCTGCGTCTTTGCCGAAGCTTAGACAAGCTTTGGAGGAGAGCGGATTATCATTTAAATAAAATGAAATAGTGCCTCTTCACTACTTACTTGTTTATACTACTATTTGTGAACAGTAAAGCTCTTGCTGATTAAAATTTCATTCTAATAATTTGAATTAGATAAAAGAAAAAAGTAGGAGAATATCTCCTACTTTTTTTACGCTGTTCCAATCTGATCTTGATCCGCCACATCAGAATCAAATGTATTTGTTGCACTAACACCGCTAAAAGTATTCACAACAAACCCAACATTGGAAGCTCCAGATCCGTTATAGGCTTTCGTGTTTTCTTTCGGAGACACGTTATAAAAATCTCCTAAGTTGAAAGAGCCGTTACTGTTTTGAACGACGAGATTTCCTACAACCGAAGGCATACCATCCACCTACTTTACTAAGCTTTTTAATTACTATATGAATTATTGTGCGGAAGGTTCATCTGTAATATATTGGCGGATTTGCATAATACGAGAGTTATTAAAAACATAATCAACATTTCCAATTTGAAAGCAACCAGAATTTAAAAGTGTCCGTAATTCAACGTTATTAACTTCAATAAAAGGGCATTCATTTACAATATTTAATTTTACATCTGTCGTTCGTTTTGGAATTGTAATGTGTTCATCTGTAAAGATTTCAAAAGCATCAAAACGACCTTCTCCCCTTATATAACAAGGAATTTCACGGTGGACGGCAAGAGCTCTACTTTTTAATTCCATTTGGTTTGCATCTCCAACTTGCAATACGGCAGTAATCCCTAAAGAAATAATAGAAACATTTTGGACAATGGACACATGATGCAACATAATTTCTCAGTCTCCTTAACCTGGAGTAGGAGGGACATCTGTTACTAATGGTACAAATGGACCCTCTGTAACTGTTTCAAATGGTGTATCGAGAATAGAAGATAGAATGAGGAGATTTGCATCTCCAATTAAAAAGAGTGCGGACGATGATACACCGTTCATTTTAATCTGTCCGACTTTTAACTCACGGTTTACAACGTTAAGGTTCATACATACTTACTCCTTTCGGAAATTTCCCGGTATGTGCTGAATAAAGGAGAGAAAGGCTTTGTCAATATCTTGTTTCATTGCCTGAATAATGATATCTCGTAAATAATCTGGATCTGTTGAAATACCTTCATATGATTGAACTTGTGATAAATAATAAGGGAGTCGATGCTCCATCTGTTTTTTTATGTCATCCACCATCATTTGTCGATACATTTCATCAAGCGGTGTTCTCTCTTCTTGTTCAAAATGTAGAATACGATTATATGCTTCTTCATCTAAGTATCGATGCATTTCTTGAAGGATACCTTGATAAAAGTCTGGGTTTGTTTCGGTTTCAGGATTTACCTTCAATGTTTCTGTATCCACTTGAAAATCTTCAATTTGTTGTCCTTTTGCTGAAAATGGATTTAAACCAATATTTAAAGTACCATTTAAGTTTTCGACTTTTAATTGATCGAATTTGTATTCCACTTTTCCTACAGAAGAGGAGGGGCGATTTTTTAATTCGTTAAGCTCTTCTTGGAGTTGTCGCACTTGATCTTCTAAATTCAGGATGGCTGCTTGTTGTGTTTGAAGAGCTTGTTGGAGTTGGTGTAAGTAAGTATATATATCTTGATTCATTTGTGAAACCTCCTTTTCAATAGGGAGGGTAAAAATATTCCTGCTATATATTTATGACAAGGATGTCTTAAGAAGAACTAGTTGATGGTTTGATAGAAATAATTTGTCCTTTTGCCTGTAATGGGCGAAGTGGCTCCGTAAATCCGCCTGTATTTGAAAATTTAGATAGGGCTTTAATACTTCCGGCAGTACCAATTTGGAATACAGAAGAGGTTGTGATGCTATCAATTTTAATACTGTTGATGATGATACTTTGGTTTACATAAAAATTCAATTCAATTGCCTCCTTTAAGTTGAGCCAATTATCGCTTGATCGATTACATCTGAATCGTTGACAGTCGTTGCACTTTGATAATTGTAGACAGAAACATTATCTCCAACGTTGAAAGAACCGGCCCCGGCGAAAGCACGTGAGTAACTAATAGGCCTAATCGCAAATACATCTCCAATATGAAAAATACCACTTGATCCAATATTGACGATACGAATATGTCCGACCATAGCTGGCATACAAAACACCCTTCGTTTTTAAAATTTTCTTTTCTACTATTGTATGGGCGTTTCCAATAAAATGTGTGTTTTTTTGAAATAAAAGAAACACACGCGTTATTGCGTGTGTGTGTTGAACGTTTGAGTAGGGTGTAAATCCGTATGTACATGACAAATTACATTTAAGAGCCTGTCCAGTTCTTGGCTACAATCCACTGTTCTTTGAGAAGTCATTCCATAGCGTTCAGCAAAATAGATCATTTTTTCACGTTTTTTTTCAATAGCTTGCTCAAACATTGAAATCGGCTCCATCTCTAAATGAAATTTTTAGTATATATGTAGTACATATTATACAAAAAAATCATAAAAAAGAAATGCCTTCGCTAAAAAAAGTAAAATTTCTACATTTTATGCTAAATAATGAATAAGTAACGAATAAGATGCGAGAAGAATATTGTAAAAATTAGCGTGCATGAGAAGGTTTTTTTCTTGCGGATGCGAATACAATTAAAGGGTATGAGTTTTAGGATGGAGAGTGGAAATATTGCGTTTTGTAACGGCGAAGAAAGAAGAAAAGGTATTTGTAGGTATTGTGGATGAAGAAGAAGAAAAGGTATTACACTTAAGAGAAGCGCAAAGACAAAAAGGGGAAAAGGTTACAATCCCTATTACAATGTTAGAGTGTATTGAAAGAGGGACTGAATGTTTTGAGAAAGTATGTGAAATTGTAAATTGGGCAAAAGAGAACGGGGAAGCGGCGTATTATCCGTTAACAGAGGTGAAAATATTAGCGCCGATTCCAAGGCCAAGAAAGAATATTTTGTGCGTTGGAAAAAACTATCGTGAGCATGCGGTAGAAATGGGCGGAGTAGAGTCTATTCCAGAAAATATAATGATCTTTACGAAAGCACCAACAACAGTTATTGGGATAAATGAGCAAATTAATGGTCACCCTCACGCAACGGACGAACTAGATTACGAAGGAGAACTAGCTATCATTATTGGTAAGCGAGGGAAGCAAATTAAAAAAGAAAAAGCGCTTGAGCATGTTTTTGGTTATACGATTATAAATGATGTAACAGCTCGAGACATTCAAAGAAAACATAAACAGTTTTTCCTTGGGAAAAGCTTCGATACATTTTGTCCGATGGGACCGTATTTAATTCATAAATCGGTGGTTGAAACGCCGAATGCATTACACATTGAAACGGTAGTAAATGGAGAAGTAAGGCAAACTTCCAACACAAATAAAATGATTTTTTCAATAGAAGAAATTATTTCAACGATAAGCAAAGGAATGACTTTAGAACCAGGCGATATTATCGCAACAGGAACGCCGGCTGGTGTCGGAAAAGGTTTTACACCACCGAGGTTTTTACATGCTGGTGATGAAGTGGTCATTACAGTGGAAAGAATTGGTACTTTGCGAAATGTAGTGAAATGAGAAAAGAGCTATCTTGTATAAAGATAGCTCTTTTCTATGGTCTCGGATTATAGAGATAATCTATAACGGCAAAAGTGTAAAGACCAATTAATGCAAGTGTACAAATGCCAAATAATATAACCGCAAGTGCGCTTTTTTCTCGTCCAAATCCAATAATAGTAAGAATAACAGCAGTCCAAAATGATGCTTTCAGTAGTGTGAGTGTAGTAGGAGTTGAGTAATGAAGCCATGTTGTGGAAAGTAGGAAACTAAAGAATGTAACTAAAATAAACGCTGTAGCTAAATAGTTAATATGTTTACCATATCTTAGTAGCATATCGCACCTCCTTTATGAATTTAAAATACAGAAAATTACAATTTAATCTTAATATAATTGAATATAAAAAGAAAGAGGTTGTCCCAACATGTTGGACAACCTCTCTATTATTACGATAATACAGCTTTAATTTTTTGGAATGCCCACTCTAAATCTTCTTCAGAGATTACTAGAGGTGGTGCGATACGAATTACGTTTTCGTGTGTTTCTTTACATAGTAGACCAGCTGCTTTTAGTTGTTCACAGTAAGGACGAGCTGGCTCGTTTAATTCGATACCGATGAATAAACCTTTACCGCGAACTTCAGTGATCATTGGGTTATCAATTTCTTTTAATTGCCCAACTAATTTTTCTCCTAATTGAAGAGAACGCTCTGTTAATTTTTCTTCTTCTAAAACTTCAAGAGCTGCGATAGAAACAGCACATGCAAGTGGGTTACCGCCGAATGTAGAACCATGAGAACCTGGCTCAAATACACCTAAAATGTCGCGGTTTGCTGCAACACAAGAGATCGGGAACACACCGCCACCAAGGGCTTTACCAAGTATGTACATGTCAGGAGTTACATCGTCCCAGTCACAAGCGAATACTTTACCAGTACGGCCTAAGCCTGTTTGGATTTCATCTGCTACGAATAAAACGTTTTCTTTTTTACATACTTCAAGAGCTTCTTTTAAGTAACCAGCTGGTGGGATATTAATTCCTGCTTCACCTTGAATTGGCTCTAAAATGAATGCTGCTGTGTTTGGTGTAATTGCGGCTTTTAATGCTTCTAAATCACCGTAAGGAATTACAACGATGCCAGGAAGCATTGGACCAAATCCACGCTTGTACTCTTCATTTGAAGACATAGAAACAGAACCCATTGTACGTCCGTGGAAGTTATCTTCACAAACGATGATTTCAGCACGGTTTGCTTCTACTTTCTTCACATCATAAGCCCAGCGACGAACTGTTTTAATTGCAGTTTCAACAGCTTCAGCACCTGTATTCATTGGAAGTACCATTTCTTTATTAGTTAGTTTCGCAACTTTTTCGTACCAAGGACCTAATTGATCGCTATGGAAAGCACGAGAAGTTAACGTAACACGATTAGCTTGGTCAATTAAAGCGTTAATAATTTTCGGGTGACGATGACCTTGGTTTACTGCAGAATATGCACTTAATAAGTCCATATAGCGGTTTCCTTCAGGATCTTCTACCCAAACACCTTCTGCTTTAGAAATAACGATTGGAAGTGGGTGATAGTTATTTGCTCCGTATGTGTCTGTAAGTTCGATAATATCCTTAGTTTGAATCATGATTGTTCCCCCTTTTGTTATTACAAGAAGTTTGTAAATACTCTAAATATTATAGCATTTAAATGTAAAAAAGCGAAACATTTCCTGAAAATAAATGAACATGTTATCATATAGAGTGAAAAAGTGTGAAAAGAGGAGGTAAGGGATACGATGGTACATATGCATATTACAGCATGGGCGTTAGGTTTAATTTTATTCTTCGTTGCGTATTCACTTTATTCAGCAGGAAGAAAAGGGAAAGGGGTACATATGGGGCTTCGCCTAATGTATATCATTATTATTGTGACAGGCTTCATGTTGTACATGAGTATTGTGAAGACAGCAACAGGTAGCATGCACATGTGGTATGGCTTAAAAATGTTAGCTGGTATTTTAGTTATCGGTGGAATGGAAATGGTTCTTGTGAAAATGAGCAAAAACAAACCAACAGGGGCGGTTTGGGGCTTATTTATTGTTGCGCTAGTAGCAGTATTTTACCTTGGGCTGAAATTACCGATTGGCTGGAAAGTATTCTAATAAAAAATAAAGCCACCTTATAATCTCAAAGACTTGGGAGATTATAAGGTGGTTTTTTACTTTATCCCGTAAACATCAGATTGGTGAAGGCTAATAATCAGTGGGCTCCCCCGCTGATTAAAGTTTCACTTTATATCGCATCGATATGCAACTCTTCTCCATTTACTTTCGTAAAACGGAACATATTTTTATTTGACGTAGTGTGACGGACGAAATGGTGCTGCAGTGTACAGATCATTTCTTCGTTATCAAACAAAAGAATATTTACTCCTTCGCGTGACTCCTCTTGCGGTAAGAAAGATAAATAATTATGACAATACATGCAATCATATAAAGAGTAGTGAAGTGATTGCAATGATTCGGTTAATAATGTGAAGACAGAGTCAGGTAATTCCTCCAGCCATTCATTATAGCTAAGAAGTAACTTTTTTCGAATACGTATCATTTCACCATTTTGCAAATGGTGTTGCTCGTTGGCGATTTGTAATACATCTTGTTCATAGAAACGGGCTGGTAGCCAATTGTTATTATACAAAATTTCAAACCCATCTTCGGCAATATCTTCTAATAAAAACGCTTCATCATTTTCATCATCAAAGAATACCCACTCATTGTTTATATATTCTACATTACCGACTGTATGAGCACGGGGCTGATTATATAAAATATGTTTACGTTGTATCATACACGATTTCTCCTTTATGAAAAGTAGTTATTCCTGTTATAGACAGTTCGTGCATTCTTTATAACTAGACACATATAGACATAGGTGGGCATACAATAAAACACGTTTTACTGAGTGAAAATGCTATTCCATATGTGGATAGTAGGTTATCGTCAAGTTTTTCATTTTTTTGATCCGCACTCTTAGGGTGGGGATTACTGCACGTTCAAGAAAAGAAATAAGATGGAAGGATGATTTATATGTGCGGGATTACAGGATGGGTGGATTATAAACGCTCATTAGAAGGAGAAAGAGATGTCGTTACGAAGATGGCTGAGACGTTAGCGAAACGGGGGCCGGATGATAATAAAGTTTGGATTAAAGGAAATGTCGCATTTGGGCATAAGCGGTTAATCGTTGTGGATCCTGAGGGCGGTAAACAGCCGATGACTTGTTTAAAAGATGAAACGAATTACGCCATTTGCTATAACGGTGAACTTTATAACACAGAAGACATTCGAAAGGAATTATTAAGAAGAGGATATACGTTCAAAGGTCATTCTGATACAGAAGTATTATTAGCTTCTTATATTGAATGGAAAGAAGAATGTGTCGATCATTTAAACGGTATATATGCGTTTGCTGTATGGGATGAACAGAAAGAACAAGTATTTATTGCGCGAGATCGACTAGGTGTAAAACCTCTATTTTATAAATATGATAGTGGGCGATTACTATTTGGTTCAGAGTTAAAAGCGATACTGGCTCATCCAGATGTGAAGGCGGAAGTAACGTTAGAAGGGTTATCCGAAATATTCGGCCTCGGACCGTCAAGAACGCCTGGCCATGGTATTTATGCTGGTATAAAAGAATTACGTCCAGGTCATGCGATGACATTTTCAAAGAACGGTTTATGTATATGGAGATATTGGAATGTAGAAAGTAAAAAACATGAAGACTCTTTTGAAGAAACAGTAGAGAAAACGCGCTTTTTATTACAAGATGCCATTACAAGACAGCTTGTTTCTGATGTGCCACTATGTACTTTTTTATCAGGTGGTGTAGATTCGAGCGCTATTACAGCTATCGCAGCGAAAGAATACGAGAGATCAGGAAAAGGGCAATTACACACGTATTCTATTGATTACGAAGATAATGACAAATACTTTAAAGCGAATGCGTTCCAGCCAAATTCAGATGCTCCGTTTATTAATTTAATGACTGAGACATTTCAAACAACCCATCATCGCTGCGTCATTTCGAATGAAAAATTAGCAGAGTATTTAACTGAAGCAGTACTCGTTCGTGATTTGCCTGGTATGGCAGATATCGATTCGTCATTATTATGGTTTTGCCGCGAAATTAAACAAGATTTTGTCGTCGGTTTATCTGGGGAATGTGCAGATGAAATATTTGGTGGATATCCGTGGTTTTATAGAGAAGATGATTTACAATCGAGTGCCTTTCCGTGGATGCGCTCTACAGAAGCACGTGAACAACTGCTAAAGAAAGAATGGAGAAATAAATTAAATTTACAACAATATGTACAAAGGCGCTATGAAGAGTCGATTCAAGAAGTTCCTATTTTAGAGGGAGAAAGTCCGCTAGAAGCAAAAAGACGCCAATTATTTTATTTAAATATGGTATGGTTTATGACAACATTATTAGACAGAAAAGACCGCATGAGTATGGGGGCAAGTTTAGAAGTACGTGTTCCATTTGCAGATCATCGCCTTGTCGAATATGCGTGGAATATTCCTTGGGAAATGAAAATGTATAAAAACCGCGAAAAAGGTCTATTACGTAAAGCGTTAGAAGATGTACTTCCACATGACATCTTATATAGAAAGAAGAGCCCTTATCCGAAAACGCACAATCCACACTATACAAAAGCAGTAACAGTATGGCTTCAAAATCTATTAACGGATAAAGGTTCAATTTTACACGAATTGTTTGATAAAGAGCAGTTGAACGGATTAATTCAGTCTGGTGGCAGTGCATTTCAAACACCATGGTTTGGTCAATTGATGACTGGGCCACAGCTTTTAGCTCATTTAGCACAAATTCACGTTTGGTTTAAAGAATATGGGGTAAATATTAAGGAATAAGGGAAAAGCGGCTTACAATTATGTAAGTCGCTTTTTATTAAATAAATTGTCATATAAAATTCAAAATCACCTTATAAATAATACTTAATTAGAATTATTATTTTGACGTATTTATTATTGCTTGTTATAATTGGAAACAAACGTTCTGAAAAGGATTCTCATTTATAAAATTGAGGTGTTATATAGATGACAAAGAAAAAAATAGGTTTACTCGTAATGGCGTATGGAACACCAGAATCATTAGACGATGTAGAGGCATATTATACACATATCCGTCACGGGCGTAAGCCGTCAGAAGAAGCGCTTGAAGATTTAATTGGGCGCTATAAAGCGATTGGTGGAATTTCGCCGCTTGCAAAAATTACGAAAGAGCAGGCGCATAAATTAACAGATTCAATGAATAACATATTTACAGAGTATGAATTTACTTGTTACTTAGGTTTAAAACATACTGCGCCATTTATAGAAGATGCTGTAGAGGAAATGAAGCGAGATGGAATTGAGCAGGCGATTAGTATCGTATTAGCGCCGCACTATTCTACATTTAGCATTAAAGCGTATAATGACCGTGCTATTCGTCTTTCAAAAGAAATCGGTGGTCCTGTTATTGAACCAATTGAACAATGGTACGATGAGCCGAAGTTTATTTCGTATTGGGCAGACCAAATAAAAGAAACGTTTACAGAAATTGATGATAAAGAGAAAGCAGTCGTAATTTTCTCAGCGCATAGTTTGCCAGAAAAGATTATTGCAGCAGGAGACCCATATGTAGAACAACTAAAGTATACGGCAGATTTAATTGCAGAAGCTGCAAATATTCAAAACTATACAATTGGTTGGCAAAGTGCTGGGAATACTCCCGATCCATGGATTGGTCCAGATGTGCAAGATTTAACGAAAGATTTATATGAAGAGCATGGGTACGAATCTTTCATATATTGCCCAGTTGGTTTTGTAGCGGAGCATTTAGAAGTTTTATATGACAACGATTATGAATGTAAAGTTGTAACTGATGAATTAAATGCCAAATATTTTAGACCAAATATGCCGAATGCACAATCAGCATTTATCGACTGTTTGGCTGAAATTGTTTCCAAAAAAGTGAAGGAAATAGTTGACAAAGATTTAGTTTTGAATAATAATTAGTTTATAATAATTTTAAATAAATAATAATTACTATTAAAAAAGAGGAGGATCCCCCTAGATGAATCCAAATAATCGCTTAACAACAAACCAAGGTGCTCCAGTTGGAGATAACCAAAATTCTCGTACAGCTGGTCGTCGTGGACCAGTATTATTAGAAGACTATCATTTAGTAGAAAAACTTGCGCACTTTGATCGTGAACGTATTCCGGAGCGTGTTGTGCATGCACGTGGTGCAGGTGCTCACGGTGTATTCGTAACGAAAAATAGTATGAAGCAATATACGAAAGCGGCATTTTTACAAAATGAAGGAACTGAAACGCCTGTATTTGTTCGTTTTTCAACGGTTATTCATGGTCAAGGTTCTCCTGAAACAGCACGTGACCCACGTGGGTTCGCTGTTAAATTTTATACAGAAGAAGGAAACTACGATATCGTAGGTAATCATTTACCGGTTTTCTTCATTCGTGATGCAATTAAATTCCCTGATATGGTACATTCTTTAAAACCAGCACCTGATACGAATATTCAAACGCCAGATCGTTACTGGGATTTCATGACGTTAACTCCAGAATCTACACACATGATGACATGGGTATTTTCTGATTACGGTACACCAGCAAGTTATCGTGAAATGGAAGGTTTCGGCGTCCATTCATTTAAATGGATTAATGAAGAAGGTAAAATTGTTTATATTAAATACCACTGGAAACCACAGCAAGGTGTACGTAACTTAAATGCGAAAGAAGTGCAAGAAGTACAAGGGAAAGACTTCAATCATGCAACTCGTGACTTGTTCGACGCAATCGAAAAAGGAAATCACCCGAAATGGGATTTACACGTACAAGTTATGCAATTAGATGAAATGGACTCTTTAGACTTTGATCCACTAGATCCAACGAAAGTGTGGCCAGAAGATCGCTTCCCATTAATGGAAGTAGGGACAATGACGTTAAATCGTAATCCGAAAAACTTCTTTGCAGAAGTAGAACAAGTAGCGTTCTCTCCAAGTGCAACTGTAAATGGTATTGAGCCATCGGAAGATAAATTATTACAAGGTCGTTTATTCTCTTACCCAGATACACAGCGTTATCGTCTTGGTGCAAATTACTTACAAATTCCTGTAAACTGCCCATACGCAGCTGTTCATAATCAACAACGTGATGGTGCGATGCAAGTGAATCAAAACCCATCTACAATCAACTACGAACCGAGCCGTCATGCAGAGAATTCAGTTGAAGACTCAGCTTACCGCGATTCAACTATGAAAGTAGAAGGCTATGTATCTCGTGAAAAAATCGAGAAACCAAATGACTTCAAACAAGCAGGTGAGCGTTACCGTTCATTCTCTAAAGAAGAGCAAGATAACTTAATTGCAAACTTAACAAATGATCTAAAAGACGTAAATGAACGCACAAAATTATTAGCTGTTTGTAACTTCTTCCGTGCAGATCAAGAATACGGTATGCGTTTAGCGCAGGCATTAAATGTTGATATTACGCAATATGTAGGAAATGCTCCGAAATAAATAGGAAAAGACGACCGTTATGAAACGGTCGTCTTTTTTATGTGTAAAGTTACACGCGGGTATTCTTCAGTTTCGTTATGTCGGAATTTGTTGGTAAATCGATATGTTGTGTCGAAACGTTGATATATTGAAAGAAACAATCGATATATTTGAAAAATCGTTGATATATCCAAAAAACCGTTAATATATTTCCAGTTATACTAGGTGGGGTATGTTGCCCGGTGCGCAAAAAAGAGATGCAATCTATTACTAATAGATTGCATCTCTTTTTTAGTTTGCTCGCTCTGCATGTTCATAAGCTTTCTCACCATGCATCGAAATATCAAGTCCCATATGTTCCTCGTGCTCATCTACCCGAACAGGGAGGAAGAAGTTAATCGCTTTAATAATGGCATACGTCATGATGATCGTGAATGCATATGTTGCGCCAATCGCTATAAGTTGTTTAAACAGTAAAGCGGCATTTCCGTAAAATAATCCGTTCGCACCATCCCCGTTTACGGTAGTAGTTGCAAATAGTCCTGTTGCAATACCGCCCCAAGTTCCACCGATGCCGTGACATCCGAATGCATCGAGTGTATCGTCGTATCCGAATTTTGTTTTTAAGAAAAAGACCGCTCCGAAGCATAATACGCCGCCAATTGCTCCGATAAGAAGAGCTGAGAAAGGTGTAACGAACCCGCAAGCTGGTGTAATAGCGACTAGACCAGCAACAACTCCGCAAGCAGCTCCCATCGCAGTCGGTTTTGATTGGAAGAACCATTCAGAAAGCATCCAAGTTAGAGCGGAGGCAGCAGCGGCTATATTTGTATTAATAAATGCAGTTAAAGCTACGTCGTTTAAGGATAATGCGCTGCCGACGTTAAAACCGAACCAGCCAAACCATAATAAGCCTGCGCCTAACATTGTAAATGGCAAATGGTGAGGAGAAGAACCATTTATGTTTTTTCGTTTTCCAAGGAAAATAGCTAATACAAGACCAGCAACTCCGGAAGTGATGTGAACGACGTTTCCGCCAGCGAAGTCTAGTGCCCCAAGTTCCCTTAGCCACCCGCCGACGCCCCATACCCAATGAGCGACAGGATTGTAAACGATCGTTGTCCATAGAAGGATAAAAATAAGAAAGGCAGAAAATCGCATTCTTTCAGCGAATGCACCTGAAATTAAAGCTGGAGTTAAAATGGCGAACATGAGTTGAAACATCATGAATAAATTGTGAGGAATAGTAGATGAGTAGTCTGGATTTGGTGCGTAGGTAACTCCGTTTAGCCCGAACCAATCAAGTGTACCGATAATCCCGTGCCAATCTGGTCCGAATGATAAAGAATAGCCGATAACAATCCATTGAATCGAAACGATAGCCATTGCGCTATAACTATGCATCGTTGTACTGAGTACATTTTTGCTGCGAACCATACCTCCATAAAAAAGTGCCAATCCTGGTGTCATCAACATGACCATTACTGTCGTCACAAACATAAAAACCGTATCTCCCATATTCATGATTTCCCCTCCTGTAATGTTATAAAAAATAACATCATTTTGTTATGTTTCATATCATATTCGAAATTGAACTAAAAATCAACTAAAAATTCAGAAAAATATATACGTGATGTTAGAAAACCTAACATGTATTATTTTGTGAGGGTTGAAATCGACATATGCGTTTCATTCGGAAAATTGGTATAATATTCTTACAATTAAAAAACTTGGGGGATGCGTGTGGGAAAAATACGGACTAGGAAACTATTCATTTGTTTTTGCTTAGCTGTTGTTTTGTTTGTACCAATACATACTTTTGCAGACGAAAAAAGAGAGTGGCGAGACGAAGTTATCTATTCCATTATGATTGATCGCTTCAATAATGGAGAACCGAAAAATGACAAACAGTTAGAAGTTGGTAATTTAGAAGGGTATCAAGGTGGGGATATAAGAGGAATTATAAAAAGGTTGGATTACATAAACGAAATGGGTTTTACTACCGTTATGCTTTCGCCGCTTTTTGAAAGTGGAAAGTACGATGGAGTAGACGTGCGAAATTTTAAAAAGGTAAATGAACATTTCGGGACAGAAAATGATGTGAAAGAACTTGTAAGAGAAGCTCATGCAAAAGGAATGAAAGTTGTATTTCAATTTCCGCTTGGAGAAAACGAACAACAGGTAATTGATGCAGTGAAATGGTGGATAAAAGAAGTTGATTTAGATGGAAGTTATGTTATACATAGTGAAAAAAAGCCGCGTTCCTTTTGGGATAACGCGCAAAAAGATATGCAAGTGATAAAGAAAGATTTTCGTATTATGACAAAGGAGGATAGTGAATACAACGAAAAAATAGTAGAATCGTTTTCCAAAGCGGATGTATCGGTGAAATCGTTATACGATGTGAGTAAAAAAGAAGGGGAATTTGTTACGTTTTTAGATGATCAAGAAACAAAAAGATATGCGCGTATTGCAAAAGAAAATATGTATTATCCGCCATCACGTTTAAAACTGGCGCTTACATATTTGTTAACATCACCTGGAATTCCGAATTTTTATTACGGAACTGAAATTGCATTAGATGGAGGAAGTGTACCCGATAATAGACGATTAATGGATTTTAAGTCAGACGAAAAATTTATGCAGCACATAACAAAACTAGGTGAACTTAGGCAGGCGAGACCGTCTTTACGACGTGGTACGTTTGAGCTTCTGTATGATAAGAGCGGGATGAGCATACTAACACGAAAATATAAAGATGAAGTAACTTTAGTAGCAATTAATAATACGAAAGAAACACAAAAAGTCTCCTTACCTGCAAGTGCAATTGGTGAAAAAAAAGAGTTAAGAGGATTGTTGCAGGATGAAATTATAAGAGAGGAAAACGGAAAATTTTATCTCGTTTTAAAGCGTGAAGAATCAAATGTGTATAAAGTTAACAGAGAAACAGGTGTGAATTGGTTATTTATCTCCTTAATCGTTGGTGTGAATGTATTATTTATTGCGTTTCTAATTGCAGTTAAAAGGAAGCGTAGATGAGATGAGAAATTATTCGCTCTATGTTCATGTCTTCTTATTGTATTTGTAAGTTTGTTCGGTGGGGCCAGGTTAGGGAGAAAGTTTCTTCCTAACCCGTTTTTGTTTCAATACGGATAGAGAAAGACCTTTGAAACAAACAATAATGTGTAATAAAAGATTGCTTAAAAAACAATATAAAGAACTGTATGGAATAGTGAAAAAAGAGAAAGATGAAAAAAATTTTCAGGCAAAAGAAGATAAACAATTTCTCCTATGGCATGAAGCAATTGCTGTATTTGAGGTGAACAGATCCATAAAAACTGCTTTAAAGCTTTTAAATAATGCATTAAAACTAACTTTAACCAATGTTGATTTTTTATCAGAAAGAGAAATAGATATTATGCAGACAATGTCTATATTTTATGCGGAAAATAAAGAATATGATAAAAGTATTACTATATTAGGAAGATGTTTAACTAATTTTAATAAGTTAGATTTTCCGAGAGATAAAGCGATTAAATTAAAAATCATTTTTAATTTAGCGAAATGTTTAGGTATGACCTATCAATATGAAGAAGCGGTAAAATACATTGATAAGGGCATCAAATTAGCTATTAATCTAAATACTCTATACTTATTAGGTGAACTTTACTATTTAAAAGGATGGAATTTATTAAGATTTAAACAACAGAATGAAGAAGATATTGCAAATAACATGAAAAAAGCATTATTTATATTTGAACTAACAGAAAAAGAAAATCTGATAAAAATGGTTAAAGAAAAATATTTTGAAAACCAAACTGAAAAAAGCCACTCATAATACATTTGGAAATTACTTGAAATATAATAAAACCTACAGGGGAAATCCCTGTAGGTTTTACACTTATAAACTTGCTTCTAAAATATTAGTGTTTAATATAAATTTTTGAATAAGAGTTTACTTAGTGTACTTTTTATTTTGAAGTCTGCATCTTTATTAACAATTTATGCTTCTTTTTAATTACATCCAAATATTGTTAAGATTGAGATGATTCAAGTCGGAGGAAGGCACTTTGAGGTGTCTTTTTTTTATGACCTTTATTATTAACTATTTAATGTTTTTTTAAATGATTACATGACATAGTTTTTTTGTACCAAGCTTTGCTGATACAGTTAGACTTATCCGTTAGTGTATTTGTATTATTAGAACATCCTACAGTATTTAGGGAGAATGTGGCCAATAAAAACCATAGTATTAATTTCTTCATATAACCACTTCTAACTCTTTTTTAATTAACATTTTTTAAGTTCCTTATTAATTTTACATTACATTAAAGGTTGGGAAATATTCTTATACTCATAAATTGTTACGTTTTGACGGGGAGAGGAATTATGAGTTACAGCGATTTTTAAGATGACTTTGGTCTAGGGTGTATTTACTAAGAAAAGTAATTCAAATCGAAGGGGGAAACGTCTTGAGGTGTCTTTTCCTCATTTTCAATTTACTTAGCGATTTTTACCGCACATACCCTTTTTTCTATGGTTTGTTCTTGTAATATTGTCTCTACAAGACAAAAAGAAAACTCCTCTAATTAAGAGGAGTTTTCTTTTTAGCGGTAGTTAATGAACTGTACGTCGATTGGTAAATCAGCGCTACGAACAGCTGCGATTACGGCTTGTAAGTCATCACGGCTTTTCGCTGTAACACGTACTTGATCGTCTTGTACTTGTGTTTTTACTTTTAATTTCATTTCTTTAATGATGTTGTTAATTTTTTTAGCGTTATCTTTATCGATACCTTGTTGAAGTGTTGCACGTTGGCGAACAGTGTTGCCAGTTGCAGCTTCAACTTTTCCGTAATCTAAGTTCTTAATTGGAACGTTACGTTTTACAAGTTTAGAAATTAAAACGTCTTTTACTTGGTCTAATTTGAACTCGTCGTCAGAAGTTAAAACTAGTACTTCTTTTTCTAATTTAATATCACTTTTACTTCCTTTAAAGTCATATCGGTTTTGGATTTCTTTTAATGCGATATTAATTGCGTTTGTTACTTCAGGTAATTCTACTTTCGAAACGATGTCAAAAGAACTATCTTTTGCCATAGTTAGCACCTCCAAATAAATTTCTAATCTTGTTATGTACTGTACATACTAAAGTATAGCTGAAAACGAGTCTAGACTTAAGTGTTTTCGTACTTATATTCATGGAACCTCATTTTATTATAGTGAATTTTGGGCAGTTGGACAAATACAGGAAAAATCATGTTATAATTAACTTTTGTTTGGAATGATAAAAAAGATAATTTTATATATATAGAAGGGAATTAAAAAATATGTATTTGCAAATAGGATCGATTGAACAGGTAACTGTTTTACGCGAAACGGAAATCGGATATATGGTTGGGAATGAAGAAGAAGAAATTTTCCTACATAAAAACGAAGTAGCTGGAGAAATTGAAGAAGGTGATACGATTGATGTATTCTTATACCTTGATCACCAAAATCGTATTTCAGCAACAATGAAGGAACCGATTATTACAACTTATGATTGGAACTGGGTAAAGGTTGTAGAAGTCATTCCTAGTTTAGGTGTGTTTGTTGATATTGGTGTATCAAAAGATATACTAATTCCAGCTGATGAATTCCCAATTTATATGCCGGTATGGCCAGAAGTTGGAGACGAATTATATTGTACGTTAAAATTAACGAATCGTGAGCGTTTAATTGCTCTTCCGGCAAGAGACAGTGATATGCAAGAAATTATCGTAGATGCAACGCCATCTATGCGTAATAAAAACGTAAATGGACGTGTATATCGTTCGCTTCAAGTTGGTTCATTCATACTAACTGATGAGCATTTCCGTGCTTTCTTACACCATACAGAAAGAAAAGAACAAGTCCGCATCGGTGAGCGTGTAACGGGCCGTATTATTGACGTGAAAGATGATGGTACAATTAACATTTCACTTCTTCCTCGTAAAGAAGAAGGAATGGAAGACGATGCTGCAGTAATTTATGCATATATGGAAGAACGAGGCGGAGCAATGCCGTTTTGGGATAAGAGCCATCCGGAAGATATTAAAGAACGCTTTAACATGAGTAAAGCTGCATTTAAGCGCGCACTTGGTAAATTGATGAAAGAAGAAAAAGTTTACCAAGAAGAAGGTTGGACTTACTTTAAGAAATAAAGTAAATGAAAAAAGAACTATTCTTTCTCTGAATTTTTAAGAGAAGGGATAGTTCTTTTTATTTTTAATAATGTATTCGCTCTATAAGGTAGATATTGTGAAAGAAGTAGGCAGGATGGAAACTAAAGTTATAGAAGAGGTATGTTATAAAGTTTTAAAAATATATGGTTAATTATTATATAGTTTTTTAAGTGAGATTTTGATTGTAGTATTTCTTATGTGATTCATTAAAAAGGCTAAAAGAATATAAGAGATTTATCGCAGTGTTTGTACTGCCTATCCTGCTATTTGCCGGGCAGTAAGATCATCACTGATTAAAGTTTCATTTTATGTATAAAATTGTGATAGCTTTTACACTGTGTCTTGAATTTTTACAACGCTGACAGTATTAAAAATATAAAATAATTAGGATGATTATATGCATATTTGGACACTGACAAATTGGCAGAAATATTATAATTTAGAAGACAAGAGCCACCGTACAGGATTAAGATTAAAGTTTGATAAAGATGTTGATCCTGAGGTAAGAAGAGCAATTAAAGAATTTTGTAAATGGTTACGACAAGAGTATTATTTCCCTATTAGAGTACCGATATATGTGAAATCTGCATGTAAAATTAAAGCGATGGATGGAGAGCTAGTCTATGGAACTTTCTTTGAGCCATTTAATCGAAATGATGAGCCATATATTCGTATTTCAACAGGTGATTATTATGAAACGTTAAAAAAAAATGGAAAAGATGATGCATTAGGATATTATCTGGTTACTATTGCTCATGAGCTGACCCATTATTTCCAATGGATTAATGATATTAATTTAACTAAAATTGGATATGAAAGGCAAGCTACTACCTATTCGGGATATATTATTGATGAATATAAAGAAACGAGAGAACACCCTTAATGTTTAAATTGAGAAAAAGGCACTCAGCGGAATCAATGATTGGAAGTACGATGATAGTAAGTAGGGACATAACTTTATGTCCTTACTTACTTATATAGGACGAGATAAATCAAATTGTTGCCTTAATGAGCAAAGGTGAAAAGAACGTAAACGGACAAGTAACCCGTTACTTCTACGATGGTGACAGCATTAACCCGCTATACGAAACAGACGGGAACGGAAAAGTCCTCCGTCAATACGTTTACAACAAAGACGGCGTCCGCCTAGCAATGAAAATCCAAGATCAATCGGTATACTACCACTACAACCCGCGCGGTGACGTAATAGCAATGACCGACAAAGATGGACAAATAGTCGCAAGCTATGAATATGATGCATGGGGTAACGTCTTAAAGAGCGAAGCAAAAGGAATCGCAGCAGACAACCCATTCGGATATGCGGGATACATGTATGATAAAGAGATTGGTATGTATTACTTGATCGCGAGATACTATAACCCAGACCATGGTGTGTTCTTATCGGTGGATCCAGATCCGGGTGATAGTGATGATCCAGTGACGCAGAATGGGTATACGTATGGTGATAATAATCCGGTGATGATGGTGGATCCGGATGGGCATTGGGCATATCGCTTTTGGGGTACGACGCCGATGCCGTATCATAATAATCGGACAGCATATGCACATGTTAAGGGAGTTAAGTCTGGGTTGATTGCGGTAAGAGATAGTTATGCAGGATTTGTTGGGTTTGGAAATGTAATGAATAAGTTGCTAACTTTTGGTGTGGGGGCAAATTATGGATGGAAAACATCTAAAAATAACTCGAAAAAGAAAATTGCAAACTTATCTCCTGGACAGCGTGTTGCAAAACAGCAAATCATAAAAAATACAGTGAAATCAGCGGTTAAAGGAGCATTTTTTGTTGGCAGTAAAGCTGTTGGGGGAATAGGACTGATCCCGGACTTGGTAGTTTATGTAGATGGATATTATAAAGGATATAAAAAAGGGTATACGGAGTATAGACCGAAAAAAACTAATTCTAAGAAAAGAAGGAGATAGATTAGTAAAATGGAGACGACACATATAATAATTGGTATATATAATGTTGTTTTTATTATAGCTGCATCGGTGTTTATGTTAAAAAGGAAAAACTATCGAGCTGTAATAGTGTTAGTAGTATGTCTCATATATACAATTCTAGTAAGTTTTACTTCATATATGTCGTTCTTTGGTTACACAATTAACACGTTAATTGTAATTTTTCTGGGTATTATTTTCTTCTTAGCTAGTATTTTTGAAAAAGAAAAATAAAGTAAAGTTGATTCAGTGTATCTCAAAATTTAAACAGTTAGTTTAATTTTGGGATACACTTTTTTATTTAAAATTACTTATTCTTCTATGACGGTAATAGAAGCAATCCATGAGGAAAAGGGAGTTATGATAATGCAAGATAATGTACTAGAAAAATTAATAAAACGACTTTCCGTATTATCCACTGAAAAAGAACGTGAACTATTAGCGGTGGATTTAAATGATATATATGAGAGTAGTAAAAGTTTTGAAAAATTGCTTGAAAATATTATGAACTCACAACAGTCTAAAGAAGACTTAATAGATGCGCTAATTGAAGTGGAGATAGAATTAGATCACATCAATTGGCATTACAAAAGCTTGAAGAAAAAGTTGGGAATATTGATGGAAGATTAAAAAGCACAACCTTATGTAAAAAGATAAGGTTGTGCTTTTTTAATTTCCTTGCGGTGAAACAAGAGTAAATGTATCTTTCAAATCACCATCATTTATTTTAATATTCGCCTTTTTTAATTCCTCTTGTAATAATTTTTGGCTGAATGCAGGATCAGCAGTACGTTCTTCCTCTAAGTTTTTGCGAATAGAGTTTTTTACCTCATCGTAAGGTTTTAGATCTTTTTTATCAGTTAATTTAATAACGTGATAACCGTTTGATGATTTTACGGGATTGCTAATTTGTCCAACATTTAGTTTGTAGGCAGCGGTTTCGAATTCAGGAGCCATTGTACCTGAATTGAAGTATCCAAGGTCTCCACCTTTATCTTTTGATAGTAGATCTTGTGATTCTTGTTTTGCTAATTCTTCAAATGAAGCACCAGCATCTAATTTACTCTTTATTTCTTTCGCTTCATTTTCGTCACTTACTAAAATGTGACTCGCTTTAATTTCTGGCTTATAGTGATCTTTTACGTCTTTTTCTGTAATGCTTTTCTTAATCGCTTCATTCATAGCAAGTTTGAACTTAATTTGATTTTTGAAATCCTCTTCATCTTTTAAACGATTGTTTTCTAATACTTTTTTGAATTGATCTCCATATTGTTTTTTTACTTTTTCTACTTCTTTATTTACCTCTTCATCAGGTACTTTATATTTTTTTGTGATGACGTCTTGTGCCATCATTTCGTATAGCATGTCTTTTCCGTAACGATCTTTCAATTGTTTTTCGAAGTCGTCCTTCGTAACAGTCGAGTCTGTTGCTGTGGCGACTGTAGCTGAGCCGTTTTTTTGTCCGCAAGCAGATAGCATCAATATACTTATTAGTGCAGTAATAATGAAAATATGTTTCCCTCTCATGCCAACACCTCATCCGAATATGTTATCGCTATTGTAGAATATAGAAGTGAACATGAAGTGAATTTTTAATGTTTTTTCCTTTAAAATGTAAAAAAGTACATCAACATAATTGTTGATGTACGATGGGATCAAAGGTGATCGGTCTTTTTAGAGTATGCACGTTTACCTTGCTGAATATTTTTTTGCTCTTGCTCATTTTTTTGTGTGCGTTTTGCATTATTATCGCGTGCTTTTTTGTCGTTATCACTCGTATGTGGCATATGTATCAACTCCATTTCTAAACGTTGTACGTTTATCATTTCCTTTTTCGTAAAGACTATGTATAGCGGTGCATTTATGAAGGGTAAAGGTGGATTCGAAATGGATTTGAAGTTGAATTATACTGAACTTATAAAGAAGTTAATCGTTGTAATCATCGCAGGTTTATTAAACGCGATTGGGATGAATTTATTTTTAACGCCAGCGAAAGTGTATGCGAGCGGCTTTGCTGGATTGTCTCAATTATTATCACAAATATTAGGTGATTTTTTATCGATTCACATATCTACGGGAGTATTGTTTAGCTTATTTAATATTCCTGTCGTTATTTTAGCGTGGAAAAAGGTTGGAAAGGCCTTCACCTTTTTTAGTTTTCTTTGTGTTATATTTATGACTTTGTTTCTAGAAATCATCCCTGTTAGAGCGGTTTCGAATGATATCATATTAAATGCGATTTTTGGCGGGATTATTTCGGCAATTGGAGTAGGGATTGCTTTAAAGTGGGGTGCTTCTACAGGTGGATTAGATATTATCGCTATGATTTTATCAAAAATAAAAGATAAGCCTGTCGGTACATACTTTTTCTTTTTTAATACAATTATCATTATCGCTGCTGGCTATGTATATGGATGGGAAAAAGCGTTATATACGTTAGTGACTTTATATGTATCGACGAGAATTATTGATGCAATTCATACTCGTCATGTAAAGATTACAGCATTAATTGTTACGAAGAATGGGGCGGACGTAAGAAAGGCGATTCACTCGCGATTAGTAAGAGGAATTACAACGATACCAGCAACAGGTGCTTATACGAATGAAAATAAAGAAATGTTAATGATGGTTATTACCCGTTACGAGTTATACGAATTGGAGAGGATTATTAAACAAGTGGACCCAGGTGCATTTACAAATATACTGCAAACAGTTGGGGTGTTCGGATTGTTTCGGAAAGATTAAAGAGGACCGAAGTTGGTCCTCTTTTTTAATGTACATTCGTAATGTTTTGCAATTGCTCTTGCATTTCACGGAGCTGAACTTTTTCAGCAGTTGAAGAGTTTGCGTAAGCGGATTGCAAAGCATTTTTTGCTCTATATACGAGATCTTGTTGCTCAGTACCGCTTGAACAAGATACGGCATTTTCAACAGCATCTCTAGCTTGTTGGAATAGTAAGTTCCCCATTTAAACCCCTCCAAAAGAAGAGTTACTTCTTGCCTTTTCTGCCTCAGCTAATGTACCTCTGTACGGGAATCTTGCATCATGCTTCATAACAGCATCGGCTCCTTGTTGGATAAAACGCTTTGATTTGTTCTTTTTACCCATTCGAAAAACCCCCTTTATTTAGCTGAAAACAATCGACGCGATGTCTCTTGCGTCTACTTATAGTATGGACATTTGGCAGGAAACTATAAGTAGGGAATTTTTAGATTACAACCCAAGAACCTCTTCTAAATATAAAGCGATACCATCTTCTTCGTTCGTTAACGTCGTATGGTTTGCGAGTGATTTTAATTCAGGGATGGCATTCCCCATTGCGATGCCGTGACCAGCAAATTCAATCATTTCAAAATCATTATCTTCGTCACCGAAAGCGATAATTCGCTCTTGTGGAATGTTGTAATGACTAGAAATTTTTTGTAATCCAACTGCTTTATTTAATCCGCTTTTCACAATTTCAATAATCGGCCAAGGTGCGCCCCATTTTCTATGGTCGATTACTTCCGCATGCATATCGGTTAAATGTTGACGAATTGCAGTAGAATGCTCGTCATGTGCGTCAATTAATAAGCAAGTTGGATGATCGTTTAAAATATTTAATAAGTCTCCCGTAAAAATCTTAGGAGAGCCGAATTCGAAAATATGTTTTTTATCTTCATCAATTTCACGAACATACACATCGTCCATTACTTCCGCGTATATATTTTTTACGCCGAAATCAAAGCAAGCTCGTACAATTTCTTGCGCTGTTGCTAGCTCAAGAGGAGAGTGATGTGTTCCCCAGCTTGAATCAAGAGGATGATGTACGTAAGCACCGTTAAAGTTTACGATAGGTGTGTTAAGAGCAAGTTCTTTATAGTAATCATAACTAGCACGGAATGGACGTCCTGTTGAAATAACAACAATATGTCCCTGTTCCTTTGCTTTTGCAATTGTATATTTCGTTCGAGTGGAAATTATTTTGTTGTCTGTTAATAAAGTACCGTCTAAGTCTAATGCGATTAAATGTTGTTTGTTCATAATTTCACCTCTTATAATAATTTTTTTGTATCTATCTGTATTTCCGTTTTTAATATGCAGAAATAAGAGGTTAGACTCGGTGAAATCACCATAGATGGAAATTTCACTATATATCCATCTTACGTCTCAAAGTGCTGCGGTGTCTACTATTTATCGTTGGAAATTAAGAAAAGTCAACATCTTTTTAGAAAGTTCAAACAATGTTTCTTTCATTATGTACAAATTGTGAAAAGGGTTACATTGCTCGTGTGATGAGACTTATAATGAACATGTAATCTTCTCGTATATGTTTGACTCTCCTTTGAAACTAGCCTAGAGTAGGTTGGTTTCTTTTTTTTTCTACAAGTAGGAAAGAAATCCCTCCTTACGCTTGTATCATTCATATATATGTACAAGGACGAGATGTAGTACTGTTTCCTAAACATGACAGAAAACCTTTCTTTTAAAATGGATATACTAATGAGGCAAAGACGTCATGGAAGGAGAATGAAAATGGGACAAAATCGCAGGTTTCGTTCTGGACAAAAAGCGCCGAATGATGGTATTTATGTAGAAATTGGTGAAACGGGAAGTATGGTGAAAAATCCGCAAATGGTACAATTAACTGCCGGTGAAAAGTTTCCAGATAATACGAATCATAACCGTCAGTGGACATATAAAAGAAAACCGTAACAGAAGCCGCAATCGTTATTGCGGCTTTTTTGTCGTTACACATTATAATTTCATTTACCGTATTTTTAAAACAATATAATGAATGCTTCCTTTTTCTTTTTCCAATAATAAGTTTGAAAATACATAGGCAAAATTATTGTATAAAAAAGTCAGTTGGCGTATAATCAAATCAAAGGTCAAAGAAAGTCAAGCTTTTGGAGGGCTGTAAAGATGGACTTAAATCAAATGACAACAAAAACACAAGAGGCGATTATGAGTGCCCAATCTTTAGCGGTATCTCATCATCACCAAGAGGTGGATACTGTTCATCTATTACTTGCATTATTAGAAGAGCAAGATGGATTAGCAGTACGTATATTTCAAAAAATGAATGTTGATATAGAAGCATTAAAGCAAAGCGCTGAAAGCTTAATTAAAAAGAAACCTTCTGTAACAGGGAGCGGTGCAGAGGTTGGAAAATTGTATGTAACGAGCGCTCTGCAACAATTGCTTGTAAGAGCAGGGAAAGAAGCAGAAAAATTGCAGGATGATTACATTTCAGTCGAACATGTATTGCTTGCTTTTTCCGAAGAAAAAGGCGATATAAATCAATTATTTGCAAGATTGCATATTACGAAAGATAACTTATTACAGTCTTTAATGACAGTTCGGGGGAATCAAAGAGTGACTAGTCAAAATCCAGAAGCAACTTATGAAGCGTTAGAAAAATATGGCCGTGATTTAGTGGCAGAAGTGAGAGCCGGGAAAATTGATCCTGTTATCGGCCGAGATAGTGAAATTCGACGCGTTATCCGCATTCTTTCACGTAAAACGAAAAACAATCCTGTTTTAATTGGTGAGCCAGGTGTTGGTAAAACAGCAATCGTTGAAGGATTAGCACAGCGTATTGTGAAAAAGGATGTACCTGAAGGATTGAAAGATAGAACGATTTTTGCGTTAGATATGAGTGCGCTCGTAGCAGGTGCGAAATTCCGTGGTGAGTTTGAAGAGCGTCTGCAAGCTGTATTAAATGAAATTAAAAAGAGTGAAGGACGCATTTTATTATTCATTGATGAACTTCATACAATCGTTGGAGCTGGTAAAACAGAAGGTGCGATGGATGCAGGAAATATGTTAAAACCGATGCTTGCTCGTGGTGAACTGCATTGTATCGGGGCGACAACATTAGATGAATATCGTAAATATATTGAAAAAGATCCAGCACTAGAAAGACGTTTCCAACAAGTATTAGCAGAAGAACCAACTGTTGAAGATACGATTTCCATATTACGTGGATTAAAAGAACGCTTTGAAATTTATCACGGTGTAAATATTCATGACCGTGCGATTGTAGCAGCGTCAGTTTTATCAGATCGA
The DNA here is from genome assembly GCF_022748145.1 of Bacillus sp. CCB-MMP212. NCBI lineage: Bacteria > Bacillati > Bacillota > Bacilli > Caryophanales > Bacillaceae > Bacillus > Bacillus sp. CCB-MMP212. Next base: position 409,514 of record NZ_JALDQE010000003.1, read on the forward strand.
TATATTTCAGATCGCTTCTTACCGGATAAAGCGATTGACCTTGTTGATGAAGCGTGCGCAACAATTCGTACAGAAATCGATTCTATGCCGACAGAATTAGATGAAGTAACGCGTCGTATTATGCAGCTGGAAATTGAAGAAGCGGCTCTTGGAAAAGAAACGGATCGTGGTAGCCAAGAGCGTCTAAAAACATTGCAACGTGAATTATCGGATTTAAAAGAAGTTGCAAGTGGTATGAGAGCGAAATGGGAGAAAGAAAAAGAAGACATTCACAAAGTTCGTGACTTACGTGAACATTTAGAACGTCTGCGCCGTGAATTAGAAGAAGCAGAAGGTAATTACGATTTAAATAAAGCAGCCGAACTTCGTCACGGGAAAATTCCTGCAATCGAAAAAGAATTAAAAGAAGCGGAAGAAATGGGCGCGCATAATAAAGAAGAAAATCGTTTATTACGTGAGGAAGTAAGTGAAGAAGAAATTGCAGATATTGTTTCACGCTGGACTGGTATTCCTGTTGCTAAACTTGTTGAAGGCGAACGTGAGAAATTACTACGCTTAGAGCAAATCTTATCAGAGCGTGTCATCGGACAAGAGGAAGCAGTAAGCCTAGTATCAGACGCGGTTCTTCGTGCACGCGCTGGTATTAAAGACCCGAATCGTCCAATTGGTTCCTTCATTTTCTTAGGCCCTACGGGTGTTGGTAAAACAGAACTTGCAAAAACGTTAGCGCAGTCTTTATTCGATAGTGAAGAGCAAATGATTCGTATTGACATGTCTGAGTATATGGAGAAACACGCTGTGTCACGCTTAATTGGTGCGCCTCCTGGATATGTAGGATATGAAGAGGGCGGTCAATTAACAGAAGCGGTAAGACGTAAACCATATTCAGTTATTTTGTTAGACGAAATCGAAAAAGCACATCCAGAAGTATTCAACATTTTATTACAAATGTTAGATGATGGACGCATTACAGATTCACAAGGAAGAACAGTAGACTTTAAAAACACAGTTATTATTATGACTTCAAATATTGGATCTGCTCATTTACTAGAGGGATTAGAAGAAGATGGTTCGATTAAAGAGGAATCAAGAGACCTTGTAATGGGGCAATTAAGAGGACATTTCCGCCCTGAATTTTTAAACCGTGTTGATGAAATTATTTTATTCAAACCTCTTACAACGAATGAAATTAAAGGCATTGTTGATAAAATTGTAAAAGAACTACAAGGCCGTCTAGCTGACCGTCACATTACAGTAGAATTAACAGATGCAGCAAAAGAATTTGTTGTAGAAGCTGGTTTCGACCCAATGTACGGAGCTCGTCCATTAAAACGATACGTACAACGTCAAGTGGAAACGAAATTAGCAAGAGAATTAATTGCAGGAACAATTACAGACAATAGTCACGTAGTTGTTGATGTAGAAAATAACGAATTAGTCGTTCATGTGAAATGAAAATAAAAAAGAGTTCGGATAAAATCCGGACTCTTTTTTTAGTGTTGTTCTACTGGCTCGTTTGGAATTGCAGCTGAAATTGCGAGTACTAATACAGCAAGAACAACTGAGAAAATAGACGCTTGGTTAAAGTCGTATGTACCGCCAGTCATAGAGCCAATTACGTAGCTCATCATATGTACAAGTAAGAACGACCAAATTAATGCCCAAATGAAACGCATATTTTACACCTCTATTCGTTCAATCTGTCCTTATTGTAACACAATTGAAAAAAGAATATAGAAAAATATTTGTAGATTTTTCAACGCAAATTTGCATTCCGTTCATACATTATAAAAGAGTGGTTTTATATGTTTAGAAAATAAGGCGGGGGAAAAATGAGTATTACGGAACGTTTTTTTTACTTAGAAAAAGAACCATGTGTCATTTATTTACCGGAGAAGCCAAATGGATTTTCTGTTATGCTCCTCGGTGATTATAACTACTTTATTGAGAATGGTACAAGTTTATGGACACAACATGCGGGTAAATCTTATTTCTTACATGGTCTTATTGAGCAAGGCTACACGGTCTTTTCCTCTAATTTATACGGAAGACATTGGGGGAACGATCAATCTGTTCGTCTGGCAAAACGTTTATATGATGTTGTTTTGAGAAAAGAGACGTTAAATGCGAAGATGCACATTATGGCAGATGGTATGGGAGCGCTTGTGGCACTTGAAATGATGAACAAATATCCTGAATGTATTCGTTCTGTTGTTATGTTAAATCCGTGTTTAGATTTACCAGAATATGTGGGTTTTGAGAAAGAGCATAAGTTTTTTTACAAGAGACTCGTGAAGGAATTAAGTTTGGCGTATGATTCCAAAGAAGAAGAATTAGATTTAAAAATAAATAAGAAATCATTTACGCTTCTTCCATCTTGTGTACCTGTTAAAATTTTCGTATCAACACAAGAAAAAAGAGGAAGAAAACAGCAGTTGCGGAGATATGAGAAAATGAGGCAATTAAATCAATGTGATACTTCTGTCTTATTCCATCTGCAAGATGTGAAATATAAAATGGTTAGGCAAACGACCGATTTCTTTAAAAAATATGAAGAAGAATTGTGAAGCTCCCATATACATAAATGAGGAGCTATTTGTTTCAAAGGGAAAGGGTTGGTGGTATGGAACGCGTGCTGATAATAGGTGCACTTACGTTTGTAGGTTATCACCTTGTGAATAAAATGATCGCAGAAGAAGTAGAAGTGTATGGTCTTGATTTTGATGAATTCGATAGTATGACCAAAATTAATGAAGAGAAGTTATTGTTAATTGGGCGAAATGCGTTATTTACGTATTATTCGATAAGAGATGAAGATGGATGGAGATCGGTAGAGGAAGAGAGATTCGATACTGTCTACTTTTGCTTATATGAGCCAAATCAGCAATGTGGATTTCGGAATGAAAGAGTCATATTACAATATTTAAAGCGAATTATAAGAATGTGTGAAGAACAAAAAGTGAAGTTAAATTTAATTTCTTCTATTGAAGTAAGTAGTACAGGTGAATCCGAAAATAAGCGCCTATTTTTGAAAGTAGAAGAAGGATTGAAAAAAGGGAATTTAAAATATAGTGTATTTCGAGTTCCTACATTATATGGACCGTGGCAACCATCCTTTATGATGTATCATCAGCTCATTTTATCAGAATTAGACGAGAAAGAGTGCCGTTGTACGAGTGAGGAAAAAGGAAGTGATTTGCTTTACATTGAAGATGTATGTGAATACTTATGGGAAAATGGAACGAACGGGGCGCATCTTGGTATATACAATTTACTTAGTGGTAAACAGTCATTATGGGAAAAAGGTATGAATCTTTTACGCGCGGATGATAAAGTAAATAAAAATAATAATGAAATAAGAGATGAGGCTATTGAAGTCATTTCGATAAAAAGAAATACTCCGTTAGAATACGGTTTAAATAAGCAACTGGCACACATGAAAAAATATAAAGAGTTATACGAAGAGTAGCACGCGTGTTACACTATTGTATGTGAAAGTTTTAATGGAGAGGAAGAGTATAATATGAACGAAAAAAGCATGCAGTTTTTACAAATCGCAATGAAGCATTTACCGGAAGCGAAGGCAATTTTAGATGATAACGGAATTGCACTTGATATGGAGAAAGCACAGCCGGTGTTAGAGTTGTTAATGAAAGTTATGAACGAAGCTTATGAGCTTGGGAAAGCAGATAAAGAATAAAATCCTTCTTTTTTGATGGAGGAGAGGCTCGAATCGTGAGTGGAAGCGGTTCGGGCCTTTTTATTTGGAATGAAACACGAAAAGGTATGATTCTGTTTCTTTTAATGAAAAATAAAGTGGATAATGCGTTAGCTTTCTGTTTTATGCGAAATATATTCTAGACAAAAATACATTTATGTTTTAAAATTAGTACCAAGTCATAATAATTGATATAAAACGGAGGGCTGCGATGTGAACGTGGGCATTTTAGGGATCGGAAGATATGTGCCAGAAAAAGTAGTCACAAATCACGATTTAGAGAAAATAATGGATACATCCGATGAATGGATTCGTACGAGAACGGGAATTGCAGAAAGACGCATTGCCGATGATACAATAGATACTTCATATATGGCCGTAGAGGCTGCGAAAAAAGCACTTGAAGATGCAGGGGTTAGCGGAGAAGATATCGATCTTATTTTAGTAGCGACAGTAACACCAGATCGTGCGTTTCCAGCAGTAGCTTGTGTCATTCAAGAAGCGATTGGAGCGAAACATGCAGCTGCAATGGATGTAGGTGCAGCATGCGCTGGTTTTATGTACGGAATGATTACAGCGCAGCAATTTATTCAAACTGGGACTTATAAAAACGTATTAGTAGTTGGTAGTGATAAGCTATCTAAAATTGTAGACTGGAATGATCGAAATACAGCGGTATTATTTGGAGACGGAGCCGGTGCTATCGTAATGGGAGCAGTTTCAGAAGGAAGAGGCGTTCTATCTTTCGAATTAGGAGCAGACGGAAGCGGCGGCAAGCATCTATATCAAGACGAGTATGTTATGATGAATGGCAGAGAAGTCTTTAAATTTGCCGTTCGTCAACTTGGTGAATCTTGTCTTCGTGTTTTAGATAAAGCTGGTCTTACGAAAGAAGATGTGGATTTCTTAGTACCGCATCAAGCAAACATTCGTATTATGGAATCTGCAAGAGAGAGGTTAAATTTACCACAAGAAAAAATGAGTATGACAATTGAGAAGTTCGGTAATACATCAGCTTCTTCAATTCCGATTGCAATGGTAGAGGAATTGCAAAACGGACGTATTCAAGACGGTGATTTAATTATACTTGTTGGTTTTGGCGGCGGATTAACATGGGGAGCAGTTGCTCTTCGTTGGGGTAAATAAGGACTGAGAGAAAAAAAGGAGTGTATTTTGTATGGAAAAAAAGAGGGTCGTAATTACAGGACTAGGAGCTGTTACACCGGTCGGAACAGATGTTGAAACAGCATGGGAAAACATTAAAAAGGGTGTATCTGGAATCGGGCGACTTACAAGAATTGATCCAGAACTATTTCCAGCAAAAGTAGCAGCGGAAATTAACGACTTTGAAGTCGAGAAATATATTGATAAAAAAGAAGCGCGCCGTATGGATCGCTTTACACAATATGCAGTAGCAGCAGCGAAAATGGCAGTTGCAGATGCAAAGCTTGAAATTACAGAAGAAAACGGACCTCGAATTGGTGTATGGATTGGATCTGGTATTGGCGGTATGGAAACATACGAAGAACAATTTAAGATTTTTACTGAGAAAGGCCCACGCCGCGTGAGCCCATTCTTCGTGCCGATGATGATTCCAGATATGGCAGCAGGTCAAGTATCAATCGCAACAGGAGCAAAAGGAATTAACACTTGTTCTGTAACGGCTTGTGCATCTGGTGCAAACTCAATTGGCGATGCATTTAAAGCAATTCAGCGTGGTGATGCTGACGCAATGATTACAGGTGGAGCAGAAGCACCGCTAACAAGTATGGCATTCGCAGGATTTAGCTCAGCGAAAGCATTAACATTTAATGAAGACCCAGCAACGGCTTGCCGTCCGTTTGATAAAAACCGTAGCGGTTTCGTAATGGGTGAAGGTTCAGGTATTTTAATTCTTGAAGAATTAGAACACGCATTAGCTCGTGGTGCTCACATTTACGCGGAAATCGCTGGTTACGGTGCAACTGGTGATGCATTCCATATTACAATGCCTGCTCCTGGTGGTGAAGGCGGAGTGCGTGCAATGCGTCAAGCTTTAGCTGATGCAGGCCTACAGCCAGAAGATATTGATTACATTAATGCGCATGGTACAAGTACGGATGCGAATGAAAAATATGAAACGATGGCAATTAAAGAAACTTTCGGTGAGCACGCGTATAAAGTAGCAATTAGCTCAACGAAATCAATGACAGGTCACTTATTAGGAGCAGCTGGTGCTGTTGAAGCGATTTTCTCTATTAAATCAATTACAGACGGAGTAATTCCTCCAACAATTAACTATGAGACACCAGATCCAGAATGTGACTTAGATTACGTACCGAATCAAGCGAGACATCAAGAAGTAAATGCAGTATTAAGTAACTCATTAGGATTCGGTGGTCATAACGCAGTGTTAGTATTTAAATCGTATAAATAATAGATAAAATAAGGAGTTTTTCCGCATTATATTGCGAAAAAACTCCTTATTTATTTTTACGTCTTTTTCTCCTGTAGCATATACATAAGAAAAAGGAGGGATAAAGATGGGGATTGTTGAAACAGCTGAATGGCTACATTTATATTATGGACGGCCAGAAAAACTTTGTGAGAAATTTACGAAGTATATTCCGTTGCCAAAAGAAAGGTTGTATCGCTTTTTAATTTCAAAAGGGATGTATCGCCCGATCATGCGTGGGGAAAAGGAAATTAAAGAATTAGAGGAAAAGGAAATTTGGAAAGAGTTGAGCCTGGAGTATGATAAATTGAAAAATTGGTTGAAAGGTCCGGATGTCCCTGTCTTTATTTTATTATCAGATTCCTATAATCGAACTGTGCAAGAAGAGTATAACGGTAGGGCTGGATTATCTATGCGTCATGTTATTTTCTTATTCGTATGTGGACGGAATTCGGTAGAAGAATTAAAAGTGTTATTGGCGCATGAATACCATCACGTATGCAGGTTACATCAAATTGAGACGAAAGAAACAGAATATACATTACTTGATACAATGATTATGGAAGGGCTAGCTGAGCAAGCAGTGACGGAAAGATATTCAGAAAAAAACAATGCACCGTGGACGGCGTATCTTTCAAAAGAAGAGGCTATTTATTATTGGAAAAATGTTGTACATGAAAGAATAAGTATAAAACGAGGAACAAGGGAACATGACATCTTATTAAATGGCTTTCACTCTTATCCGAAGATGCTTGGCTATGCGCTTGGATTTCATATTGTCAAAGATTGTGTAACTTTGGAAGGAGAAGATACACTTTCTTTATTATCTATAGATGCAAAAGAAATATTGAATAAAGCAAATACATTTCATATATAAAAAAACAGGGGCTCTATTTCCTGTTTTTTTTAGTATTAATAGAAGAAAAAATAATAATTAGAATATATTTCCTCAAGTGGAATAAAGTTAAGCAAAAATGAACATAATGATTGGTACAAACAGTAGTGAAGTGAGGGGTAGTGAATGTTATATCTACATGATGTATGGGTAAATTGGTTTGAAGGTGAAGAGAATGGGTATAACGTTTGTCATTTTTACGAATGGCGGAAAGATGATACGATTGAGCTATTAGATCAAGTGCCATTATTAAAAGTAGATGCCACATTATATCATTACATCGAGAACGAATTGTTAGAGCTTCCGCAAAAAATGCTGGAAGACGTACATCATAAGGCTTATATTCGTAAAAATCATGAACGTTTGCAGCAAGAGTATTGCTTTGTTGTTACAGATGGAAAAGGAATTATTGCAATTGACACAATTGGTTACAATGTACCAATTCGCAAAAGCAGACTTATACCACGCCAAGAGCAGATGGTATATGAGATGGTAGAAAACGTACAAGCAGAAAAGTATGAGTTCCAAGTAGAAGAAACAGAAAAAGAACATCACATTTTATCACCATCGCCTTTCATTATGAATGGCTTGACTCGTAAAGAAAGACAGCTAAAACAATTATTATTTATGGCGTTAGATCAATTACATACAACGAAAAATACAGCAGAGATTCGCTATTGGTACACAGAGTGGGATCCATCAGCATATGGAACGGTTCAACATATGGAGTTCGAGGATATTTGGGCTAGACTGTATGATGAAGCGAAAGCTGGCTGGTCTGAGAAACATGAACAATTATGCGAGCGTCTCGTAAAAGGACAGCCATTTTTTGAAAAGTTATGGGAAATGGAAAATGAGCAAAAGGTAAATTAAAAAACCGCCAATTGGCGGTTTTTTAATTTTGTAGTAATCTAGTTCCAGCGGCAAGAATGTTCGGTGGCCTCGCATTCTAAACTAGCCGCCTCCGCTTTATATGTTACCTACGTTTTCTGCTTAGTCCCATTGCGTTTTCTACTTTGCGTAGTTGTTTGAATGCAACGCGGTTTGCTTTTTCTGCACCTTTGTCTAGAATTTCGTCTAGTTCTGGTGAGTTGATTAGTTCGTTATATTTGTCTTGGATTGGACGAATTGCTTCTACGACTACTTGCGCTAGGTCGCCTTTGAAGTCGCCGTATCCTTTTCCTTCGTACATTGCTTCAATTTCTTCAACTGTTTTTCCAGAGAATGAAGAGTAGATTGTTAATAAGTTAGAGATACCAGGTTTGTTTTCTTTATCAAATTTCACAATACCTTCAGAGTCAGTAACAGCACTCTTAATTTTCTTTTCAATTGTTTTTGGCTCATCAAGCATACTAATCATTGATTTTGGATTCGGATCAGATTTGCTCATTTTTTTCGTAGGTTCTGTTAATGACATAACGCGAGCTCCTACTTTTGGAATACGAATTTCAGGCATTGTAAAGATTTCACGGTAACGTTTGTTGAAACGCTCTGCTAGGTCACGTGTTAATTCGATATGTTGCTTTTGATCATCACCAACCGGCACGATTTCAGTATTGTAAAGTAAAATATCAGCAGCCATTAATGGTGGATACGTAAGTAATCCAGCTGGAACTGAATCTCTACCAGAAGCTTTATCTTTATATTGCGTCATACGCTCTAATTCTCCAACGTAAGCAACAGATTGCATGATCCAACCTAGTTGAGCGTGTGCTGGTACTTCTGATTGTACAAATAAAGTAGCTTTTTCAGGGTCAATGCCACATGCCACATAAAGTGCAGCAAGACTGCGGATGTTTTTACGAAGCCCGACGGGATCTTGAGGTACTGTAATCGCATGTTGGTTTACAATACAGAAATAACAGTCGTGTTCATTTTGAAGCTCTGTAAACTGCTTCATGGCTCCTAAATAGTTTCCAAGTGTAATCGTTCCACTTGGCTGAATACCAGAAAAGATAACTGACATAAGTAATTCCTCCTAAAATTGAATGCGTGATGGGGGAAGAGAAGGCAAACAAAAAAGCCCATTCATCCCAAAAACTATAGGGACGAATGGACCGCGGTACCACCCTAATTATTTCACTACTGTGAAATCTCTCTAATCCATAATAACGTTTGGATATAACGCCAAAGCCTACTACTTTCGGTTCGGTTTGGTGCTCAAAAGCCCATTCCATACTGTACAATTACTTGTTCACACCGACCACAAGCTCTCTGAAATTGCCTCAATATGTACTCTTCTTTATCATCGCATACATATAAATTTATTTATTGTTACTTGAGCTCTTTTAATATGAAAGAACTAAAGTTTTATAACAAAATGTTTTGCTGATTATTATATCATATGGGATAGTGTTTGCAAACTACATCAAAATAGTAAAGCTAATAAGGGTCGAGAACAACCCAAGAACGATACCTGTAATACAAATTGGATATGTCCATTTGAATGAATATGTTTTATAAATACGTTCTTTCTTATCTGTAGGTTCCTTGACTTCTTCAATTAAAGAGTCAATCTTTTTATTCGTACCAAATACTCTTTGGAATGCGTAAATGGTTACATTGAAAAAACCATTTTGAAATATGTATAAAAAACCGCCGATAAGAATAAAAAACAGTGCAATATAAAACAAGATGTTGACAAAATTCAACAAAAATTGCGATGAAATGAGGAATGCGCCAATACTAGAAGCGATTATCGCTATGAAAATTAGTATACAAGTATGAAAAAAAACTTTATTCAAAATGTTCCCCCCCGTCAAAATATTACTAGAATTATTATACTATAAAAGCTATAATATGTACTAGAATTAATTTTTTGAAAATTATACGCAATTAAAGGTCTGATTTCAAGATGATGGTATCAATGTTAACGTATCCCTTTACAAAAAAATAAAAATATAAACATTTTATTAAAAATTTTAACAAAAAAACAAAAAACTATATTCACAATTGTTATATTATATGTATAATGAAAATTGTAGAAACTTGGAGATTATTCTTTCAATTCTACTTTTTAACAAGTGAGGGTACAGGAAGTGCAATTAGGGGAGGCAACACAACATGAAGAAAAAGATACCGTTATTACTTGCATCGACTTTAACTGCAAGTATGTTGCTGAGTGCGTGTAGCTACCAAAAAGATGACGCAAAAGCAAAAGGGAAAGAAAACACTACGAGTAGTAGTAACGGAAAGCAGGTTCTTAATTTAACAGAGTTATCTGAAATTCCGTCAATGGATGCATCGCTAGCATCTGACTCTGCATCTTCTACAGCATTAAATAATACGATGGAAGGTTTATATCGTATCGGCAAAGATCAAAAGAGAGTGCCTGGAATTGCAGAAGATGTTCAAAAGCTAGATGACGGAAAGAAATACATATTTAAATTAAGAAAAGATGCAAAATGGTCGAATGGGGAGCCTGTAACAGCAAAAGACTTTGTGTATTCATGGAAAAGAGCAGTAAATCCAGATACAAAAGCGACGTATTCGTACATTATGTTTGATATTAAAAATGCAGAGAAAATTCATAAAAAAGAATTACCTGCTGACCAATTAGGTGTAAAAGCGATTGATGATTATACATTAGAAGTGGAATTAGACAATCCCGTTCCTTATTTTGTTGATTTAACAGTTTATCCGGTATTTTACCCACTAAATGAAAACTTTGTAAAAGCACAAGGTGATAAGTTTGGGTTAGAGGCAAATACAACATTATATAATGGGCCATTTGTTATGAGTGATTGGAAACATGAGCAAAGCTTCCAGTTTAAGAAGAACCCATCATATTGGGATAATAAAACGGTTAAAATCGAAGAGATTAACTTTAATATTGTAAAAAATACGTCAACTGATGTAAATTTATATGAGACAAACTCGATTGATCGTGCGGCTCTAACTTCAGAATTTGTTGATAAGTTTAGACAAAGCTCAGAATTCCACACAAGAAAAGAAGCAGGGGTTGCTTACCTAAGATTTAATCAAAGTAATCAATACTTAAGTAATAAAAACTTAAGAAAAGCAATTTCAATGTCCTTTGATCGTGATAACATTGCGAAAGTTATTTTAAATAATGGTGCGATTGGAGCTTATGGATTTGTTGGAAAAGATTTCGCTGAAGGTCCGAATAAAAAAGATTTCCGAGCTGAAAATGGAAAGCTAGTTGAAACGAATCCAAAAGAAGCGAAAAAGCTTTGGGAAACAGCGAAGAAAGAGCTTGGCACTGATAAAATCGAACTAGAATTCTTAAACTTTGATAATGAAGATGCAAAAAAGGTTGGTGAATTCTTAAAAGGTGAGATGGAAAAAAACTTACCTGGTTTATCAATTAAAATTAAACAGCAGCCATTTGCACAAAAAAATAAATTAGAAGATTCTCAGCAATATGATATTGCGTTTGGTATTTGGGGCCCAGATTTCCCAGATCCAATCTCATATTTAGATATGTTTGTTACAAATGGTTCTCAAAATAAAACAGGGTATTCTAATCAGAAATATGATGAGTTAATTCTAAAAGCTAAAACAGATACAAAAGATTTACAAGCACGCTGGAACAACCTTTTAGAAGTAGAGAAGATGTTAATTAAAGAGGATGCAGTTATCACTCCAATCTTCCAAAAAGGTTCAGCATATATAGTAAAAGATGCTGTAAAAGATATTATACCAATCAACTATGGTGGTAGATTAACTTACAAATGGGCATCTGTTGAACAAAAATAATCTTTTTTTCCATCGTTTACAGGGGTATATGCCTATGATGGGCATATGCTCTTATTTTAAAAAAATAAAAGTAAGAATATTTTAAACTATCTTATTGCTTTTGAGAAAAACGGGGAGGTGCTTGACTATGGGACGTTATGTATTAAAACGTTTCGTGTACATGGCTTTGACATTATTTTTAATTACTACGCTGACTTTCTTTTTGATGAAATTACTTCCGGGTTCTCCGCTTAAAAACCAGGAGAAGCTATCACCGGCACAAAAAGAAATCATTCTTGAAAAATACGGATTGAATGATCCGGTACCAGTTCAATACGCACGTTATTTAGGTAACTTAGCAAAAGGTGATTTAGGGGTATCATTCCAATATGATAACCGTCCAGTAACAGATATGATTGTGGATCGCATTGGACCATCAGCACAGCTTGGTTTACAAGCGATTATATTAGGAACATTTATCGGTTTAATTTTAGGAATCGTTGCGGCACTTCGTAACAATACGTGGGTCGATTATGGAGCGACAATTATTTCCGTACTCGGGATGTCGGTACCATCATTCGTATTCGCCGCTTTACTACAATATTTCGTAGGGGTAAAACTTGGTTGGTTCCCAGTAGCGTTCTGGAAAGGACCAGAGTTTACAGTAATGCCTACAATTGCTTTATCGATGTCAGTTATCGCAACAATCGCACGTTTCTCTCGTGCAGAATTAATTGAAGTTATGCAAGCCGATTACATTTTAACAGCAAAAGCGAAAGGGATTAGCCAAGGCGTTATCATTGTCAAACACGCACTTCGTAACGCATTAATTCCAGTAGTAACAATTTTAGGACCAATGGTTGCGGCATTAATTACAGGAACACTTGTTATCGAGCAAATTTATGCTGTACCAGGACTAGGGGAACAGTTCGTTAAATCTATTACAGTGAATGACTATACAGTTATTATGGGAACTACGATTTTCTATAGTGCGATCTTCATTTTAGTTATTTTCATTGTCGATATTTTATACGGAATTATTGATCCTCGTATTCGTTTAGCGGGAGGGAAAAAATGATGAAAGATGTACAAAAATTATCTCCAGATTTATTTCAACAAGCCAATCAAAATAATGTTGATAATGAAGTCATTGCCCGTCCAAGCTTAACGTTTTGGCAAGATGTAAGAAGACGTTTGTTCCAACATAAAGGTGCGATGATTGGTTTCGTATTATTAAGCCTTATTATATTACTAGCGATTTTTGGACCGATGGTAAGTAAACACTCGTATAAAGAGCAAGATTTAGGTCGTGCGAAAATGCCACCGAAAATTCCTGTTATTGAAAATGTTCATTGGTTACCATTTGACGGTACAGATCAATATGGTGTTGACCAATATGAAAAACGTGATATTAAAGAGTACTTCTGGTTTGGTACAGATGATCTTGGTCGTGATTTATGGACAAGAACATGGGAAGGTACACGCGTATCATTATATATCGCTCTTTTAGCAGCAGCAATTGACTTAGTAATTGGGGTTGCATACGGAGGTATTTCAGCCTTTTATGGCGGCAGAGTAGATAATATTATGCAACGTATTATGGAGATTATTAACGGTATTCCATACTTAATCATCGTTATCTTAATGGTAATCATTATGGGATCTGGTATATGGTCAATTACACTCGCAATGGCAATTACAGGTTGGATAGGGATGTCGCGTATCGTTCGTGGACAAATCCTGAAATTAAAAAACCAAGAATATGTATTAGCATCTCGTACATTAGGTGCAACAAATACACAATTAATTGTGAAACATTTAATTCCAAACGTAATGGGACCTATTATCGTAATGACAATGTTTACAATTCCATCAGCGGTGTTTGGTGAAGCGTTCTTAAGTTTCATCGGTTTAGGAATTCAGCCACCATTTGCGTCACTAGGTTCTCTTGTAAATGACGGTTATAAATCTATTCAAACGTATCCGCATATGATGTTCATCCCTGCGGTTGTCATCAGTATATTAATTTTAGCGTTTAACTTAATGGCAGACGGATTACGCGACGCGTTAGATCCAAAAATGCGTAAGTAAAAGAGGGGAGAGGCAAAGATGAAAACATTGTTAGAGGTAAAAGATTTACAAGTCTCCTTTGATACACATGCAGGTGAAGTACAAGCTGTACGCGGCGTTACTTTTGATTTGAAAAAAGGAGAGACATTGGCGATTGTAGGAGAATCTGGTTCAGGGAAATCAGTTACTTCTAAAGCGTTAATGGGATTAATTCCGAATCCTCCTGGACGCATTAAAAATGGTGAGATTGTATTTGAAGGTCGTGACTTAACGAAATTAACAGAAAAAGAAATGCAGCAAGTACGTGGTAAAGATATCGCGATGATTTTCCAAGATCCAATGACATCATTAAACCCAACGATGACAATTGGAAATCAAATTATGGAAGGCCTTATTAAACACCAAGGGATGAGTAAAGCAGATGCACGTAAAGTTGCTTTAGAATTAATCGACCTTGTAGGTATTCCAAATCCAGAAGCTCGTTTAAAACAATATCCTCACCAATTCTCAGGTGGTATGAGACAGCGTGTAGTTATTGCAATGGCGTTAGCGTGTAACCCGAAATTATTAATTGCCGATGAGCCGACAACAGCGCTAGACGTTACGATTCAGGCACAAATTTTAGAACTTATGAAAGACATTCAGCAAAAAACAGAAGCGGCAATTATTTTCATTACACATGACTTAGGTGTAGTAGCAAACGTTGCTGACCGAGTGGCAGTTATGTACGCTGGTAAAGTTGTTGAAATTGGAACTGTAGATGAAATTTTCTATAATCCGAAACATCCATATACTTGGGGCTTAATCGCATCTATGCCAAGTTTAGATGGCTCAGAGGAAGAGTTATACGCAATTCCTGGAACGCCTCCGGATTTATTGAAGCCGCCAAAGGGTGATGCTTTTGCACCACGTAATCCACAGGCACTAAAAATTGATTTTGAAATGGACCCACCTTTATTTAAAGTAAGTGATACACACTATGCGGCAACTTGGTTACTTCACGAGCAAGCTCCAGAAGTAAAACCGCCGGCAGTCGTTGAAAAACGTATTCTTCAAATGAAAGCAGGTGAACAACATGACTAAACAACGTGAGAAATTAATTGAAGTAAAAAATGTAAAGCAGCACTTCGACGTGAGTGGTGGTGTTGTCAAAGCGGTTAATGATATTTCATTTGATATTTACCGCGGAGAAACATTTGGTCTTGTAGGAGAATCAGGTTGTGGTAAATCAACTACTGGAAGAACGATTATTCGTTTATATGATGCAACTGCTGGTGAAGTATTGTTCGATGGTGAAAATGTACATGGTAAGAAATCACGCGCAGAATTGAAGAAATTCAACCGTAAAATGCAAATGATTTTCCAAGATCCATACGCATCATTAAATCCTCGTATGACAGTAGGGGATATTATCGCAGAAGGTATTGATATTCACGGATTAGCGAAAAGTAAAAAAGAGCGCATGGACCGTGTTCATGAACTATTAAACACAGTTGGTTTAAATAAAGAGCACGCGAACCGTTTCCCGCACGAATTCTCAGGCGGACAACGTCAGCGTATCGGTATCGCTCGAGCGCTTGCTGTAGAACCAGAATTTATCATTGCGGATGAGCCGATCTCAGCACTTGACGTATCGATTCAGGCGCAAGTTGTAAACTTACTGAAAAAGCTACAAAAAGAAAAAGGTCTAACATACTTATTCATTGCCCATGATTTATCAATGGTAAAATACATTAGTGACCGCATCGGTGTAATGTACCGTGGTCAAATCGTTGAGCTAACAACAAGTGAAGAGTTATATGCGAATCCAGTTCATCCATATACGAAATCACTATTATCAGCAATTCCGCTACCAGATCCAGATTATGAGCGCAATCGTAAACGTATCGTATACGATCCATCGCAGCATGATTACGGTAGCGAAGTGCCAACAATGCGTGAAATTCGCCCAGGACATTTCGTACTATGTTCTGAAGCAGAGTATAAGAAATATAAAGAGATTTATCAATAATAAAAAAAGCCATTCTTCCATTAAGGAAGGATGGCTTTTTTCTATACTATATAAATGAGTTGTCGGTAAGTCGATATAAATTGCATTTATTAATAAATACATCGTGATCAAACAAGTACTACTGTGCCTGAACAGAACCAATCTCGTCTTGCTCTTCTGGTTTCACAAGTGCGTAACGTTCCCACGCCCTGCTTTTCCAGCGGAAGAACATAATAATGGCACGCGTCCATTCGTCGATGGCGATCGCTAGCCAAATACCAACGAGCCCCATATCTAAATGAAAGGCGAAAAAGTAACCTAGTGGTAAACTCATTAACACCATAGAGAATGCACCGATTAAAACAGGATATTTTGCATCACCAGCTGCACGAAGCGAATTAATGATGACGATATTCATCGTACGTCCCGTTTCAAGTAGTACACTTAGTAAAAGAACACTTGCGCCTAACCCGATAATGTGCGGATTATCTGTAAACAGTCCCATTAATTGTGTACGGAATGTAATAACGAGAGCGACCATACATAGAGTTACACCAATCGCCCATTTTACACTTTTCCATAAGCGTTCGTATGCTTCATCCTTTTCGCCACCACCAACAAGGCGGCCAATAATAATGGCTGTTCCCATACCAATCGCAATTGCAAATAAATAAGTGAACATGGAAATGTTAGTAGCGTATTGTCTAGCAGCTAATGATTCCGTTCCTAAGTACGTTGCGTAATAAAGGAAGACGATTTGACAAGCTTGATACATCACTTGTTCAAATGCAGATGGAATACCGATTTTTAAAATTTTCCCAATGTATTCTTTGGATAAAGTGAAGTAATATTGTAATTTCACGCGATATTCCATAACGCGGTATAGTAACCAGAAGAAAACAATAAGTGCGATCAATCGACTGATAGCGGAAGAAATTGCAGCCCCTTGTACACCGAGCTCAGGGAAACCAAATTTCCCGAAAATGAGTACGTAGTTTCCAGCGATATGAATAATATTCATTCCGAGTGAAATAAACATCGCTTGCTTTGTGAAACCGTGTACACGGATAATTGCGGCTAATGAGTTAATGATAGCTTGCAGGAAGATAGCTCCTCCGACGATAGATAAGTAGTTTTGCGCATACGTTAGTACATCGCCTTGTAAGTTCATTGCGAGCATCATATGTTTCGAAAATAAAAGAAAACCAGCGCTTATAACGAGCCCAACTATTAAATTTAATGTGACGGCTAATGCTGATATTTTAGATGCTTCCATAAAGCGTCTGGAACCGAGGTATTGAGATACAACGATAGCAGCGCCGTTCCCGATGACTTCTAATACCAAAATCGCAATATGGAGATATTGATTCGCTGCACCAACCCCAGATACAGCATCGTCTGATAATGCACTTAACATGAAAGTATCAGCGATCCCCATCAACATAAAAAGAAAAACTTCTAGAAAAATAGGCCATGTTAATAAGAATAAACTTAATTTCTCTGTCGGCCCATTTTTTTCCTGAATTGCTGTCATGTCCGTCCCCTCTTTACCGATATCTATTTTTAGCAAAATGTATCGTAACATACTTTCTTATCCTTTGCACTCATTTTAGCCTACATATTTTTAATATGAAGGGACTGCTATTTTATGTTAAAAAGGTTGGGATAATTATACATAAAGTATTATAAAATATAAAATTTATTTTTCTCTGATAATTTAGAAAAATATAAAAATAATTATTTTTGGTACTTTAGTAAAGATAATCAGCAATATAAAACGTTTACAAAGATATATTTTTTTACAGAAAATTTTAATGAAATAGAAATATAAATATACAAAAAATATATTTGTGTGTATAATATGAATTATTAGAACATATATATATTTCTTTCTGTTTGAAAATGAAAGGGCTAACATTTTTTTGGAGGGTGGAAGTATGAAAAAAAAGATACCAGTTTTTGTAGCATCAACAGTAGCGATGAGCATGATGTTAGGGGCATGTAGCTATCAAAAAGATGAACCGCAAGCAAACGCAAAAGGGGATAGCGGGAAAAGCGGTGCGAAGCAAGTTATTAACTTAATTGAAACACAAGAAATTCCAACGATGGACACAGCATTATCAGCTGACGCAGTTTCTTCAAGAGTAATGAACAATGCGATGGAAGGCTTATACAGTTTAGGAAAAGATGATAAGCTAGTTCCAGGTGTAGCGAAGGAATTTAAAAAGTCAGAAGACGGTAAAAAGTATACCTTTAAGTTACGTGAAGACGCGAAATGGTCAAACGGTGAGCCTGTGACAGCGAAAGATTTCGTATACGCATGGCAAAGAGCGATTAATCCAGATACAGCTGCGAAATCAGCTTATATTATGTACGATATAAAAAATGCAGAGAAAATTAATAAAAAAGAGATGAGTCCTGATCAACTAGGTGTAAAAGCAATTGATGATTACACATTAGAAGTTGAATTAGACAATTCCATTCCATATCTTGTAGATTTAATGGTATATCCAATCTTCTATCCTGTGAATGAGAAATTTGTTAAAGAGCAAGGTGCAAAGTTTGGTTTAGAAGCAAATACTACACTTTATAACGGACCATTTACATTAAGCGATTGGCAGCATGAACGTAGCTTTAAAATGACAAAGAACCCATCATATTGGGACAATAAAGAAGTGAAGATTGAAGAAGTAAACTTTAATATTGTAAAAGATACATCTACGCCAATTAACTTATATGAAACAAATGCAATTGATCGAGCGTCGTTATTAGCGGAGTTTATCGATAAATATAAAGGAAAACCAGATTTCCAAACAGTAGAAGATACATCTGTATTCTTCCTACGTTTAAATCAAAAAGATCCAGCTTTAGCAAATAAAAATATTCGTAAAGCAATTTCACTTGCTTTTGACCGTAAGCCATTCGTGGATACATTATTAAACAACGGTTCTAAGCCAGCGACAGGATTAATTCCTGATAACTTCATTAAAGGACCAGATAAAAAAGATTTCCGTGCTGTAAACGGGGATATTGTAAAACCAAACGTGAAAGAAGCGAAGAAATATTGGGAAGCTGGTAAAAAAGAACTTGGTAAAAATGAAATCGAATTAGAATTATTAAATGAAGATGTAGAGTTATCAAAGAAAACTGGTGAATATTTAAAAGGTGAATTAGAAAAGAATTTACCAGGTTTAACAGTAAAAATTAAACAACAACCATTCGCACAAAAACTAAAATTAGAAGATGCGGGTGATTATGTCATGTCATTCTCTGGATGGAGTGCGGACTTCCCAGATCCAATTACATATCTTGATATGTTTGTAACAGATGGGTCACAAAATAAGATGAAGTACTCTAATCCAAAATACGATGAAATCATTATGAAGGCGAAAAAAGATGGAAGCGATGTAAATGCTCGTTGGAAGAACTTATTAGAAGCAGAAAAAATGTTACTTGATGATGCTGCGATCGTTCCAGTATATCAACGTGGTAGAGCATATTTACAAAGAGATTCAATTAAAAATATGTATAACCATAAATATGGCGGCGATTTAAGCTTTAAATGGGCGTCAGTAGAGAAATAAGAAAAAAAGCAGGTGATCGCCTGCTTTTTTTTAATACGTTCGTTTCTTATAAATGCCTTTTCCGCCAACTTGGTTCCAGCCAGATTGTACATCCAAACTTTTGTTAACAAACTTCATTTTTTCTTTTCCACCAAAGAGCTTTTCGCCGATGCTATTTGTAATGACACCAATCAATGCTGTTATTCCGATGATGAGGGCAGCAACCGTAATAAAATCAATAAAAAAAGCAATCATTTGAAAACTCCCCCTTTGCCTGTCTGTATGTTTATTGTATGAGATAAAAAATGAAAAAGAAAGAAATGTCAGAAAAATATTTAATTTACTTTAGAAATCGTGTAGACAGGAGGGAGGATATTTGTTAAAATAAGAACAAATGTTCCTTTTTATTCTCATTTGTATAGTCTTACATTTCTTAATTGATTTATCAAGAAAAAGTAAGAAAACGTTCTCTTTTTCATAGGGAAGATTATAGATAAATAACTATATATTATATGAAAAATCTATGAGAAGTGAGTAGTAAAAGGATTGAAAGTTATTGTTAAAGTACAGCTGAAGTGAGCGTAATCATGTTACATAGCAGTGAAATACACGGAAGAGTTTTCTCAACTAGCAGGAAATTTACTGTATATTTCTTGCAAAATCTATTGTATAATGATTATAGAAGTTACTTATTAAAAGTAATTGTTGTTTATTATAAGTTGTTGCTTACATGAAATGCGATTTTTGTACTTTTCAATAAGACAAGTTATCGCGAAAAATTGCTGAAGTTAGAAATTAAAACTGTATTTAGTACAGAATTTGTACTCTTTAAGGAGAGTGAGCTTTGTATGGTAACATTATATAGTTCTCCAAGCTGTACGTCTTGTAGAAAGGCGAAATTATGGCTAGAGGAAAATCATATTCCCTATACAGAACGTAATATCTTCTCAGATCCATTAACGATTGAGGAAATTAAAGAGATTTTACGTATGACAGAAAGCGGAACGGATGAGATTATTTCTACTCGTTCGAAAGTTTTCCAAGAATTGAATGTAAACTTAGAGTCTTTACCACTTCAAGATTTATATAAGATGATTCGTGACTATCCAGGGATTTTACGTCGTCCAATTATGATTGACGAGAAACGCCTTCAAGTTGGTTACAACGAAGACGAAATTCGTCGTTTCTTACCACGTACAGTAAGAACGTTCCAATTACGTGAAGCACAACGTCTTGTAAATTAATTATAATAATATGAAAACCTTCTACCTATTATATAGTAGAAGGTTTTTTTTAATGTTTCACATTGCGTAATCGAACTTGTTTTACGATAAAGCCGATGCATAAAATAGTGAAAATGAACAAATAAGGAATGCTTGCGGTGAAACTTGGGTTGTTATGAAAAAAGATTGCAAGTCTGTCTTCATGTGTAACCATTTTCCCTGCAGTATAGGCAAGAATTGCTGCACCGCAATAAATGAGGAATGGAAATCGTTCCATAAGTATTAAAATAAGTTTACTGCCCCAAATAATAATAGGGATAGAAATGAGTAAGCCGATTATGACGAGTAAAAATCTCCCGTGAGCTGCACCTGCAATGGCAATAACATTATCAAACCCCATAACGAGATCCGCGAAAACAATTGTCCGCACAGCTTGAAATAAAGTTGTTTTTCCTTGAATGGCAGAAAGGTCATTGCTATCATCAGTTAATAAATTGACTGCAATTAATGTAAGTAAAACCCCGCCAATCAATTGTAGAAATGGAATGTCGAGTAAATAGACAGCTAGTATAGTAAGGACAATTCTTAGTACGATTGCTAAAAGAGTACCGATCAAAATAGCTTTATTTCGTTTCGATTCAGGTAAATTTCGGCTAGCTAGTGCGATGACGATTGCATTGTCACCACCTAATACAACATCGATACCGACAATCATTAGTACGGATGTTAAAAACTCTAAGTCCATTCGTCTGCCTCCATTTATGATGTTTTAATAAGCGAACTGTATGTATGTGATGAAGAAAGTTGTTGTTAAATAATCCCTTCTAATAGAAGTTTCACCTTATTACAGTGTACGGGGGAATGTGGAAATGTATGTCCAAATTTTTTGTAAGTAAGAAATCGCTATAATAATATATTTATGTAGTTGATCGAGTAAAGATAGGCATATAACTATTTTTGTAAAATAAATCGATTTTATTTCCATTCTGGAGAATCTTATCATAAAATGAGAGTACAAGAATCTATTGATTTGTCATATGAGTGGGGAATCCCTTCATAACAATTCTAAGCAGGAAGGGAGAGTTGTATTTTGGATATTGAAAGAATTAATGATCATACGATGAAATTTTTTATTACGTACATTGATATAGAGGATAGAGGATTTAATCGTGAAGAAATTTGGTATGATCGCGAACGAAGTGAAGAGCTCTTTTGGGAGATGATGGACGAAGCTCGTGATCATGACGATTTCTTTATTGATGGGCCGTTATGGATCCAAGTGCAAGCAGTCGATAAAGGGATTGAAGTACTTGTCACGAAAGCAGAGCTTTCAAAGGATGGGCAAAAGCTGGAACTACCGATAGGGGTAGACAAAATTATAGATATTCCTCTAGATGAAGGCATTGAATCATTATTCCAACAAGAGTTAGTCGAAGAGGTAGAAGAACAAACAGGAACAAACTTTAATGAAGATGGTACGTTTGGCTTTTTAATTAAATTTAATGATTTTGAAGATGTCATTTCATTAAGTCATCGTCTTATCTTTGAAGATATAAAAGATGAGCTGTATTCATTTGAGGACCGCTATTATGTATATGTGGAATTCGATGAAGTGCTACATGATGAAGAAGAAATCGATCGTATTTTAAGTATTGTTTTAGAATATGGGGAAGAATCAACTTTAACAATTCATCGTGTAAGTGAGTATGGAAAACAAATTGTGAAAGAGCATGCGCTTGAAACGATTCGCAATAATTTTCCTGCTAAAACGTAGGCCGATTTCTGTAGTATGAAATCGGCTTTTTATATGAAGAATAGGAAAGCTTTCTTAGTTAGGAGGTAAGAGATGAAAAATACGTTAAAGCTGATTTTCTTTATCTTGCTATTGTTCGCATTATTTGTTTCGTTACGTATGTTTATTGATGTAGCATTTTATTCAGATGTGATTGGGATAAAAGATGTTTCGATTTTAGGTATTATTAGTATTTTATTTACAGTATCTGCGTTTTTAATTGGTTGCGTTATTTTCTTAGAAAATCGCCACCCATCTAAAACACTTACATGGTTAATTGTGTTAGGGATTTTTCCTGTATTTGGCTTCTTTGCTTATTTATTATTTGGACAAAATTTTCGGAGAAAAAGAATGTTTCAAAAGAAGGCGTTACTTGATGAACAGGCGTTTTTACAATATAAAGGGCATGAAGATTACGAAGAACGAATTTTACGCAATCATAAGCATCAAGAACTGTTATTTCGTTTAGCGGATCGATTAGGTGCTTTAAATATTTCATTTCAAACTGAAACGAGGACATTAACAAATGGAGATGAAACGTTTCAGGCCATTTTAAATGGGTTAAAACGAGCGAAACATCACATTCATATGGAATATTACATTGTGCGTGATGATAAATTAGGAACAGAAATTAAAGATATTTTAATACAAAAATCAAAAGAGGGCGTTGTTGTTCGCTTTTTGTATGATGCGGTTGGAAGTTTTAAGTTATCGAAATCGTATATTGAAGAATTAAACGATGCAGGTGTAGAAATGATTCCGTTCTTTCCTGTGCGCTTTCCGATTTTAAACGATAAGATTAATTATCGAAATCATAGGAAAATTGTTGTGATTGATGGGAACGAAGGGTTTGTAGGCGGATTAAATATTGGTGATGAGTATTTAGGAAAAAGTAAATATTTTGGCTTTTGGCGAGACACTCATTTGTATTTACGTGGTGAAGCGGTTCAAAGTTTACAGCTTATTTTCCTTCAAGATTGGTTTTATATGACTGGAGAGGCTGTGCTAGCTCCGGAATATCTACAAGCAAAAGCAGTTGAGGGTGATCATTGGGGAGGAGTACAGCTTGTCGCAGGTGGCCCCGATAATAAGTGGGAAACGATTAAGCATTTATATTTCGCAATGATCGCTTCTGCTCGGAAATCTATTTGGATTGCAACGCCGTATTTTATTCCGGATGATGATATTTTATCCGCATTAAAGGTTGCTGCACTTGCTGGTATTGATGTTCGTTTATTAATGCCGAGTAAACCTGATAAGCGCACTGTCTTTTACGCATCGAGATCGTACTTCCCGGAGCTTTTAGACGCAGGAGTAAAGATATATGAATACGAAAAAGGTTTTCTTCATAGTAAAATTGTCATCGTTGATTCTGATTTAGCTTCAATTGGGACAGCTAATATGGATATGAGAAGTTTTCATTTGAATTTTGAAGTAAATGCTTTTTTATATGATACAGATAGCATTAAAAGACTTGTTCAAGACTTTAAAGACGATTTAGAAGAATCCAGTGAAATTCACGTCGATCGTTTTCATAAAAGGCGTCTGCATAGACGAATTGTTGAATCAACGTACCGGTTATTATCGCCATTATTATAAAAAGAGATGTCCGAAATTGGGACATCTCTTTTTTAAAAGGAATTTGTAATAAATTGTAGAATATAAGGAGCTGAAAGGGTGTGATTACGATATTTATCGCTAAAAGAGAAAACGGTGAAAAAATTCATTTACTCTATAATTGTAATGAAGAGCTTTTGCGCCGTATGCGTCAACAAGAACGATTCTTTTGTGTAGCTTGCGGAAAGGAAGTGCAAATGAAATTAGGGAAACAAAAAAGTTGGCATTTTGCTCATAAAAAAGTGGATTCATGTCTTGCCTTTTATGAAGCGGAATCAAAGTATCATATGCATGGTAAAGAATTGTTATATAGATGGTTCAAACGTCAAAACTTTCAGGTGGATATAGAGTACTACCTCCCAGAAATTAAGCAACGACCAGATATTTTTGTAGAGAGGGCGGGCAGAAAAATTGCAATTGAATACCAATGTGCAAACCTTGCTATAGAGCAGCTGTACAAAAGAACCTATTCATATTGGCGAGCTGGTATACAGGTCATTTGGATCGTTGGTGGAAATCAATTGAAAAAGCAATCTGCATATTGGATGAAATTCTCCTCACTTATGGCTTTCTCCTTACAATCTTATCCTCAACCATTTCTTATTTTCTTCTGTTCGAAAGAGAAATCATTTATGAAATGTGCATTTGTCACTCCATTTTCTACAAACATCTTTTTCGCGCATACTGTATATTTACCAATCGATAAAACTACTTTTGAAATGCTTTTTTCTCCCGTTCCTTTCGAGAAAGAGATACTAAGGGAAGAGTGGAAGAAGAGAAAGAACTACTTCCGCAAAAATGCCCTGCCGATTTGGAATTATAATTATAAGTCATTATTACGCCTCTTATATCAATTTAAATGTACCCCAGCGAGCTTTCCTTCTGAAATTGGTGTTCCACTCCCTTCTGGATTTGCTTTTCAAACAAACCCATTTATATGGCAAGCTTTTTTATATATGAAGTGTATAGGGGGGCTTGCAGTAGGAGAGTGTATTTCTCTTCAATATGTGTGTAGTTATGTAAAAAGGTATACGAAAAGGCGGATACTTCCGTACTTTTCACAGCACACATGGAAAGTGGCAGTTACTGAATATATGACATTTTTATGCTATATAGGTGTATTGCATAAAGCGGGAAGTTATACGTACCGAAAAATAAGGGATGTAGTGATGTTAAAAACAGAGGAGGAAATTATGAAACATGATGAGATTTGCTTAATACATGCGCTATCTTTATTTGAGGCAAATTTTAACATGAGAGGAGGAAAAGGGGATATAATAAAGAATGATTGTGAAGGAATTACATAAGAAAAAACGAATTGTACTTAAGTAGAGATATTTAAAGGAGGGCTTAAAGAATGTCTGAACAAAACAAAGCGAAAGCATTACCAGATCGCAACGAGATTGAAGAAGCAAGTACGTGGCGATTAGAAGATATTTTCCAAACGGATGCAGAATGGGAAAAAGAATTCCAGGCTATTAAAGAGCTATTACCGAAGTTAACTGAATTTAAAGGGAAACTTGGTGACTCTGCGGACAATTTACTTGAGGCATTGCAATATGAAGATGAAATTTCAATGCGATTAGGTAAGCTATATACATATGCTCATATGCGTTACGATCAAGATACAACAAACTCTGTATATCAAGCATTAAATGATCGCGCAACAAATTTATATTCACAAGTATCTAGTAGCACAGCGTATATTGTGCCTGAAATTTTATCGATTTCAGAAGATACAATGCAAACATTCTTGAAGGAAAATAGAGATTTAAGTGTATATGAACATGCATTAGAAGAAATTACACGTCAACGCCCGCACGTATTATCAGAAGCTGAGGAGGCTTTATTAGCGGAAGCATCTGAAGTAATGAGTTCATCAAGCAATACATTCGGTATGTTGAATAACGCGGATTTAAAATTCCCATCTATTAAAGGTGAAGACGGAGAAGAAATAGAAATTACACATGGCCGTTACATTCAGTTTTTAGAAAGTGATGATCCTCGTGTTCGCGAAGATGCATTTAAAGCTGTATATGAAACGTATGGGAAATTTAAAAATACATTCGCAAGTACGTTAAGTGGAGCAGTAAAACGTAATAATTTCAATGCGCGTGTTCGTAAATATGATTCTGCTCGCCAAGCTGCACTGAGCAATAATAATATTCCGGAAGCAGTATACGATCAACTCGTTGAAACGGTAAATGACAACTTACATTTATTACACCGTTACATCGATATTCGTAAGCGTGCATTAGGACTTGATGAGCTTCATATGTATGATTTATATACACCACTTGTACCAGAAGTGAAAATGAATGTGAAATACGAAGAAGCACAAGACCTTTTATTAAAATCTTTAAACGTACTTGGTGATGAATATGTTGATATTTTGAAAGAGGCATATGAAAATCGCTGGGTAGATGTGTATGAGAATAAAGGAAAACGAAGCGGGGCATACTCATCTGGTGCATATGGAACAAATCCGTATATTTTAATGAACTGGCATGATAATGTAAATAACTTATTTACACTTGCTCATGAGTTTGGTCATTCGGTGCATAGTTACTATACAAGAAAAACACAACCGCACGTATATGGTGATTATTCCATCTTTGTAGCAGAAGTGGCATCTACTTGTAATGAAGCGCTTCTAAATGATTATTTATTAAAAACGACAGAAGATAAGAAAGAGCGTCTATATTTATTAAATCATTATTTAGAAGGGTTCCGTGGTACTGTATTCCGTCAAACGATGTTTGCAGAGTTTGAACATATTATTCATAAGAAAGTACAAGAAGGACATGCTGTTACGCCAGATATGCTAACGGAAATCTACTATGATTTAAATAAGAAATATTTCGGTGACGCTTTAGTAATCGACGAAGAGATTGGTTTAGAATGGTCTCGTATTCCACACTTCTACTACAACTATTACGTATATCAATACGCAACAGGATTTAGTGCAGCGACTGCTCTATCTAAACAGATTTTAGAAGAAGGACAACCAGCAGTAGAACGTTATATTAACGAGTTCTTAAAAGCAGGAAGCTCTGATTATCCAATTGAAGTGCTGAAAAAAGCAGGAGTAGATATGGCATCTCCTGAACCAGTAAAAGAGGCACTACAAGTATTTGAAGAGAAATTAAATGAATTAGAAGCATTATTATTTGAAGAAAAGTAATGAAAAAAGACGAGGGATTGTATCCTCGTCTTTTTTTTGAATAGATTAAATGTCGATATATGTCGAAAAAACAAGGTGAATTTCTTTGTTTTTTCTAACTGAAAGGATAGTTTTACGGCTGATTTTTGAAATTAAAACCCTTTGAATCGTTTTTTATGATTGAAATAAGAGAGAGTGATAACAATGATTCCGAATAAAAGAGGTAAGGCAATAATTTTAGGAAAAGCTTGTAGTAGAGAGAGGATGTACAAGAAAAAAGAAACGATGACAGCTAGAAAGAGAAGAGCAATATAAGATTTTTTCATAAATAAACCCCCTAAATGACCTTTTTTATAGCTTATTCAAAAATGAAAACGTTTAGAATGTGACAAAAGTGTGAAATTCGACAAAAGGGGTTGTCATCTGACGTCGAATCTTGTAATATAATAAGCGTGAACGAATTCACATACAAACATATACCCCTTTGTTTGAACGTGAAAATTTCTCCCATCCCCTTTAATATTTTTATAAGCCGTAAAGAAGAAGACCTGGTGTTTACACCAGGTCTTTTTCTTTTGCTATCCATTTCCAATAACGTTCGCATTTTACTTCTATCATTTGTACTTTTCGTTTCAGTTGTAATTTTTTAAGTTCGCGCTCAATTTCTTGTTGCGGACAGTCATAAATAAATGCTACTTCTTTTGAAGATATAAATTGTGTTGCTTCTAGTAGCACTTCTAAAGGTGGTAATGGTTCTGGCTCAATTTCACATTTTACAAGTTCTTTCAATAATTGTACGTATACATCGTAGGAATAATTTCCAGCGATTTTAATACCTTCTTCATCTGAGTTCGCATGAAAAAAGACGAGGGAGGGTATTTCTGTAATATGCATTTCATTCGTGAATTTCAAGTCACATTGGAAAGCTTTTTTTGCACTAGCAGAATGTAGATCTTTTTTAAATTCTTCTACATCAATATTGCTATCTTTCGCACATGCAAGTAATAGTTCGCAGTCAGGGCTTGATACATTTTCAAGGAAAATGTATTCTTGGAGTTTTCGCAAAAACTTCGAACCTGCTTTTCGGCCTTGCAACTCCGCTGCTTTAATTGCCATCGAAACTAAATATGGTGTTGACGATGCTTCTTGCATATGTACCTTTCCATCGCATGAAAAACCTTGTAAACTTGTTGTCTTTTCCCACACAAATCGAATATTAGCAGGTTTATTCCATTTGTGTGAGGAAGCGTTCGTTCCATCCACTTTTCCTGTTACGATATGACGAATAGAGAAGTATTTCCCGTATTCAAGCCATAGTTTAATGATAAAAGGCTCAATTTCCCAGCAATCTTTACAAAGTGGATCAATAAATAAATATGCTTCTACAGACTTATGCTCACATGCGGAAGGAGATGGCATATTTATATGCTTTGCTTCCTGCTTATCCATTACACTTCACCTGTTTCGTTTGGAGTATTAACCATATGCTGAGCGGTTAATGCTAAACGTTCAAAGACAAACTCTCTTATATGACCATGCACTCCAGTATCATCCATTGCTTGCTCCATGCATGATAGCCAAGCCTCTGCTCGTTTTGGAGTAATCTCAAACGGAAGATGGCGTGCTCTTAACATAGGATGACCATGTTCTTCAGTGTACAAATTAGGACCACCTAAATATTGTGTTAAAAATTGCTTCTGCTTCCTAGCGGTTTCTGTTAAATCTTCCGGGAAGATGGGAGATAAGTCAGGGTGTTTACTGACATAGGAATAAAATGTATCTACTAATATTGCAATGCATTGTTCACCGCCAATTGCTTCAAATGGTGTCATCGGTTGCTTGCTCATCCTTTATAAACTCCTTTTTCCATGAAATGTATATCTATTGTAGCAATGGAATGTTCGAGAGGGCAAATAAACAGCCTTCTCAAAGATTCTTTGCTTATTCTACGGGTGTAAACTTTTTTAGTGAGATGTATCCACTAGTGAAACATATTCACTAGTGGAATTTTCACTTTAGCGTGCTTTGTTTTGTTTGGCAAGGAAAAAGCGTTTTACTTTGTTATTTGTATGGCGAACAGGTATGTTATGTTGCGTTAATAAATGAATAAATGCAGCTTTTCCTGTTTCTTCATCTTGTACTTCAAATTCAATTTCATAATCATCGTGATTGTAATAGAAACTATGATCAAAGACAAGCGTTCCGCCTTTAAATAATGTTTCTGCTCTTTCTGTTGTTAAACTACCCATATATGTTAAAGCAGAAACAGGAATTTGTAATTTGTGTAATTGATCTACTACTGCTCCTTGAATGATTGTGTTTGATTCCATCATCATTTTTGCTTCGTCTTCTGTTACGACTTGATGCGTTTCTAATAAACCGATTTCTGCAGGTTGTTTCAACGTTAACGTATAAGTTTCTCCTTTATGACGAATACGAAGTGCAGAGCCAGCTTCTTTTAACGAGAAGTCAGGTGTTTCAAAGTAGTGATTCACTTGTTTCGTAAATGCTTCAATAGAAAACGATTTACATAATGTATCGAATTCTTCTTTTGTAACGATATTTTTGAATTCAATTTCAATTTCTTGTGTCATTGTATAATCTCCTTTTGAAAAATAATTCTTTACACATTATCGCTTTTTCATAAATTTGGTTCAATGTTTTATTTGTTTGCGTCCATGTTATGATACAATAATACTGTTAAGTAAGACAGGAAGTTGAGATGGAGGAGTTAGAGCATGCAAAATAAAATCCAAGTTAAGAGCGTAGAAAAGAGAGAGAATGCTCTTATTTTTTGTGCGGAAAATAGTGAAATAGAGGTAAAGGAGTTAAGTGCACGTAATCACGTACTTGTAGACTCAGACAATTTATCATTTTTATATATCTTAGAAAATGAATCATCTTTCATTTATGTAAGTATTCCGCATACATGCTGGGAAGCAATGCATGAAGCGATGAATAACGATGTGGTTATGTTCGTTAGCGTGAATGACATTGAAATGGAATTAGAAGGATTAAAAGAAGAAGTAGAATATTTAGTTGAAAATATTGAAGGTAATGCAAATTACGGAGAAGAATTAGTAACTGCTGTAGAAAAAGTATTTCTATAAGCAAATGGATTGATTTTGGTGGTGGTTGAAATGAATCGAAATTGGGAAGAATTTTTAGCACCTTACCACCAAGCGGTGGCAGAGCTGAAAGTGAAACTAAAAGGAATGCGTACTCAATTTGCAATGTTAACAGAGCATTCTCCAATTGAGTTTGTAACAGGAAGGGTAAAGTCGGTTGCAAGTATTATTGATAAAGCGGAGAAGAGAAATGTACCGCTAGACCGATTGAGAGAAGATATGCAGGATATTGCTGGGCTTAGAATGATGTGTCAATTTGTTGATGAGATTAAGCCTGTTGTAGAATATCTTCGAAAACGAAATGACTTTGAAATCGTGGAAGAACGTGATTATGTCACGCAAAAGAAAGATAGCGGTTATCGTTCTTATCATGTTGTCATTAGTTATCCTGTTCAAACGATTCAGGGTGAACAAAAAGTATTGGTAGAAATCCAAATACGCACGCTAGCAATGAACTTTTGGGCAACAATTGAGCATTCTTTAAATTATAAATATAGTGGACGTTTTCCT
Source organism: Bacillus sp. CCB-MMP212 (assembly GCF_022748145.1). Lineage (NCBI taxonomy): Bacteria > Bacillati > Bacillota > Bacilli > Caryophanales > Bacillaceae > Bacillus > Bacillus sp. CCB-MMP212. The sequence goes on from NZ_JALDQE010000003.1 coordinate 440,315, forward strand.
GAAGATATTAAAATACGCTTGCAACGTGCAGCTGAAGCGGCGTTTTTATTAGATGAAGAAATGTCTTCTATTCGTCTTGAAATTCAAGAAGCGCAAAAGGCTTTTTCAAGAAAGCAAGAAACGAAAGATTCCGAATCATAAACTAAAGGGTGTTGGGCGATGAAATTTACAATTATGTCAAAGGGAGATCAATCATCAGATACACTGGCAAGCACGATGAAAGAGTACTTGCTAGATTTTGGATTTATAATGGATGAAAAGGAACCCGATATTGTAATTTCTGTTGGGGGAGATGGAACGCTTTTGTATGCGTTTCATCGTTATTATAATCGATTGGATGAAACAGCATTTGTTGGTGTACATACAGGACATTTAGGTTTCTATGCAGATTGGTTACCGACAGAAGTAGAGAAATTAGTAATTGCGATTGCAAAAACACCATTCCAAGTGGTGGAATATCCGCTTTTAGAAGTTATTATTCGCTATGTGAATGGAAGTAAAGAGTCACAGTATTTAGCGATGAATGAGGCGACTGTAAAAAGTGCAGAAGGTACATTAGTAACAGAAGTAGAAATACGCGGAGAATATTTTGAAACATTCCGCGGGGACGGCCTTTGTATTTCTACTCCTTCAGGAAGTACTGCGTATAATAAAGCGCTTGGCGGAGCAATTATTCACCCATCTATTGAAGCGATTCAAATTGCAGAAATGGCGTCCATTAACAATCGTGTGTTTCGTACTGTAGGATCGCCACTCGTATTGCCGAAGCATCATACATGTGTGTTAAAGCCGGCTGCAGGAATGAACTTACAAATTACAGTGGATCATTTAACAATGGTCCATCAAGATGTGAAATCAATCCAGTATCGCGTAGCAAACGAGAAAGTACGATTTGTTCGTTTCCGCCCGTTCCCGTTCTGGAAACGAGTTCGTGACTCGTTTGTTGCAGATAAATAGAAAGGGTTATATATTTGAACAGATTTACATTGAAATGGGATATAGGGCTGACTGAAGAGGGAACTTTAGTTAGGGAATTTTTGAAAACGAAAGGTATTTCTAAAGCCGCTTTAACGGATATAAAGTTTCACGGCGGGGCAATTGAAGTAAATAGTCAACATGCGAGTGTTCGTCATCAGTTGCGCGCTGGTGAAGAATTAAGTGTCTTTTTTCCAGTGGAGGAAAGAAGTGAAGGGATGATGGCAGAAGATATCCCTTTATGCATTGTATATGAAGATGATGCGGTTCTTATCATTGATAAAGAGGCGAACATGTCAACGATTCCGTCTAGAGAACATCCGACAGGGAGTGTTGCCAATGCGATTTTATCTCATTATGATAAGCAGCATCTGGCAAGTACAGTGCACATTGTAACACGGCTAGATCGTGATACTTCAGGGCTTATGCTTATTGCAAAAAATCGTTTCGTGCATCATCTTTTATCTAAGCAGCATCAACAAAAAGCTGTGAAACGAACGTATGAAGCAATTGTTCACGGTGAGATGGTAGAACGAGAAGGAATAATTGATGCACCAATTGGTCGGAAATCTGATAGCATTATTGAGCGAACGGTTTGTGAGGATGGACAAAGGGCGGTTACTCATTTTAAAGTAATTGATAGTACATATGATAAGACACATGTAGCGCTGGGGCTTGAGACAGGAAGAACGCATCAAATTCGTGTGCATATGGCTCATATAGGACATCCATTACTTGGTGATAACTTATATGGAGGAAGAAGGGATGAAATGAAACGGCAAGCACTTCATAGTAAATCTTTGACGTTTTATCATCCTATTTTAGAGAAAGAAATGTCTTTCACTATAAAAATTCCAAGCGATATGCAAGAGCTACTTAGGAATGCTTAAAAAAGGAACAAAATTCTTATATTATAAAGAATTTTGTTCCCTTTTTTCTTAGCGGAATAATATTAAAATTTGGTTTTCACCCGTACGCTTTATAACGAAAAATCCACTTTCGGCTTTTGTAGCAATGCCATTGTCATTTGGACGACAATATCCATGAGTTTCGCAAGTGCTGTCATCACGTACTAACATTTGCCCAATTAATCCGACAGGAAGCCACTCGGCGCGATCTTTTCTTGCTACATATTTGCAAGCTGGATCCCATTCTGTATTTAAAAGAGGTTGTATTTCTTCTGTTTCCGTCCATACATATTGGCGTTTCCCAAAGTTATCTGTTTTATAGCGTTTTTGCCAACTTAAAGCCCCGCTATTTCCTATAAGTGCAGGGGTTGCACTAGATATTCCTAAAATGAACGAATCGTGTGAAGTAGCTATCCGAATTTTTTCTTCGCTACTAAATGTAACGAAATAACCGACATCAATAGGTTTATGACCTTCTGTTTCAAACATTTGTGCAAAATCCGTTCCGCTTGCATTGTAAGACGCGCCCTCAATGTACATTTCTCCATTATGGGCAAGCCATTTAGCACCGATATTATGGTCGGTGTCGTTTACACCATTTGCAATAAACCAAGAATAAGCTTCTTCTGCAGTGCCGAAGCGCCCCATAATATGGCTACCTGCAAAATGAGCTGTTGATGTATGATGACCTTCCGCATGAGAAGAGGATCCGTTAGCGATAGTTGCGGTTCCTTCTGCGTGTGCTGCTTCGCCTAAAGCAATCGTCTGTTTACCCTCCGCATGAGAATAAGCACCGCCTGCTGTCGTTTCACTTCCCTCACTATGCGAACTATGTCCAGTTGCTTTTGAGTTTGATCCTTCTGCATGAGAGAAAGAACCTTTTGCGTGCGTTAATAAGCCTTCCGCATGTGCTGCCATGCCTTCCGCATGAGAGTGAAGCCCCTCCGCATATGCATATCGGCCGCCCCTTTTAACTTTTGTATTTTCAGGTGTAGGTGTCTCAATTATGAGTGGTTTTTCAGTTTGTATATCATTCGATGAAGCTAATGCTTCTTTTATTTTTTTTACTTTGTTTATAATAGCAGCTGGAATTTCTGGTTCCACTTTTTTATTTATTGCTACAGAAATATTTTCTTCCGCCTTTTCTTCTGTTTGGTTAGAATGTAGTACCTGTTCATCTTGATTTGAGAGCTGTTTATTTTTTTGTTGCATCTTTATTTTTTTACGATCGATTATGCGGCTCATCACAGCATTTTCTAAAGAGACATATGTTGGTTTTACTTTGCTTTTTTTTGATGACTCTTGTTCTTCCAGTTCTTCTATCGCTGCAGCTCGAATACTACACCAGTTGTTAATTCCGTACATGGGCAGATATAAAGGGGGAAATTTTCTTTTTTGTTTAGAAGATTTTTTCTTCATTCTGTCACCTCCTGCGACATTATATGTAGGGTAATTAAAAAAAGATGCACTTTATTGCATCTTTTTTTAATTACTTTACCTAGTTTTATATGATATCTGCCTAAATAATGCTAAGTAAGGTAGTTATGAAATTGGACGGAATTTCTCAGCGACAAAAGGTAACGAAGAAGGGACAGAGATAGTCTCCATTTCAGGATAACGTAATCCGGTTAATTTGCCACCAAATACAGCACCAGTATCAATATTGACTGTCTGATTGACGAATCGAGGTTCTGCTACTGGTGTATGTCCATATACAATCCAAGCTTGCCCCTTGTATTCTTGCGCCCAATCACGACGGACAGGTGAGCCATCGGCATGCTTTTCTCCTGTAATATCGCCATATAATACAAAGGTTTGTACTTTTTTATCTCGTCTTCCTATGTAATCTTGCCGAATCCCAGCGTGACATACGATTACTCTTTTTTCATCTAGTATGTGGTAGAGCGGTGATTGTTCATAAAGAGTGGTAAACTTTTCTTTTATAATGTTTTGCTTACGAGAAGGAAGTGCTTCATATTCAGCAACAGTTGTTTCAAGTCCGTGAGCGACTGTTACATTACGTCCAAGGAAAAATCGATATAGTTTATTACAGTGATTTCCAGGAGCGTAATAAGCTTCTTTTTTATGTATGACAAGTTCCCATACAATTTCGATCATACGTAATGAATGAGGACCACGGTCTGTAATATCGCCAACGAATGCAAGTTTACGTTGGTCAGGGTGAACCGGTAGACCGCTACTCCAGTTATATCCTAGCTTCTCTGTTAAATTTTGAAACTCTTGGAAGCATCCATGAATATCTCCTATAATGTCATATTTCATATTTAAACCTCCATCGTATTTTTCATTAGTATATCTAAAAAAGGATAGAGATAAAAATATAGCGTTTTTTTGTTGTTCATTTAAACATAAAGATTTTCGTTCTTGAGCGAACATTTAAAATGAATCCAATCGCAATCATGTATGTAAGTAGTGAACTTCCTCCGTAGCTCATAAGAGGTAATGTTATCCCTGTAATGGGAAGTAATCCGATTGTCATCCCGATATTTTGGAATACTTGGAAAGTAAACATTCCGATTGTACCAGCGCAAATGTAACTACCGAAAGGGTCATTACTTTCTAAAGCGATATGAATCATTCGAAAAATGAGTAAGAAAAAAAGTGAAATAATGACACTTGCGCCTAGAAATCCAAATTGTTCAGCGACATTAGTGAAAATAAAATCTGTATGTGGTTCTGGAAAATATACTTGTCCATTTTCCCACCCTTTTCCTTGCATTTCTCCGGATCCAGTCGCTAAGAATGCTTGTCTTAATTGATAGCCTTGTGCATCATATTTGTAAGGTGCTAACCATCCGTAGAAGCGATTTAGTTGATATTCTTTTAAAATGTGTGCTTTAAAGAAATCTGTGTGAGTAAAAAAAATATATATTAATGTAGATCCAGCGACGAAAGTACCTGAAACTAATCCGAAAATAAAACGCCATCGTATGCCAGAAACTAGTATCATTGCTGCAAGCATCGCTGAAATGACCATTGTGTTTCCTAAATCTGGTTCTTTTGCAATAAGTAGTAGTGGTGGCAAACTTGTCGCAAATATTTTTCCAAGTAATAAAAAATCGTCACGCACTGTTCTGGAAAAATATTTCTCATTATGATTTGCTATAATTCGTCCAATGACGATAATTAAAAATAATTTCATAATTTCAGAAGGCTGAAAATTTCCGATGCCCGAGAGCCTGTACCAAGCAGTAGCGCCTTTAATTGTAACGGCACCTGGTACTTGAAGTTCTAGTCCTATAAGTAGTACCATTGCAAAGCTATACAAATACCAAGCAATTTTTTGATAACGATCGAAATCGATAATCATAATAACACCAATGGCTATAAATCCAATGAAGTACCATTGGATTTGCTTTAGTACAAAATTGACGTTTTGTAAAAATGGTGGTAAAGAGGCTTGCGCACTTGCAATAGCACAGCAACTAACAATCCCAATGGCAAATAAAATAAATAGTAATACGTAGTCTATTTGATATTGAGAATTTGGATCTTTCAATGTAGGTATTCCTTTCTACTGCTCTTTATAGTAATGGATTTTATAGTATGAGAAAGAATGTATGAACTATACGAATGATTCGCATATAGCCCATACACTTTTGATTTTGCAGAGTAGTTTAATTGTTTAACTCTTTAATAATTATATCCAAACAATGGGAAAGACGTACATGTGCATCAGGAAAAATATCTAGTTGATGAAGATAGTATTTTAAGGAACTTTTACACCATTGGTAAGCACTAAGTAGAGCTGCTCTATAGTCCGTAGTATTTTGTAAAAAGCCATATTCTTTTGCTGTTATAACAAGGTGTGTGAAATCTTCACAACCTTGAAGGAGCTTATTGTGTATTTGTTGTCCTGCATGGTAGCGAAATTGACTTAAAGGCTCAGAAATGTATATTGCATTTCCTTTAGAAAGTAAAGAAATCCATGAGGCCATATCAACACTACAAGAATATTGTCGCTCTTTAAGGGTACCAAAAGGATCCGTGAGCAATTCTTTTCGAAACAAAGTAGTTGTAGGCTCACCGATAATGTTGTGCCCGCCCTTTAACATCCAATTACCTAAAAATATTCCGTTTAATGGAGTGTCTTCACTATATAACCTTTGGGTTGGATGGGAATCACCGATTAGATTTCCATGATCATCAATACGTACTCGATAAGAAGTAACAAGAGCAAGATTTTTATTGGAATCTTGCTCAAAATAGTTCATCATTTTTTGTATTTTATGCTTATAAAACACGTCATCGTCCATTAAAAAATTTATATACTCACCATTTGATTTTTCTATGAGCATAAGGTCATTGTGAAATTGTCCTAGAGTAGGGATATTTCGAATGTATGTTATATTTTTATAATTTGGTAAGTATTGTTCGCGTATTAAAGTTTCTGTTTCATCATTTGTGCTGTCATCTCCGATGATGATTTCAATATTTGAATAAGTTTGTGCCAATGCACTTTCTAGAGCGATTTTAAAATAATGAGGCCGATTATAAGTGGGAATAAGGATGGAAACGAGAGGTGGATTTTTTTCATTCATCATACATAACTTCCTTTCAGAAGCTTTTTTTTGTAAGAACAATATCTTGGTAACTTGTATATTCATTTCTGCCGCACCATAAACCGTAATGCGGCTTATTAATTATTTCTAGGCCGTACTTATTCAATAGATTGCAAATATCTGTCTCAGGATAAGCAACTGCGAAATTCGGAATCTCTTTATTTACAACGTAGCAATTTTCGATTCGATGATAAAAACCTAATGTACTTTGTCCTGCATTTAAATAATAGGACGATTCAGGGTTTATAAGAAAGAATGTAATGAAACATCTCCCGTCTTTTTTTAATACACGTAAAATTTCAGATACGTAATGTTCTAATTCTTTTGGGAGAAGATGTGTAAATACAGAAGTTAAAAAGATAAAATCGAATGTTTCGTCTTCATAGGGAAAACGATATTGAGAGGCATCTTCTTTTCCTTCCGGATTATAGAATTGATTGTATATGTCAACATGTTCAAAGTGAAAATTATTACGCATAGTTGAAATGTTATTTTGACACCAAGTAATTCCATCTTTAAACAAATCAAATCCATAATACGCTCCATCATCATTTAAGTAATTCATTAATGGTACAGCCATTCGGCCGACGCCGCAGCCTACATCTAATACTTTTTCATTTGATTTTAAAGCGCCAATTTGAATAAAATGCTTTAGGAACTCTTTTCCAACCTTTTTGAAGTCGCCACCTACATATTGGACGAGTTCAGGAGGGGGGAGTAAAGTCATTTCTTTGTTAAATTCGCTCATGAGTATACCCCTTTCTTATGTGAGAATATGCAGTAACTCTATTAATGAAATTTTCAATTTGTAGTGAGAGAACACAGGAAAACAATTGTTATATGTAAGGAGATTCCACAAAAGAAATACTTAATTGGATTAGAAGTGAGAGAAGGATGAGTAGAAATGGAATCTCCTATAGATTAAATCTTGTTTATTCTTTTCTCCAATAAACGCCAAATACATCAATTTTAGTAATAGGGGCTTTTAAATTTCGTTGCTGTCTAAAGTCTGTCACAGCCTCAGCGCATGGTGGTAGCCCGTAGTCATCGATAATTATATAGCCACCTTTAGAAACTTTATCATATAAGTTCATGAGACCATCCATGGTGGATTCGTACATATCACCATCAAGCCGTGCAATTGCTATTTTTTCAATTGGTGCTGTTGGTAAAGTATCTTTAAACCAACCTTTTAAAAATTTCACTTGATCATTTAGTAAATCATATTTTTTGAAATTCTCTTGTACTTGTTCTAAAGAGACGCGTAAGTAATCGAATGTGTGTAAATAATCACCGTAATCTTTTGGATATTGTTCTAGATTCGGTGCTGGTAAACCTTCAAATGAATCTGCAACCCACACATTACGGTCCGTAATGTTGTTTGCTTGTAAAAAACCATTCATAAAAATGCATGATCCTCCGCGCCATACGCCTGTTTCAATAAAATCACCTTCTATATTTTCACGAACAACGGTTTCCATTGCCTCTTGTAATTGGTTCATACGTTCTCGACCAATCATGCTATGTGCTGCTCTTGGCCAATCCATTCCATCATGACGTTCACTTTTTGAAACATTTGGTTTTACAATTTTTAAGTTATGGTTTTCAGCATATTGCTTAATGAATAAAGGGAGGGGGACTGTAACTGGTTCGAATTCTAGTTCTTTCGAAATATGTAGAGATGCGGGTAAGTATGCCTCATATTCCAACCATATTTCAAATAAAATTGTCTTCTTTAGCAATTCGAGATAAAGCTGAACAGCAGATTTACTTTCCATATTTGTGCCTCCTGCAAAATGTCATACAACAATATGATTATGTAGATAGCGAATGTTTCATGATTGAATTTAAAATTGAAAAAGCAGTAAAACTGATAACAGTTCTACTGCTAAGTAAAAAATTAAGCAACTTTTTCAATAATAATAGATGCATTTGTACCAAGAGCTAATGATAGCCCAAGTCCTGTAACGATTACTTCAACTAATGATGGAGTTGTCGTAATTTGCGTAATTGCTTGAACAACGATAGGTGCTCCAACTGAGATTAAAGTAGCCCCAGTACCTGGTACAGATACCCCATTTACTTGGATTGTAAGCCCCCCTAATACACTTATTGCCGCAGTATATACGATAACAGTGATTTTATAGAATCCAGTTTCAGCAATAACGAAAGTATCAGCATCTAATTGAGAAATTGCTGTACCAAACTGAGATCCAACAGTATTAAATGGTACTGGAGCATTAAGTCCAAGATCTAAAGAAATTCCAGCGGAGTTAAATGCATACAATCCTGCTGGAAGTCCTAGTCCGGATGGTCCAGTCGGTCCAGTCGGTCCAGTAGCCCCAGTTGGCCCGGTAGGTCCAGTAGCTCCAGTGTCACCAGTAGGCCCGGTAGGTCCAGTAGCCCCAGTGTCACCAGTCGGCCCGGTAGGTCCAGTAGCCCCAGTGTCACCAGTCGGCCCGGTAGGTCCAGTAGCCCCAGTGTCACCAGTAGGCCCGGTAGGTCCAGTAGCCCCAGTGTCACCAGTAGTCCCGGTAGGTCCAGTAGTCCCAGTGCCACCAGTAGGTCCAGTAGGTCCAGTAGGCCCAGTAGGTCCAGTAGGCCCAGTAGGTCCAGTAGGCCCGGTAGGTCCAGTAGGCCCCGTAGGTCCGGTAGGTCCAGTAGGCCCGGTCGGCCCAGTCGGAAGGGTAAACGGTGGTATCGGTGGTAATGTTGGTCCTACAAGATTAGGGTCAAATGCACTAGCAGATAAAGATTCATCGGGATTTAATCCATTTGAATAATTATTATTTGACATAAATTCACCTCCATAAAGCGTTCATTATATAGTAGATGCAAAACCGAAAGAAAATGACACGGACATTTGAATTATTGAAAAGAAATCTTAAACTACTTGAACAATTTAAAAAAATGGAAAGTTTAGTATATGTATAACATATGATTGATTTGGAAGAGGGTGATTATGTTGAACAAGCAAGGAATTACAATTAGTTTATGTATGATTGTTCGAGATGAGGAGGAGACAATAGCCCGTTGTTTAGAAACAGTTGAAAAAATTGTGGATGAAATTATAGTAGTTGATACAGGTTCCGTCGATCGAACGAAAGAAATCGTAGAGAAATACACTTCTAACATATATGATTTCCAGTGGATTGATGATTTTGCAGCAGCAAGAAATTTTTCTTTTTCAAAAGCGACGCAAGAGTATATATTGTGGCTAGATGCAGATGACGTCTTATTAGAAGATGCTCAAGAAGCATTGAAATTTTTAAAAAGAGAATTAGATCCTAAAATTGATGCTGTTTCGATGCCTTATCATCTTGCAATGGATTCTAACGGGAAACCTTTATATTGTACAAAAAGAAATCGACTTGTAAAGCGTGAAAAACAATTTCAATGGTTTGGAAAGGTTCATGAGTATTTAGCTATTTCTGGTGAGGTTTTTAGTAGTAATGTTGCTATTACACATAAAAAAGAAAAAAAAGTAACAAATCGTAATTTGAAAATTTTTCAAAATACTGTAGCGGCAGGTGAAGAATTAAGTCCGAGAGATTTATTTTATTACGCAAATGAATCTACGGATAACCAAAAATATGATGATGCAGTTCTTCTATATGAAACATTTCTTAATCAAGACGAAGGATGGTATGAAGAGAAAATTTATGCATGTGGTAAGTTAGGAGATTGCTATGCAAAGCTCGGAATGTGGGAGAAGGCAATCGAATCTTGTGTGAAGTCGTTTCGGTATGACGTCCCTAGAGGAGAGAATTGTACAAGAATAGGATATATATATATGGAACAAGAAAAATATAATGAAGCGATATTTTGGTTTAAACTTGCTACGGAAGTACCAATGGCAACGGAAAGCCCTTTCCATAGTCCAGCTAGCTACACATGGCTACCCTATTTACAAATGTGTATTTGTTATAGCAGGTTAGGGGAGCAGGATAAAGCGTATTATTACAATGAATTAGCAGCTTCTTATGTTCCGAATAATGCTGCAATTGAATATAACCGTAAATATTTTCGGGGAGTTTTTGATAAACCATATAAAGTGTAATAGGTTTCGTTTTTTAGAAATGATTTATCGTTATTCTAACTCTAATAGATTGGTTATATATTAGAGTATCAGTAACGTAACCAATATAAATAAAAGATTTTATACTGCTATTTGCGGGCTAATAATCATTGGGGGATGAAAAAAATCTGCACTTTATAGAATTCATATGAGATTTATATTTCTAATTCAATTTGCATAAGGAGTGTGTGAAATGAATCGCGAAAAAAGTTCTTTATATGAAGAAAAATCCGAGCATTATTATAATGCAGCGAATCCGAATTTATTAAAGCATATAAAAAAGGAATGGAAAGAAGTTCTTGATATTGGTTGCTCGAGTGGTGCATTGGGAGCGGCTATTAAAGAAAATGGTACACGTGTATCAGGAATTGAGGCATTTCCAGAGGCGGCAGAAAAAGCGAAAGAAAGACTAGATCATGTTATTTTAGGGGATATAGAAAAAATAGATCTTCCTTATGAGGAGGGACAATTTGATTGCATCCTATTTGGAGATGTATTAGAGCATTTATTTGATCCGTGGGCTGTGATAGAAAAAGTAAAGCCATATATAAAGAAAAATGGTGTGATTTTAGCAAGTATACCAAACGTTGCTCATATTTCAGTATTAGCTCCCTTACTTGCTGGAAATTGGACGTATACAGAATATGGTTTATTAGATAAAACACATATTCGTTTCTTTACATTCAATGAAATGCTAAGAATGTTTTTAAAAGCAGGATATTCAATTAGTAAAGTAGATCGTGTATATGTTGATCATAAAATGTATGAACCACTTATTGAGGAGTTATATGGAATTTGTAAAAAATATCGTCTTGGAAGTGGCTTCATGGCTGAGACAGTTGTATTTCAGTATATTATTGAAGCTGAAAAATCACAATTATGAGTGCTGCAGACAAAACAATATTATTTGTTACATGTATAAATGATCGGAAATTGTATGCAAACTGCGTGCGACATATATTGCAATTGTTAGTACCGCCAGGATATATTGTCCAATTTATGCCGATTCGAAATGCGAAAAGTATGACGAGTGGATACAATCAAGCCATTTCGCATCCTGCGAAGTATAAAGTTTATTTACATCAAGATGTTTTTATTATAAATAGGGCTTTTTTATACGGATTACTTCAATTATTTGAGGAACATGAACACCTTGGGATGATTGGGATGGTTGGAGCGCAATATGTTCCTCCGACTGGTGTATGGAACGAAGGGCGTGGAATTGTAGGGAAGGTCATTGGTTATATGAATGATTTGTTTTATATGGCAAGTTTAGAACAACCGTATCATGAATCAAAAACATTTATTCCTGTAGAATGTATTGACGGTTTATTAATGGCGACACAATATGATGTTCCGTGGCGAGAAGACATATTTGACGGATTTGATTTTTATGATGTATCTCAATCGTTTGAATTTAAAAAAGCAGGATATACAGTCGGTGTGCCTGTACAGCGCGATGCTTGGTGTATCCATTATCATTTTGATGTGAATATGACGAACTATGAAAAGTATCGAAAAATATTTGTGGAACACTATATGTCAGATGTAAATAAGGAAGAATAAAAGGGGGGACAAAAATGAAAGATCATACAATATTAGTCGTTGTTTGTGTAAATAATGAGGAGCTTTTCAAACAATGTGAGAGCCAAATAAGAAACATTTTTGTTCCCCCTGGTTATGTCGTGCAAATTTTTCCGATACGAGATGCACAAAGTATGGCGAGTGCATACAACCGAGCTCTTTCATATCCAGCGAAATACAAAGTGTATATACATCAAGATACATATCTTATTAATCGAGACATGTTTTCTACACTTATATCTCTTTTTAAAGAAAATGAAAAGCTTGGTTTAATAGGAGTCGCTGGGGCTCAGTTTTTACCGAATAACGGGATATGGTGGGAAGGAAAAAATTTAGTAGGGAAAGTGATTGAGTATAGAAGACAGAATTATCAATTATTAAATTTAGATCAGGTTTTTTATGGTAATCAACCATTTTTGTCAGTTCAGGCAATTGATGGTTTATTCATGGCAACGCAGTATGATATTCCGTGGCGAGAAGATTTGTTTCAAGGGTTTCACTTTTATGATGTGTCACAGTCTTTAGAGTTTCAAAGGGCTGGTTATTTAATCGGTATCCCAAATCAAGCAAATTTATGGTGTATTCATTACAACGGGGATGAGTTTGATGCGGATACATATGAGAAGTACCGGAAAGTGTTTGTAGAACATTACAAAGATATATTATCTCCATCATAAAGGAGAGATGCAAAGTGAAAGGAATTATTTTAGCAGGTGGTACTGGATCGAGATTATATCCAATAACGAAAGTAACGAATAAACATTTACTTCCTGTTGGTCGGTATCCGATGATTTATCATGCGGTATATAAGCTAAAACAATGCGATATTACAGATATTATGATTATTACAGGTAAAGAGCATATGGGGGATGTCGTTAGCTTTTTAGGGAGTGGTCATGAATTTGGAGTGTCCTTTACGTATCGTGTGCAAGATAAAGCGGGCGGGATCGCACAGGCGTTAGGGCTTTGTGAAGATTTCGTCGGGAATGATCGTATGGTAGTTATATTAGGGGATAATATTTTTTCAGATGATATTCTTCCGTATGTTGAAGAGTTTGCAAATCAAAAAGAAGGTGCGAAAGTGCTATTGCAATCTGTAGAAGATCCCGAAAGATTTGGCGTAGCACATATTCAAAACCGAAAAATAGTTGAAATTGAAGAAAAGCCGAAAGAGCCGAAAAGTTCTTATGCGGTTACGGGAATTTATTTGTATGATTCGAAAGTCTTTTCTTATATTAAAGAATTAAAACCTTCTGCACGGGGAGAACTTGAAATTACAGATATAAATAATTGGTATTTAAAACGAGGGGTACTTACTTATAATGAAATGAGCGGCTGGTGGACTGATGCGGGAACTCATGCTTCGCTTCAAAAGGCGAATACGTTAGCACGGGGTATTAATTTTGGGAAACAGTTTAACGGAGAATAGGTGAGAATATGAAAGTTGTAGAAACAAATTTTACCGATGCAAAATTGTTAGAACCGAGGTTGTTTGGAGACGAGCGTGGCTTTTTTTCAGAGAGCTATAATAAGCAGGTGCTAGAAACATTAGGGATAACGTATTCATTTGTACAGGATAACGTATCTTATTCGGCTAAGGCAGGAACGATTCGGGGACTACACTTTCAAAAAAAACCGAAAGCACAAACGAAACTCATTCAAGTTATGCAAGGGGCAATTTATGATGTTATCGTTGATTTACGAAAAAAATCACCAACATTTAAACAATGGAAAGGATATATTTTAAGTGCAGATAACCATCGGCAGTTACTAGTGCCAAAAGGATTTGCGCATGGATTTTGCACGCTTGTCCCGCATACTATCGTTATGTATAAAGTAGATGAATATTATAGCGCAGAGCATGACTCTGGATTACTTTGGGAAGATAAAGATTTAGCAATTCCTTGGCCAGTAACAGATCCTATATTGTCCGATAAGGATCAGATATTGCCATTACTAGAGGAATATGAAGATAGTTTTTAAGTAGGAGAGTTGTTTATGAATATATTAGTAACAGGTGGGGCTGGATTTATTGGAAGTAATTTCGTTCATTACATGCTACAAAGTTATGAATCATATAAAATTATTAATTACGATGCATTAACATATAGCGGGAATTTAAATAACGTAAAATCTCTTCAGAATCACCCGAATTACTCTTTTGTAAAAGGAGAAATTCAAAATGGAGAGCTGTTAGAATACGTTATAAAAGAGCGAGACGTACAAGTGATTGTAAATTTTGCAGCTGAATCACATGTGGACCGTAGTATTGAAAATCCGATTCCTTTTTATGATACAAATGTAATTGGGACGGTCATTTTATTAGAACTAGTTAAAAAATATTCGCATATAAAACTTGTGCAAGTATCAACGGATGAAGTGTATGGCTCTTTAGGGAAAACAGGGAAGTTTACAGAGACAACGCCGTTAGCTCCAAATAGTCCATATTCTTCAAGTAAGGCGAGCGCGGACATGATAGCTTTATCTTACTATAAAACATATCAATTACCGGTTATAGTAACGCGTTGTTCTAACAATTATGGGCCGTACCAGTATCCCGAAAAATTAATTCCGTTAATGGTTACGAATGCACTGGAAGGAAAAAAACTACCGTTGTATGGTGATGGTTTAAATGTAAGAGATTGGTTACATGTAACAGATCATTGCAGTGCGATTGACGTTGTTTTGCATAAGGGACGTGTAGGAGAAGTATATAATATAGGTGGAAATAATGAAAAAACAAATGTAGAAGTTGTGGAACAAATTATTACTCTTTTAGGAAAAACAAAAAAAGACATTGAATATGTAACAGATCGTTTAGGACACGATCGTCGTTATGCGATTGATGCAGAGAAAATGAAGAATGAATTTGATTGGGAACCGAAATATACGTTTGAACAAGGATTACAAGAGACGGTGAAATGGTATGAAAAGAATAAGGAATGGTGGAAACCACTAAAAGACCAGTAAGGGGCATGTTACATGAAAGAGAGGGTTATCATAACAGGAGCAAACGGTCAATTAGGAAAGCAACTATTTGAAGAGTTAAACTCTGAAGAATATGATATATATCCATTTGATAAAAAGTTATTAGATGTGACAAATATATCCCGAATACAACAAGTAGTACAAGAAATAAAACCACATATAATTATTCATTGTGCTGCCTATACGAAAGTAGATCATGCGGAGAAAGAACAGGATCTTGCATATAGAATAAATGCAATCGGAGCTAGAAATGTAGCGGTTGCTTCACAATTAGTAGGGGCGAAGCTAGTTTATATTAGTACTGATTATGTATTTCAAGGCGCTAGACCAGATGGATACGACGAATTTCATAGTCCAGCGCCGATAAATATATATGGAGCCTCTAAGTATGCGGGGGAGCAGTTCGTCAAAGAGTTACATAATAAATATTTTATCGTTCGCACATCGTGGCTATATGGTAAATATGGAAATAATTTCGTGAAAACGATGATGCGATTAGGAAAAGAAAGAGATGAAATATCTGTTGTAGCGGATCAAGTTGGCTCGCCTACGTATGTGGCGGATTTAAATATGGTTATTAATAAGCTCATTCATACTTCTTTATACGGTACATACCACGTATCAAACAGAGGCTCATGCTCTTGGTTTGAATTTGCACAAAAGATATTTTCGTATGCAAATATGAAAGTGAATGTATTACCTGTTTCAACGGAAGAATTCGGGGCTGCAGCTGCGAGGCCCAAATATTCTATTTTTCAACACAACATGCTACGATTAAATGGTTTTTCACAAATGCCTTCTTGGGAAGAAGGATTAGAGCGGTTTTTTATAGAAACCAAAAGTCATTAACAAATTTCTGTTAATGACTTTTTTGTTTGCCTTTAAGCGGTTTTATGGTACTATAATTATAGTATCAGGTACTAATAACAAGTATAAGTATTTCTGGGAGGATATATCATGGAACTATTACAAGGGAAAACATTTGTCGTTATGGGCGTTGCGAACCAAAGAAGTATTGCATGGGGAATTGCTCGCTCTTTGCATAATGCAGGTGCAAAATTAATATTCACATATGCAGGAGAACGTTTAGAAAGAAATGTTCGTGAATTAGCGGACACATTAGAAGGACAAGAATCACTTGTATTACCTTGTGATGTAACGAATGATGAGGAACTTACAGCTTGCTTTGAAACAATTAAACAAGAAGTAGGTACTATTCACGGTGTAGCACATTGTATTGCTTTTGCAAATCGCGATGACTTAAAAGGTGAATTTGTAGATACTTCTCGCGATGGATTTTTACTTGCACAAAATATTAGTGCATTCTCTTTAACAGCTGTAGCAAGAGAAGCGAAGAAAGTAATGACAGAAGGCGGAAATATTTTAACGTTAACATACCTTGGCGGCGAGCGCGTTGTGAAAAATTATAACGTTATGGGTGTTGCGAAAGCTTCATTAGAAGCGAGCGTGAAATATTTAGCGAACGATTTAGGTCAACATGGTATTCGCGTCAACGCTATTTCTGCAGGACCAATTCGTACGTTATCTGCAAAAGGTGTAGGCGATTTCAACTCAATCTTAAGAGAAATTGAGGAGCGCGCACCACTTCGTCGTACAACAACTCCAGAAGAAGTTGGCGATACAGCAGTATTCCTATTCAGTGATTTAGCACGCGGTGTAACAGGAGAAAACATTCACGTTGATTCAGGGTATCATATCCTAGGATAAATATAATATTAATTTTTAAAGGACAATCTCTAAATGCTGAGATTGTCCTTTTTATTTGTTCTGAGAAAGAACGATTTTTAACGAAAGTTCTTACCACGTGATGAATATAACTATAATAGTACACGATTTATTCAGCTACGTATGGAAGTGGGAGGGACGAGTGTGAAGAATAAAAATAAAAGTTCAACAGTTGGAAAACCGTTGTTATATATTGCGCAAGTGAGTTTAGAACTTGCTGCACCGAAAATAAAAAGGATTATCCTGACAAACTTTGAAAATGAAGATCAAAAAGAGCAAAGTAATAGACAAGAAAATATTGTAAGCAGTGCTGTGGAAGAGGTAATAGAGCAAGAACAACAAGAAGAGCAGCAAGTGGAAGAAAAAATAGAAGAAGAGGAAAAAGAAGAACAGACAGAGCAAGAACAGCCAGAACAGCAAGAACCAGTAAGAACTGTCCCGTATAATAAATCATTTAAGGATATGAATAATGATGAAAAAATTCATTTTTTATTAAACCGCCCTCATTACATTCCGAAAGTAAGGTGCAGAATAAAAACAGCTACAGTTTCTTATGTTGGATCGATCATATCGTATCGTAATGGCATTGTATCTATTATGCCGCAAAATAGTATGAGAGATATTAGGTTGTCTATAGATGATATCCAATCGATTAGTATGGCCGGCTTTTAAATATGTAAAGGTGGTAGAATGCTTCTACCACCCCAATAGTTTTTTAGTTTACTTTACGATAGAAACGTCGCGTAAGCATTGAATCGCACAGAAACAGCTTAAATCAACAGTAAGGCAAGTAGTTGTCGATATTAATCTTGCATTTGGTACAGCTAAAAACGTACAAATTGGATCGTCACCAGGTGGTACCGGAGTACCGTCACCTAATACTACAGTTAATACACGTAGCACAGCACAGCTATCATCATCTACGCTTTCCACACGGAAAATTGGAGATCGGCAGCTAGTAAGGCTTGCTGATGGTGCAAATGCTTCAAAAGGTTCTCCAGTTTTTGTGTATAAAATAAAAGGGCGTGTATTTGCTACTGATGCAGTATTATGTGCACCTAAGAATGGGATTTCACAACCAGATCCACATGTTGTTGTAGAACAATCTTGTAATTCATTGATGAATTTTACAACGTCAACTACACAATGAGAAGAGCCATGGTGTTTATTTTCGTTACAACTCATTAATGTCACTCCTTATCTTCTTGTTTGTATTTACATTAATAAGATATTGGAGTCGAGGAGATTTGGTCACAATCTCAAGACCTTTTTTTTTAAATAGGCGAAAGAGGATAAGGGAAGGTGGAATTATGCTGTTTACAAGCTGGCTTTTATTTTTTATTTTTGCGTTAGCTGCTTTTAGGCTCACTCGTTTAATTGTATATGATAAAATAACAGCCTTTTTGCGAAGACCATTTATTGATGAATTAGAGATTACGGAGCCGGATGGAAGTGTATCAACGTTTACAAAAGTAAAAGGTAATGGATTAAGAAAGTGGATTGGCGAATTATTAAGCTGTTATTGGTGTACAGGTGTATGGGTTAGTGCTTTTTTATTAGTTTTATATAATTGGATTCCTATCGTTGCGGAGCCGTTACTTGCATTATTAGCCATTGCAGGAGCAGCAGCAATCATTGAAACAATTACAGGATATTTTATGGGAGAATAATATATTTTCATAATACGAGAAAAAGCGGAGTTTAAAAGAATGAGGGAACGGAAATAAAGAGTTGTTCATATAGTAAATAGACAGAATTGACAGTAGAGGAGATGTTTGCTGTGAGCAATAATCCAAGGCAAAATTCATATGACCTGCAGCAGTGGTATCATATACAGCAACAACACCAAGCACAACAACAGGCATATCAAGAACAATTACAACAACAAGGATTTGTGAAGAAAAAGGGATGCAATTGTGGGAAAAGAAAAACGCAATAAAACAATATGAAGAATGAAACACTCATGCTACTGTGAGTGTTTTTTATTATATATAAAAAGCGGTATTTCTGTATTAGAAATACCGCTTTTTACTAACTAATTTGTGCAACTGTTAATGCTGCTGCGCGGATGTCTACAGTTCCAATTAACTGAACTGGCACAATTTGAATTAAGTCACCAGGATTTAAGTTAATAAGAATAACACCACTGGATACATCTACTTCACCAGTACCAATAACGTTAGAACGAACTGCTGTACCTGATCCAGGAATAATGTTAGCTGGCGTATTTAATGATAAGAAGAAACGACCAGCTTCTGGTGCAACAGGTGAGTTATCAAGACTAATTGTTAATGTATAACTGATTTGATAAATACCAGCTCGTAGAATTCGAATGCCATCTCCGACACTTACTGTATCGTTGATTACAGGAACAGTAATATTTGGATTTGGACTTACGCTAGGTAATAATAGTGGTGTAAATAGTGAAGCAAACTGAGGTGCAGAAGCATTGAAAGCAAAACCAAAGGCAGGTAGTGTACTAGCTGGCTTCGCCTCACAATCGATTTTAGTAAATTCGCAATCAGAAGAGAACATGTTTTTCACTCCTTTATCTGTTTCTACTTTCAGTTAATGAAAAGGACAGGTTCTATGTTCTAGACAAGTTCCCAATTTTAAGAAATTTACATAAGAATACTCTTTAAGCATGGATTGGGTGGCAGATAATTCTGCCACCCAATCCATGCTTAACTCATTATTTAGTTTTAAATAGAAACATCGCGTAAGCATTGAATAGCGCAGAAGCAACTTAAATCAACAGTAATGCAAGTGGAGGTTGATATTAGTCTTGCATTTGGTACAGCTAAAAACGTACAGATTGGGTCGTCACCAGGTGGTACAGCGGTACCATCACCTAAAACTACAGTTAATACACGCAATACAGCACAGTCATCATCATCTATACTTTCTACGCGGAAAATAGGAGATCGGCAACTAGTAAGGCTTGAAGATGGTGCGAATGCTTCAAAAGGTTCTCCAGTTTTTGTGTATAAAATAAAAGGACGTGTATTAGCTACTGATGCATTGTTATGTGCACCTAAAAATGGAACTTCGCAACCAGATCCACATGTTGTCGTTGCACATTCTTGTAGTTCATGTATAAAACGAACAACATTCGATACACAGTTGAAATCACACTCATGTTGATGATCTTCATTACAATTGCAGCTCATTATGTTCACTCCTTCTCGTGAGTTCTGACATACACTATTACAATATGAGTGGGATATGGTTGATATTACGTTAATTCTTATGATAAAAACAAGGAATTTATATAGAAGGGATGTACATAACGCATTATAAAAAAAGACATCCTTATTTAGTGGATGTCTTTTCAGGTAAATCTTTTCGCACAGTATATAAAAAACGAGATATATCTAATTTCTTTCCTCTGAAAAATTGCGGAGAAGAAATGTAAAGTTCTTCTTTCGCACGTGTAATGGCGACATAAAGTAATCGGCGTTCTTCTTCTAACGCTTCAGAAGTTTCCGTAACACGATCATTTGCATCTTTTAAAGAAGAAGTATGCGGCAGGATCCCATCACTCGCTCCAAGTAAAAAGACACACGGAAATTCAAGGCCTTTTGCGTTATGAATTGACATAAGTGAAACGGCATCTTTTTGCGGCATTGTTTTTAATGCTTCCATTTCTTTTTGACCTTGAATCGCTTCGTCAATAAATTGTAAATAAGCTGGAATATCGGTGAAACGAGTTGCAGACTCCATTAATTCTTCCAACATTTCTTCTTGTATGTCTTTATGCATCGTAAAGGAAGAACGATCGTTACTTTGTAAGTACTCTAAATATTTTCCTTTACCATGAATGATTTCTTTTAGTGCTTTTTTCGGTTCTAATTCTTTAATAAATTTAATAAAATCAATACGCTCATTTACCTTTTTCACTTGAAAAGGTTTTAAGCTCGGATTTAATAATAAGAAATGAAGAAGAGAAGGAAAACGGCCTTCACCATATTTCCATTGTTCACGCTCAATAAATGAAATACAATCATCACGTCCGATATACATCGTCGGCAATATGTTTGAAAGTGATTCTAGTCGAAACGGCTCAATCACGAGTCTTAAATGATCTAATACAGGCTTAATTAAAGAATGTTCATAAAATGATTGGCTCGCCCCGTGTTTAATAAACGGGATTTTATGAATGGTAAGCTGATCAAGTAACGAACGGCTTACAGAATGTGTGCGATACAGTAAACAAAAATCTTTATAGTTTCGTTCACCGCTATCCACTTTTTCTTGAATGAGCTGTAAAATTTG
Source organism: Bacillus sp. CCB-MMP212 (assembly GCF_022748145.1). Taxonomy (NCBI): domain Bacteria; kingdom Bacillati; phylum Bacillota; class Bacilli; order Caryophanales; family Bacillaceae; genus Bacillus; species Bacillus sp. CCB-MMP212. The sequence goes on from NZ_JALDQE010000003.1 coordinate 461,452, forward strand.
ATTTGCTTCATCAAGAGTCGTAGCAGGTCTTGCATAAAAAGGTTGTACACCTTCCTCACGAACGGAGTATAGCTCTTTATCAAAACGTTCTTGATTTAATTTTATAACTTCATTTCCAAGCCCGACGATAAAGGGATTGGATCGATAATTCGTATTTAGTGCAATAATTGTTGTGTTATCAAATTCTTTTGGAAAAGATAAAATAATTTGGTGACTTGCCCCTCGCCAGCCATAGATAGCTTGATCATCATCACCTGCGATGAACAAATTATTTCTTGGTGTGGCTAACAATTTTACAATTTCATATTGTGCATACGATGTATCTTGAAACTCATCTACTTCAATGTAGTGAAAACGTTGTTGTAATTGAGTTAGTAAAGGAGCATTATTTTCTAACATATAATATGTTTCCAATAAGATGTCATCGAAATCAATATAATTGTATCGTTGTTTTACTTCTTCAAAACGTTCATATACTTCTTTAAATTCTTGTTCCACTGGTGTTTTCGCTTTTACATCTTTCGGACGATTTAATTTGTTTTTCTCAAGTGAAATCATCGCGAGTATCGTTTCCGCATCATAATCGTCTTTTAAACGCAATTCTTTTAAGATTTTCTTTATCATAATTTGTTTATGTTTTTCATTTGCTAAAATTTGCTGATTATACCCTTGACTACGAAGCAATTTTAAGAAAACAGAGTGGAATGTACCAGCAACCACATAGCTACTTGCTGCATGATTCATACCTGGTAACTTCGCAACACGACTTCGGATTTCTTCAGCTGCTTTTTGTGTAAATGTAAGTAATAAAATATTTCGTGGATGAACTTGTTTTACATTTACTAAATAACCAACGCGAGTTGTTAAAACAGATGTTTTCCCGCTTCCAGCACCAGCTAGTGTGAGAACAGGACCTTCTGTTGTGCGCACGGCTTCTAATTGTTTTTCATTTAAAAAAACATTTTGTTGTTCGAGAGCGCGGAAATAAGCCGCATCTACATCTTCTTCCATAATTAAATGGGTAGATGTTTTCGGAATATGATATGTCGCACGCGGAATATCGGCGTGTGTTAACGATTTTTGTGAAAATTTTTCTTGTGTCATATGTTCACCTTCAAAACTATAGCATCAACATTTAACTTTAGCGGAAGAAAAAGAAAATAGCAATGTAAAAAACAGGAGGGGTCACCTCCTGCTTTCAAATTACAATTCTTTTATCATTACGACGTGCGGGATATTTGCTTCCATAAATACATCAGAACTCGTTACATAGCCAAGTTTTTTATAGAAATCTTCAGCATGTGTTTGAGCATGAAGTTTCAATTTTGGTAGCGAATTTTCTTTTGCATACGCTTCAAGCGCATCCATAACAATTTTTCCGATACCTTTTTTACGATGGGAACCTAGCACGCAAATGCGTTCCATTTTCCCTATACCATCAAGGGTGCGAAAACGTCCAGCACCAACTGGAACATCATTGTCATATATAACAACGTGTGTTGAAGTTTCTTCAAACTCATCGTACTCTTCTTCAGCAGAGACACGTTGTTCATTTACAAACACTTGTTTACGTACAGAGAATGCATCTCTTAGTTGTTCGTCCGTTTGTACAATCTGTGCGTGCAAATTAGTTGTTCCCCTTTCCAAGGTGGAATGTTTCGTGTACAGTCCATGTTCCATTTTCTAATTGATATAGAAGATGGAAACGATCAATTGGTTGTTCATAATAGAAATCTTTCATACGTAATCGGCCCAACACATCAGCATGCTCTGCATCTGATAAGCCTTGTCCGATTGTTAAGTGAGGTACGAAAGCATATTCGCGTTCTTGTGTGAATAACCCGCCATGCATTTCTTCATTTAAGAAAGTAAGTTCAGGTGTTTTTTCTACTTTAAAATAAAGGACGTTATTAACAGGTGCGAATGAACCAACTTTCCCAACATGAAGGGTGAAAGGATTCGTTTTACCTGCGATTGTATGTAGCTCGTTTACAATCGATTCTAATTGTTCATCTTGCGTCTCAAAGGGTGTTTTCAATGTAATATGTGGCGGAACTAATGCGTAGTGCGGGTCATAACGCTTACGCAATCCGTTCGCTTTATCTTGAATCATTTTAGATGGAAAAATTACAATGCCTAATTTCATGTTCCAATTCCTCCCTTTGTAAGTCTAGTTAGATTTTGAGATAAATAAATCTCTTTATCTATTATATCAAATTATTCTGAATACTGCTCTCTATTATTTCATTGATAGAATATGAGAGAAGGCTTTCGGTAAATCAGTTTGCCAATATTTCCAAGTATGATTACCTTCAAACTCCTCGTAATGCGTAATGAAATTTCTATCTGTGAGAAGTGTATTTAACTCACGGTTTGGTTCTACGAAATCAGATACTTGTCCATCAGTACGCTTTACAGCCGTTTCTTCTGTACCAATGACGTGATACAGTTCTAATGCTTGTGGATCTTTGAAGTCTTTTGCTAAGTTCATCACTGTCTCATCCACAAATGGTGATTGCATAACGATTTTACCGAATGTATGCGGATACATAAGTGCAGTCATAAAGGAAACTGTTCCGCCAAGAGAATCACCAATTAAAACACGACCTTTTCCCATTTGGTACGTTGGATAATTTTCATCAATATATGGTGCAAGTTCATGAGCAAGGAAACGAATATATGCAGCATTTTTTACTTCATTTGGGAAATATTTTTCTTTACGATCCTGTACATTTTTATATGGAATACCGACAATAATTGTACGGTCAATTTCTTCAGTTTCACGAAGGCGCTCAATTACACGGTGCGCTTTACCAAGCTGAAAATAATCTCTACCATCTTGTGCAATTACAACTGTATGTTTGTGCAGTGGTGTGTAATTTACTGGCAAATAAACGAGAAGCGTAACGTCTTCTTGAAGTGATGCGCTATAAAATGAAATTTCTTCAATTCTCCCTATTGTTTGACTCATGTAGATCCCCCTAAATAAAAATTTACTGTAACGATTGTAAGAGCGACGCTTGTAGTGAAAAAGGAAATAAATATTCACTAATTGGTGCCTTAATTTCTATTTTACCATAATGGTACGAAGAATCTAAAAAATTAGTATTTAAGTTACGAAAGAAAACGGATATAATGAAGTGGGATTTTTGACAGGTGAGAGGGGAGACAGGATTTGAAACAAGAAAAATCAATCGCACTACCATTGGCTATTTCTATAATTGCTATTTCCTTTGCAGCAGTTTTTGTAAAGATGTCCTCAGCACCATCTTCAATATTAAGTATGTACCGCTTATGGATTATCGTACTTATTATGCTGCCTATCGTATGGAAAAAAAGAGAGGAATTTAATAGGATTCAAATGAAAGATTGGGGCTTTTTAATTGGATCTGGTTTCTTTTTAGCACTTCATTTTCTTTTATGGTTTGAATCTTTAAAGCATACAACAGTTGCTAGTTCAACAATTATTTTGGCACTTCAACCGATCGTATCTTTAGTTGGAGGTTTTTTTCTGTTCAAAGAAAGAACAACATATTCAGCCATTGCAACGATGGGAATCGCTATTCTAGGCGTAATGTGCATTGGTTGGGGAGATTTAGGTTTAAGTAAGCAAGCAATTTATGGAGACATATTATCCTTTCTAAGTGTAATAGCAGTTGTCGGTTATTTATTTATCGGGCAAACGACAGTAAAGAAAGTATCACACTGGATTTATAGCTTTACAGTCTTTGCATTCGCAGGTCTTTTTATGGGGATTTATAATGTCATATTGCAAGTACCCTTTACAGGTTATACGAAGTGGGATTGGACCGTTTTTCTTTTACTTGCGGTTGTGCCGACAGTGTCACATGTAATTAATAACTGGCTATTAAATTATGTAAATGCAACGACAATTTCAATGAGTATTTTAGGAGAACCTGTTGGAGCATCTATACTTGCGTTCTTCTTACTTGGAGAAAAATTAAATGCAATGCAAATTATCGGTAGCATGCTCGTATTGTTTGGTGTATCTGTTTTCTTACTGCAGCAACAAAAGCGAACATCAAAAAATGTCGTAAACGAGCCGGTGTATACACAGGAATTATAGTGTTAGGGGAGAAAAGAGAAGTTGTGATACTTCTCTTTTTTTTTTAGAAATACGAGCGTAGAAGGGGGAGGGAAATGGAGTTTCCATCAAAAAAAGATACATGGTTATATCCAATTTTTTTTATTGTTTTGGGTGCTTGTTTTGCACCAATTTTTGTAGGGAGAGAATATTTTCTTTTGCTTTTTACAATTCCATTAGCAATGTTGTTTAGCTGGAGTTGTTTTTTGGCAAAATATATTGCCCGGGAAGAAATAATTACGATTAGATCGGGTCTCGTTACAAAACGTATTTTTATACGAGATATAAAACAAATTTCAAATACGAAAAATCCAATAGCAGCCCATGCATTATCATTTGACCGACTTGAAATTGTTTACGATACACATAAAACAGAAATTATTTCTCCAAGAAATAAAGAACAATTCATTAATCTTGTAAAAAGTAAAAACTCAAATATTGAAATCAAGTAAAAGAGTGGCTACAAAGCCACTCTTTTACTTTGGATTTGTCATATAAGGTTGTACATGAATGACACATAGGTCACGGAATTTGCCTTCAGCAGTTGTGACAATTACGACTGCTCTACCTGCGCTTTTTCCAGTAATTGTCACGGTGTCGCCTTTTGGATATATGGTGATGATATCAGAATTCATATTTGACCAAATAAGCTCTTTATGCGTTGCTTGTATTGGCAAAATGGAAGCTGATAACACAATGTTTTGTCCCGTTTTTATTTTTAATTTATGTTTTTCCATATGAACACCGATGACTGAAATAACAGAAGGAGCAATTGAAATTTTAGGCGGGTTAGGTTGCATGTTTAAACAAGACGCAGAAGTATTTGTGATAGGTGAAAATTTTCGTGTTTGTTGTTGCTGGAAAGCTGCTAACATGTTGGAGTCCCCTTTCTGTATAAGTGCTGATACTCATACTATAAAGGAGTAGTGTTATGTTAAATTTAACGAAACATAAAGAATTTGTTAAATTTGATAAGAAGATTGTCGAACTGTAAAAAATCTCTGCTGTTACGATAACAGCAGAGATTTTTTTATAAATTATGACGATGTTGTTTTTCGAAATCCTCAAATTGCTCTTCAACTTCTTTTGAAGGTTGTGTTAGTAAACTAACAATTACGATGGCTAGTAAACTAATAGCGAAACCTGGAATCATTTCATATAAGAAATCTTTTAAGAATTTGAATTGAGTCCATATAATAACAGTAGCGGCACCAGAAATCATACCAGCAAGCGCGCCCCATTTCGTCATACGTTTCCAATATAAGCTTAATAAAATAGCAGGTCCAAATGAAGAACCAAAACCAGCCCAAGCGTACCCAACAAGAGCTAAAATCGTATCATTTTGTTTAAACGCTAAAGCGCACCCAACTAAGGCAATAACAAGCACAGCCATACGACCGACAAATACAAGTTCTTTATCAGATGCAGAACGTTTGAAGAATGTACGATATAAGTCTTCCGTTACGGCACTAGAAGTAACGAGTAACTGAGATGAGATTGTACTCATGATCGCTGCTAAAATAGCGGCTAATAAAAATCCAGTAATAAGTGGGTGGAATAAAATTTTTCCAAGTTCAAGGAAAATTGTTTCTGGGTTAGATAATGTTAACTCTTGTTGTGAATAGTAAGCAATACCAATAAGACCAGTAAACATAGCTCCAACAACAGAGAAAATCATCCAGCTCATACCAATTCTTCGTGCACTTTTAAGTTCTTTTACAGAAGAAATTGCCATAAAGCGTACGATAATATGAGGTTGTCCGACATAACCAAGGCCCCATGCGAATAGAGAAATCATTCCTAAAGTAGAGGCACCTTTAAAAATATCTAGACGTGTTGGATCTACAGATCGAATTGTATCAAATGCAGGTCCAAGTCCGTTCGAATTCATAATTGTTACGATAGGAACAAGAATAAGAGCGACTACCATAATGATTCCTTGTACGAAGTCTGTCCAACTTACTGCTAAGAAACCACCAAATAATGTGTAAGCGACAACAACGCCTGCAACAATGAATAATCCAACATGATAGTTCATGCCAAATGAATTTTCAAATAATACAGCGCCTGAAACTAATCCTGAAGCTACATAAAAAGTAAAGAAAATCATAATAACAAGTCCGGATACTAAGCGTAGCATATGAGATTTGTCGTGGAAACGGTGTTCCAAAAATTCTGGAATAGTAATAGAGTTGCTTGCAATTTCTGAGTAGGTACGTAAGCGAGGAGCGACATAAAGCCAGTTTGCATATGCGCCTAGTGTTAGGCCGATCGCAATCCAACTACTACTTAATCCAACGCTAAACATTGCACCGGGTAATCCCATTAAAAGCCAACCACTCATATCGGATGCTCCAGCACTTAATGCTGTTACTGCGGGGCCTAGTGTACGCCCGCCAAGCATATAATCTGTTAAGTTGGACGTTCGTTTGTAGGCGAAATAGCCGATTACTAACATCCCGAGCATGTAAATAGAGATAGAAGTTAAAGTTAACATCTGCGTACTCATGTAGTTCCCCTTTCTTTTGTCAGGTCTTTTGATGCGTTATGCATATTTATCCCGCATTAACGGGCAGTAAAACCCCCACCTTAAAATTGGCTGGGCAAGGAAGTTAGGTGGGAGATCAACTGTCCGAAAATGCCCGATTGGTTCAACTAATAATCAGTGGGGATGAATCCCCTCTACTGATTAAAGTTTCACTTTATAATCTATCATGATTATTCTGAAAAATCCATATAGAAATACGAATTTTCAGAAATGTAAGCGTTTTTTGATGTCATTTTACTTTTTTAATATATAATATTCATACAAAAAACCTTATTTTTAATAGAGTATTTATTATATTTACATAAAAAGAGGTTGTTTTGTCAATATAATATTGAAAGGAAAGAAAAATAAAATTTTTAAAAAAGTATTGACTTGTGAAAAAAGTCAGGTCTATAATGAGTGCAACTTAAAAAAATGCAAGCGTTGATGAAGAAGAGTACACATGATGAACATGTCAGAGAGCTGATGGTTGGTGCGAATCAGTATGGAATTGATGTGGAATGGGCTTCGGAGCTTCCAAACCGAAACGAAAGAAGTAGGCTTTGGCGACATGATCTCATCGATACAAGAGACACGTATTGTTTTTGATACGGTAAAGTGCGTTACATTTGTAACGAATTAAGGTGGCACCACGGGAGTACCCGTCCTTTCTATAGGATGAGTACTCCCTTTTTGTGTATAAAAAATTAAATAAATGAAATCGTTTAAGTAAGAAGAGTACGTATATTGGAGACGTTACAGAGAGCCGGGAATAGGTGGGAGCCCGGTACGGTGCCATATACGGAATGGGCTTACGAGAGGTATGCTGAACAATTATTTTTAGTAGGCAACCCGGGTTCCGCCGTTACAAGGATAAGGTATAAAATTTGTACCTGAACAAAGCGGGATGCTTTTGCATCCAACACGAGGTGGTACCGCGGTATATTTATCGTCCTCTACATATTTTCGATATGTAGGGGACTTTTTTATTTTTCAGAGTGAGGTGAAGGACATGATGACGAAAGAAGAATTTATAAAACAAAAAAGAGAGAGAAAGACATTTTTAGTAATTACTGAAGAAGAAGGAGATAGCATTACGCCAATTTCTTTATATAGACGTATGAAAGGAAAGAAGAAATTTTTATTAGAAAGTTCACAGCTTCATCAAGATAAAGGGCGTTATTCTTACTTAGGATGTAATCCTTATGGAGAAGTAAAAAGCGTTGGTACGGAAGTAGAACGAACGATTTTCGGCCGGGCAGAAAAGTTACAAGGTAACGTACTACAAGTGTTAGAAGAAATAATCGCACCATCACAAGTAGACAGCCCATTTCCATTTTGCGGAGGAGCAGTTGGTTATATTGGATATGATGTCATTCGGCAGTATGAAAACATTGGAGCGGATTTACACGACCCATTAAATATTCCGGAAGTACACCTCTTACTATATCGTGAGTTTATCGTTTACGATCATTTACGCCAAAGGTTGTCGTTTGTATATGTATGCAGGGAAGATGATTCAGCAGATTATGAGGAAGTATACGAAAGGCTACGAGTATACAAAGAGGAAGTGCTACAAGGAGAAGAAACTGAAGTAAATGCAATACAATCCACATTATCATTCACTTCTTCTATAACGGAAAAAGAGTTTTGTGGGATGGTAGAAATGGCGAAAGAACATATAAGAGCTGGAGACATATTCCAAGTCGTACTGTCACAGCGTTTACAAAGTGAATGTATTGGTGATCCATTCGCGTTATACCGAAAACTTCGAATTGCAAATCCATCACCATATATGTTCTATATCGATTTTCAAGATTATGTTGTACTCGGTTCTTCACCGGAAAGTTTGCTATCAGTAAGAGAGAATAAAGTGATGACGAATCCAATTGCTGGTACAAGGCCGAGGGGGAAAACGAAAAGGGAAGATGAGGAAATCGAAAAAGAACTGTTAGGCAATGAGAAAGAGCGAGCAGAACATATGATGCTTGTAGATCTTGGGCGAAACGATATTGGTAGAGTGAGCGAAATCGGCTCGGTTACGATAGATAAATATATGAAAGTAGAAAAATACTCTCACGTTATGCACATTGTATCTGAAGTTTACGGAACATTGCGAAAACAAATGAGTGGATTTGATGCATTAGCGTATTGTCTACCAGCAGGAACAGTGTCGGGAGCTCCGAAAATTAGAGCGATGGAAATTATAAATGAGCTAGAGAATGAAAAAAGAAATGTATACGCGGGTGCAGTTGGATACGTTAGTTTTTCAGGGGATCTTGATATGGCGCTCGCTATTCGAACGATGGTCGTAAAGGGTGAAAAAGCATACGTTCAGGCAGGAGCGGGAATTGTTTATGATTCAGACCCAGTAGCTGAATATGAAGAAACGTTAAATAAAGCGAGAGCACTATTGGAGGTAATGAAATGATTGTACTAATTGATAATTATGATTCATTTACTTATAACTTGTATCAACTGTTAGGTGAATACGAAGAAGATATTGTAGTCGTAAGAAATGATCAAATAACGATAGAACAGCTAGAAGAGATGAATCCAACAAGAATTGTGCTTTCACCAGGACCAGGAAAACCAGAGGATGCTGGTATTTGTATCGAAGTGATTCGTCATTTTTATAAGAACGTTCCCATATTAGGTATTTGCCTTGGTCATCAGGCGATTATATCAGCATTTGGAGGAGGAATTGTTCGAGCGGAGCGTATTAAACATGGGAAAACATCACGCGTGAAACATAATGGAACGTCAATTTTTTCATACGTTACACAGCCGTTAACAGCGATGCGCTACCATTCCCTTGTTGCAGCGCAAACGAGCTTGCCAAAGTGTTTTGACATACTAGCGACAGCGATGGACGATGGAGAAATTATGGCAGTTCGTCACAATTATTATCCGCTCTTCGGATTACAGTTTCATCCGGAATCAATCGCAACAGAAGAAGGCGGAAAGTTAATACTTGCCTTTTTAACAGAAGTAAAAGAGGAGGAAAGAGTATGAATAACTATCTTCGTAAATTAGTGGAGGGTCAACATTTAACAGAAGAGGAAATGTATAAAGCAGGACTACTTTTATTAAGTGAAAACATATTAGAAAGTGAAATTGCAGCTTTCTTAGTCTTACTGAAAGCGAAAGGTGAAACTGCAGAAGAAATATACGGTCTCGTTCGAGCTCTTCGCGAAAAGGCATTGCCGTTTTCGAACCATATACAAGGAGCAATGGACAATTGCGGGACGGGTGGTGACGGTGCTCAAACGTTTAATATTAGCACAACTTCAGCATTCGTACTGGCAGGAGCAGGTGTAAAGGTTGCAAAACATGGTAATCGTGCTGTTTCTAGTAAAACAGGAAGTGCGGACTTATTAGAAGAATTAGGTGTAAATATTAGCAGTACGCCAAGCGAAATTGATTATTTACTAGAGCATGTGGGCATTGCATTTTTATTTGCACCAGCGATGCATCCAGCACTAAGGCGCATTATGAAAATAAGAAAAGAGTTAAACGTGCCGACGATCTTTAATTTAATTGGCCCTTTAACAAATCCAGTGAATTTAGAAACACAATTTGTCGGTATTTATAAACGAGATATGTTATTACCAGTTGCGCAAGTATTACAAAAGTTAGGCCGGAAACAAGCACTTGTCGTAAATGGAAGTGGTTTTTTAGATGAAGCATCATTACAAGGGGAAAATCACGTAGTCCTTTTAAAAGATAATGAAATAGTGGAAATGAGTATTGATCCAGAAAAGTATGGTTTTTCAAGAGTGAAAAATGAAGAAATTAGAGGGGGGAATTCAAAAGAAAATGCAAAGATTACAGTCGGCGTATTGAGCGGAGAAAAGAGTGTTTATCGCGATACCGTTTTATTAAATGCAGGTCTAGCTCTTTTCGCAAATGGAAAAACAGAAACGATTGAAGAAGGAATTAAACTCGCGGCACATAGCATTGACTCTGGAAAAGCATTAGCCAAATTAAACTTATTAATTGTAGCAAGCAACGAAAAATTAGAAAGGGTGAACTAAAGTGGGGACGATTTTAGATAAAATTGTAGAACAGAAGAAAAAGGAAGTTGCGGAGTTATATGAAATATATACACCAGTAAAAACAAAAAGAAAGACACATTCACTTGTAGAAGCGTTACAGCAGTTTACTGTCATTGCAGAAGTAAAGCGAGCATCACCATCAAAAGGAGATATCAATTTACACGTTGACGTACGAAAACAAGTGGGAACATATGAGAAATGTGGTGCAGGAGCAGTATCTGTTTTAACAGATGGTCAATTTTTTAAAGGATCGTTTCACGATTTACAAACAGCAAGAGAAGAAAGTAACATTCCGCTTTTATGTAAAGATTTCATAATCGATAAGATTCAAATCGATAGAGCGTATGAAGCGGGAGCAGATATTATTTTACTAATCGTAGCGGCGTTAACGAAAGAGAAGTTAAAAGAGTTGTATAGCTACGTGTTAGAAAAAGGATTGGAAGCGATTGTTGAAGTTCATGATGAACAGGAATTAGAAACTGCGATTGTATTAAATCCGCACGTTATTGGCATTAATAATCGTAATTTAAAAACGTTCGAAGTAGATTTAAGCCAAACTGAAAAGCTTGGAAAAAGATTGAATGAGGAGAAACTACTTTGGATTAGTGAAAGTGGCATTCATTCAAAAGAGGATATTATTCGTGTTAAAAGAGCTGGAGCCAAAGGTGTATTAGTTGGAGAGGCGCTTATGACATCATCTTCTATTAGTAGTTTTTTTGAAGATTGTAAGGTGAATATATGAAAGTGAAAATTTGCGGCATCACTGATGTGGAAACAGCGAAAAGTGCGTGCGAATATGGCGCAGATGCACTCGGATTTGTTTTTGCAGAAAGTAAACGGAAAATCACTCCAAAGAGAGCGAAAGAAATCATTCAGGAGCTTCCAGCCAACGTGTTAAAAATCGGTGTTTTCGTAAATGAATCAGTAGAAGTGATCCAGAAAATTGCAGATGAGTGTGGGTTAACACATGTACAACTACATGGGGATGAAGACAATCATCAAATTAGAAGATTGAATATTCCGTCTATAAAATCGCTAGGAGTAACTTCAGAGAGTGATATGAAAAACGCCCAAAGGTATGAAGCGGATTATATATTATTTGATAGCCCGAAAGAAAAGTTTCATGGAGGAAATGGAAAGACATTTTCATGGGAACTACTTGGGCATATGCCAAAAGAATTGCAAAAGAAAACGATATTAGCTGGTGGATTAAACGCTCTTAATATAGAAGAAGCAATTCGAACTGTTCGGCCTTATATGGTTGATGTGAGCAGCGGAGTAGAGATAGAAGGAAAAAAAGATGTAGAGAAAATAAAACAATTTATTATAAAAGCGAAGGAGTGTTCCAAATGAACTACGCATATCCAGATGAAAAAGGACATTACGGTATATACGGAGGACGATATGTTCCAGAAACGTTAATGCAATCTGTACTAGAACTAGAAGAAGCATATAAAGAAGCGATGCAAGATGAAGCATTTCAAAAGGAATTAAATCATTATTTAAAAACGTACGTCGGAAGAGAAACACCGCTATATTATGCTGAAAATATGACGAAGTATTGCGGTGGTGCAAAGATTTATTTAAAACGTGAAGATTTGAATCATACAGGAGCTCATAAAATTAACAATACAATCGGTCAGGCACTACTTGCAGTGCGAATGGGCAAGAAAAAAGTTGTCGCTGAAACAGGAGCTGGACAACACGGAGTTGCAACAGCTACTGTATGTGCCCTTCTCGGATTAGAATGCGTCATTTTTATGGGAGAAGAAGATGTAAGACGTCAAAAATTAAATGTGTTCCGAATGGAATTACTCGGAGCGAAAGTAGAAAGTGTAGCGGCAGGTAGCGGTACATTAAAAGATGCGGTAAACGAGGCGCTTCGTTACTGGGTTTCACATGTGCATGATACGCACTACATTATGGGATCTGTTCTCGGACCACATCCATTCCCGCAAATTGTCCGTGATTTCCAAAGTGTAATTGGAAATGAAACTAAAAAACAATATGAGGCGTTAGAAGGAAAGTTACCAGAAGCAGTCGTTGCTTGTATTGGCGGTGGTAGTAATGCGATGGGGATGTTTTATCCGTTCGTACACGATGAAGAAGTTGCTCTTTACGGCGTAGAAGCAGCTGGAAAAGGCGTTCATACAGAAAAGCATGCAGCAACTTTAACGAAAGGAAGCGTTGGCGTTCTCCACGGATCAATGATGTATCTTCTGCAAAACGAAGAAGGACAAATTCAAGAAGCACACTCTATTTCAGCAGGACTTGATTATCCAGGTGTTGGTCCAGAACATAGCTTGCTAAAAGATATTGGCCGCGTTTCTTATCATTCGATAACAGACGAAGAAGCATTAGAAGCATTTCAATTATTAACGAAAAAAGAAGGCATTATCCCGGCGTTAGAAAGCTCGCATGCTGTCGCATACGCATTAAAATTAGCTCCGAAAATGAAGGAAGATGAAGGACTTGTTATTTGTTTATCTGGCCGTGGTGATAAAGATGTAGAGAGTATAAAACGTTATATGGAAGAGGTGTAAAAAATGGGAGTAGAAAAAATTAAAGCAGCGTTTGAAAATGGTAAGAAAGCATTTATTCCGTACGTAATGGGCGGAGATGGTGGCTTTGAAAAATTAAAAGAAAGAATTCGTTTTCTAGATGAGGCTGGAGCGAGCATCGTTGAAATCGGCATTCCGTTTTCGGATCCAGTCGCAGACGGTCCAACGATTCAAAGAGCAGGGAAACGAGCGCTAGATAGCGGTGTAACAGTAAAAGGTATTTTTCAAGCATTAATAGAGGTAAGGAAAGAAGTGCAAATTCCGTTTGTACTCATGACATATTTAAATCCAGTACTCGCATTCGGAAAAGAACGATTTGTAGAGAAGTGCTTAGAGGCCGGTGTGGATGGTATTATCGTTCCAGACTTACCGTATGAAGAACAAAATATTATTGCGCCGTTACTTCGAGAGGCAAACATTGCGCTTATTCCACTCGTTACCGTAACGAGCCCTATTGAAAGAATTGAAAAAATCACGAGTGAATCAGAAGGGTTCGTTTATGCTGTTACAGTAGCGGGCGTAACGGGAGTACGTCAAAACTTTAAAGAGGAGATTCATAGTTACTTAGAAAAAGTAAAATTACACGTCAACTTACCAGTAGTCGCTGGATTTGGCATTTCAACAAAAGAACATGTAGAAGAAATGGTTACAATATGTGACGGTGTTGTCGTTGGAAGTAAAGTGATTGAGCTATTAGAAAATGAAAAACGAGAAGAAATATGTGAATTAATACAGGCAACAAAACAAAAAGAAGAGGCGTAGTCTCTTCTTTTTGTTTTGCGTAATAAATGTTAAAATATACAGAAAATACATATAATTTAGAGGGTGAGAAGGCATGCTAAGACGTAAACTACTATATCTTCTTTTAACTGTACCGCTATACGCTTGGCTCATTAGCATGACGAAAATAGAGTTGATGGCTCTATTTTTAGGATATGTATTTATCTTTTCCAACTTAAATCGCATTCAAGAACAGTCTATTTTAGAAATATGTCTATTTTCGATTAGTATAGAATTATTTAGTATCGTTTCGATTGTATTATTAAACGAATTATTTCTACGGATTCATTCATTTACATTAATGAAATTTTGGAATATTGCATTGCAAGCAATATGTACTTACATTGTGTTTGTTGTGTTGAAAAAAATAATCGGACAGCAGACAGTTTTTCAGGATAATAGAAAATGGGAGTGAATGAAAAGGGGCCGTTTGGCTCCTTTTTTAAATCTGTCTTAAAAACAATTGAAAATTACAACATCTGTTATATAATAGTTAAAAATTGTATTTTAAACGAAATGAGATGATAACATGGCCATATTGTTGGCACTTATCCCAATTATGATGATTTTCATTTGTTTATTTTTATTTAAACAAACGTCATTAAGGTCTTCGTTAATTTCTTATGCTGTGTCTGTTGGAATCGTTTTACTCTCGCCAATGTTTCAATTAGGGATAAGTGAAACTGTGCACGCAACGATTAAAGGATGGTTAATTTGTTTTATTGTCGGGTACGTTTTATTTTTCGGTATTTTTTTATTTCACCTCATGAACAAAATGGGGTACATCGACCAAGTAGCGCGTTTTTTAGAAGAAGTGACGCAAGATCGTTTATTACAAATGCTTCTTATGTGCTTTGGTATTTGCCCACTAATTGAATCGGTAAGTGGATTCGGAATTGGCTTCATGGTTGCAGCACCTATTTTTCTTTCACTAGGATATAAACCATTTCAAGCTGTACTGCTCTCATTTATCGGCTTACTAGCTAGTTCATGGGGCGCAATGGCAACTGGTACGATTATCGGTTCGCAGCTAATAAATATGCCTCTTACAACACTTGGTACAAATACAGCGCTATTAAGTATTCCGATGTTTGCTTACTTTGTTATTCTTTCTTTACACGTTGTTGGCGGCTGGCAAGCGGTTATAGAAAAGTGGAAAGAAGGAGTAGGATTCTTTCTATTATTTTCTCTCGGAATCTATCTTTCTAATGCGTACGTAAGTGTTGAACTAGCCGGGATATTAAGTTCTATCGTAACGATTACATTTGGCTTTCTTATCATTAAATTAAAAGGAAAAAGTGGGCAAAATCTTATAACAGAACATGCGGCTGCAACGGAGAGAGAAGTATCCATTATAAAAATTATTAGCCCTTATATATTTCTAACAGTTTGTATTTTACTTTCTCGCCTCGTTCCAGCATTACATGATTTGTTCAGATCATATGCGGTTCTTGATTTGAAATCATACTCTTACAAACTAGAGTTACTATATTCACCAGGATTTTGGCTCGGTATGACTTGCTTATTTACTATTATTTTCTTCCGCATCCCGTCTAATATTATTAAACAATCACTCTCGCAAACGATCAAACAATGGATTCCTTTTGCGATTACGACGACAATGTTTATCGCCATTTCAGAACTAATGGGTGCATCAGGCATGCATTCATTACTCGCAAAGACAGCTGGTGATACATTTGGAACATTTTTCGTTTTCGTTGCTCCGTTTATTGGCGCTATTGGTGGGTTTTTAACAGGTAGTAACGCAGGATCAAATGCAATGTTTATAAAACTACAAATGCAAACCGCACAAAACGTAGCACTCCCGTGGCAATATGTCACAACACTTCAAAACACCGCATCATCAGTAGCGACAATCGCTTGTCCATCACGGATTACACTAGGTGCTTACTTATGTAATATCCCTTACCGTGAAAATGAACTATTAAAGAAGACGACGATAATGATCTTTGGTGCGGTGTTGCTTGTAGTGGTAGAGGTTATTGTTTGGTATATGTTGAGAAATTAAAAATCCTCCTAACATAGGAGGATTTTTTTTATGAATGGATAATGATTTAAATATGAATAGCTTCTACTCAATGAATAGGAGATGAAATGTATGCCCCTAAAAAACTACGGTGTGTTAAAAGGTACAGTTATACAATCAAAGATTGGAAAAGGGAAGACACCTCATTATCAAGTTCATTTACAGGGCGAGACTGGAGTAGATTATCGTATTGCAATTAACGTAAAGTCGCAAAGTTACCCGTCAGAAGTTTTATATTTTGCGAGTAACGATATTCGGTCAGAGGCGATTCATATTTTACCGACATTACCATTTGGTTTTACGGAAGTAAAAAATAATGAACCGAAAGTAGCTTTAGATTATGTAAGAGGAAATCTATTTGACTCAAAACAAATGATTCCTTTGCCTCCCGAAAAAGCAGGAGCAGATAATGATTTAAACGAAAAAATAGAACGTTATATAAAGCGAGCGATGGAAGAAAAAGCAATTATTTACGCGTTTGGCGAAAGATGGGGACCAGAAGAAAATACACCAGATTCCTATTTTCATTTCAAACCAGGAAACGGTATACATGATATTCACATGAATCAAGGGAATGTAGAGAAATGGAAAGGAGATAATGGTATATGGCAAGACGGAGGAATACTCATTCACTTTGAAGAGGAAGAAGAATGGATTGGTATCTTTCTTGCCTTCCAATCACAGTCATGGTGTACCGATGAAGAGGGGCATGCTCGTGTTCCGGTTGAGCATTGTGATTATAAGGGGAATAATTAATAAGAAGAGGGCGTTCAAAAAGAACGCCCTCTTCTTATTTTATAAAACGAAAAACTAACGAGTGTAGAAAGACAAGAGAACAGCAGTGCCACACTAGAAAACGCAATGAGATACATATTATATTTCATAACCTGTCCAATTAGCTGATTACTGTCGTATTGAAACAGTCCTGCTATTATGTTGAATAAAAATAACACGATAAACATGACGACAACACCGTCTATTGATCCTTTAATGTCTGGTTTACTTAAAGCGATATGTGCGGAAATGCAAATGGCGATAAATAAAAATAACCAAAAGGAAGGATTCAATAAATTGCCGATTGTAAATAAGCTTTTCAATAATACAAACGTCGACAAGAGCATGTTTTGAATCATTTCTACATTAATAGAAGTAGAAGCAATCGTTTTTTCGAGAGTTGTATTAAATAAAAAATATGATTCTGGTACGAAATAGCGCATTAAAAGGATTAATGCAGTAATACCAGAAATAATAGGCCCAATGCCGATAAAGAAATTCCCAATTCGTTGATACACACTTTTTTGATTGTATTGATGTTGTATATAACCTAAGGCCCCTTGACTTGTATCTGTTGGGAAGAACTGAGTCGCCACAATTTTATGACGGAACAGTACGCACATAATGGCATGTCCAAGTTCGTGAATCGGAACACCGATCCAAGCCGTTAATAGGAATCCTTTTCTTCCAAAAGCTCTCGACCAATACATGCGTGTGAGAGATTCTAAATAGCCTAATAGAAATCCAATTACAATGATAACGCCAATTAAAGATAATAATTGGATTACGCTTGTAAGGAGTATTTGAAAAATTGAGTTTACCAATTCCATTTTCTTTCATCCAATCTATTAAAAATATTATTTATTCTGTTTCATAATAGCATTTTTTTTCAAGATTGCTAGCACATATATTTTCTTTCGGAAGAAGGATTTCAGAATCTTTTTCTTGTAGTCATGTTTTATGTACAAATTCATATATTGAACTTGTAACACCCTATAAGGTATATGCTTAAGGAGGGATAAGAGAATGAAATGTCCGTCATGTCATACAGAACATGCAGTAGAGGCAAAGTTTTGCGGGAATTGTGGACATTCGTTAACGGAAGAAGTAGTGGCAAGTAGTGGCCAAGAAGAAGGGCAGGAACAAGCACGTGCGGCACAAGCAAAGGAAGCTCGGCCAAATGAAACGGTAGAACAAGCGAAGCGGTTTGCGAGCGGCTATTTTCAATTTTTTAAACATGCATTACAAGCACCGACAGCGATTATGAAAAGCGGCGCTATTGAAGTGCGAAATGGAATTGTAAGTCTTGTTCTTATTTGTTTTTTAGGAGCATGTATTTTTTATAGAATGATGAGTGCAGCGTCAGCAGTTACGAGAACATTTGCACCAGATATATCTACTCCCACGTTTTTTGGAGAATCTATAACGGTCTTTTTCTTTTTATTAATTTTAACTTTATTTGTCGGATTTATTATTTTTGTAAGTGGTAAGATGATGAAATCATCTTTTTCGTTTCTTGAAGTATTTGGTATATGGGGAACGATAGCGACGCCGGCTATTGTCATATTAGTTCTTTCTTTTCTTTTTAGTTTTTTATTAATCTTTTTCTTACCGATATTATTATCGGTAGTTGCAACTTATATAGGGATTAGTATAACTGTAGCCGTATTAAAACTAGACAATGGCGGATTAGATCTCGTTTACACACTTATTATTGCAAATGTTTTAATTGGAATTGCAACGTTCATTGTACTTTGGTCTTACATTAGCACGATAATTCAAGCCTTAACACAGGGAATAACTGGCTTCTAATGAAAAGGTGGTTGACTGAATGAATGTATGTACAAAGTGCGGAGTTCAGTTTGAAGATGGTGTGCAATTTTGTCAAAACTGCGGGATGAAGAGGGGAAGTCCTGTAGTAAAGAAGAACATGAGCAGTGGTACAAAAGTTGGCATTACACTGTTAGCACTATTTGTTATAGCGATTATTGGATTGTATTTGTACGGATCATCGTATTATACGCAGGTGGCACAAGTAGACCGGATGATTACGATTTTACAAGAGCGGGACGGAGAGAAATTAGCTGAGATCGTTACGGCAGATGATCCATCGGTTATGATAACGAGAGAGAGTTTAACGCCTCTATTTTCATATATAAAAGAAAATCCATCTTACGTAAATGAATTAAAAGGATATTTGAGACAAGGTGAAAAACAACGGGACGGAATAGAAAGAGCTGATTTTTCATTAACGAAAGACGGAAAGTATTTCTTTATATTTGATCGGTATAAATTGAAAGCGAAGACGTACTATACAACTTTGCTTACAAATGAAAAAGGCGTATCGTTAAAAATGAACGGAAAAGAAATTGATAAGACAGATGACAAAAAGTTTGAGAAGCAATATGGACCATTTCTTCCGGGAAATCAAGTGTTTCAATCAGAATATAAAAATGACTATGTAAAACTATCACGTGAGGAAAAGGTTGTACTTATGAAACAAAGCCAAAATAACGTAACGATAGATTTAACGTTGCAAGGTCAATATATTACAGTTCAAACGAACGCGCCTGGTGCAACATTGTACGTAAATCAAAAACCGGTTACAGCGCTGGCAGGAGAAGAAATTACATGGGGGCCTGTAGCGACTGATGGAAGTGCGACGATTTATTTAGAACGAAATGGAGAAAGTGGACGGGAAACGACACAAGTAGAGACGGTAACGGCACTTTTGTCTTATAATCTTCCATTCCAAAAGAAAAATACAGAAAAAACAGTTGTTTATAACGTTACTCCAACGCCCGCGACTGGGTATGTATATAATGGTTTCATCTTTCCTGATAGTGATATTCGAAAATTAACGAGCACAGATTTAACCTATTTATCGAAAGAACAGTTGAAAATTGCTAGAAATGAAATATATGCAAGGCATGGACATATTTTTCAAACGAAAGATATGCAAGCGTATTTTGCAAAACAGTCTTGGTATAGAGAAAATCCTTATTTTACAGGAAAGTTAACAGATATCGAAACTTATAATATTGAACTAATTAAATCAAGAGAATAGAGCGCGGGAAAAAGGTACAGTGTATATTACTGTACCTTTTTATGATTATTTAGCTGGACCAGGATCCCTAGAGAAAAAGATATGAAAGAGAAATGTGACTTTACTTGCTCCCCCTGATGTACTGGCTTGCACATCAGATAAAGAACTAGACGTTAAGGCAGCTTCAGAATGAGGAGGAACGATTATTTTAAGCGCATCGTCTGATTCTGATGATATAGTAACCGTTATAGTATCATCAGAAACATTTACAATTTTAACAGTACCTACGGGGAAGATGGACTTACCAGCGTGTGATGCAGAAGCGAAGCGAGTGGCTTTCCAAATAGTTTGAGAGAAAGTGTCATTGTCTGATAACCAAGCGCGAGCACTGTATAATGTTGCATTAACAGTAAATTCTTGTTCAAGCGGGAGGGCGGCTTTCGGTTCTTTCGGTTCCTCTGGAAACTGAGCGAGAAGACCAGCGCACATGTATATTTCACCTACTTTCAATACTAACTGTTATAGCATATTAAACATGTTGTTTATAAGACACGACAGTTACCTATTCATACATAAGTTTGTGCACCAAATTTGAAGATGAAATTCTCTTTCTTTACAATGGAGTTAGGTGTTATTTCTATAAAATATGGAAAACGTAAAGAGTATGTAAAAAAGAAGGAGTGGTAAAGTGAACTATGTCATTATTGGCGGAGATGCAGCTGGTATGAGTGCAGCTATGCAAATTGTTAGAAACGATGAAAATGCAAATGTTGTAACTTTAGAAAAAGGTGAAATTTATTCATACGCTCAGTGTGGATTACCGTATGTCATTAGTGGTGCTATCGCTTCAACTGAAAAGTTAATCGCGCGCAACGTAAAGACGTTTCGTGAGAAATATGGAATTGATGCGAAAGTGCGTCATGAAGTAACGAAAGTAGATACGGAAAAGAAAATGGTGTACGCAGAGCATACGAAGACGAAGGATGTCTTTGAATTTCCATATGATCGATTATTAATTGCGACTGGAGTGCGTCCTGTTATGCCAGAATGGGAAGGACGGGAATTACAAGGCGTTCATCTTTTAAAAACAATTCCTGATGCTGAGCGCATATTAAAAACGCTAGAAACGAATAAAGTTGAAGATGTAACGATTATTGGCGGTGGTGCCATTGGACTAGAGATGGCAGAAACATTCGTCGAACTTGGTAAGAAAGTAAGAATGATTGAGCGAAATGATCATATCGGTACGATTTATGATGCAGATATGGCAGAGTACATACATAAAGAAGCAGATAAGCATCATATTGAAATTTTAACGAATGAAAATGTAAAAGCATTTAAAGGAAATGAACGAGTAGAAGCAATCGAAACGGATAAAGGTACGTATAAAGCAGATCTTGTTTTAGTGTCGGTTGGAGTGAAGCCAAATACTGATTTTCTTGAAGGGACAAATATACGTAAGAATCATAAAGGAGCAATCGAAGTAAATGCATATATGCAAACAAATGTGCAAGACGTATATGCAGCCGGTGATTGCGCAACACATTACCACGTTATAAAGGAAATTCATGATCATATCCCGCTCGGAACGACTGCCAATAAGCAAGGGCGACTTGCTGGACTGAATATGCTGGATAAACGAAGAGCCTTTAAAGGTACGTTAGGTACAGGTATTATTAAATTTATGGATTTGACGCTTGCAAGAACAGGATTAAATGAAAAAGAAGCGAAAGGGCTACACATCCCGTATAAAACAGTCAAAGTAGATTCGACTAATATGGCGGGCTATTATCCAAATGCGAAACCACTTTACTTGAAATTACTATACCGTTCTGACACGAAACAATTATTAGGCGGACAAGTAATTGGAGAAGAAGGCGTAGATAAACGTATTGATGTAATCGCAATGGCACTCTTCAATAAAATGAGCATTCACGATTTAGAAGATGTCGACTTAAGTTATGCCCCACCATATAACAGCGTTTGGGATCCAATTCAGCAAGCGGCAAGGAGAGCGGAATAGCACTTTTTAAAGTGCTATTTTTTTCGTTAAAGGGGAATAATTATTTTTGGCGAATAAAAAAGGGGGAAATAGTTATAGATAGGGAAGGGGATTTTTTTAATGGTTGTAGCACTTCAAAAAGTTCAAGAATTAGAAAAAGAAATATTACGCAATTTGTACGCATTATATCTTCATGATCTTTCTAAGTTCACTATGAATATAACTATCGGAGCGAACGGATTTTTTGAATACGAAGATTTGCATATGTTTTGGAAAAATGACGGAATCACGCCGTATTTTATAAAAGTTGATCATAGTATTGTAGGATTCTTATTACTACTGGAACGTCCGTTTTTGAAGAAGGAAAATGATTTTGGTATTAATGATATTTTCATATTGAATCAATATAAAGGAAAAGGAATCGGTAAACAAGCTGTTGAGAATTTACTAGAAGAGAAAAGAGGACAATATTTCGTTATCGAACTTCTAAAAAATGTACCAGCAGTGTCGTTTTGGAAGAAAGTATATAAAGAACTAAACATTGAATTTGATGAGAGAGCGCAGCTAATTGATGATGAAGAATGTCTCGTTCAAACGTTTAAATTTTAATGGAATTGGTGTTCCTTTTATATTAATTTGAAATTTAACTTTATCCCGCTATTTGCGGGCAGTAAGACCCCCATCTCAAAATCCAGCGAAAACAAAGAAGTTAGGTGGGTGATCAACTGCCCGTAAAAGCCCGATTGGTTCAACTAATAATCAGTGGGGATGAAGACCCCTATTGATTAAAGTTTCACTTTATTTTGAATATACCGTTCCCCCTTGAAAACATATTACTAATCGCTTATATTTTCATATAGTATTTATTTTTTTAACGAAGCAATGAACGAACCAGGGGGCGCAGTATGGCAATTAATATGAAAACAATCGAAGAATGGATTGTTGAATCAAATACAAGACATGAAGAAGACTTTGGACACGTTGTGGAAGAAATGAAAGAAGTATGTGTCGGACTTGATAACGCGACATTAATTTATACGAAAAATGTATTTTGTTTCGGTAAAAAAGTAGAAGTATTTTTCTTCTTCCAAGACCATGTCGTGATCGGACAAGAAAAAGACGAATATATTGAGATTGAAAAATTAAAGTATGATGATATTACAAATAGTAATTTAAAAACAAATGACAAAAATACAACGTTAGAATTAAAGTTTGCTAACGGACAATCTATTAATTTAGATAGTTTAAATGATAACTACGGTACGAAAAATTGGTTATTTGCTAGACAAATTAAGAGTATTTTTAAGTTAATCTAGTAAAAAGCAGGCCCATAAAGGTCTGCTTTTTTACTTATTTCCTATTACACAAAGGCCCCCTTTTTCTTCATAACATTGCACTTTTGTAAATCCTGTCTTATAAAATAGGTTTATTAATTCTTCATTTGTTTTAAATTTCTCCATATGGTATTGAATTTTGAAAGTTTCAGCCACTAATAAAAAGGAGCCGTCTGGTTTTAAGACGCGAAATACTTCTTTTATATCTTGTTCAATATCAGGCCAAAAATAATGAGTTTGAAAGGCGGTAATGAGATCGAAGAAGTTCGTATGATGTGGAATAGAAGAAACGCTTGCTTGTTGAACAATTACTTTTTGTTTTTGAACATCTTTTGCATTCGTCTGTATAGAATTTTTCACAGCTTGATCGGAGTAATCAATCCCATATATTCCCCCAAGTGGAGTTCGTTTTGAAAGAGTGTGTATGGTTTTGCCTCCACCACAGCCGATGTCTAATACGACTGCATCTGTCTTTATATGTACTTTCTGTAATGCCCAATTTATTAATCTCGTATGTGCAGCGTTCATAATACAAAGCATGGAGGAACCAATTGTTCCGCTAGGATTTTTTGCTTGCTGAATTAATCGTTGTAAAATGCTCAAGTCAAACTCTCCTTTTATGTAAGAATATATACTCATTTCGCTTTTTATAAATTAAGTCCTTTAAAAAAAGCACGCCGTCTACCGGCGTGCTTCTAATTATGCAAAGCCCCTTTTAACCAATTCCGCGCCCGATACGCCCCAACTGGAACTTGAATAAGAGACGTTTCATTCCCAGCATCAATTCCGTACAATTG
Organism: Bacillus sp. CCB-MMP212; assembly: GCF_022748145.1. Classification (NCBI taxonomy): domain Bacteria; kingdom Bacillati; phylum Bacillota; class Bacilli; order Caryophanales; family Bacillaceae; genus Bacillus; species Bacillus sp. CCB-MMP212. The sequence goes on from NZ_JALDQE010000003.1 coordinate 485,483, forward strand.
ATCACATGAATTTGTATCAAAACTTAGTAAAGGATGCCCGCCCATCCCCATAGCAGTTGCAGCAAAAACGAGTTTATGAACGAGGATACCAGCTTCCATTTGGTGAATACGGTATCCTCTATAGCTTAATGCACGTGTATAGTAATCTTTCTTTCCGACTACATGTAAGCAAAGTGGTACTTGAAAAAGGTTTACGTTATCCATCGTCATACTAGATTGAAGGAGATAACGAAGGTCCCCATATCGAAGTGGTTGTATGGAATGTGTTTTACTGTTATAAGTGTAAGCACCGTTTTCTATATCTTTTACGTTATAGAAACATCCATATAATGAGACGCGTGCATTTTCATTTACATACTTACCATCAAGGTCGCTGTAATAGGGGAAGGAGAGGCTCGCTTCTTGTAGTAAAGTAGCGAGCTCAGCTGCATCCCATTTCGTTAAATTAAAGTCCGCATCAGGAGAATATCGTTTTTTACAAAGTTGTAGGAAATCATACGATAACCGTTCTACTTTCGGTAGCTGTACAGCGTACGTATTATGTTGATAGTGCTCTTCATGATGTAGTGTTTGGAAGTGTTCTGTCGATTCAATCATAGAAGCTTCATTTATTTTTGTTATCATCGGATGTTCATTTACATGTTTTGAGCGAACGAAATGTTCATGTGCTAACGGCGGAATTTGTTGCAACAACTCATGAGAAGTAACTGTTTTATTTTCACGGTAATCATTGTGAAACCAATTAGTTTCTGGCTCTGTACTTAAAGGAATAACGGCATACACACTTTCTTCACCTTCTAACAATCCGAGTAAATGGTTCAGTGCACGGTCTAGAAATTGAAAGTATACGCCGTTCGTATAACCGAACTGTTTTGCACATTCTAGTAATTGTCCAATGAGAACCCCGCTATCTAATCCTTGAAGGCGATATGAAAAGTTATTGTATTTAAAGAAGTTTTTCCAAAACATAGTGGATACGAATGCGGCACCGAAACAATCATGTATATTACAGCGATTACCGAGTGCGTCTGCTAAATAAGAATCGAAATTTCCTTCGCGAAGTAAAATAAGTCGATGATGCGCGGCGTCATAATGGTAAATGCCGTCTGGATAATCGTCAATCTTTAAATAGATATACAATTCATTCGGATATAAAGCACCGCCTGAAGGAATGGATCTGCGTAATACATTTCTCTCGCTATTTAGCTGACATAATTGTGTTACACCAAATGAATACCAAAGGTAGTGACCAATCTCATTTAGAGTAGGTGTAGTAGAAGAGTTCGATAAAGATAACGGGATTTCTAAGGAGAGCGGGATGGTAGGTACATTTCGATATAATTTATAAGGAAGCGGCGCGTCTTTCCAGTCCACCTCATGATTCGGCATAATTTCATCAATAGAGAAATGGAGATGATGTAAAAAAGTATCTAGCTGCATGAAATCCCTCCTTTACTATGGAAACGGGTGCGGATGTGGATTTAATTGTTCATTTGTTAACGGTTCAGTGCTATATCCAAGTGTCATCGGTACGGTATAGACTCTATCTAATCCTGTAACACGAGTAAGGTGATGGCCGAATGTCATCGGTAACATGCCTGGAATAATGACTTTTACACAGTGTAGTCCGTTCTTTTCTATAAGGGGAACGGTTTGATCTACAACGATTATTTCAAGATTAGATTGATGCAAACGATTTAAAAGTTGGTGGAGATCGGATGTTAAATCCATATCAAATGACTGTGATACATTCATTTCTTGGAACGTTTGCACCGGTGCATCTTCTCGTAAAAGGAAGTGAAGACGTTCTTCCGTTTCTTTCAATCCGTACAGCATACTGTGGTCTTCCATTTTATTAACGAAATAAGGATCTTGTAAGCATTTTTCATAGTATTCTCTTTTGTGCTCGAGCTCATCGTCTGTTATAAGTAACATGCCTGCGATTTCTTGAATGGCACTTTTTAAAGCTCGAATAGGATCTAAATGAGCACCTCCCGCACAAACAACGTTCATTCCATTTTCACGTGTATTTTTTGCAATTACCCATAAGCTCGGGATGCCGTGTTCCATCGTCGCATTAAAAGCGTGTAATTCATATCCGGTAATCGTACGTAACCGCTGAATCATTAATTGTAATTCTGTATCATTTGCTGAACTCAGATCAAGGCGGGGAAGAGGTAATTCGGCATACCAAGTGAGTAAGAAGGCATCACGCTCTACAATTTCTAAAATGCCGTGAAAAATCGCTTCTTCTAAACTACCGCCAATTGCACATCCATTTGATGTTTCATACACGAAAGCATCTCGATGACCGAGGCTATAATAAGCAATTGATTCAGGAACTAAAAGCGGTCTGTTTTGTGATAAAGAATATCCCCATACCCAGTTTTGCTCATAATCAGGATCAAACGGCTTAAATGGAAAATTATCACGATTGTAATGTTCATTTGTATGTACACCGAGTGTGAGGGGATTTAGTGCATGTTCCTCTAAATCATGAAAACTACCATGCACATTTGTCTTTTTCCCGCGAGGCGACATACCGCAATATCGTTCTAAACCTTCTAAAATAGCAGTTGCTTCACTCACTGCAAATGAATGAGTTCGGCCTGCAACACCTTCATTTCCAAACATTAATGGCATGTTTATAATGACGTCAGCGAATGGCAATAAAGAATGCTGCATTTTGCCGTTCAACATACCGATCCGATAATCTAAATAGTCTTTCGTTAAAAATGTGTTTAATTCATGAATGGAACGGCAGCGATACGTTTCGGTGCTTACTTTTAAACTCGGTTGTAAAGAAACTTCCGCCGCATCCGCAGTATCATCAGGTAAATTGCTACATACAGGACAGAGAGGATCTGGAAGAAAAGAATGCCGCGTACATTGTAATGTTTGTAAGTTTAGTAAAATAAGTTCATTTTCTAAAGAAGAATGGTTATGAGTTAATATTTTTTCTGTTTCTGCGCAAATAAGATGGCACATTTGTAACATTCCATTTTGGGTGGCACGTACATCACGCCTCGTTCCATTTTCGGCTTTAAAGGCATATTTCCGCTGTAGTTCCCACATTTCTTTTTGATCAAAGCCAGCGATAAAACGGCGTCCATCAGAACAATGGGAACATCCGGGCGTAAGAGGATGAATGTAAGGACCGATAATACCTTCGCCAAATGAAGTGAAACCACGAAGCCACGGAATATGATTTGAGCGAAAAATAAGTTCGGCATCATGATGAATAGTAGAAGGAGATCCGTCATGTAATACGAGAGCGAGATGAATATTTTCAGGGAGTTTTTCTGTAAGGGTATGTTGACGAATGATGGAATATTGTTCGCATAATTGATCATGTACATAGTCTGCAAGTAGGCCATCTCCTATAAGCAATATATTTTGAATCATAAACCGTCCTCCTTTGCAATTAATACTCCGTACACACCGTCTAAGTTTTCTTTCAAAAATGGTTCAATCGCTAAATCAAATACGAATGGATAAAAATTATGTTCTTCTAAATGTTGTAAGGCGAGTTGTAAAGATTGTACGCTTGGAATTTCTTCTTCCGCTTGTATTTCCACCCTAAAAGAATCAGTGTCATATAAAATAATAGATGAGTCATACAAAATATTAGCTCTGTAAGGAATTTCTTCATTTTGAACGTGAAAGAGTGATAGTTGTAGTGCGTTTCGTAACGCTAACGTCATATTAATATTAGATGCACCGTACCATCTATCATTTATACCAACCCAAACGGCTGGAAAACTGAGAATCTCTTCACTCATTGCGATTTTAGGTGTTTCATGAATTGTAGAGAGAGCTTCGTAATAAAATCTACAATGTTTATCGTGAATATCAGTTAAATCAATCGTTGTAAGTTCTTCTAGCATATGTGACTGCCGCTCATACAATTTATTGTTTAAATGTTGCTGTAGTGCCCGGTAAAATCCTTCTGTCATCGTTTCTCCAGCACCGATACCGATATCGTTATGTTCAGGAATAAGGCGGTGAATGATTTCTGCTACATATGTTTCAATTCCTGTTAAGCCGGCTTCTCGGCGTGCTTCATTATGAGTCAATCCACTGCAAGTCATAAGAGGCAGAAGGTGAGCTGGGCCATCTGATAGTGGAGTGGCTACTTGAATATAGCACTGTGATAACGGTAATTGATATGAATCTTGTTCATCCCATACATGGAATATACCGGCTTCTTTAGAAGTTAATGAGTCAAAAAATCGGAATACATCAGTTGAAGTATGTTGGTTCGACCGATGCTCAAGTTTTTCAGAAAGATTTTCTATCGTATCAATTGTAAAACTTTCATCAGTTGCAAGAGGATGTTTTATAAAAGAATGCCACGTTCCTTCAAGTGTTTCATAGTTTAATAAAAAGAATTGTGCTTCTTTTTCCCGATGTGAATCATCTGCGACATGCTTAAATAATTCAAAAACGATTACATTTGTTAACATTGCAGATGTAATTGGTGAGAAGGAATCAGATGAATTTTCATTTTGTAAATTCGTTTCATGTAGTCGATGCCATGCGGATTCCCAGCATTCATCACGATTTTCCGTTACGACAGGCCCAGCTATACCGAGTGTAGATAAACAAATAGCTGGTATGAAATTCTTTTTCGTTTCTCTACAAATAGTGTGAACTGTTTGTAAACCATCAATGTCTCCATTTTGGGAAACATATAAAATCCAATCAAAAGGTTCGAATACTTCATGCAAGGGACGGTCAATTGTAGTATCGATTTCTTGAAGGAGTACACTGTTATCAACTTCATATGCACGTTCTATTAGCTCATGTATTCTGTCATAGTTTGTTTCATCCCGATCTGTAACGAGGTAATGAAATGTAGGTAAACCAGATTCTAATAAAGAAGAAACTAAAGAAGTAAGCATATCCCCAGAACCAAGTACAAGTACATTTGCCCCGCGGTACGTTTCGAATTTTAAAGCACCTGAATGAGAATCAGCTTCTAAAAATTCAATTTGTGAAGCATATCTGTCGAGTAATGTACTGTTTAATTCATGAGGTGCATCTTGATTTGCATCACGAACGAAACCATTTTCATATAAAACCTCTCCAATTTCAAATACACGATTTTGATAGGGGAGAGGGAGTCCATCAGTTATTTCTGCTAAAGAATAATTACCGTTAAACATTGGCATTAATTTTTCAATCCAGTCATAAATTCCATCACCGTCCATGCGAAATGAACTGGCGTTATTTCGAAAATAGACACCCCCATTTGAATCGGGGAGGAAAAAAGTATCCTTATTTACTTTAAGTTTTGCATGAATTGGAAGGTTATTCATTTTAATCCTCCTTACGTTTAGGCATACATTATTACTTTATGTCATGAAATTTGTCCCGTATGAACACAATAAAAAAAGGCTGTAGAATGATTTATTCTACAGCCTTTGATAGATTTTAATCTATCAACCTTCTAATAATAATGATTTTGGATCTTCAAGCATATCTTTAACAGCAACAAGGAAGCTAACTGCTTCTTTACCATCAACAATACGGTGATCGTAAGATAAAGCAATGTACATCATTGGGCGGTTTTCCATACGCTCGTTATCAATTGCAACTGGGCGTACTTGGATTTTATGCATTCCTAAAATACCAACTTGAGGGCTATTTAGGATTGGTGTTGACATTAGAGAACCGAATACACCACCGTTTGTAATTGTAAATGTACCACCTTGTAGTTCTTTTAATGAAAGTTTGTTATCGCGTGCTTTCATACCTAAATTACGAATTTCACTTTCGATTTCAGCGAAGTTTAATTGGTTAGCATCGCGTACAACTGGAACAACTAATCCATCTGGAGCTGCTACTGCAATACCGATATCATAGAATTTTTTGATGATAAGCTCGTCACCTTGAATTTCAGCATTTAATAATGGGAATTGTTTTAATGCTGCAACAACTGCTTTTGTGAAGAATGACATGAAGCCAAGACGTACATCATGTTTTTTCTCGAAAGCATCTTTGCGTTCTTTACGTAATTCCATGATCGCGCTCATATCAACTTCGTTAAATGTTGTTAACATTGCAGATGTTTGTTGAACTTCTACAAGACGTTTTGCAATTGTTTGACGGCGGCGGGACATTTTCACGCGCTCAACTGGTTTTTCGAATTCAGTTTTTGCAACTGGAGCAGGAGCTGGGCTCTTTGGAGCAGCTGGTGCTTCTTTTGGAGCTGCAGCATGAGCTTGTACATCATGTGGTCTCACGCGTCCAAGTGGATCTGTGCTACGTACGTCGTTTAAGTCGATTCCTAATTCACGAGCCATTTTTCTAGCAGCTGGTGATGCGATAGGACGGTTCGTATTTGGTAAGCCTTGTAGACCCGTAGTTTGTTCAGCATTTGGAGCCGCAGCTTTCGGTGCTTCAGCTGTTTCTTGTTTTGGTTGCTCAGCAGCTGGAGCAGGTGTACTTACTGCAACTGGTGCTCCATTAGCATCTAAAATTGCGATAGTTGCGCCAACTTCAACTGTATCCCCAGGTTCGCCTAGTAACTTCGATACAATACCTGAATCTTCTGCAATGATTTCTACATTGACTTTATCAGTTTCAAGCTCAACAACGCTGCCACCTTTCTCAACTTTGTCGCCTACGTTGATAAGCCATTGTGAAATAGTTCCTTCGGTAATAGATTCTGCAAGCTCAGGTACTTTAATTTCGATCATTTTAAATGTCCTCCCCTTATTTGCCTAACGGTGTGTTTTTTCTTCTTTTGTCTTCGGTAATCTCCATTTGTTAGCCTGGCCTTGGGCAGATATTCTGCCCAAGGAACAAGCTAGAAACCTTCATTGTTACTTTTTAGTTGCTGTAAACTTCAATTTCTTGTTTATCTTGACGGAAGTTATACTTCACATCTAAAGCATGTGCAACAATTAGTTCTTGCTCAGCTTTGTGAGCGAATGGATCGCCTCCAGATGGACTAGAGCGATCAGGACGTCCAATGTAACCTGTTTTCACTTTATCTCCAGCAAGTTCGAACAGAATTGGAGCCATGTAATGCCATGCGCCCATATTACGAGGTTCTTCTTGAACCCAAATGATTTCTTCTAAGTTTTTAAAGCGTTTAATAATAGATTGAACTTTCTCAGCAGGGAATGGGTACAATTGCTCAATACGAACGACATGAACTTCGTCTAAGTTGTACTCATGTTTACCAGACTCGATTTCTGCTGCTAAGTCAATCGCCATTTTACCTGTACTTAAAACAAGACGTTTTACTTTATTTGGTTTCATACCAAGGTTTTCTTGTTCTAAAGCAGGTTGGAATCGTCCTTCGCTTAACTGATTAGCAGTTGAAAGCGTAAGTGGGTGACGTAATAAACTCTTCGGCGTCATCAGTACTAATGGTCGAACAGCTTCTGTTCCTAAGATAGATGCTTGACGACGCAGGATATGGAAGTATTGTGCCGCGCTCGTTAAGTTTGCAACTGTCCAGTTATTCTCAGCAGCTAACTGTAAGAAACGCTCTGGACGTGCACTAGAGTGCTCTGGTCCTTGACCTTCATAACCGTGTGGTAATAGAAGAACTAAACCAGATTTTTGACCCCATTTTGCTCTTCCAGCTGAAACATATTGATCAAATAATGCTTGCGCAGTATTTGAGAAGTCACCATATTGCGCTTCCCACATAACAAGAGTTTCTGGAGCGAATACGTTATAACCATATTCGTAACCAACAACAGCAGCCTCTGATAACGGACTGTTATGAACAGAGAACGAAGCATTAATGTTTGGTAAACGGTGTAATGGTGAATATGTTTCGTTTGTATCAGTATCGTGTAATACGATATGACGGTGTGCGAATGTACCACGCTGTGAATCTTGACCAGTTAAACGAATTGGCGTACCTTCTTGTAAAATAGAAGCGAATGCTAATGATTCAGCAAGTGCCCATTCAATTTTACCGTTCTCTTCAAGAGCATCTTTACGGCGCTCAAGAATTTTCTTCACTTTTGGATATACGTTAAATCCTTCTGGCCAAGATAGTAGACCTTCATTAATTGCACGAAGTGAGTCAAGTTCAATACCAGTATCGATTGGTTGAATACCTTTTGCAACAACATCTGGCACTTTAACGTGAATTGTTGCATCACCCGTATCAGCTGGTGGTACTTGTGCATAGTCGGATTTTAATTGCTCTTGTATAAACTGTGTAATTGTTTCAACTTCATCTGCATTTAGAACACCAGCAGTTTGTAATTGATCTGCGTAAATTGCTCTTACAGTTGGGTGATTTTTAATTTTTTTGTACACTTGTGGTTGCGTAACTGCTGGGTCATCCATTTCGTTATGACCGTAGCGGCGGTAACCAATTAAATCGATTAAGAAGTCTTTTTTGAACAACATGCGATATTGAATCGCAAGGTTAGCAGCAGCAAGACAAGCTTCCGGATCATCAGCGTTTACGTGAACAATTGGAATATCGAAACCTTTTGCAAGGTCACTTGAATATTTCGTAGAACGAGAATCATAGCTATCAGTCGTAAAACCAACTGCATTGTTTGCGATAACATGAATCGTTCCGCCTGTTTGATACGCGTTCAATCTGCTTAAGTTCAACGTTTCAGATACAATACCTTGACCAGGGAATGCAGCATCACCATGAACTAAAATTACGAATGATTTTGAAGTATCTTGATCTGGAAGACCAGATTTTTTACGATTCTCTTGAGCAGCACGTGCGAAACCTTCTACTACAGGATTCACGAACTCAAGATGACTCGGGTTATTTGCTAATGTCACGCGAGTGCTAACTTCTTCGTTACTAACGACTTGTTCTCTACCTAGGTGGTATTTTACGTCGCCAGTCCAGCCAGAATTGGCTACTGCGCCTTCTATTTTTGCATGTTTGAACTCAGCAAACATGTGACTATATGGTTTTTCTAATACGTGAGCAAGTACGCTTAGACGACCGCGGTGAGCCATACCAATCATGACATCCTCTACGCCGTTCTTAGCACCTTCTAGAACAATTTCATCTAAAACAGGTACAAGCATATCAACGCCCTCGATAGAGAAACGTTTTTGCCCAACGAATGTTTTATGCAAGAATTGCTCGAAACCTTCAACAGCTGTTAAACGTTTTAAAAGAGCAGTTCGTTTTTTATTTGATAGTGGTTGACGCAATGAATTTGATTCCACCATTTGATGCAACCACGCGCGTTCTTCACTATCTTGTATATGAGAAAATTCATAAGCTAAAGATTTTGTATAAACGTCTTTTAATCTATGAATTACATCAAGTGCAGTGTGAATACCTTCTGGTGCATCTTGCCATACTGTTTTCGCTGGAATCGCTTTCAAGTCAGCATCGCTCAGTTCACTCATTGCTTTCTCAAGAAGTGATTGTCCATTTGCAGCATCTTCCATCGGGTTAATGTGAGCCAACGTATGCCCGAAAGAACGAATTTGCTCAACAAGTTGAACGACTTTAAGAATCTTTTCAATGTTACCTGTGTTTTGAGGAGAAAAATGTGTTGCTGTGTTGTCCCCTGTTACGACATCATCTTGAAACGAAGGAGCTCCAAAAATTTCAAAAAGCTCTTGTAATTCCGGATCAACAGAATCTGCTCCAGTTACGTAAAGATCATACTGCTCAATAACATAACCAAGGTTCGGACCGTGGAACTTGGCCCAAGGGTTTGTCGTTGTATTCTTCCTCGTCATTTGTTTAAACCTCCCAATGCATATAATCCTTTTCCATACAAAGGTGCATTTTGCTCTTTTTCAATAAGTAATGAATCAATAATCAATGTAAATGTTTTCTTTACTCTTATGATATTACAATAATTTACATAATACCAAACACTATTACTTATCTGTTTTGTAAAAAAACATTCACAATAACTTATCACCCAAGTTAATCTTTCACTTTATAAAGTAATTTTACAGAAAAATGGGGTGGATATATTTGGTATGCCTATACTAATAGCTATAATTGTTGCATTTAAATATAGGTATAATAGTTAGAATGTTTTGATAAAATTTAGTTTGAATTATGTATATTGAAATAATAAGCGCTTTCATAGATATTATACAACAATATAACGGAATATAGTATAAAAAATAAAAAATTATGAATTTAGCGTAAACTTTATTTCGATAGTGTTAACTATCGAAAGGAAAATGAAGGATTTCTACAAAAAAAGTTGTTAAACATAAAAAATGGTTCATAACCCGTTAGTTTCTATAAATATGCCAAAAAACACCGTAAAACCAATAACACATTTCATCTAATAAAGAAGAGAATGAAATATTTTAAAAGGATAAAACAAATATGAAGATATTAAATTTAAAAAAAGGTGAGGAGGAAATATAGTAACGATTACATACAGTGTTCCATGTTTTATTACAAAATAGACGTGCTGAAATCGAACAAGTTTCTTCTATATAAATAGAGTGAAAAATGATTAGGATAAATGTAAAGGAACCTTGACGTAAAGTTTACTTTACATATATACTCGATATATGGGAGGAGGGAGAAATTTCCTTGGAAAATAAAATGGTCGAATACCGAAAGAAATTTGGACTATCTCAAGAAAAACTGGCTGAGAAACTCGGGGTTTCCAGACAAACCATTATCTCAATTGAAAAAGGGAAATACGATCCATCACTTCCGCTAGCATTTGAAATAGCGAAAACATTTCAGACAACGATAGAACATGTATTTATTTATGAAGGAAAAGAAGAGGGGGAATAGGGATGAATTATTCACAAAAGTACTTTGTAATTATGGGTGTTATTTTTCTATTTATGAGTGGATTTATGATATTAACAGGTATAATGACGCATTCTGCACCGCCAAGTCCTACTTATACGTTACTTGCAATGATGGTTATGTGTTTCTGCCTTAGTTACTTACACCCGCAATTTAAAGAAAAAGATGAGCGAATGAAACTCATTCGTTATAAAGGAATGTTCTTCAGCTTTTTTGCGTTAACGGCATATTATCTTCTTTTCTCTATCGGCTTAAACTTAAAAATACTTACACTATCTGCTACTGAATTATTGAATATACTTATGGCACTTACAATGAGTACCGTCTTTATCTCATTTGTTGTTTTGGCAAAAAGATATTAAGATGGAAGAGAGAAAGGAAGATTAACATATGCAAATGATGTATGCTTTTGGCATTGGGCTTGTATTATTTTTAGCGGTATTCTTATTTATTCGTAAAGACGTTCAAGGCGGGACGTTAACGAAACGAGGATTTTATAAAATGATCGGCTGTTTAGTTATTATGTTTATTGCGATTATTGTAATGATTGTTTTAATAAGTCGGTCACTATAGAATGTAAAAACGGAACCTTACTGCGGTAAGGTTTTTCTTTATTATTCAACCTAAAAATTACCACTAAATCCATTTACTATAAATGACTTGTATTATATAATCCAATGAAATGATAGATAAGGAGTGTAGTATATGAATAAAAAAACTATCTTCTATTTATTAACTTGTCTACTACTTGTAGCTAGTACTACTTATATAATATGTAACAAACGAGAACAAGTGCCACCTATGTTAGTATGGGACGAACAAGAATACTATGTTACGAATGAATCTGCCAAAATAGAAGAAGTTGGGCAAAAACTTGGCGAAGTAACAAAGAAAATTAAAACAAGTAAAAAAACTACTAAAAATAAAGAATCTAATACATTACAAGAGAAAACAGAAGTATTCACAATGATTGAGGAAGAAAAAAGTGATTACCCGCCTTTAATCATAAAGGAAGCTTATAGTGATAAATATAGGGTAGTGAGGCCGATGTTGAAGCAAGTATTATGATGAAAAGGAGATTCATATGCAGACAGTAATTTCGTATCCGTGGGTGTTAAGAAAAATATTTGTCTTTTTCCTCCTATCGGTGCTGTTTACATTTTGATGAATAGAGGAGCAATACAAAAGAGAGATTTCATTTTATATTTATTATTTGCTGCTATGAATATATCACTTTGGTTATTGCTTATGATTTTTGATTGGAGTATGTGGATGGTAGTAGGGCATTATTTGTTTGGAGCAGTTGTTATTGTTTTTTCGAATATGAATAAGAGCTAAGCCAGCAACCTTAAAGTTGCTGGTTTTTATTTTGCTATTTATAATGAAGAAACAAATAAATCAATATGTAAAGAAGGAATGGTATAGATAAAAGTAACGCCTGAACGGTTAGAACAGACTGCAAAGACAGTAAATAACATCAGGCACTTCTTAGAATACTTACATAATGACTTATACAATCAAATTAAGAATATCGCTATACAATGGAATGGAGCGAGTAGAGAACAATTTTAACAGAGATTTAACGAAGTAAAACCAAAAATGTTTAATGTTTTAATAGAAGTTAAAAACTACAATGTTTATTAATGAAATCTAGTGGTAGACTTTCATTAATAAACATTGTAGTAAAACAGTTGGAAGATAGATTGAAATATTTGCCCGAAGGTTCAAATCAGACTGTCGTGATAGATGTGAGAGGACCAGATGGAACGAGAGAAACATTGAAGCAAATAAGAGAAGAAATAAATCAAAGAACATTTGGACAGGCAGAAATTATCATTAAAAAGATACAAAAAAGTAGGTTATATTACAGAGTTAGCACAAATGCATAAGTTATAATTTCAAGTGCCATAAGGATAACCCTGAGGAGAAAAAAGACTTCTGATTTTTAAGATTATATAAGATATTCATAGTTGCAAAAACTCTATTGTGGTAAAATATTCTATATAAATATTTAAAAGGGGAATGGCTATGGGGGATATAAAAGTTACTCCTGAACAGTTGCGAAAAGTGGCAGGGACTATTAGATCAACTATCACGAATGCAACTGCAACACAGGAGCGACTAAAACGAGATATTGATATGATTTCTAGTAATTGGTTGGGCTCAACCTATATGAAATTTAATACGGATTTCCGTGATTCATCCTTTAAGATGGCACAATTTATAATCATATTGGAGCCACTTGAGAAGTTTCTTCTTGATTCTGCTAATAAATTTGAACAAGTAGATAACATGGATGTTGCTATTGCGTTGGCTTCCAGTATTTTAACTGGGAAACCTTTTAAAGGGGATTACGAAACTTTAACAGGTGATTTTAAATTAGCAGAAGGAAATCGAGTGGGAATGAAAGCAGAAGGTTCATTGATAAAAGGTGAATATGAGATTTCGAAAGGAACAAAGCTTACTTTTAAAGGGGGAAATGGCTCCTTAGAGACCAGTGTTCCAATGGATGAAAAGACATTTATTAGTGATGTTGCAGGAGGGGGGTTAGTAGGGTTTAAAGTTGGTGCTTCTCTTTTTGAGGACTCAATAGAAAAAGAAATAAATAGCGGTTTTGCAGAAAAAGCAACAGTTACACAAAAGTTTGCAGATGCATCTGCTGTTGTTGGAATAGATGAGTATACTTTTCAGTTAGGAGCGGAAGTTACAGCACAGAAATATGAAGTTTTATTTGAAAAAATTGATATTCCAGACTTTATCCCATTTTTTAAGGATCATGATTTAACAGTTCGTTTAGAATATGGGTTTGGTACTGGAGGGGCTAAAATACACCTCGGTCAAGAGATGGGTGCATACTTTGGTAAAGCTCATGGCGGAGGTTTTTTTGCTAAATTTGAGAAGAATACAAAGGAGTAGTATGATGATAAAAATTGCGAGAATCGTAATGATGATAGCAATTGTAATTGTAATCATTGCAGGGCTAATAGCTCCATTTTCATTAAAAGAAAAAATGGTACATACATTCGGCATGCTTGTTTATGGTGCAATCGGGTTAGGTGGACTTACTTTAATAGACTACATTATTAAAAAGAAAAGAAAAGGAGAATAACTATGAAACTTTTACCAATCGGAACAGTAGTTAAGCTAGAAGATATAGAACAAATTGTAATGATTATTGGAAGAATGGTTGTATCAGCAGATAAACGTGATTTTGATTACGTAGGTGTTCCTTACCCAGTTGGCTATCTTGGGGATGAAAAAGTATTATGTTTTAATCACGATAAGATTGTAGAGGAAATGCATAGAGGGTATATGACTGAGAGTGAATTGATTCTACGTGAGAAATTAGTAGAATTATAAGTTAGTTGGAAAATACATATAGATTTTAAAAATACGATAGGGGAAACAAAATGGGAAAGATAATGAGAGCTATTGTAATCATTGGCATACTTGTTCCTCCAGTGCTGCTGTGGAGTGCACCTGATATTCCGCTAAATGATAAGTTGCTATTTACAAGCATACAACTAACTGTTGGATTCATCACAGTAGTAGCGTTAGAGATTATATTTAGAAATCGGAAAAAGAAGAGGGCGAAATAGATATAAATTGTATAGAATGGCAGATAAGAATATTGGTGGCTAATCTTCTCAATAAAAGCAATTAACAGAAGCAGGGAGAAATCCCTGCTTGATTTTTGTATAGAAGTACTAATTAGGGTATCATTAAATTAGGATGTTCGAGTCGGCCCGGCAGGTATTATCTATTAAACGTATCGTTGTTTACCTCCTCAGTTAATTCGTCTAGATTAAAACTAAGAGTTTCAGAGATTTTTCCAGCTCGTATGCTAACTACAATTGTACGAGGGGGACAGATTAGCGAACTCTTTTTCCTCCTTGAAATTCTTCATAGCAAACTTAAGTAGCATTTTCTTTTCAGTCCTTTCTCAGTTTTATGGAAACAAAAAGAGGACTACCCCTGAGTCAGCTGGTTTGCTGACTAGAAGTAGTCCTCTTTTAACTTGTGGTGTCTGATGGAGACCTCCACAGTTTTAGCTTTTGAGAATACTCTCTCAAGCCTTGATACTATTAGGTTTTATGATCCCGGAGAGGCTCGAACTCACGACCTCCACCCTGTCAAGGTGGCGCTCTCCCTGCTGAGCTACGGGATCCCAACTATAAATGTTACCATCAGCAATGTGTTTTCATTTCATTCGTGTAATCGGAGGATTTGTATAATCTGTTGAATATTGTAACATTTGATGTATTCCTATAATAGCAACAAACTTTAGTAGTGTAAAGATGTAATTTTCTGAATATTATCATTCCAATTTTTATATAAAAAAATAAGCTCCGAAGAGCTTATTTTAATAATAATAATATTACCGCAATTATTAATGATATTATCAAAAATACAATCATAAATAATGGAGCTTGTTCATGAATTATCTTCCTGTAAGTGTCATTGAAGCTGTATAAATTGTATCTACAGAACCGTCAACATTTGTAATTTCAACTTTGTAACGATACTCCCCGTTTTCTGAAAGTTGTCCACCCAAACCAGTTGTATTGGAAAATTCTTCGTTTGTTCCAGCTGGTAATTCGGAGCCAAAATTGAAGTCAGTTTCATAGTAACCCCAGCCACTTGCCCATTTCTTTTCAATAGTTACACGATAGCGCACATCTTCAGCTCTATCATTTGTGATTTTTGCAATCATATTTTGGCCGTAGCTGTACTCTGTAGCGTGTAATTGAATTGTGAAGCCATCCAACGTTTCGCTAGGACCACAAATATAACGACAGAACTCGCTTGCTCCGTCAGCATGTGCCTTCGGTGTTTCAATGTTCATAGCTGTTAAACCGCCTAAAGCTAAAGCTCCTGTTAATAATACTTTACTAAATGTTTTCACTTGAAATTCCCCCTAAGTATATTCTCAATTCGTTCGATAGATATCACATCAAGTAGTTTTATAACATTAATCTAATCGACCGCTTTTTTCCTCGAGTGTATTCGCTATGAATCTTTCATCTTGTAGTAATCTAACCTCTACATAAAATTTCATAGTTTTGATTCTATATATGTATCATGATTTACATAGAACAAATCTGTTAATACGTTTTGGTTATTTACTTATCACACGTCTCTCTATTACCTTTTATTGGTAAAACGTTGGTTTTATTATATACCATTATTATCTATTTACAAGAGAAAATCATACTGTATGCAAAAATGCATAATAAAAAACACTACTTGTATTCTGAATTACAGAATACAAGTAGTGTTGGGTTTCAATTAATATTTGATTGGAACCTAATGCTAATTTTTTATGTTTAACAGTATACATATATCACTGTTTTTTAGTCATAATTGATAAACCTTGTCCAGGGGAAGCTCTTCCTGCTGAGTTACGGGACCTTCAAAAGGGAAAGTATAAGCGATTATGAGAGTAATGTATGAAGGGATAATGATGAGAAGCGAATTTAGTAGAAAGTAGTCTTTGGATGTAGAGGTTATATTATTTCTGATACCAATCTAAAGGACCTTCATCACTCAAATCAACAAGAAAAGGGAACAAGAAGTGTAAAGGTAAGCTTATGAGTTCTGGCATAGCGTTCACTGTTTTCTTTGATAGATATTGCCTCCCAAAACAATACGGACAATCTTTTTCAAATGTCATGAGTATCGACCATACATCTTTTACTTTCCATTTCGTTTTACAATACGTACAACGCGCCATTGAGTTCCTCCTCAGTTTAAGGTGCTTTCTAATATATTCTACTTTATTGTACGAAAGTCATTTGAATTTGATGTGGTAAAATGCAAAACAAGCCTAACCCCATTCTATATTCAGGAAGGGGCTAGGTTTGTTTTAATTCCGTTCAAAGTCTCTTTGTATCAGGCTGTTTATACATTGCCTAGATAGCTTCGTGTTAAATTCGGGAGAATAATTTTTCCATCTTTACTGTATTTTTCGAATAGCTCTGATAGGAGAAAAATAAAATTTTTATACTGTTCGTCATTTTCTTTCGGAGCATAAGATGCTGATAAATTCCTTCCCAAAAACCCTTCATAATCAAAAAGTAAATCATTTTGATATTCTTTAAAATCATACTTTCCATCTTTAAAAAAGTTGTTAAATACTTCTGGAGTTTCATCTATTCCACCGCTAAAGCCTTTAAAGTTTGGACAGGTTTTCTGGCAAATTTCTGCATTCTCTTTAATAAGTGGACTAGTTAAATCTCTACTATTCCAAACAAGTGCAACATTTGCTTTTTGTTTTAAAATTCGTTGGCATTCGATTTTGAAAGCCTCTTTATTAAACCAATGAAATGCTTGGGCAACAGTTACTAAATCTACACTATTTTCTTTTAAAGTAGTATGTTCAGCAGTTGCTTTTATGGATTGAAAACGAGAATATAGTTTTAACGATTGCTCAGCGATCTTCCTCATATCATCATTTGGTTCAACTCCAACAACATGTAAACCACTTTCAAGCAGCTGGTGGCTAAATATCCCCGTACCTGAACCAATATCAGCCACAATCCGATTCCCTTTCAGTTGGTTAGCTGAAAGCAAGTAATCAATATATTCATTAGGATAACTAGGGCGATATTTTGCATATATATCGGCCCTGTCAGTAAAATTTTCTGTTGTTTTCACAGTACTACCTTCTTTCTTACGATATTATGTACAGAAATAGAAATTAAATATGAATTCCGGCATCAGTCTCTAAGTCTACAATTTAAGAGTCCAGCTAAATAGAAAGCCTCAGTTTCTTTATTCAAATATCCTTTATCCGTTTAGTATACTATTTTAGATAATATCTTCCAAAAGACTAGAATGGCTTACTCAATTATGTTTTAAAGTGTATATTTTTATGGATTTATTTAATAATTTATGAGCGATTGTATGTCGTATTACGTTTGCGTAGGTAAGAGATTTTCATTTTTGCTATTTAAATTGGCCAATATATCCTTTTTACAATTTACTGAAAATCATGTATAACAGAGATACATGATTATTTTATCTCGCTATTTGCGGGCAGTAAGATCCCTTACCTCGAAATTTAGCAAAAGTAAAGAAGTTAGGTTGGGATTGGGATGGCCGTAAAAGTCCGATTGGTGAGGGTTGATGAAAGTTTCACTTTATAAATATTCAGAAGTAGAGGGAGAAAAGTTGTAATGGTAAGAAAAACGTTCAAGATGCGCGTGTCTAAAAATAGAACGATTTCGATTAATGGCTCGATTCTTGATGTGGATGTTACACATGATGAATTTTTACAAGAGTTTGTTGAGTGGGTCGATTCTAAAGGTTGGTCGTTTATGGGGATAACCGATGAGATTACGCCCGAGGAAGCTAGTCAAAAGTTAATAGATTCGTTGATAGATGAGAAGGATAAGAAAGAGTAATTCCTTCTTATTTTTATTGTATATTTATGTTCTTTATCGTAAAAATATGATATAGTAAAAAATAGTGAAAATTCTTCCAGTTTAATACAAATTACATATGATTGGTAGATTTCTTATTTTGTTAGAGGAGTAAATGGAAAAGGGAGAGTCATATGGTAAATTTTAAGAAAATTTTGGTTTTTATTACAGTTATTTGTTTGTTTTTGTTGACACCTATGACATTGCGTGCTGAGACGAATATTGGAGTAAATCCAGAACAAGTTGCACCACCACCTGCAGAAGGACCGAATGTTTTTAGTCAGTTTGCAACGACAATTGATGCGAAAACAGGAGATGTTTTGTATGACAAAAACGCATATCACCGAGCATATCCTGCTAGTACGACGAAGGTGTTAACAGCGATTTTACTCATGGAGCATACAAAGCCAGAGGATCAATTTCCATTTTCACAATTAGCATTAGATCAAGAGAAGAGTAATTATCAAATTGAGTTTCAACCTGGAGAGACAATTAATAGAAATACTGCGCTTATGATTTTAATGGTGCTGAGTGCGAATGATGTGTCGTATGCGATTGCGGAGCGGATTGGCGGGAGTGTTGAGAATTTCGCTAATATGATGAATGAGAAAGCGAAGCAATTAGGGGCGAAAGATAGCCACTTTGTAACACCGAATGGACTGCATGATCCGAACCATTATACGACGCCGTATGATATGGCTATGATTACGAAGGGTGTGCAAAAGTATCCTGAAATTTTACAAGCGATGAATACGAAAAGAACGACAGTTACGACGTCTAGGCAGACGGTGTCTATTTTTAATAAATCTAATTTTTTTGAAAATCCATATAGCATTGGCGGTAAGACAGGGTTTACGAATGAAGCGCGTAATACACTTGTTTTATTAAATGAGAAAGATGGAAACCGTATTATAAGCGTAGTAATGGCTTCTCAAAGACCTGAAATTTATGAAGATTTGAAGCAGATGGCGGAATATTCTTTCGGTCAATTTACGAAGCAAATGGTGCTGGATAAACATAATTGGCATCAAAAAACAACATATTTAAATAAAGATGTTAATTCTGAGTTGGAACAAAGTGCGGAGCTTATGCTTAAGAAAGATGAAGGAAAAAATGTGAAAACTATTTTCCGGGCGGCTGCATTAGATAAAGAATCTTTATATCATAAAGGAATACATCGTGGTGAGGTAGTTGGTGCAGTTGATATTACGAAAAATAATCAAACAATTGCGACGGTAAATGTTCTTTCAACAGAAGATGTCACTTTTGCGATGCCTAAGAAAGATACAGTTGCATCTGAGGAAAAAGAGTCAAATGTGAAAGTAATAAGTGTTGGGATAGGCGCAATTGTATTATTTGGAGCCATTTTATATGTAGTGTTACGCCGTAATACAAAAGGGATGAAAACAGAAGAAAAATAACGTAGTAGTAAAAAGACTGTGGAGAGATTTTGTCACAGTCTTTTTTATATGCTAAAAAGATATTTAACTAATAATTGTAAATTTTCTTATTGCAATAACTTAAAGTTCGTTATATCATTTACTTGTGTTCTTGTTAAAGAACGAGAGTAAATGAACATTGCATACTTCAAATAATATAAAACAACGGAGAGGGAGAGAGACGATGAAATTAATATGGAAGATAATTAGCAACGCGATCTCATTTGTTTTATTTGCATTGATGGTTTTTTTAGCTTTTGTAGTTATTTCTTCAAAAGCAAGCGGTGGTGATCCGACAGTGATGGGATATCAATTTAAGAGCGTTCTTTCAGGATCAATGGAGCCGACGTTTTTAACGGGATCAATCATTGCAATAGAACCAAACAAAGATGGTTCTAAATATCAAAAAGGTGATGTTATTACCTTTAAAGAGAAAGATCAAAAAATTATCACTCACCGTATTATCGGTGTGAAAGATACAAATGGAAAAGTAATGTATGAAACAAAAGGGGATAACAACAACGGACCAGATTTAGAGCCAGTACTTGCAGAAAATGTAGTTGGAAAGTATGCAGATATTACAGTTCCGTACGTTGGTTATTTACTGAATTATGCGAATTCAAAAGCGGGAGCAGCATTACTTCTTATTATTCCAGGAGTCTTTTTACTTGGATATTCCGCGATTTCTATTTTTGGGGCTATTCGTAGCATTGACGGAGAAAAGAAAGATAAAAAAGTAGAACAATCCGTCTAGTTCGTTTGGTTATACTTTCCGTTTAGGAAGTTAACAAATATATATATATTAAGGGGATATGGACATGACTTTAAAGAAAAAATTAGGAATGGGTATTACATCAGCAGTACTAGGAGCAGCGTTAGTTGGTGGAGGAACATTTGCATTTTTCAGTGATAAAGAAGTGTCAAACAATACATTTGCGGCTGGGACACTGGATTTAGCATTAAATCCATCAACAGTTGTTAACGTATCGAATTTAAAACCTGGGGATACAATTGAAAAAGAATTTAAACTGGAAAATAAAGGATCTTTAGATATTAAAAAGGTTTTACTGAAAACAGATTATAATGTAGAAGATGTAAAGAAAGATAATAAAGATGATTTTGGTAAACATATTAAAGTAACATTCTTAAAAAATGTAGATAAGCATGAGACAATTGTGAAACAAACTACTTTAGATAAATTAAAAGGTGACACACTTACAGCTGTAGATAATGATTTATCGGCTTGGTTCTGGGATGAAAAAGGTATTTCAGCAGGTAAATCTGATAAATTCAAAGTGAAATTTGAGTTCGTTGATAATGGAAAAGATCAAAATCAATTCCAAGGCGATAAGTTACAATTAAATTGGACGTTTGATGCACAACAAACAGCAGGTGAAGAAAGATAATAACAAAAAGGGCTATCACATGGATAGCCCTTTTTCTATTTTTCTAGTATTTGTCTATCAATTTTAATAGTTCTTTACTATAATATAGATAATGTTCTGTATAAAGAACGTAATGTTCGATGGGAGAGATTAAGATGCTGAAAAGACCGCGTAATTTTAAAAAGATGCTTATATTGCCGTGTATGTGTTCTATTACGTTTTATTTAGGATCTCAAATTATGACTCATACAGAAGCGGCGTTCATTCATGAAACGAAAGTAGAAGCGACGCTTTCTACAGCAATTATATTTCCGAAAACAGTTAATACGTTAAAAGAGCAATCTGAGAAACATAAACAGTTTATTGAGCGTGAGTATGGAACGATGAAGGGAAAATCGAAAGCAACTTCTATTGAAGAAATAAAACAGGCGATTTCTGTATGGCAACAAGGGCGTGAGAAAATTGTTGCTGAGAAGGAAGCTCTGCAAAATGTATATACTGAAATAGAAGCTCCTTACAATCAAATACAAGAAGAATTAAAGGTAAATAAAGATGAGTCGATGCAGCAAGTGTCCGTATATGTAAATGAAGGCTTTCGCAGTATCAAAGAGAAACGTGACTATATTGAGAAAGAAATTAGCTTGAAAGCTATTGATGAGCAAATTCAGGCTCTTCAGCAACAATTAAACGTTGCAATTGAAGCGGAAGGACAAAAGAAAGTAGAAGAACAGAAGAAAGTAGAAGAACAGAAAAAAGTAGAAGAACAGAAGAAAGTAGAAGAACAGAAAAAAGTAGAAGAACAGAAGAAAGTAGAAGAACAGAAGAAAGCAGAAGAACAGAAGAAAGTAGAAGAACAGAAGAAAGCAGAAGAACAAAAGAAAGTAGAAGAACAGAAGAAAGTAGAAGAACAAAAGAAAGTAGAAGAGCAGAAGAAAGCGGAGTAACTGCTTTAGTGAAACAGCCGGAAAACAAGAATGTGGTGTAAGAGGGTGTGAACGAATAAGCAAGACTAGTAATATTTATACGAGTGTGAGGGAAAGTTAGCCCTCACCTCTTTGTTTTGCTTTTTCTTATAGTATTAAATGATTTGAGTGTGAAAAAAGATATAAATTATCATTCGTTTTTCTGAAAAGTCTAAATAATATTGAGCAATAAAAATAACTGAAAATATTAATAAATATGTGTTGTGTTTATATAGGTTTGTTCGTTATAATGAACATAAGGTTTTTAAAAAAGAACACATATTAGCTAAGCTAATATAGTTTTCTTTACATCTCTTATTGAAAAATAAGTGATAAAAATATAAAAAAAAGCTAGGGGGAATTGATTGTGAGTCTGAAAAAGAAATTAGGTATGGGAGTTGCATCAGCAGCATTGGGGTTAGCTTTAATTGGTGGAGGAACATTTGCATTCTTTAGCGATAAAGAAGTATCAAACAATACATTTGCAGCTGGGACGTTAGACCTTACATTAAACCCTAAGACGCTTGTAGATATTAAAGATTTAAAACCAGGGGATTCTGTTAAGAAAGAGTTCTTATTACAAAACAGCGGTTCGTTAACTATTAAAGACGTTAAATTAGCAACAAAGTATACTGTTAAAGATGCAAAAGGTGATAATGCTGGTGAAGACTTTGGTAAGCACGTTAAAGTAAAATTCCTTTGGAACTGGGATAAACAAAGTGAGCCTGTATACGAAACAACTTTAGCAGACTTACAAAATGTGGATCCAGATCTTTTAGCTAAAGACATCTTTGCTCCTGAGTGGGGAGAAAAGGGTGGATTAGCAGCTGGTACAGAGGATTATCTATGGGTGCAATTTGAATTTGTAGATGATGGAAAAGACCAAAATATCTTCCAAGGTGATACATTGAATTTAGAATGGACATTCAATGCTAACCAAGAAGCTGGGGAAGAAAAATAATAAAAAAGCGGGTATTCCCGCTTTTTTTTATAAAGAAAAAGAAGTGCTGGTTGTAAGCACTTCTTTCTATTATTATTTTTGATTTTGCTTCCACTTTGTAAATTCAAGAAATTCACGAAATTGTTCTTTGGAGACACCAGAGTTCATTGCATCTTTAACGAGTTGTGTCCATTCGGAGTCTAGGTTAGTTTCCTTTGTTGTTTCATCATGAAGTAAAGTATCAACTGGAATTTGTAGAACTGCTGCGATTTTTTCAAGAAACTGAATGGAAGGGTTTTTTTGTAAATTTCGTTCTATAGAACTAATGTAAGATTTAGCAACGCCAGCTTTTTCGGCAAGTTCAGTTAATGAAATCCCTTTTTGTAAACGAAGGCGTTTTATACGTTCTCCAATCATATTTGCGCACCTTTCTATCAATATGTAGTTGTCTTATGATGTCATTATTATAACATAAACTTCGTTAAAAAGAACAAACCTATTGAGCCTGACTGGATGGCTTCATACGTTGGAAAAATTGCTCAATGTCTTGCATGGCGATACCAGCATCTAGAGCTTCAAGTATTAAATCAATCCATTCTTGATCCAGTGCGTCTGTCTTATCTTTGTACAAATGTAATTCCTCCCTAATTATCGGTCATAATTGCTGCTACAGAATACATGATAATGCAATCGGATTTTGTGTTTTATATAGTGAATTATCAAATATTTTGTAGATGAAACAAAGATAAAATCCCCATTAAACTCCCTCTATGGAAATTATAAATTGTTCGATAAAAACTTTCAATATTTTCAGAAAACATTGTTGAATTGTGATATATTCGTATGCTAACTATGAAATTTTTACAAATATATTAAAAACATTACATAATATGACTAAATATTGAAAAAATATTGAATTTTTAATAAAATTCAATTTGTAATACATATTATTTATTAGGGGAGGAAATATGGGATGAACAAGAAACCGTTCAAAGTTTTGTCATCAATCGCTTTAACAGCTGTATTAGGCCTTTCATTCGGAGCTGGCACTCAATCTGCATATGCTGAAACACCTGTGAATAAGACAGCTACGAGCCCAGTCGATGATCATTTAATTCCAGAAGAACGTTTAGCAGATGCACTGAAAAAACGTGGGGTAATTGATTCTTCAGCTTCAGAGAAAGAAACAAAGAAAGCTGTTGAAAAGTATGTAGAGAACAAAAAGGGTGAAAATCCTGGGAAAGAAGCAACAAATGGGGATCAACTTACGAAAGAAGCATCTGACTTTTTAAAGAAAGTGAAAGATGCGAAAGCAGACACGAAAGAAAAACTAAATCAGCCAGCAACAGGGACACCTGCAGCGACAGGCCCAGTTAAGGGTGGTCTAAATGGTAAAGTACCAACTTCTCCAGCAAAGGGAAAAGAATATAACGGTGAAGTTCGTAAAGATAAAGTACTCGTTTTACTTGTAGAGTACGCTGACTTTAAACATAACAATATTGATAAAGAACCTGGTTATATGTATACTGACGATTTTAACAAAGAGCATTATGAAAAAATGTTATTTGGTAATGAGCCATTCGCATTAGAGGATGGTAGCAAAATCGAAACGTTTAAACAATATTACGAAGAGCAATCCGGTGGTAGTTACACAGTGGATGGAACAGTTACAAAATGGTTAACAGTTCCTGGTAAAGCTGCTGATTACGGTGCAGATGCTGCTACAGGTCATGATAATAAAGGACCAAAAGGACCACGTGATCTAGTAAAAGATGCATTAAAGGCAGCTGTAGATAGCGGTCTTGATTTATCACAGTTTGATCAGTTCGATCAATACGATGTAAATGGTGATGGAAATCAAAATCAACCTGACGGTTTAATCGATCATTTAATGATTATTCATGCGGGTGTTGGACAAGAAGCTGGCGGTGGTAAATTAGGTGATGATGCAATTTGGTCACATCGCTGGACAGTTGGACCAAAACCATTCGCAATTGAAGGTACACAAGCGAAAGTTCCATATTGGGGCGGAAAGATGGCAGCATTCGACTACACAATTGAACCAGAAGATGGCGCAGTTGGTGTATTCGCGCATGAATATGGTCATGATTTAGGTCTTCCAGATGAGTATGATACAGACTATACGGGTCATGGTGAGCCAATTCAAGCTTGGTCTGTTATGAGTGGCGGCAGCTGGGCGGGTAAAATCGCTGGAACAACACCGACGAGTTTTTCACCACAAAATAAAGAGTTTTTCCAAAAAACAATCGGTGGTAACTGGGCAAATATCGTAGAAGTAGATTACGAGAAATTAAATAAAGGTATCGGTCTAGCAACATATTTAGATCAAAGTGTTACGAAATCTAACCGTCCAGGTATGATTCGTGTTAACTTACCAGATAAAGATGTAAAAACAATTGCACCAGCATTTGGTAAACAGTATTACTACAGTACAAAAGGTGACAATCTTCATACAACGTTAGAAACACCACTGTTCGATTTAACGAATGCAACGAATGCGAAATTTGATTTCAAATCGTTATATGAAATCGAAGCAGAGTATGATTTCCTTGAAGTACATGCTGTAACAGAAGATGGTCAAAAAACGTTAATTGAAAGACTTGGCGAGAAAGCAAATAATGGAAATGCAGATTCGACAAATGGAAAATGGATTGACAAATCATATGATTTAAGTCAATTCAAAGGTAAAAAAGTAAAATTAACGTTTGAGTACATTACGGATGGTGGTTTAGCATTAAATGGTTTCCTACTTGATAATGCTTCATTAACAGTGGATGGTAAAGTAGTATTCTCTGATGATGCAGAAGGTACACCACAATTAAAATTAGATGGTTTCGTTGTATCTAGCGGAACAGAGAAGAAAAAACATAATTACTACGTAGAGTGGAGAAACCATACTGGATCAGATAGCGCATTGAAATTTGCTCGCGGTCCAGAATATAACTCAGGTATGGTTGTATGGTATGCAGACTCAGCTTACGCAGATAACTGGGTTGGTTTACATCCAGGACATGGTTTCCTTGGTGTAGTTGATTCTCATCCAGAAGCAATTGTAGGGACTTTAAATGGTAAACCGACAATTGAAAGTAGTACACGATTCCAAATCGCTGATGCTGCATTCTCATTCGATAAAACGCCAGCTTGGAAAGTTGTATCTCCAACGCGTGGAACGTATACGTATGATGGCTTAGCGGGTGTACCGAAATTTGATGATTCGAAAACGTATATTAATCAACAGATTCCAGATGCAGGACGTATTTTACCGAAGCTTGGTCTGAAGTTTGAAGTAGTAGGACAAGCTGATGATAATTCTGCAGGTGCTGTTCGTTTATATCGTTAATACTGTGAAACTACCGAGAGATTTTCTTTCGGTAGTTTTTTTGTGAGCAATGAATTTTATATAGCTGAAAAAGTCATATATAATGTAACTTTAAGAATAGAAATTTGTTATATATGAAGTCTATATAAATAATGAAAGAATTGGATAAAAATAGTGGGAGAAGGTGAGTGAATGAGTATTACCTCTATTGTAAGTAGGCAAAAGGAATATTTTTTAAAAGGGCATACGAGAAGCATCGAAATGAGAAAGAATAATTTGAAGAAGCTTTATGAAGGCATTCAGCGTTTTGAAGAAGAAATATTTCAGGCATTGAAATTAGATTTAAATAAGTCAGTTCACGAGTCGTTTACAACGGAAGTTGGATATGTATTAAAAGAAATTTCCTTTCAATTGAAACATATGTCATCGTGGAGTAAACCGAAGCGAGTTCGAACAGCACTCACTCATTTTGGATCAAAAGGAAAAGTAGTGCCAGAGCCGTATGGTGTGACGCTTATTATTGCACCGTGGAACTATCCTTTTCAATTAGCAATTGCACCACTTGTAGGAGCACTTGCAGCTGGAAATACAATCGTTTTAAAGCCGTCAGAGTTAACGCCAAGCGTTTCAAAAGTGCTTAAGAGAATGTTAGGTGAATTATTCCCAGAAGAGCTTGTAGCGGTAGTAGAAGGTGGCGTTGAAGAGAGTACATCTTTGCTGAGGGAACCAATTGATTATATTTTCTTTACTGGTAGTGTTGGCGTTGGAAAAGTTGTAATGGAAGCAGCAGCGAAACAGTTGACGCCGCTTACGTTAGAACTTGGCGGGAAAAGTCCTTGTATTGTACATAAAGATGCAAAGATAGAGATGACAGCAAGAAGAATTGTTTGGGGTAAGTTTTTAAATGCAGGGCAGACATGTGTAGCGCCTGATTATATGTACGTGCATTCTTCCGTGAAAGAACAGCTAGTTGAGGCACTGCGACATGAAATCACAGAGCAGTATAGTAAAGAACCTTTGCAAAATGAAAATTACGTGCGTATTGTAAGTGAGCGTCATTTTGAACGATTATGTGGATTTTTACAAGATGGTCAAGTCGTAATTGGTGGAAACTATAAGAAAGATACATTACATATTGAACCGACAGTGCTAGCGGATATTACATGGCAAGATGCTGTTATGGAAGATGAAATTTTTGGCCCGATTTTACCAATCATAGAGTACGACAATATAGAAGAGGTAATTGGCACAATCCAGCAACATCCGAAGCCGTTAGCGTTATATGTATTTTCGGAAGATAAAGAAGTACAAAAGAAAGTGACGAGTAATATTTCATATGGTGGAGGCTGTATTAATGATGTTGTCTACCATCTTGCCACGCCATATTTACCTTTTGGGGGTGTTGGAAGTAGTGGATTAGGGGGTTATCATGGGGAAGAAAGTTTTCGGACTTTTTCACATTATAAAAGCATTTTAGCCCAATCTACAGCATTCGACATGAAAATTCGTTACTCTTCTACAAAAAGTGCTTTAAAATTCATACGAAAGTTGTTAAAATGATGATGGTGTTTATCAGTAGGCGTAGCCGTATGATAATAGCCCCTTCGCGATGGAAGGGGTTTTTCTGTTCGACGTTATGTATCATGCGAAAATGAATCAAACATACTACATAAAGAATAGAAACGAACGCTTGCTAAATAACCATTTTTGTTTGGATCGAAACAAAAAATAGTCTATAGAACATAAATATTTATTCATGAATATAAAAATTTAAAATTTAAGGTAGATAGGACGGGAAAATGAAAAAGATTATTAAAGTTGAAGCAGTTGAAAAACATTTTGGAAATCAAGTGATTATCCCACCTCTTTCTTTAGATATTAAAGAGGGAGAGTTTTTAACAATTTTAGGGCCGAGTGGCTGCGGGAAAACGACTTTACTTCGTATGATCGCAGGATTTGAAACTCCAACTAAAGGGAATCTTTTATTAGATGATGAAAGAATTAACGATTTGCCGCCATATAAGCGTCATATGAACCTAGTGTTCCAACATTACGCACTATTCCCACATATGACAGTAGAGAAGAATATTTGTTTTGGTATGAAAATGCAGAAAGTATCAGCAGCAGAGCAGAAAGAGCGTGCTGAAGAGGCAATGCGTTTAACGCAGTTACTTGAGTTCCGTAATCGTAAACCTGCTAAGCTTTCTGGTGGACAACAGCAGCGTGTTGCAATTGCAAGAGCGATTGTAAATAATCCGCGTGTATTACTATTAGATGAGCCACTTGGAGCGCTTGACTTTAAGTTACGAAAAGACTTGCAACGTGAATTGAAAAACTTACAACGTAATTTAGGAATTACGTTTATATACGTAACGCACGATCAAGAAGAAGCAATGAGCATGAGCGATCGTATCGTCGTTATGAATAAAGGACATATCGAACAAATTGGAACGCCGAAAGAAATTTATAATAAGCCGAAAACATTGTTCGTTGCGACATTCATTGGTGAAAATAATATTGTGAAAAATGGGGAAGGCTATGTAGCAATTCGCCCTGAAAATGTGAAAGTACGTTCGGTTGAAGAACCAATTTTAAAAGAATACCATCTTGGACATATTGAAGATATCGAGTTTGTCGGAAATATGGAGAAGCTTTATGTACGTGATGAGAAAACATCAGAATTACTAATGGCATATCAAACTGCTGAAGAGGCAGCGCAGTGGAGCATTGGAGATAATGTATATGTAGGCTGGGAGCAAGAGGACGAGGTGACCTTAAATTGAAAAAAGGGAAATTACTCGCACTACCTACAGTCGCGTGGCTGTTAATTTTCTTCCTAATCCCGCTCGTATTCGTATTAGGATTTGCCTTCATGCAGCGCGGAGCATACGGGACAGTAGAAATGCAATTTACGCTGGAGAATATATCCCGTGTGTTTGATCCATTGTACTTAGGAACGTTATGGGAAACTGTTAAGATTGCAGTTATTACTACAGTAATATGTTTATTAATTGGTTATCCATTTGCGTATACAATTACAATTGTTGACCGCAAATATCGTTCTATTCTTTTATTATTGGCAACGATCCCGTTTTGGATTAACTTTCTTGTTCGTTCATACGCATGGATTGTTATTTTACGTTCACAAGGTCTTGTGAATACGTTGTTATTAAAACTCGGCATTATTAGTGAACCGTTAAATTTATTATATAATACGCCTTCTGTAATACTCGGAATGGTCTATTCTTTATTACCATTTATGATTTTACCAGTGTATGCAGCAATTGAGCAGCTGGATAAGCGTAAGCTAGAAGCGGCTTATGATTTAGGAGCAACACCAATAAAGGCATTTTGGAATATAACAGTGCCGATGACAATGTCAGGAATTGCGACTGGTTCTATTTTAGTATTCGTTTCTTCTATCGGAATGTTTGTTGTATCAGACGTGATGGGCGGATCGAAAGTAGCATTAATCGGAAACGTTATTCAAAACCAATTCTTAGGTGCACGTGACTGGCCGTTTGGATCTGCGTTATCGATTATCGTTGTTCTATTCTCTGTTCTGTTAATTTACTTATATTATCGTGCAACGAAAGTATATAAATATAATGAGAACGGAGGGGAATAGGCAAAGATGAAGAAGTTTTTAGTTTCTTATTCTTGGTTAATTTTGTTATTCTTGTATTTTCCAATGATGGTTTTAATGGTCTATTCTTTCAACGACTCTCGCATTAATGCGGAGTGGGAAGGTTTTACATTCCATTGGTATACAGATTTATTTCAAAAACAAGATGTTATTGATGCATTTGTAAATAGTATTACGATTGCAGTTATAACAACGATTGTGACAACGGTACTTGGTGTATTCTTTGCGATTGCTTTACATCGTTATAAATATCGTTTCGAAGGGGCTATTAATGGCCTTGTATATTTACCAATTTTAATTCCTGATATTTTAATGGGATTATCTTTACTAATTCTTTTCAGTCAGCTAGGAATGGAACTTGGACAAACAACGATTATTATTGCACATATTACATTTAGTATTTCGTTTGTTGTTGTTATTTTAGCTGCGCGTCTTTCAAGTATGGGACGTGACTTAGAAGAAGCTGCAAATGATTTAGGAGCAACGCCTTGGCAAACGTTTCGTTTTGTAACGTTCCCAGCAATTGCACCGGGAGTTATTTCAGCAGCATTATTAACATTCACATTATCAATTGATGATTTTGTAATTAGTTTCTTCGTATCAGGACCAGGATCAACAACATTGCCATTATACATTTACAGTATGGTTAAGCGCGGAGTATCACCAGAAATTAATGCTCTTTCTACAATTTTAATTGTTGCTATCGTAGGATTAATGGTTCTATCTGAAATCTTCCGTAACAAAGGTGCAGATGGTGAAGAAAACTCTGGAGGACACCTTCCTTTATAATACGAACGATATAGAAAGTACGAGGGGGTAATAAACCGATGAAATTAATGAAAAGAATAGCTGGCGCAGCAATTAGCTTTAGCCTTGTTGCTGGTGTGCTTGCTGGTTGTGGTGAAAAGAAAGAAGAATTAAATATTTATAGCTGGGCTGACAATTTTGATGAGCAAGTGCTAAGAGATTTTGAAAAGAAGTATAATGTGAAAATTAACTATGATAAGTACGCAAGTAACGAAGAAATGCTTGCGAAATTACAAGCTGGTGGCGCAAAGTATGATTTAATTCAACCATCTGATTACATGGTTAAAACAATGGCAAAAATGGATTTATTAGCGCCGTTAGATAAAAAGAATATCCCAAATATCGAAAACATGGTTTCTAATTTCAAAACACCTGCGTTTGATCCAGAGAATAAATATTCTTTAGTGTACACTTGGGGTGTAACAGGGATTGCATACAATAAAAAGTATGTGAAAGAAGCACCTACAAGCTGGGCTGACTTATGGAATGAGAAATATAAAGGACATGTAACGTTATTAAACGATTCTCGTGAAGTATTAGGAGTGGGTCTTAAGAAGCACGGGTTCTCAAACAGTACAAAAGAAGATGCAGAGTTAAAGACAGCAGCAGATGATTTAAAGAAGCTGCTTCCAAACTTATTAGCATTTGATACAGATAACATTAAACAAAAATTCATTACAGAAGATGCTTGGATCGGAACAGTTTGGTCTGGAGATGCAGCATTTATCGCAAAAGATAATAAAGATGTAGAATACGTTGTACCAAAAGAAGGCGGCACAATTTGGGCTGATACGTTAGCAATTCCAAAGGGTGCAAAACATAAAGAGCTTGCTGAGAAGTTTATGAACTACTTACTTGATGAAAAAGTAAGTGTGAAAAACTACGAGTCAATTGGTTACAGTAATCCAAATGAAAAAGCTCATCCTCTTCATAGTAAAGAATACCGTGATAATCACATGATTTTCTTAACGAAAGAAGAGTTAGATCGTACAGAATGGCTTGTTGATGTAGACGATAAGTTAAAAGACTATGATCGTTACTGGACAGAGCTAAAAACAAAAGGTAAATAAGTAAGAAAATGCGGTTTCTAAAGTAGAAATCGCATTTTTTCATAGTAGGAGGAAATCGTTTGAAGAAGAAGTTACATCAGTATGAGGTAATATGTATCGGTTTATTATTTGCTGTATTTAGTATTGTTGCTTGGCGCGTACATGCAGGTGGCGTTACAGTAATGGATACATATGTCCGCGGATTAGTAAAAGGGCTACAAACGGAAAGTTCCCTTACATTTTTCTCGTACTTTACAAAATTGGGGTCAGCAATTGGGATAGCTGCTACGCTCGTTATAAGTTTGCTTGTTTTTTGGAAGAAGCGTTATTATGCTGCGATGATTGTGTATCCAATGGGAATTTTAATAACACATCTTGTGAATAAAGGGATAAAAGAGATTGTAAAGAGAGAACGTCCGTCATTAAATGAAGCGTTAGATGCACTTGGATATAGTTTTCCTAGTGGACATGCAATGCTATCGATTATGACATTTGGATTTCTTGCTTATATCATTGCTGCTAATTTGAAAAGCATAGCTGGGAAATGTGTCATAACGATTTTGATGGGTATAGTAATCCTATCGATTGGATTAAGTAGAGTCATTTTAGATGTACATTACCCAACTGATATTTTAGCTGGTTACTGCGTAGGTGGTATTTTGTTAGTTATCGCTATTTACTATCATCGTTTACTTACTGAGAGATTGGGGCTTAATAAAGAGAGATAGAAAAAACGCCTGGAAAAACTATCATTATAGTGTTCCTAGGCGTTTTTTGTTTGTATAAAGATATGATACAGTATAAGTGACAATTGAATTATTTAAAGTAGGTGAAAATGTGTGAAGACAAATGTTCATAAAGTTGATAAGTGGGGGAAGTTAGGAGCTTTTTTGTATCAATTTCGTTATACAGTAATTGTAGCGTTACTGTTGCTTGCAATCGCACTTGGGATTTTTGCTCCAAAGCTACCGGGAGTATTAGGTGGTGACGGTTTCCAAACGGAAGGAGACTATCAAAAAACAAAAGAAATTTTAGATAAAGATTTTAAGAAGTCTCAAGATACGCTTCTGCTCGTTTTTGAGAAAAATAAAGATGCTTCGCATGAGGAATTTAAAAAGCGAATAGATGAAATTGTAAAGAATGTTCAAGAGAAAGAGAACTATGAATCTTTCCATCACCCAATCCAAAATAAAGAAATGCTACAAGATGACATCGGTTATGCAACAATTTTATTTTCCGGGAAAACAAATAAAGAAAGAATGGAAAAGACATTACAATTTGCTAATGAGATTGAGAAAGAAAGTAATGTAGCATTAAAAGTAACACCTACAGGATTTCCGAAAATTAATCAAGAGATTAATGAAAGAACGCAAAATGATTTAAAAGTAGCAGAAATGATTGGATTACCAATTGCGTTTCTTGTATTACTATTTTCGTTTGGTAGCCTTTTGGCATCAATTTTACCGATTTTGAATGGAGCGCTTAGTGTTATTAGCACGATGGGTATATTGTATTTCATCGGTGTGGATAAAGAACTATCTATTTTCGTGTTAAACGTTGCACCGATGATTGGACTTGCACTATCTATTGATTTTGCGCTATTATTTGTGAACCGTTTTCGAGAGGAAGTTGCTAAACGAACGGTAAAAGAAGCGATAGCAATTACATATCAGACGGCAGGACGTGCAATTGTATTTTCAGGATTATGCGTATTTGTTGGGTTATCCGGTTTGTTTTTCTTTAAGATAGATTATATTCAATCTGTCGCAATTAGCGGAATGATTGTTGTGATTATGAGTATTTTATTCTCACTCACACTTCTTCCAGCGTTATTATCGTTAATCGGTAAAAAAATATTAAAAAAGAATCAAGTAGCACATACGCCGGCAAAAGCATGGCGTAAATTTGCACAATTTGTGATGAAACATCCAATTGCAATGATTGTTGTTGTTACAACATTTATTGTTATTTGCTTATTACCGTTACGTACAGCTAATTTGCAGTTCCCTAGTGTTGAAGCTTTACCTGAAAAGAGTGATACAAGGATTGCGTATGAAAAGTATGAAGAAGCATTTAATAAAACTGTCAAAACACACGCTGATGTTACGTTAGTTGTAGAGACGAAAAAAGATATGAAAGAAAAAGAAAGTCTACAAAAGATAGAAGAAGTCGTTCAAAAGTTAAAAGATGATAAAAAAGTACATGAAGTAAGAAGTTTATACGACGGGTTAACTGGAATGAAAGCAGATCAAGTTGCTGGAATATTGCAGTCGCCAGAAGCAGCAAAACTAACTCCTGTATTTGAAGCATACACAAAAGGGAATAAGACGACGATAGAAGTTTTTTTGAAAACAAAACCACGTACAGAGACTGCAAAACAGTGGGTGCGTGACTTTAAAAAGAACTATAAAGAAACGAATGTTACGTATTATCTAGGCGGAATGACGACGTTTCAACAAGAATTAGAAGATGAAATTAAAGATAAAGTTGTAATTGGTATGTCTGTTATATTTGGATCGACCTTTGTTATATTATTATTTGCATTCCGATCTATACTCATTCCAATTAAGGCAATTATTATGAATATACTTAGTTTGAGTGCAACCATTGGAATTGTTGTTTGGTTATTTGAAGGTGGTCATTTCGGTTTAGAAGCGAGTCCGGTTCTGTTTGTCTTACCAATCTTCATTTTTGGCCTCGTATTTGGGCTTAGTATGGATTATGAAGTATTTCTTATTTCACGTATTCACGAGCTCTATGAAGAAACAGGAGATAACGATCAAGCAACGTTAGAAGGGCTCGTTTCAACAAGTAGAATCATTACATCAGCTGCATTAATTATGATTGTTGTAACGGGTGCATTCGCATTTACTGATATTTTACCAGTAAAGCAGATGGGGCTTGGCGTGGCATTAGCAATATTTCTTGATGCAACAATTATTCGTCTTATGCTCGTTCCAAGCTTAATGAAGTTATTTGGAGACTGGAATTGGTGGTTACCATTTCGAAAAAAACGAGAAAAATCATCGTAAAAAAATGCTCATCATATTGATGAGCATTTTTTTATGAATAGCAAGACCTACATTTTGCAAATAGTATGTGATAAGAACATTACATACAAGTAGGTGAAGGCAATGTTTCGTTATTTTAAGTTTAAGTTAAATGATACAGTACAGTTTGCAGAAAACGATGGGCATATGTATCGCATTGTCGGTTATCGGTTAGAAAAGGGATTTTATCCAAAAGATGAATGGACTCATATCATTTATGAACTACTTAGAGAATTTGACGGGTATACGATGGATGCAGAGGAGGAAGAACTTGTAAAGGTCGTTCAAGTAGAGGATGAGTATTACAAAATACAAGAAGTATCAGGTTATCGTTATCCAGTAAAAATGAAACAAAAACAACAAGTGATGAAAATAGAAAGGATGGACGATTTATTAGATGCTTACAATGACTATAAAAGGTTGGCGGATTTCTTTAAAGATTTATCATATGAACAAAAAGCTGAAGAAGTATTGTTAGAAATGAAAAGACTTAGAGCTTGAGGGGCAGTCTATTATAAGACTGTCCTCTATTTTTGACGGTGCACCAAAGTGTGTTTTCCGTTACAATGAGAGAATCAATAGAAATAAGGTGATAAACAGTATGGAAACAAAGAAAAAGGGCGAATGGTGTGAAATTACCGTTCCAGCTAAATGGAATGGTATAAGTATTGAATCGGTATTAAAAGTAGAATGGGAAATACCGAAAAAGCTATTACATCAGCTTCGTATGGAAAAAGGTGTTACGGTTAACGGAGAACAAAGAAGATGGAACGAGCTTTTAAAAGAGAACGATAAGTTACAAGTTCATATGTTTGCGGAGGAAGAGTACGGTGTGAATCCAGAATATGGTGAATTGCATGTAGTATACGAAGATGATCACGTACTCATCGTAAATAAACCAGAGAAAATGGACACACATCCTGCTGAAAAAGGTGGAACCGGGACGCTTGCAAATCTTGTTGCTTTTCATTTTCAAATGCAAGGTTTAGAGACGAAGGTGCGTCATATTCATCGTTTAGATAAAGATACGACAGGTGGTGTCGTATTTGCTAAGCATAGAATTGCTGGTGCAATTATGGATCGTTTATTAATGGAACGAAAAATTAAAAGGACGTACGCAGCGCTCGTTGAAGGGAAAGTAAAGAAGAAACAAGGAACGATTGATGCTGCTATTGGAAGGGATCGCCATCATGCTACAAGGCGTCGTATTTCTCCAAAAGGTGACCAAGCTATCACATATTATAAAGTAGAAAAGTATTTTAAGAAGCAAAACACGACTTTCGTAACGTTACAATTAGAAACGGGTAGAACGCATCAAATTCGTGTTCATATGAGCCATAATGGTAATCCACTAGTTGGGGATGTATTATATGGTGGACAAACAAAATATATGTCCAGTCAAGCATTGCATGCGATGAAGATAAATTTCTTGCATCCAATTACGAAAGAAGCGATTGAAGTTGATGTGCCGTTTCCTACAAAGTTAGATAATAAAATAAGAGAATTTCAAAAAGAAAATGCGTAAAGTATAAGTTTTAATTTGAAAAAAGTAGATTTTTGCAGGGATTTCTCTAAAAGAAGCGAAGCCGTTAAGAGAAAAGAGAGGTGAGAATCACTTGATCAAATATAAGTATGTACTTGGAATATTTTTCGCTTGTCTTTTAGTTACTCTATGTCTCTATCCCTATTTACCAACTCGTATGGCAGTACATTGGAATGTAAATGGTGAGCCAAACGAGTTTATGAGTAAACAAGTTGTTGTAGCATTTATTCCTTGTTTTATTATTTTTTCATATGGATTTTTGTATATTATTTCACATAATATATTTAAGTTTAATGAAAGAGAGCATGGTATTATAGACGGATTTATAAAGAAAATTACGTTATTTATGTTGTTTATTCATATGCTTATCCTCTTTATTAATTTTGAGGATTTGATATCCTTTCAAACAGGATTAACGATTGGGATTAGTATGTTTCTTTTTATGCTGAGTAAAGAATTTAAGAAAATAAAAGGCAAAGAAAAAGACCCAATTAAATTACAAAAAATTCGTTTAGTAAGTAGACGGATTTTTCAAGTGATGGCATGTGGCATATTGTTTTCATTGTTTTTGAACTTAGAGTGGGGATTTTATGTATTGCTTAGTGTAATAAGCTGTGGATCTATGCTATTTATGTTATATATTTTCTATTCATACATAATAGAAAGTTATGAAACTTAAAAAAGAGTCTTCTCATTATGAGAAGACTCTTTTAATCTATTTACTTTGTAATAAATTGTTGTGTCCAGTAGTTGCCGCTTTCTACATAACCAACACCGATGTGAGTGAAGCCGTTATTTAAGATGTTTGCACGGTGTCCAGCGCTGTTCATCCAAGCTTGTACCACTTCTTCAGGTGTACGTTGGCCTTGAGCGATGTTTTCACCTGCAGATGTATAAGAAATACCAAATTTCTTCATCATGTCAAACGGAGACCCGTATGTAGGGCTGTTATGATCAAAGTAGTTGTTTTTTTGCATGTCTTCAGACTTAATACGTGCTACTTTGCTTAATTCAGTATCGATTTTTAGTGCTGGTAAGCCTTGTTTTGCACGCTCAGCGTTTGTTAATTCAACAACACGTTGTTCGAACTCGCTTAAAGATTTTGCTTCTTCAGCAGGCTTTTGCTCAGCTGGTTTTTGTTCAGCAGGTTTTTGCGTATTGTTGTTTTCAGCAGGCTTTTGAGCTTCTGGTTTTTGAACTTCTTCAGCAGGCTTTTGCTCGGCAGGTTTTTGCTCAGCAGGCTTTTGAGTTTCTGGCTTAGCTGTTGGTTGCTCAGTTACAACATTTTCAGTAGGTTGTTGACCAGGAATGAAGCAGTTTGGTTGGAAGTTTCCTTGTTGCCATTGTGCTAATGATTCAACTCCCATAGATTGTAAGAATGCTTGTAGTTCTTGTTGGCTCATTTGCTTCATCATCACTTTTGAATGCTGAATATTTTGAACCTTTATGTTAGATGGTTGTACTGTTGCAGCTTGTGCATCTAGAGAAGATACTCCTAAAGTAAGAGCTGTTGCAGCAGCTACAGATAATAAAACACGCTTTTTCATGATGTGTGTCCCCCTATATAAAGTTTTAATTTGTTTTCACACGATTTGTTTTTGACAGCCTGTCTGACTGACAAATTCATCGTAGCATACAATTTGCGAGAAAAAAGATGGAAAAAAATTCATAGACTTTAAAATTACCTAATTTATCCTAAGAGAAGAAGGGAGCAAAAATAAGAGAAATATAGAGTATAAAAGGAATTTATAGTGTTTTTATACTTGGTTTTAAGAGGGGGTTTTTGGATAAAGTTACCTAAATAGAAAATGAAGAATCCTATTGTATCAATGGTTTGAGCGATTTTTTGAGGAATATAATGGATTGATTTTTACAAAACTGTAATGTTTCTGTTGTTCTTTTTTATAATAAAGTAACATATTTTTAATGTTGTAGCAGACAAAAAAGCGGCTATCTCTTTACATAGACGAAGGAGATAGCCGTTTTCCTATTATTACGTATGTTACGAGTTATTACGAGTTAGTTTCAATTGCTTCTAATAATAAATCCACAATGTGAATTCCTCTCATTTTATGAGAAAGCCCTTCTCGCTCAATACCCAATTTCATTTGTAATAAACAACCTGGATTTGCAGTAACAATGGTTGCTGCGTCTGTTTCATGCACACGGTCCATTTTGTAATCTAGAAATTCCATTGATAACTCTGAATGAACAATATTGTAAATACCAGCAGAGCCACAGCAGCGGTCCGCATCTTTCATTTCTCGATATGTTGCACCTTGGATAGCCTCTAGTAACATACGAGGTTCAGAAGATGTGCGCATAACATTGCGTAAATGACAAGAGTCTTGATACGTAATAACCTGCGGCGTGAGTCGTAAGTCAGTTCGCTTATGGAAGTCTAGTTCTACTAGTATAGCAGTAATATCTTTAATCTTAGAAACAAACTGCTTAGCACGTTCAGCCCAATCCGGATCATCCTTTAAAAGATAATCATAGTCTACGAGGTAAGCTCCGCAACCTCCTGCATTCGTAATAATATAGTCGATGTTTAAATCTTCGAATGCTTTTATATTTCGCTTTGCTAATTCTTTTGCTCCACTCTTTTCACCAGCATGTCCATGCAATGCACCGCAGCAACTTTGTGTTTTCGGAATAACAATATCACAACCAGCTAATTGAAGAAGTTTCATCGTTGCGTTATTTGTTTCTAAAAACATCGTATCCATTAAACAGCCTGCGAAGAATGCAACTTGTTTTTTCTTTGTACTTTCTGCAGGTAAAAATGAAGGACGATCTTTCATTGCTTTCATTTTAGGGACTTTTGGTAAAACGAGATCCATCGTTGCAAGTGTTTCAGGGAATAACTTCATAATACCTGTTTTATGTGTTAGCGTTTGTAAACCAGAACGTTGATAAAATCCGATTAGTCCGGTTAATGTTCGCATTCGATTTTGATGGGGGAATAATCCTTCAAAAACGACTTTTCGAACAGCTTTCACTGGCATTGAGAATTTTTTATTTTGATTAATAATATCTCGAGCCTCTTCTAATAAATGTCCATAATTTACACCAGATGGACAAACAGGCTCACAAGCACGGCAACCAAGACAAACGTTTAATGTATTTTCAACATCTTCATCTGGTTCGATTAAACCATCAACGACTGCTTTCATTAATGCGATACGTCCGCGTGGTGAATGTGACTCTTTATATCCGGATTGAATGTAGGTAGGACAAGTAGGTAAACAAAAACCGCATCGCATACAGTTAAGTAGCTCATCTTCACTTAATCGTTCTTTAAATTCTTTTTGAATATTTTCTTTATTTAATGTGGTCATCGCTCAACCACCACTCTTTTTCGAGTGTCTTTCGCGAACATTTTTCCAGGGTTCATAATGTTGTTTGGATCGAAAGCTTGCTTTATTCCTTGCATAGCTGCAATACCTTCTTTACCTAATTTCATTTCTAAATATGGAGCTTTCATTGCACCAACACCATGTTCACCAGTAATTGTGCCACCAAGTTCAATTGCTTTCGCAAATATTTCAGCGAAAGCTTGTTCAGCTCGGTGCATTTCTTCTGCATTACGAGCATCTGTCATACAAGTTGGATGTAAGTTACCATCACCAGCGTGTCCAAACGTACAAATAGGAATATTATATTTTTTTGCAATGGCATTAATAGCTTCAACCATTGGAGCGATTTGTGAACGTGGTACAGTCGCATCTTCTAATATTGTAGTAGGTTTTAATCGTGCGAGCGCTGATAGAGCACTACGGCGAGCAGTACGAAGCGCATCTGCTTCTGTTTCATCTTTTGCAATGCGAACATCAACTGCATTCATAGAGCGGCAAACGTTAGCCATGTTTTCAATATCTCGATTGACTACTTCGGGCGGGCCGTCTTGTTCGATTAATAAAATTGCTTTTACGTCAGTTGGTAAACCGATTTGCGCAAACTCTTCTACTACTTCAATTGTCGGTTGGTCTAAGAACTCCAGTGTTGCTGGAATGATTTTATTTGCAATAATAGAAGAAACAGCACGTGCAGCTTCATTAATATCTTCATATAGTGCAAGCATTGTTTTCTTTGTTTCAGGCATAGGAACAAGTTTTAATATAGCTTCTGTTACCACGCCAAGTGTTCCTTCAGAACCGATAAATAACCGAGTTAAATCGTAACCAGCTACATCTTTTGCTAATTTACCACCAGTGCGAATAATATCGCCATTTGGTAAGACAAGTTCAAGCCCCATTACATAATCACGTGTTACGCCGTATTTCAAACCGCGTAATCCACCTGAGTTTTCATTAATATTACCGCCGATTGTAGAAATTTTCATCGAGCTTGGATCTGGTGGATAAAATAAACCTTTTTCTTCTACCGCTTTAATAATATCAAGTGTAATGACACCAGCTTGTACAGTAATTGTTAAGTTTTCTTCATCAATTTCTAAAATATTGTTCATATGGCGGAAAATAAGGACGATACCGCCTTCAAGTGGACATGTTCCTGCGCAAAGATTTGTTCCAGACCCGCGCACATACACAGGAATTTTGTGAGTGTTACATACTTTTAACACTTCAGCTACTTCATTTGTATTACGAGGAGCAATGACTGCATCAGGCATTGCTTGGAAGTTTGGAGTGGCATCATAACTATAAGTTAAACGCCCCATATTGGATGTATCTACATTATCTTCGCCAACAATAGATACGAATGAATGAATAATTTGTTTTTCTAACATTGGAAATCCCCCTCAAACTGTTAACGTGTTTAGTTATAATAAACAACGTGGTAACAGTGCTTTCATTATAATGATAAAAAAGTCGAGGGATTCTTTCTATGTATAATCATCTAAAGATTAATCTGTTTTATCGTTCTTTTTTGTATGATCATCTAATAGGAGGAGTGCGAAGTATAAAACGTTTAAGTCTTTGAATTGTTTTGGATCAAGTCCTGTATGTTCTTCAATCTTTTTTAGCCTGTAATGTAATGTGTTAATGTGTATATGTAATTGTTTAGCCGTCTGTTTATAAGATTGGTTATAATCGATAAATAAGCGCAAAGTATGCATAAGCTCAGGAAATGATAATAAGTTTTCGATGGTACGCTCTAGAAATTGTTCACGCGTTTCGGCAGAAATATCTTGTAAACACATTTCTAAACGTAAATCTTCATTAAATACAATTTTTTTCGTTTCCAATGATACAGAAAGAGCGCGTAATGCTTGTTCGTAACATATGTTCATATTGTTTGAGGTAACTGTTTGTCCAATCCCGATATATAAAGGAATAGAAAATAAAGTTTCGCAGTCTTGTTTTAACCGTTTTAAAAATTGATAAGTTTGCTCTTTGGAGCTCGTTGCTGTAAATAAAATAAAACGATCATTTCCCCAACGAACAAATAGATGCTCTTTTGTTAAAATATTACGTATGTGTTGCCATATTTTACGCTGGAGCATCGTGTCATTTTTGCCAATAGAAAACAAAATAAGTTGTTTTTTCTTATATAAATCAATGCCAAGTGTTTTGGCGCGATCAAGAAAACTCGGGGACCACTCTGTATTTTGAAGCCAATCAAAGACGAAAGCTTCATAAGAACGGTGCTCAAGTTCTAGTTGCTCTAAAAAGTAGTTTTCATGAATTAATAATTCGGTCATCTTACGCAATATTTCTCCGTAGCGTGAAATATTTTCAGGTTCTCCTGTAATTCCAATGACACCAATTACTTCATCATGAAATAATAAAGGAAGATTCATCCCAGCCTTTACACCTTGCAATTGCCTTTCATCTTCTTTTGTAATGATGACGGTTTTCTTTTGTTTGGCGCAGCGGAGTGCACCTTCATGAAATTGACCAATTCTTTCTGTATCTGTACTTGCGATAATAACGCCTTCTATATTAATGATAATAATATTTTCTGTAATTAGTCTGCGTACTTCTCGTACAATTTTATTCGCTAAATCAGGAAATAGCATAATTGACA
This sequence comes from Bacillus sp. CCB-MMP212, assembly GCF_022748145.1. Taxonomy (NCBI): domain Bacteria; kingdom Bacillati; phylum Bacillota; class Bacilli; order Caryophanales; family Bacillaceae; genus Bacillus; species Bacillus sp. CCB-MMP212. Next base: position 527,815 of record NZ_JALDQE010000003.1, read on the forward strand.
CACCTCAAATTCTATTTGTTGTACATTATATATGTAAATTGAGTAAGAAAGGAAAATTTCACACTTTCCACACATTTATTTGTTATTTTACAATTATAACGAAATCATCCGAAGATGGAGGGAATCTTTTGAGAAAGTATGTTTTTCTTCTCTGTTTTTTATTTCTATTAGTAGGGTGTCAAGGAAGTTCATATACACCAATTGCTAAAGATAAAAATGTTATTATAACAACGAATATAAAAGAAGGCAGTATTAGTTTTATTGATAAAAAAGATAAAAAGTTAATCACGACATGGGAACTAAATGAGCCAATGGCCGGAATCACACTGCTTCCAAATGGTGAGGAAATACTTGTATACGGTAAGCAATTAGAATATATGTATGTATATTCACTAACGGAAGGAAGGCAAGTGGAAAAATATAAAACTGGAAAAGGCATTGTAAATGTGGTCGTATCAGCAGATAAAAAACAATTATTTGCTGCTGATCAAAATGCTCAAAAGGTAAGGTTCTTTACGATAAATGGGAAAGAGACAGGAAATGTTTCAACAGGAAAAGGGCCTATAACGATGGTAGAGTATCATAATCGGTTATCTGTACTAAACTTTTATGATACGAAACTAACGACAATTGATACGAAGAAAAAAGAAGTTATTCAATCCTTTATGATTCCGCCAGCATCAACAGGAGCGACGATTAGTCCTGATGGGAAAGAAATATGGATTGGCGGACATGGTGATGGAAATCAAGTAAATGAGAAAGTGTTAGTGTATTCTTTACAGAGTGGAGAAATGGTGCGTTCTTTACACGCTCCATTTATGCCTGTGAATATAACGAAGGATAGTAAGTACGTATATGCACTCAGTCATGGATCGAATACACTTAGAAAGTTTGATATTAGCACATATAAAGAAATAGCTTCTGTAGAAGTAGGGTCGAATCCATTTGCATTTTTGGAGAGCGGAGCAGAAGGATATGTAGCCAGTTATGATAGTGATGAAGTGTGCGTTATGGATATGAAGAATTTGAAAATAAAACAAACAATTAAAGTCGGAAAAGGACCGTTTCAACTCATAGAGAGGGAAGGGAAGGACAATGAATAAATATAGAGTACTAGTTGTAGATGATGAAAGTGATATGAGGCAGCTTGTTGGAATGTATTTGGATAACTTTGGATATGAGTGGGGAGAAGCTGAGAATGGAAAAGAGGCTCTTAAAAAACTAGAAACGGATCATTATGATTTCGTTGTATTAGATATTATGATGCCAGAAATGGATGGACTTTCAGTTTGTAAAGAAATTAGAAAAACGTCAGATGTACCGATTATATTTTTAACCGCAAAAGGTGAAGAGTGGAATAGGGTGAACGGTTTACGTATGGGAGCAGATGACTATATTGTAAAACCGTTTAGTCCTGGTGAATTGGTTGCCCGTATGGAAGCTGTGTTAAGAAGATATACAAAACAAGAACAGCAAGAAGAAATTCAATTTGGACCAATTCTTATCAATGAAAAAAGTAGAAGAATCGAGGCGGATGGTGAGTCGATTTCTCTTACTGTAAAGGAGTTTGATTTACTATATTTTCTTTGCCAGCATACAGGACAAGTATTTAGCCGGGAGCAATTACTTGAAAAGGTATGGGGATATGATTATGCCGGAAGTACAAGAACAGTAGATACGCACGTGAAAACGATGCGCTTGAAGCTTGGAGAAAGTGGAAACTACATTCAAACTGTTTGGGGTGTAGGCTATAAATTCGAGGTGTAACGTATGTTTACAATGGTACAAAAACTTTGGCTTACAGTAGTATGTGCAGTATGTGTAACAGTGTCCTTTCTTTATTTCGTATCTTTATACTCGTATGAAAAACTATACGTTGATAATTTAAAAGGTTCATTAGTAATGGAAGGAAAAAATCTTGCTGCTCAATATGATAAGCACGAAGGAATATCAACTTTTGAAGAGAAAGTAAGATCGTTTGATCAAATATCTAGTTCAGACGTTATTTTCGTGTCTAATCCGCGTGATTTAAGTGCATGTTTACCTTTTGATGTGCATCATCATTCCCTTATAAGTGAAGGAGATAGGCAAACGCTATTAGATGGGAAAACTGTGACAAAAATAGGATATGAAGAACATTTTGACCGTAATATTATGGGGGTTGTCATCCCTGTATTGGAAAATAAAAAATTAGTCGGAATTGTCTATTCGTATATTCCTTTAAAAAGTATAAAAGATTTAATCTATGATATGGGTCTTATTTTAGCACCGTTAGCAATTGCTATGATTTTAATTACTATATGGGTTGGAAGAAAAATTATAATTGCAATTACGAAGCCACTTTCGCAAATGGAACGGGTTGCAAATCATTTGGCTACGGGAGATTTCTCGGAGCGGATTACAGTTTCTTCAGAGGATGAGATTGGACGACTAGGAAAAGCATTTAATAAAATGGCCAATTCATTAGAAACAGAAGATGTAAAGCGTAAGGAATTTTTAGCAAATGTTTCGCATGAACTTAGAACACCACTTAGTTATATAAAAGGGTATAGCGAGGCTATTTTAGATGGCGTTGCCAAGGGACCGCAGCAGGAAAAAGTAACGCAGCTAATTCATAAAGAAGCAGGTCGTATGCAGCGTCTCGTTCATGACTTGTTAGACTTAGCACAATTAGAAGGTGAGCACTTTCCGTTAAAGAAGCAACCTATCGTTTTTTCACAGCTGATTGAAGACGTATTAGATACGTATGAGATTAAGTTTATAGAAAAGGAACTTCATATTTCAACCAATTTAAATCCAGAGATCATTGTCATGATTGATGAGGATCGTATGCAACAAGTGCTTCATAATGTGTTAGATAATGCGATACGGTATACAAATCAAAACGGAAATATCGTTATAACTTTAGAGCAAATCGATGATTACTGTGAATTGAAAATAAAAGATACAGGAATTGGCATTGATATAGAGCATTTGGAGAATCTTGGGGAACGCTTTTACCGAGTTGATAAAGCGAGAAGTCGTCAACACGGTGGAACAGGTTTAGGCCTTGCTATTGTGAAACAAATTGTTCATATACATGGTGGACAGTGGAAAATTGAAAGTGAAAAAGATAAGGGAACAACGGTTATTATTAAACTGAATGTACAGGATGAGGGGGGCATGTTCTAATTTTTAGGACATGTTCTTTATATTGAAGAAAATATTTATCCCGCTATTTGCCGGACAGTAAGACCCTCACCTCAAAATTCAACGGAAGCAAAGAAGTTAGGTGGAGGCCCTGCTGTCCGTAAAAGCCCGATTGGTGAGGGCTAATAATCAGTGGGGGATGAACAAAACCCCTACTGATTAAAGTTTCACTTTATACGTAAAAATATAAATTAATATGTAATAAATATCGAAAATTTGACTATTTTATGAACAAAACATTTGTACTTCTTATCAATTCGGTCTAAAATAGTTATGATGCAAAGTTCTTATAAATCGTTTCAATTGTTGTTTGGAAGATACTGAGGTGATTTAACTGGAGTACAAATCTATTAAACCGAAAAAAATTTACGAAGAAGTATCTGAAGCTATTTTAACAATGATTAAAAATGGTACGTTAAAACCTGGTGACAAACTACTCCCTGTGCATCAATTAGCTGAGCAGTTTCAAGTTGGTAGATCTGCTGTTCGTGAAGCGCTAAGTGCGCTAAGAGCGATGGGCTTAATTGAGATGAAACAAGGAGAAGGTACATATGTGAAGAACTTCGATTCTTCTTCATTAACGAAATCATTAAACAATAGATTATTAATGAAGAAAGAAGATATTTTGAATTTATTAGAAGTACGAAAGGTGCTTGAAGTGGGGGCAGTTCGAGTAGCGGCGGCAAAACGTACGGAAGATAATTTACAAAATATGAAACATTGGTTAGATGAAATGGCAAAGAGCATTGGAGATGAAAAGGCTGGCGAAAAAGCCGATTTTCAATTCCATATGGGAATTGCAGAGTCTTCGCATAATAACATTTTGCTTGAACTCATGAATCATGTTTCAGAGATGATTGCTGAAACGATTGGTGAATCAAGACGCATTATTTTATATGGTGAACAAACGACATCAGAACGACTTATAGAAGAGCATCAAGTTATATATGATGCGGTGTTAAAACAAGATGTAGAATTAGCGCAGCAAGCAATGCTAGATCATTTAACAAATGTAGAACATATTGTCACAGGTAAAAACGATATAAATTCGTAATTTAATCTTTTAAAAATTTAATTTTCTGATAAAATAGAGAAAGATTAAGTAAGCGTTTTCTTTAGAAGAGGGAGAGGATAGGCCATGGTTGAGCCTATTTCTTCTCTACTCGGTCATCTGATGACCATATGTTTGTTGGCGAAGTTGTAAAAAGGGGGAGTAATAGTTATGAAAGTTACTTTATTTGTTACTTGTTTAGTCGATATGTTCGAAACAAATGTCGGCAAAGCAACAGTTGAAGTGTTGGAGCGTTTAGGTTGTGAAATTGAATTTCCAGAAGCACAAGTTTGTTGTGGCCAGCCTGCTTATAATAGTGGCCATGTAGAAGCAGCAAAAGAAGCGATGAAACATATGATTGAAACTTTCGAAGATGCAGAATATATCGTTACGCCATCTGGTTCGTGTGCGACAATGTTTCATGAGTATCCGCATGTTTTCAAAGATGATCCAAAGTGGGCTAAACGTGCACAAAAAGTTGCTGATAAAACCTATGAATTTACACAGTTTATTGTAGATGTTTTAAAAGTTACAGATGTTGGTGCAAGTTTACCAGGGATAGCTACTATTCATAAATCATGTCATATGACACGTATGCTCGGAATAAAAGAAGCACCAGGAATTTTATTATCAAATGTAAAAGGATTAACTGTGAGAGATTTACCAAACGTGCAAAATTGTTGCGGGTTTGGGGGAACGTTTTCAGTTAAGATGACTCCAATTTCTGAGCAAATGGTAGACGAAAAAGTAGATAGTGTAATGGAAACAGGTGCAGATTATTTAATCGGTGCAGATTGTGGGTGTTTGTTAAACATTGGCGGACGTATTGAGCGTTTAGGAAAAGAAGTAAAAGTAATGCATATTGCTGAGGTACTGAATAGTCGCTCATGAAGGGGGAACATAAGCTATGTCTATGAAAATCAGTGAGAAAAAATTTAATGATCGCGTTGGTGATGGAATTCAAGATTCGTTTATGCGCGGAGCAGTTTCTTCTGCACAAACGCGTTTATATACGAATCGCTTAAAAGCCGCAGATGAATTAGGAAACTGGGAAGAGTGGCGAGAACTAGGTGAACAAATTCGTCAACATACGTTAGAAAATCTTGATTATTATTTAATGCAGTTAAGTGAAAATGTATCAAAAAGAGGCGGACACGTGTACTTTGCGAAGACGAAAGAGGAAGCAGCAAAGTATATTCAAGACGTTGCCAAAAAGAAACAAGCGAAAAAAGTAGTAAAATCAAAGTCGATGGTAACAGAAGAAATCAGTATGAATCATGCGCTTGAAGAGATTGGCTGTGAAGTGTTAGAGAGTGACTTAGGAGAGTATATCTTGCAAGTAGATAACGATCCACCTTCACATATTATTGCACCTGCACTTCATAAAAATAGAACGCAAATTCGCGATGTATTTAAAGAAAAGCTAGGCTATGAAAATTCTGATGACCCGTATGAAATGACAAAGTTTGTTCGTAAACAACTTCGTGAGAAATTTATGGATGCAGAAATTGGTGTAACTGGTTGTAATTTTGCTGTTGCAAATACTGGCTCTCTTTGTTTAGTAACGAATGAAGGTAATGCAGATCTTGTTATGTCAATTCCGAAAACACAAATTGCGGTAATGGGTATGGAACGTATGGTTCCGACAATGGAAGAATTAGATGTTTTAGTTGGTTTACTATGTCGTAGTGCAGTAGGTCAAAAATTAACAAGTTATGTAACAGTAGCAGGACCAATTCAAGAAGAGGAAGTTGATGGACCTGAAGAATTCCATTTAGTTGTTGTTGATAATGGTCGCTCTCAAATTCTGGGATCTGAATTCCGTTCAGTATTACAATGTATTCGTTGCGCTGCTTGTGTTAATGTATGTCCTGTATATCGTCACGTTGGTGGACATTCATATGGATCGATTTACTCAGGACCAATCGGTGCGGTATTAACACCGCTTCTAGGTGGATATGATGATTACAAAGAGCTTCCTTATGCATCTAGTTTATGCGGAGCATGTACAGAAGCTTGTCCAGTAAAAATTCCATTGCATGATTTATTATTAAAACATCGTCAAGTTATTGTTGAGCAAGAAGGTCGTGCACCACTTGCAGAAAAACTAGCGATGAAAATGTTTAGTATGGGTGCTTCTTCAGCTGCTTTATATAAAATGGGGTCAAAAATGGCACCAGCGGCAATGAGTCCATTTACATCTGGTAATCGTGTATCAAAAGGTGTTGGACCACTTAAAAACTGGACGGATATTCGGGAATTCCCAGCTCCAAGTAAAGAGCGATTCCGTGATTGGTATAAAGATCATAAGAAAGGCGGGGATAAATAATGACAGGATTAATTCAAAACCGTGATGCCTTTCTAGATAACATTGCAAAAGAACTTGGGCGCGCGCGTAAAACAGAAGGTGTAGAGCGACCAGTATGGAAAAGTAATGTGAATATAGAAACGTTAAAAGATTGTTCACAAGAAGAATTACTAGAAGTGTTTAAAAAGCAATGTACAAACATTCATACAACTGTAGTAGAAACGACAAATGACCGATTAGGTGAAGACCTTCAAAAAGTAATCATGGAAAACGGCGGTGGACCTATTTTATTATCAGCAGATGAGCGTTTTGATGCATATGGTTTAACATCTTTATTTAAAGAAGAACTTCCAAAGCGAGACGTTGAAGTAAACGTATGGGATCCAGAGAGAAAAGACGAAAATATGCGTTTAGCTGAAAAAGCGAATATTGGTATTGCATTTAGTGATTATACATTAGCTGAATCTGGTACAATTGTTGTACAAAGTCATAAAGGGCAAGGACGTTCTTTACACTTTTTACCGACTGTATATTTTGCTATTATTCCACGTGAAACACTTGTGCCTCGTATTACACAAGCAGTTCAGGATATGAACTTACGCGTAGAAAATGGGGAGACAGCGGCATCTTGTATTAACTTTATTACAGGGCCAAGTAACTCGGCTGACATTGAGATGAATCTTGTTGTCGGAGTACATGGACCATTAAAAGCAGTATATTTCATCGTATAAAAGAGGGGAAAGCAGGCCAGAAAATGGCCTGCTTTTTAGTAGAATAAAGGATAATATGAAGTAGAAGTTCTCTCCTTTTTTTGCTATGTTTTTTGGGAAAGGAGAGGAAGGGATGTTCACTTATTTATATGCACTGTTAGCAGGGATGGTGTTTGGTTCTTTTTTTATGCTAGTTGCGATGAGGGTTCCATTAGGTGCGTCTATTATTACCCCGCGTTCACATTGTTATTATTGTAAATATGTGCTAAGGCCAAAAGAACTAATCCCCATCATTTCATTTTATATACAAAGAGGCTGTTGTACGAATTGTAAGAGGAAAATTCCAATTATGTATGTAGTATTTGAATGTATAACAGGAAGTATATTTCTTCTTACCGTGTATATGATTGGAATAGAACGAGAGCTTATTATCATTTTATCCCTTTTTTCGCTACTTCTTATTATTTCAGTTACAGATTACTTATATATGTTAATTCCTGATTGTATTTTAATTTCGTTTGCCGTTTTACTCATTCTTGAAAGTGTTTTTGTACAATTAGTTACTTGGACAGATAGTATAGTTGGTAGTGGTGTTATATTCATTTTGTTATATTGCATGCAAAAGATATATCCAGAAGGGCTTGGCGGAGGTGATATAAAACTACTTTCGTTACTTGGGTTTATAGTAGGAGTGAAAGGCGTTTTTATCATTTTATTTTTAGCATCTTGTTTCAGTCTTTGTTTCTTTGGGGTGGGTATCGTATTAAAACGTATAGAAGTACGAAAACCAATTCCATTTGGTCCTTTTATTAGTCTTGGGGCAATATGTTATGTATTGGCCGCATATTCAAATTAGAGAGGGAATAGAAAATGAACGTATATATGGATGATCAAAGAAGTTGCCCGTTCGGGTATGTGCCCGCAACTACAGTAGAATGTGCTTTGCAAATGGTTCGGGATTATGATGTGAATATTCTTTCCCTTGATTTTAATATGGGGTGGGGAGCAAAAAATGGACTGGATTTTGTAGAAGCTTTTTGTACAGAGGGGTTATATGTAAATGAAATTCACCTTCATACGAATGATGTCATCGGTATGTACAAGATGAAACAGAGAATGGATAAGGGAAAGGAAGAAGGAGAAATTAATCCTCACCTTGTTGTTAAATACGTGGGAAGCTAAAAACTCCAAAGTAAAACTTTGGAGTTTTTAATGTTTCATATGTGCTTGTAAAGGAATAATCTCTTCTTGTTGAGCTGCTGCGATTTCAGTTTCTTCCTGTTGAACTTCAGGTGTTTTTTTTGTTAAGTAGTGGTATACCATACCGACAAATACTGATCCGCCAATAATGTTACCGATTGTAACAGGAATTAAGTTATGAATAGCACCTGAAAAAGAAATTGTCTCAGGATGTGGTGAAACTAAAGATAAAGCAAAGAGTGACAAGTTTGCAATACTATGTTCGTAACCAGATAAGAAGAATGTGAAAACAAGTAGCATCATGACCATTATTTTTGCCGTGTCGCCTTTAACCTGAGATGGTAAGAAGCAAGCAAGACATACGAGCCAGTTACATAAAATGGCTTTAAAGAATAACTGCATTGTAGGTGTGTTCATCTTTCCTTCAACGACTTTATTCATTAGGTGACCGTGATCAATTGCTTCAAAAATTCCAGTTGCGTAAAATAGTAAGGCAAAGAATAACGCGCCGGCTAAGTTACCTGCATAACAAGCAACCCAGTTACGAAGTGTATCAGAAATCGTTGTTTCTTTTCTTAAAGTTGCTACAGTAAAGTACATTGTGTTTCCAGTAAACAATTCAGCACCGCCATATATAATAAGTACGAGAGCAATCCCGAAAAACATAGAAGCAGCTAAATAAGTTGCTGGTGAATCTGCAACGTGAAAAAAGTTACCTAATTTAAAACATAGTACAATAATAAAACCGATATAAATACCCGCAAGTGCAGCACGAATGAAATATTGCATTGGGTTTGTATCTAGCATTTTCTTTTTGCTTTTAGCCAGTTTGACAACATAATCTAGTCCTTGTTCTAGCATGAGTAATACGCTCCTTTAGTAAATCTTCTATAAATACTCCTTATATGAATAAAGTACATGGAATTGTTCTCACTTTCAATAAGTTTGTGCAATGTTTCACAAAAAGGACATACATACGTTAAGAAAACGTTTACAAAAGATAGTATAATGGAATTTTTTCTGGACATTGAGAGGAAGAAAGGAAAAAGAAAAAGCGCTGTAATTACAGCGCTTTTTCGTCTAAATTCTTTTCTACTTTTACTTCTACTTCTTTTGAGAAGAACCAACCACCAACTGCGATTCCGACTAATACAATCCAGAATGTAAGCTTCCACGGAGTGGATTCTGGGAATGAATGTGGAATTACATTTAATGCAGGGTGTGCTAATGTATAAACTGCTAGCTTCACACCAACCCAACCTACAATTAAGAATGCTGCAGTTTCAAGTCCTGGTTTACGTTTTAAGATTTGTACGAATGCAGTTGCTGCAAATCGCATAATGATTAATCCGATAAGTCCACCTACAAAGATAACAACGAATTGCCCAGTATCTAGACTACCAATTGTACCTAATCCTGTTTTTGGTAAAGTCATTGCTAGTGCAACCGCAGCTAAAATTGAATCAACTGCGAAGGCGATATCAGCAACTTCAACTTTAAATACAGTCCACCAGAAGTTCTCTTGTTTTTTCTTTGCTTCTTTTTCTTCTGTTTCTTCATCTGTATTCTTTTTAACATATGTTTTAAATAAGTGATTACCAGCGATAAACATAAGGTAGATGGCACCGATTGCTTGCACTTGCCATACATCGACTAAGAACGAAATCATAAATAACGATCCAAATCGGAAAACAAATGCCCCCGCTAATCCGTAAAATAGTGCTTTCTTTCGTTTTTCTTCTGGTAAATGTTTTACCATAATTGCAAGAACAAGAGCGTTATCAGCCGCTAAAATCCCTTCAAGTGCAATTAGGATGAGTAATACCCAACCATACTCCAATAATAATGATACATCCATGTACATTCTCCTCTCATCTCTATAAGTTCTAAATAAGTGAAGAATTTCCCCACTATTTAGTTTCCCCATACTCCTGCCTATTAACTTTGGAAGAATTTGGAAATGAATACAAAAAAGACCTCTGCCGTTAATAGGCAAAGGTCTTGCTAGACATATGTAATAAAAATGCCAACAAAGCCGGAAGAACTAAGTTCTACGTAATGACGACTTTGTTTCCAAGAAATATTCTTGGACGCTACTCCCCTTTGGAGATATGTTATTGTATTCTCATTATATGGATAATTGATACGGTTGTCAACCTGTTAAAATATCTTCATTAGGATATTTTATTTTCCGGTTCTTTTTACGAGCAAATGAAAAAGCCAATGTTAAAGGCCCCATTTTCCCAAAAAACATCATAAAGATAATAATAGCTTTTCCGATTATAGTTAAGTGGGGTGTTAAGTTCATACTGAGGCCAACAGTCCCGAATGCTGAAAATACTTCGAAAGCACTCATTAATAGAGGAACTCGCTCAGTAATACTCAAAATTAAAATAGCAAAAAAGATAAATGAAATGGAAATAATAGTAATGGTTAATGATTTGACAATGAGAGTATCTTTAATGGATTTTTTAAATACGACAATATCCTCTTGTTCTTGTAAAAATTTAAATACGCCAAAAAATATGATTAAAAATGTTGTTAACTTAATCCCACCACCCGTTGAAGCACTACCAGCACCAATAAACATAAGGAGCATCATTAATAGAAGGGAAGGTTTTGACAATGTAGAAATATCAACAGTATTAAACCCGGCAGTTCGTGTTGAAATTGCTTGAAAATAAGAGGCCATTCCTTCTTCAAATGGGGTAAAACCTCTCATAGAAAGGGAGTTATGGAACTCGAATATAAAAATAAAAAGGGTAGCAATAATGTTGACGATTAGAGTAGAAGTGAGCATAAGCTTTGAATGTAGTGTAAGGTTTTTAAAGTTTTTCTTTCTTTTTATGTCTACAATTACTGTAAAACCAATTCCACCTAAAATGATGAGAGAGGAAATGACGAAATTGACAAGAATGCTATGAGAATGGGACATTAAATTATCGCTCCACACAGAAAAACCAGCATTGTTAAAGGCTGAGATTGAATGGAAAAAACTATAATAGATCCCTTTGGCAACCCCATATTTGGGTACCCATTCAAAAGAAAGAATTAAAGTAGCGATACATTCGACTGTAAAAGAGAATAAAAATAATGCTTTGGCAAGACGGATAACGCCGCCGATATTCGTTTGATTTAATGCTTGTTGTAATAAAATACGGTTTTGAAGACCGATTTTTCTTCCGAGCATAATAGCAATTAAGACCGCAAAGCTCATAATGCCAAGCCCGCCAACTTGTATAAGCGTTAAAATGACACATTGTCCAAATAAAGTAAACACTTTTCCAGTATCCACAACACCAAGCCCAGTAACAGTACAAGCGGAAACGGTTGTAAATAAGGCATCGAGCCATGAAATGGACGTTGTCGTAGCAATTGGCAGTTTTAATAAGCATGTGCCGACAACTGATAATACAATAAAAGATAAAGTAAGAACGCGGGGAGGGCTCATGCTAATATTAATCCGTTTCATGTCACATATTGCTCCTTTCGTTTTGCTTTGATTAGTATGTGAAAAAGCACTATTATGTATGTTGAAAATAGAAAGAGGCAGATAATATCTGCCTCTAAGCCATATGTTATATAATTATCCATGTAATTGTTGTTGAGCTAAAGCAACAAGACGTTTTGTTACTTCACCGCCAACTGAACCGTTAGAACGAGATGCTGTATTAGAACCTAAGCTTACACCAAATTCTTGTGCAATTTCATATTTAAATTGTTCAAGCGCTTGTTCTGCACCTGGAACTAATAATTTGTTTGTTTTTACCATGTTGATACACATCCTTATGAGTAGTCCAGTTCAGCTAAGTTCTTATCTAAACTGGTAACGTTATTTTATGTGGAAATGACATACTCATACGCGGAAGTAATCGGTGCGATTAGAAGTTCTTGGATAGAAAAAAAGAGTAGCAACTTTGCTACTCTTTTTTTAGTATTGTCGCTGTTCCTTCCACGACAATATCATCTGATTGATTATATATGTTTGTTTGCAACGTAATGATTTTTTTATCGTCACGCTTCTTAATAACCTCTGCCACAACACGAAGTGTATCACCGATTTTGACAGGGGCACGGAATGAAACATTTTGGGATAAATAAATCGTATTTTTGCCTGGGAGTTTCGTTCCAAGGATAGTAGAAATAAAACTCGAAACGAGCATACCGTGAGCAATACGTTCTTTAAACATTGTCGTTTTTGCAAAAGAATCTAAAATGTGAATAGGATTCACATCTCCAGTCAATTTTGCAAAATTGATAACATCTTCATCTGTAATTGTTTTTGTAAGGGATGCTTGATCACCGACTTGAATCTCATCATAACGAAGCTCCGGAACAGTTTGTGCTTCTTGAAATGGATTCATTTTGTCCTCCTTCTTTTCCATATCGAAAAATGTTAGCCATCTTGATGTAGTAGGAGGAAGAAAGAGTTTTGTTTGTGCTGCAGTTAGCTCCCACATTTTTCTTACTTGATGGAAGTAAATAGATTTTTTGAGTTTTCCTCGAACTTTTTTGCGAGTTCCAACTGTTTTGACTTGAACTCTTCCAAAAAACCCTCTAACTGTTTTTGAGCCTCTTCACGTTGTAATTGTTGTTGCTCAATAAATTGTTTTGTTGTTTCTTCAAATTGACCGCTTGTTTGTGTCAGAATTGACAAAGATGTTTTTGTAGGAGAAACAGTAAGCTGATGCATATGAGCAGAAAGTTCTTTCCACTTGTCTTGCCACTCGTTAATTTGATCATTTAAGGAGTTACCAGTTAATTGTTTCACGTAATCTGTATATTGGTTATTGAACTGAGCAGTGATTTGTTGTAGTTCTTTTTCTAGTTCATCTACTCCTGATGTTAATTTATGCAAAGCGTCTTGTTGTTGTTTTAATGTTTCTAAAGTAAGTTGCTCTAATTGTTTCCCAGCTGAAGAAAAAAGGGAAAGTGATTGAGACCAGTTTTTCCAAAATGCATCGACTAATTCGTATGGTTTAGTTTCCATTGTTTGACCCCCAAATGTTTTTTTGCATATTGTGAACGCAGATTACTCTGCTGTACCACCAGGTGAAGATGAAGAATCCTTTTCATCCTTTTCTGGAGAAGTAGAAAATGGAAAGAATGCATTGGTGTATAACGTGAAAAACGTCCGCAACATATTTTGATAATGTTCAAAAGAAGTCGCACATGTTGTTAAATATTGCTCTCCATATTCAGTTAAAGAATAAATTCTTTTTGCCGGCCCTCCATCGCTTGTATCCCAAGTAGAAGAAATAAGGTTTTCTTTTTCTAATTTGCGTAGTGTTCTATAAACATTACCTTGGTCAACAGAAGAAAAGCCGATATCCATTAGCATTTGAATAAGTTTGTAACCATGAAGACTCCAGTCTTTTAGACAGAGAAGTAAGAAGGGAACTAAGAAGTTTTTTGGCATGGAGTTTGGTTGTTTCGCTTGGTTGTTCTCCAAACTTTCGCGTTGTTCTGGTTCATTTTGTAGCATGATTGTGCATCACCTCATGAATCAGTTAGATGGAATTTTTTGCTTATAAGTGCAATTTACACCTATCTGTTTTTAAAGTCAACACATTTGTTAGAAAATAGAAAAAATAAAATATAGACTTGAAGTTTTATTCAGAATATTAGAAAATAGTGAATAGGTTGAATTGTTTCAAAAAAGAAAAAGGGAGTGTAGGTAAAGTGATTGATCAAAAATTCGATCCACTACAAGCATGGAAAAATGCTTATGAACAAACCGAAACATTTTGGGGAAAAGCGCTCAATGAAACAATTAAAACAGAAGAATATTCTGCTTGGATGGGCAGCGTTCTAGATTTGAATTTGTTTTATCAAAAAGCATTAAATGATACGACAAAAAACTATTTAGAACAAGTAAATGTGCCGACGAAAGAGGATATCGCAAGAGTGGCTACGCTTGTTATTAACTTAGAAAATAAAGTAGATAACATTGAGGAGTTTCTAGAGGAGAAAGTAGATTCTTTAGGACAAGCTCCTACATTAAAGCGTGATGTGACAAAAGTGAAACAAGATATTCGTACGCTTGAAACAAAAGTAGATCAAATTTTAGAATTGCTAGAAAAGCAAAATGCAGTACTAGCTAAACTACAAGTACCTGTAAAAGAAGAGATAAAGCCTGCGAATAAGCCGGAAAATAAAAAATGATAAAAGCGTTTGTTTATAACAGGAAAAAGAGAGAGGGAGAATCTCTTTTCACATGTAAACGGCGAAACATAATTATATAGGGACTCTACAGTATGAGTACCAAAATGATTCATAACAATCGTTCACAAATTCATTTAAGGGGGAAAAGAAATGGTTCAATTAAATGGCAAAGTAGCAATCGTAACAGGTGGAGCAAAAGGGATTGGAAAAGCAATTACAGTAGCTTTAGCACAAGAGGGCGCTAAAGTTGTTATTAACTATAATAGCAGTAAAGAAGCAGCTGAAAACTTAGTAAATGAACTAGGAAAAGACGGACATGACGTTTATGCAGTGCAAGCGGATGTTTCAAAAGTAGAAGATGCAAACCGACTTGTAGAAGAAGCTGTGAATCATTTTGGTAAAGTTGATATTCTTGTTAATAATGCTGGTATTACAAGAGATCGTACATTCAAAAAGTTAAATCGTGAAGATTGGGAGCGCGTAATTGACGTGAATTTAAGTAGCGTATTTAATACGACAAGCGCGGTTCTTCCATACATAACGGAAGCGGAAGAAGGAAGAATTATTAGCATTTCTTCTATTATTGGTCAAGCAGGTGGATTTGGCCAAACAAACTACTCAGCAGCAAAAGCGGGTATGTTAGGATTTACAAAATCATTAGCGTTAGAACTTGCAAAAACAAATGTCACTGTAAATGCAATTTGCCCAGGATTTATTGATACTGAAATGGTAGCAGAAGTGCCAGAAGAAGTACGTCAAAAAATCGTTGCAAAAATCCCGAAAAAACGTTTTGGTCAAGCTGATGAAATTGCAAAAGGTGTAGTATACCTATGCCGTGACGGTGCGTATATCACAGGTCAGCAATTAAACATTAACGGCGGATTATATATGTAATGAAGTAAGAAAAAAGTGCATATCCATAGCAGGAATGCACTTCTTTTTTTAAGAAGGAAATCGACCAAAAAGGAGATAAAAAAATGACTACATTCGCAACAGAATGGGAAAAGCAATTAGAGCTATACCCAGAAGAGTACCGAAAAGCATACCGCCGAGTGAAAAGGGCGAGTGAAATTTTATTACGTGAACCAGAGCCGCAAGTAGGATTAACGCCGAAAGAGGTTATTTGGACGAAGAATAAGACGAAGCTTTATCGCTACATTCCAAAACAAGAAAAAACACAAAGAGTTCCAATTCTGTTAATATATGCTCTTATTAATAAACCATATATTATGGATTTAACTCCTGGAAATAGTTTAGTGGAATATCTAGTGGATCGTGGTTTTGATGTGTATATGCTTGATTGGGGCACATTTGGTTTAGAAGATAGTCATTTGAAATTTGATGATTTCGTGTTTGATTATATTGCAAAAGCAGTAAAAAAAGTAATGCGAACTGCAAAATCGGACGAGATTTCTTTACTTGGTTATTGCATGGGTGGAACGCTAACTTCTATTTATGCAGCACTTCATCCGCACATGCCAATTCGTAATTTAATTTTCATGACAAGTCCTTTTGATTTCTCTGAAACAGGATTGTATGGTCCTTTGTTAGATGAGAAATACTTCAATTTAGATAAAGCGGTTGATACATTTGGAAATATTCCGCCAGAAATGATTGATTTCGGAAACAAAATGTTAAAACCAATTACGAACTTTGTCGGTCCATATGTTGCTTTAGTAGATCGTTCTGAGAATGAGCGCTTCGTCGAAAGCTGGAGATTGGTTCAAAAGTGGGTTGGTGATGGTATTCCGTTCCCAGGTGAATCATACAGACAGTGGATTCGTGATTTTTATCAAAATAATAAACTGGTTAAGGGTGAACTCGTTATTCGCGGACAAAAGGTAGACCTTGCAAATATTAAGGCGAATGTCTTAAATATTTCCGGGAAACGTGATCATATCGCTTTGCCATGTCAAGTAGAAGCATTACTAGACCATATTTCTAGCACAGATAAACAATATGTATGTTTACCGACAGGGCATATGTCTATCGTTTACGGTGGAACAGCTGTAAAACAAACATATCCGACGATTGGAAATTGGCTTGAAGAGCGTTCTAATTAAAAATAAAAAATCCAACTAGCCTATGTTAGTTGGATTTTTTTATGGAAAATAACAAAACATAGAAAGGAGAAACTTATATTTTAGGAGTATAATTATGAAACTTATGAACGGTAAGTTGTTTTGGAATACAGGAG
This sequence comes from Bacillus sp. CCB-MMP212, assembly GCF_022748145.1. NCBI lineage: Bacteria > Bacillati > Bacillota > Bacilli > Caryophanales > Bacillaceae > Bacillus > Bacillus sp. CCB-MMP212. Next base: position 544,635 of record NZ_JALDQE010000003.1, read on the forward strand.
TTTCTGTACCTTGTTATCCACTGTTAGAAAATGATATGATATGTGATGTGCTCGTAGTCGGAAGCGGCGAAGCTGGTGCTCATATAGCGCATTCGTTAGCGAAAATTGGCATGAGTGTTACGCTTATTGAAAAAAGAGCAATTGGGTGTGGTAGCACAGCTGCTAATACAGGTTTACTACAATTCCTTCATGATAAATCGTTAACCTCCCTTATCCATACATTTGGTAAAGAAAAAGGGGTACGAGCATATAAGCTTTGTTATGAAGCGCTAAGAACAATGGAAGAGGTTATACCGACTCTTGATATTGATCCCCATTTTATTCCGCGAAATAGTTTATATTATGCAAGTAAAAGTGAGGATGTCTCATTTTTACAAGAGGAATATAATACGTTACAGAATTATGGATTTCCAGTTGAATATTTTACAGAAGCTGATATTAAGAAACGTTATTCTTTTGCAAAACAAGCAGCGTTATATACGCAAGGTGATGCTGAGGTGAATCCGTATTTATTAGCGCATAGTTTTTTGCATAAAGCAAACCAAATAGGAGCTAATATATATGAACATACAGAGGCAATACATATAAAAAAACGCCAAAATGATTTAATTTGTTACACGAAAACAGGAAATCAAATTGTAGCAAAGAATATTATTATGGCGACAGGTTATGAAGCGCTTTTTGGAAAGAAAGAAAAAAATACAACAGTAGAAACTTCTTATGCAATTGTAACAAATGAAATAGATCAGTTTGAAGGCTGGCATGAGCGATCGTTAATTTGGGAAACGGAACGGCCTTACTTATATTTTCGAACGTATCGAAACCGCATTATTGTAGGCGGATTAGATGAAGCGATGCAAATTCAAACAATCGGTGATACGAAATTATTGCATAAGCGTGATATCCTTATTAATATTGTAAAAGAGATGTTCCCGCAGTATAAAAATATACAGGCAGACTACTATTGGGCAGCCGCATTTGGTGGTACTCATGATGGTCTCCCCATTTTAAAAGAAGACGAAAAGATACATAATTTATTTTACGCATTGCCGTATGGAGGTAATGGAACTGTATATGGAATGGTCTTTGCCAAATTATTTGAACAGTTATTTACAAATAAAGAAAGGGAAGATTTTTCTTTATTTAATCGATAGAAAAAAGGTAGCGAAGTGATGGAATGAGAGATATAAAAAAGTTTTTACAAAAATTACGTCCAGTACAACTCATTGTTTTATTTTATTTATTAGCAGTAGTTGTATCGGTAATCTTGCTTAGTTTACCGTTTGTTACGAAACCTGGTGTGAAATGGACATTTATAGATGCCCTTTTTACATCGGTTAGTGCGGTAAGTGTTACGGGGCTGTCTGTTATTACGATTTCAGATACGTTTACTACAGCAGGAATTATTGTTTTAGCCCTTATTTTACAATTAGGCGGCTTAGGAATTATGGCGCTTGGTACATTTGTTTGGATCATTACGGGGAAAAAGATTGGTTTGCAAAGAAGAAGATTAATTATGGCAGACCATAATCAAGGAAATTTATCGGGTCTTGTAGAATTGATGCGTTCTATTTTAATTGTAATTATTTCGATAGAACTTATTGGAGCAATCCTATTAGGTACAAGATTTTTACTTTACTTTCCGACTTGGCAAGAAGCTTATTTTCACGGTTTCTTTGCAGCAGTTAGTGCGACTACGAACGGTGGATTTGATTTAACAGGACAATCGTTAATTCCGTATAAAAAAGATTATATTGTTCAAATGATCCATATGTTACTAATTATTTTAGGAGCGATTGGTTTCCCTGTGCTAATGGAAGTGAAACAATTCCTTAGTAAAAGAGGACAACAATTATTTCGTTTTTCATTATTTACAAAATTGACGACAACAACATTTTTTGCACTCGTTGTTGTTGGTACAATTATGATTTTTTTACTGGAGAGAAATCACTTTTTAGTAGGAAAGTCATGGCATGAAACGGTATTTTATACATTATTCCAATCTGTGACGACGCGAAGTGGTGGACTTGCTACGATGGATATACGTGAATTGTCACAACCGACGCTTTTATTTATGAGTATATTAATGTTTATAGGGGCATCTCCCAGTTCGGTTGGGGGCGGAATACGTACAACTACATTTGCTGTTAGTATATTGTCACTATACACCTTTGCAAGGGGCGGTAGAACAGTTAGAGTCTTCAAACGTCAGCTACATGAAGAGGATGTACTAAAAGCATCTGTCGTTATGACGATGGGGATTTTGTTATGTGCTACTGCGCTATTCATTTTATCTATTACGGAAAATGTACCGCTTATGAGCTTAATTGTTGAAGTTTGTTCTGCTTTCGGAACGACGGGACTATCAACAGGTGTTACGCCTGATTTAACAACTGTTGGGAAACTTGTACTCATTGTGCTTATGTTTATCGGACGCGTTGGTATTTTAACATTTATTTTAGCTAGTGGTGGAAGGGAACAACCACCTCGCTATAAATACCCGAAAGAGCGGATTATTATTGGATAGTATGAAACCATTCTACCTACGTTAGGTAGAATGGTTTTTTAGTCGTTAATGCCAAATTGTGGATGCATAAAAGCTTCATTTTTATTATCCACTTCGTTTTTTAGTAACTCTTGATTTTCTTCTGAAATCCACCCAATATCATTTGTCGGATGGATCCACTCATCGCCAGCCATAATGGCAGGATCTACTTCATCACTCCAATTGTTAAGCGGACTGTTCTCGGAATTATATTTACTGTCTCCAATTACAACATTATATTGATTCACAAAAGGTTGTTGCATCGTTTTTCCTGTTCCTTTAAAAGATGGAAAATTCATTTGATGCGGGAGCGTTTCGTCTAAAATTGGTGATTGAATCTTTTCTTTTTTCTTCAAAATTATCGCTCCTTTTTATAATGATTTCTTCATATGTAGTATTTCCATCTAACGCCCCTTATGTACTTGTTAACACTTGCCAGTAATAATTATTTTAAGTTGTTTCAAACTAGAGTAGAAAGTGATTTCTTGAGAGCAGGTGAATGTATTGGTAAAAAGAAAAGTGAAACAAAATGCGGCAATCAATAATAATAAAACTCCGAAAGAAAGCTTACCAGATGCAGAATTTGCATTAGAGTATGAAGGAGAAAATAGCGCAAAGTATGCTAATCGTAATTCAAAAAAAGGGAAACAAAAATGAGGCGTTTTTTACAAACGCCTCATTTTTTTGTGGGATTATAAAGGTTTTTTTAATTATTTGTAAATTTAGTGTTTTCTATTAGCAGAAAAATGCGAAAAAACATAGAAGTAGCAACGTATTACACAAAAACAAACAACAAACAAAAGATTAATGTTGGTTTAATACTGCTTTTACACTAGTTGTTTATATTTGAGTTGTACATAAGATTTGTAAAAGGAGAGAGAAACAGTGAAAAAAACAATCTTTAAAGCTGTAGCGACTGGAATGGTATTTTCGTTATTAATGGGGTGTGGTGCAAAGAAGGAAGAAAGTGCTGGAGCGAAAGTGAAAGATGACAAATTATCTGGATCATTAACTGTTTACACAGCAATTGAAGAAGAGCTTGTACCAATTTATCTTGATTCCTTTAAAAAGAAATATCCTGATGTGAAATTGAACATTGTACGTGATTCAACAGGAGTTATTACTGCGAAATTGCTAGCTGAAGGGAAAAATACACAAGCAGATGTTGTATGGGGAACTGCGGCATCAAGTCTATTAGCTTTAGATAAAAAAGATATGTTAAAAGGATACTCTCCAAAAGGAGCAGATCGTGTTCTTCCACAATTTAAAGATGATAAGCAACCTGAAAAATGGGTAGGAAATACTGCATTTATGACGGGGATTGCTGTAAATAAAGAAGAGTTAAAGAAGAAAAATTTACCGATGCCAGAATCATATGAAGATTTAACGAAACCAGAGTATAAAGGAACACTTGTTATGCCACATCCAGCATCATCTGGAACAGGATTTTTAACAGTTTCTGCATGGCTACAAATCATGGGTGAAGATAAAGGCTGGGATTACATGAAGAAACTTCATGATAATATGGCAAGTTATACGCATTCAGGATCAAAACCAGCGAAATTAGCAGGAGCAGGTGAATATCCAGTCGGTGTATCAATGGTTTATAGTGCTTTAAAAGAGAAACAAAAAGGTGCACCAGTTGAAGTTGTACTGCCGAAAGAAGGATTAGGGTGGGAAGTAGAAGCGAACGCACTTATTAAGAAAGATAATGCGAAAAATGATAAATTAGCACAAGCATTTTTAGATTGGGCAATTACTGATGATGTAATGAAGTTATACTTTGAGAAAAATGGATTTGCGACAATTAAAAATGATTATAAACTTCCAGAGGGATTCCCGAAAGATGTTACTGAAAAATTATATAAAAAGAATGACTTTAAATGGGCAGCAGAAAATCGTGACAAAATTTTAGAAAAATGGGAAAAAGAGTTTGGCCAAAAAGCAGAACCGAAAAAGTAAGTGAGTGGGAGAGAGAAAAATGAGCGAATATTTATCAATTCAACACATTCAAAAACAGTTTGATGCATTTACAGCGTTAAAAGATATTTCTTTTACTGTGAACAAAAATGAGTTTGTTTGTTTATTAGGCCCGAGTGGCTGTGGGAAAACGACGTTGCTTCGCATTTTAGCGGGACTAGAGGAACCAACGACTGGCAGTATAGCTGTGAATGGAAAAGATATTACAGCATTGCCTCCTGGGAAGAGAAACTTCGGAATGGTTTTCCAATCGTATGCTTTATTTCCGAATTTAACAGCACTTGAAAATATTGAATACGGCTTAAAGACAAAAAAATATGGGAAAGCAGAAGTGAAAGAGAAAGCGCTAGATGCGTTAAAACTTGTAGATTTGCTGAATGTAAAAGATAAATATCCTGCTCAAATGTCTGGTGGACAACAGCAGCGAGTAGCACTTGCACGTGCGCTCGCTCTGTCTCCAGATATTTTATTACTCGATGAGCCGTTATCAGCTTTAGATGCAAAAGTGCGTGAAAAATTACGTAGGGAAATGCGTGATTTGCAAGAGAAAATAGGAATAACGACGATTATGGTAACGCATGATCAAGAAGAGGCATTAACGATGGCTGATAAAATTGTTGTAATGAATCATGCGGAAATTATGCAGATTGGAACACCAGAGGAGATTTATCAAAGACCAGCCAATCCGTTTGTGGCAGATTTTATTGGTTCTATTAATTTCTTTTCGAAAAATAACGAAGAACATGCAATTCGTCCTGAACATGTAACAATTGTACAAAAGGACGGTATTAAAACAGTTGTGGAAAGTATGGAATTTCGCGGATCTGTATATCGGACGGAAGTGCGAGTCGTAGAAGAAAACACACACCTTTATAATGAGAAAATTGTAGTGGATATATTAGCATCAGAAGTAGAAGCAACGGCTATTAGAAAAGGAAAGCCGATTCAAATCTCTTTCTCAGAAAATCATATGTTGTCATATGGAAAGAAGGTCATTGTATAGATGGAGATGTTAGAAAACTATAAGGTAGAAAGTACGAAAAAAAAGATTAAGAGAAGTATAGGGAAAGAGGAATGGATCCAAAGGCTCGTAATTATCGGTATGATTCTTTCCTTCCTTATCATACTTGTATTACCGCTATTACAACTATTTACACAAGCTTTTTATAATAAAGATGGAGTTTTCATTGGTTTAGCGAATTTCAGTAAATATTTCACAACACCAACTTTAGTGCAGTCTTTACAAAATACAGTATGGATTTCGGGCGCAACAACAATTATTTCAGTTGCAATCGCATTCGTTTACGCATATGCAATTGCCCGTACGAATGTTTTTGGAAAGCGCGTATTTCAGTATGTAGCGTTATTACCATTGTTTGCACCAACGATGATGCACGGTATAGCACTTACATATTTATTTGGTAATCAAGGGCTAGTAACGAAAGGAATGTTTGGTTTATTTGAAGGTATACAAATCCCTTTATATGGACCAGTAGGAATTGTAATAGCTGAAGTTATGTATACATTTCCGCAAGCCTTTCTCATATTGCTAATTGCCTTTCAAGGATCTGATTATCGTTTATATGAAGCTTCTAATATGTTAGGAGCCAGTAAAACAAAGCAATTTTTCACGGTTACTTTACCTAGTGTAAAGTACGGATTAATTAGTGCAATGTTTGTTGTGTTTACACTTAGTTTTACTGATTTTGGGGCACCAAAAATTGTTGGTGGGCAATATAATGTGCTTGCTACTGACGTATACAAACAAGTAATTGGACAGCAAAATATGCCGATGGGTGCAACTGTCGGAATGATTTTATTAATCCCAGCTATATTCGCATTTGTAGTTGATCGTATTACGCAAAGAAAGCAGGCGAATTTCTTATCTTCAAAAGCAGTACCATACAGAATAATAGCTAATAAGAAAAGAGATGTAATCTCATTCATATATTGTAGTGTGATTACCCTTATGATCATTCTATTATTTGTTGCAGTTGGTATTGCTGCAAGTGTGAAAGTATGGCCATATAATATGAGTTTTACATTTGAGCATTTTAATTTTTCAAGTTTAACAGGAGATGGACTTGAAGCATTTAAAAATAGCGTAATTGTTTCAGCAGTTACAGCAGTTATTGGGGCGATCTTAACATTTGTATTCGCATATGCAATTGAGAAAATAGACCAGCTACAATTTTTCAGAAAAACAGGTTACTTTTTCTCTATAGTGCCGTTAGCGATACCAGGTTTAGTACTCGGATTAGGATATGTCTTTTTCTTTAGTCAACCAACGATTCAAATTCTTGGACTATCAGTAACGAATCCGTTTCATTCTTTATACGGAACAATTGCTGTATTAGTACTAGTAAATATCATTCATTTTTATTCTGTAACATTTGTTACGGCAACGACTGCCTTAAAGAAATTAGACCGAGAGTTTGAGCTTGTTTCGCAGTCGATGGGTATTCCGTTTTATAAAACATTCTTCCGAGTAACAGTACCAATGTGTTTACTAGCAATTTTAGAAATGGTAATGTACTACTTCGTAAATTCAATGGTAACTGTATCGGCAGTTGTGTTCCTATATGCAGCTGATTTTAAACTAGCTGCCGTATCAATCGTAAATATGGATGATGCAGGAAATGTAGCGCCAGCAGCTGCAATGAGTGTACTTATTGTTGTTACAAATATTGTAGTGAGAGTTGTATATGAATGGGGAACGAAAGCACTTCGTAACCGAACTTCACAATGGCAAAAAAGATAAGTAAGAAGGGTGATGGACAGAATGAAAATTGAAGCAGTTATTTTTGATTGGGCAGGTACGACGGTTGATTACGGATGCTTTGCACCACTAGAAGTATTCATGAAGATTTTTCATAAACGCGGCGTTGAAATTACAGCAGAAGAAGCACGTAAGCCAATGGGATTATTAAAAATAGATCATGTAAGGGCACTAACAGAAATGCCTCGTATTGCGGATGAGTGGAAGCGTGTCTTTGGTCACTTACCAACAGAAGCAGACATTTATGAGATGTATGAAGAGTTTGAAGAAATTCTCTTTTCTATTTTGCCAAATTATGCTAAGCCGATTGATGGGGTAAAAGAAGTAATCGCTTCTTTACGTGAGAGAGGCATTAAAATCGGTTCAACAACTGGTTATACGAGAGAAATGATGGATATTGTAGCAAAGGAAGCAGCGTTACAAGGATATAAACCTGATTTTCTTGTTACGCCAGATGATGTTCCAGCAGGCCGCCCATACCCATGGATGTGCTATAAAAATGCAATGGAACTTGGTGTGTATCCGATGAACCATATGATAAAAGTAGGGGACACAGTATCAGATATGAAAGAAGGTAGAAATGCTGGAATGTGGACAGTTGGTGTAATTCTTGGAAGTAGTGAGCTCGGTTTAACGGAAGAGGAAGTGGAGAGTATGGATTCGGTAGAGCTTCGTGAAAAAATAGAAATAGTTCGTAATCGGTTTGTTGAAAATGGGGCTCATTTTACGATTGAAACGATGCAGGAGCTCGAAAACGTAATGGAACATATCGAGAAACAAGAACTTATTATTTCATAAAAGGGGTACGGGATCATGAATGAAAATCACTACTTATTATTAACACCAGGACCATTAACGACAACAAAATCAGTAAAAGAAGTTATGCTATACGATTGGTGTACGTGGGATGTTGAATATAATACGATGGTGCAAGAAGTAAGAGCTAAACTTGTATCGCTAGCGACGAAGGAAGAAGAGAAATATACAACAGTGTTAATGCAAGGAAGCGGTACGTTTTCAGTTGAAGCGGTAATTGGCTCTGTTATTCCGACAAATGGGAAGCTGCTCGTTTGTACAAATGGTGCGTACGGTAAGCGCATTGTGCAAATGGCAGAGATGTTACAGATTGATGTAGTGGTTAGCCAAACAGAAGAGTGGGAGCCTACTAATATTGTAGAAGTAGAAAAGTTATTGGAAGAAGATAAAGAGATTACGCATATTGCAGTTGTTCATTGTGAAACAACGACAGGCATTATAAATCCAATTGTAGATGTATGTAAATTAGGAAAGCAGTATGGAAAGGTTACAATTGTTGATGCGATGAGTAGTTTCGGTGGGATTGAAATAGACATTGCTGATTTACAAATTGATTTTTTAATTAGTAGTGCGAATAAGTGTATTCAAGGGGTTCCAGGATTCGGATTTGTAATCGCAAAACGTGATGAATTATTGAAGTGTAAAGGGCAAGGACGCTCTTTATCTCTTGATTTATATGATCAATGGGAAACGATGGAAAAACAAAATGGGAAATGGCGTTTTACTTCACCTACACATGTTGTACATGCTTTTTATCAAGCACTACTTGAACTAGAAAAAGAGGGTGGAGTAAGAGCGCGTTACAATCGATATTACAACAATCAAAAACTACTAGTGAATAGAATGGGAGAAATCGGATTTAAGCCACTAGTAGATGAGAAATATCAATCTCCTATTATTACATCTTTCATTTATCCAAAAGGGGAGTTCGAGTTTCAACAGTTATATAACGAATTAAAATGCTATGGATTTGTTATTTACCCTGGGAAAATTTCGAAAGTAGATACGTTCCGGATTGGAAATATAGGTGATGTACATGAAGAAGATATTAATCGCTTAGTTGATAGTATTGCTAAAGGAGCTGTTATTGCGTGAAAGTATTTTGTTTAGGTGGAGCAGGTAAAATTTGTCGTGAAGCTATTTTGGATTTAGTTCAATTTTCATCTTTTGAGACGATTACTGTAGCCGATTTTAACGAGGAAGAAGGCCGTAAAGTAGTAGAATGGCTCAACGATCCTCGTGTTGATTTTGTAAAAGTAGATGTAACGAATCACGAGGATACGGTTGCAAAAATGAAAGGTTATGACATTGTATTGGATGGTACGACGATAAAGCTAAACGGATTGTCGACTCGCTGTATTGCAGAAGCAGGCTGCCACGGTGTGAACTTAAATGGATTTGGTGAAGAAAATGAATCGCATGCTATATTTGTTCAAAATGAAAAAACATGTTTGCCTGGGTTTGGCATGACGCCAGGTGTAACGCAAATGATGGCAATGCATGCAGCAAATCAACTGGATACTGTAGAGTCTGTCCGCGTAAGTCACGGTTCGTATCGTCCGATTGCTTTTTCTGCTTCAATTACAGAGACAACGACATATGAATATGATCCACATTTACCATCGCGTACAGTGTATGAAGATGGTGAATTTAAACAAGTACTTCCGTTTGCGCGTCCGAGAGAAATAGAATTGCCAGCGCCTTATGGTAAGGAAACGCAGTATATCATTCCGCATTCTGAAACGATTACGTTAGCAAAGGCACTAGAAAATAAAGGTGTCAAACTGATAGAGACGAGAGGAACTTGGCCGAAGCAAAATATGCAACTTGTACGTGCTTTATATGATTACGGCATATTGCGTAATGATCAGATTGAAATAAACGGGAAAGAAATAGGCATTATGGATTGTATTTCGCAGTATTTATTGCAATCGAAAGAAGGACAAGAAACAGAGCTTTATGGTTATGCACTTCATGTAGAAGTAATAGGTATGAAAAATAATGAGAAGCAAAGACATGTGTTATATCATACACATCCGTTATCTGATGGTTCTGTTGTAGGATGGGAAAAATTAAGAGCGTATACGAGAAACGTCGGTATTCCATTTGGGATTGCCGTAGAGTTAATTGCAACTGGAAATGTAAATAGGGTGGGTGTTGTTACGCCTGAAGAAGCTTTTGAAAATCCACAATTAATTTTTGATGAGCTAGCAAAGCGCGGTATTCATATTCATGAAGAAGTTTCTACTTACAAAGAAAATTATAACTTTGTATAAGTAAGGAAGTTTATGAGGGAGATATAAATGAGGTGAAGCTATGTCTGTAGTAGGAGAAGAAAGAAAGCGAACCATTCTTGAAAAGGTAGAATTTAAAGGGAAAGTAAAGGTTTCAGAATTAGCGAGAGAATTTGCTGTATCAACAGAAACGATTCGTCGTTATTTAGAAGAATTAGATCGTGAAAAGAAGCTGAAGAAAGTGTATGGTGGAGCTGTTCAACTTCCAGGCGCTGGGGTAGAGGCGCCAATGTTAGAAAGAGAAATGCTACATATAGAAGAGAAGAAAAGAATTGGTTATAAAGCAGCGACATTTGTAGAAGATGGTGATGTCATTGCAATTGATGATGGAAGTACACCGCTTCAAATGGTTCCATACCTTGTTCATCGTAAAAACTTAACGATTGTAACAAGTTCATTTCCAGTCGCAACACAATTAATTTCTTCTATTAATAAAAAGATGTTTCACGGTGAAGTTTTATTTATAGGTGGAAAAGTATCTCCAAAGCATTCGCGTGTATCAGGGTCTATTTCTCAGCAAGTAATACAGCAATTCCATTTTCATAAAGCGTTCGTTTCGATTGATGGGTTATTACCTAGTTTTGGAGTTTCCAGCTTTGAATTAGAGAAAGCGAAATTGTCAGAGGCGATGATGAAATTAGCTGAGAAGACATATATTTTATGTGATCATACGAAGGTAGGCGTGAAAGGGAATTATCGTATAGCAGCATTTTCACGTATTCAACATGTAATTTGTGATAAAAAAATGCCATATAGTTTTGAAGAAGAACTTATGAAGCATAATATTCAGTGGACAGTTTGTTAAATAAAGTGAAAGTACCTAAACTCCCGCCTAATTTTTAGGAGGGAGTTTTATTGTCTGCAAATCGTAAAATAAAAGATTTGCATTTATGCAAAAAGTGGACACATTTTCTCATCTCTTTCATATAATTTACCAATACAAAAAAAGTTGGTCGAAGGAAAGAAGGGAGAACATGTCAGAACGAATATATAATAAACTTGTATTGTACGCGAATATTTTGCAAAAAATTGGTGTCATCAATGAGAAGGAAAAAAGTGAAATTCTTCATACGATAGGTAAAAAAGCCCTTTGAATAAAGGGCTTTATATTTTTTATCTTTAAAAATATAAATTTAATGTAATATTCTCATTGACAATGATAATGATATTCATTATCATTTATTTGTGGATAATTGATAAGGGTTATCAATTATAAAAATTGTATATGATAGGGGATATTATTTTGAAAAAAAATTATATGAAGGCGCTAGTAGTAGCGACAACATTAGCAATTCCATTTGCTACGTATTCTACTCCAGCATTAGCGGCATTAAAAGTTGAAGCAAATCAATCGGTAGCAGCAGCGAGTGATCGCACGTATGATACTGAAATTAAAATATATAAGGACCAAAAAGACGAGCCATCTATGGTTTCTCAATATATAAAAGATCCTAAAGTAACGATTGCAGCTGGTAAAAAAATTGTCACTGTAACAATGCAAGATAGCGATTATTTTCAATATCTTAGAATAGAAGATAGAAACCAGCCTGGTGTATTTCATGATGTGAAGGTTTTGTCAGAAGATAAGAGGAAGAACGGAACGAAAGTAGTCCAATTTGAAATTGGCGAGTTTGAGAAGAAGCACAATATGCAAATGCATATACTTATTCCAGCTATTGGATATGATCACAAATATCAAGTTCAATTTGAAATTAAAGATCCAACTGTAGGTAACAAAGAAACAGAGAAACCAGATGATAACTCTAATTCAGGCAATAGGGAAACGGATAATCCAGTTGATAATCAAAATATGATAACAGATAACAAATTAAGAGAACTTGTGAATAAAAAAGTATTTAATAGAAAAGATTTAAATACACCAATTACGAAAGAAGAGTTATTACAAGTAAAGGATTTATTTTTAAATACAAATGAGATACTTGATTATAGTGCATTAAAATATATGCCAAATTTAAAATCTTTAACAGTTGCGAATGCGAAGATAAAAGACCCGTCGTTCTTTGCGAACTTAAAGCAATTAAATCATTTAGCTTTGCGTGGTAATGAATTTGCAGATGTAACGCCACTTGTTAAGATGGATAATTTAGAATCTCTTGATTTAAGTAATAATAAAATTACAAACGTTGCGCCACTAACTGAAATGAAAAATGTAAAAAGTTTATATCTATCAGGCAACCAAATAGAAGATGTAACAGCATTAGCGAAAATGGAACAACTAGATTACTTGAATTTAGCAAATAATAAAATTACGAACGTTGCTCCATTAAGCGCTTTGAAAAATGTAACATACTTAACTTTAGCAGGTAATCAAATTGAAGATATTAAAGCGTTATATTCATTACCTTTAACAGATTTAGTATTAACACGTAATAAAGTTAAAGATTTATCCGGCATTGAGCAAATGAAGCAATTAGAAGAATTGTGGATCGGGAAAAATGAAATAAAAGATGTTACTCCTCTAAGTAAGATGACACAGTTAAAACAATTACACTTACCTAACAATGAGTTAAAGGATATTACGCCATTATCAAGTCTAGTAAACTTACAAAAGCTTGATTTAGAAGCGAATTATATTTCAGACTTATCACCAGTGAGCAATTTGAAAAAATTAGTATTTCTAAGTTTTGTTGCAAATGAAATCCGTGATGTCCGACCAGTTATAGAACTAAGTAAGACGGCTTATATTAATGTCCAAAATCAAAAAGTATTTTTAGAGGAAACAGAAGTAAATAAAGAAGTAAAAGTACCTATATATGAAAAAGATGGTGAGGTTTCTACGAAAATCCGTCTGAAGAGCGATAACGGTACGTATAGTAATGGTGTAGTGAAATGGAGTACATCAGGTGAGAAAGTATATGAATTTGGTGTGAAAGATCCATTCGCGGATACAGGAATCTTCTTTACAGGATCTGTTATTCAAAATGTAGTAGAAAGTAAAGACGGTAATACATCTAAAGAAGATGAGAAAACAGAAGTGGTAGAATTTAAAGATGTACCAAAAGGACATTGGTCAGAAGAAGCAATTAATTACTTAGCGAAAGAAAAGTTATTTATAGGCTATGGAAATGGTGAATTTGGATTTGGGGATAACATTACTCGTGGACAAGTAGCACTTCTAATACAAAGGTACTTAAAATTAGAAAATAATCTAAAACCAAAAACGACATTTACAGATACGAAAGGAAATATGTATGAAACGGCTATTGATGCAGTAGTTCAAGCTGGGATTATGACAGGGTATGGAAATGATACATTCCGTCCAGATGGAGTATTAACTCGATATGAAATGTCAGTAGTACTACAAAGAGTATTTCAGTTAAAAGAAAATGAAAATAGTGCAGAGAACTTTAAAGATATACCAAATGGCCATTGGGCGAAAGGATATGTGAAAGCTTTAGTAGATAATAAAATATCAAAAGGTGACGGGGAAGGGAACTTTTTAGGAGATAATTTCGTAACACGTGAACAATACGCACAGTTTTTGTATAATGCAATAAAGAAATAAAGTGAAACTTTAATCAGTGGGGGTCTTACTGCCCGGTAAATAGCGGGATAAAAAATGAGGAAAATACGCTATTCTTTAATTAAAGAATAGCGTATTTTTTTATGTGCAAAATGAAATAGGAAATAGATAGGAGTATAGACATATGAATAGCCTATTTTAAAGAAGAACCACGAAACTATATTGACAAAAAAGCGTTCTCATGTGATAATTCAATTAAATTTTTAGAATAATCAAAAAATATTCCTTTTACATAGAAAGGATTCGAACCTTATATCAATATTATGCCGGGGGTGACGAAATGTTATTTTTTCTGAAGAAATGGAATGAATTAAAAGATGTGAAATCTGAATTGGCACTTCGTGATTGGTTTTATGGTACCAAAATTAGTTTATCGCTATGTACGTCAAAAGAGCCGTTAACATTCTTAGTAAATGTTGAGGGAAGAGATAAAGGGCTATTTTCGGAAGAAGATTTTATTGTCGTAAATTGCATGTGCGAGTCAGTATTTGAAAATGAAGAAAAACCAGCTGCAGAGTCATTTATGCATGCAGATATTTATAAAAAAAGTAGTGCAGGATGTATTTTACAAGTGCAGACTGTAGATAGTCATTTAATATCAGAGTTATATGGAGAAGAAGGAGAAGTAACGTTCGATAAACGCAGTGTGGAGCGTGTTTTCGGAAAAGAAGGTATAACAGAAATGACAATTCCAATTGTAGAAGATGAAAAAAAATTCGCTGATTTATTAGAAAGTAATGTTCCGAATTTCATTGAAGGTGGAGGAGTAGTTCTTGTTCATAATTACGGCATGATTGTGTGGGGGAAAACGCCAGAAGAATCGAAAAAATGGCTAGAGGGTATAGAATATTTAATGAACTATCATGTAAAGTTATTAATGATTAAGGGCGCAAGGAGCTCTGTTATATAAAAATGTATGTGATATGGATACAAGTTAATAAATAAATGAAAGCGTTTTAAAAATAATTTCACTCATAAAATATAGGTCTCCTTATTATATATAGATTACATGTTGACATGTAAGGAGGAACATATTTTGCGAGTTAAATATCATTTTCTGCCAAAGCAGCAAGTAACATTTTGCAAAATAAATGATTCTGGTGAAGAGGCACTGCAAATGATGAACGAAACGGGATTTCGAGCCATCCCGGTATTAGCAGAAGATGAGAAGAAATTCACGGGGATTATTTATAAAGTAGATTTATTAGAAAAAAAATGCAATAGCGGATTAGATCATGTAAGTGCAGGAGATATGCTTGACAATTCCAATGCATTTATTTTTGAAAAGGATTCCTTCTTCAGAGCCTTTTATGTAATTCGTCGGCTTCCGTTTTTAGCCGTGCTAAATGATTATAATGAATTTGTCGGTATGTTAACGCATTCGAATATATTTGATGTTATTGAAGATTCATTTGGTATGCGAACAGGTGGTTATATATTAACAATTGCAACACAAGATTGTAAGGGGACGATTAAAGAGCTTGGGACATTGTTAAAAGCATATAATATCGGTGGTTTGTTTACACTCGATAACGGTGATCAATATATCCGTCGGGTTATTGTAAATATATCAGATGAGTTAGATGAAACAAGATTAAAGCAATTAATCGGAAAAATAGAGAAAAAAGGATTCAGAGTGAGTCATGTAGATTATATTTAAGTTAAAAAGAAAAGTACCTATCTGTTATATACAGATAGGTACTTTTTTGTCCCGTTATTTGTGGGCGGTAAGATCCCCACCTCAAAATTCAGTGAAAGCAATGGGGGGCTTCCCGTAAAAGCCCGAGTGGTGAGGGCTGGTTATATGTGAGTAATGAACTTTATTTTGAAACAGGAGGCGGGGATAATGCTAGATCAGATAAAAAAATAAAGTCTGCATGCTCACGAATTTTAGGGATAGAAGTTTCAATAACGCGTGATGTAATTTCACCTGGGGGGCCCACATGCCCGATAGCTACCATAATGGGTTTTTCTTGAATTTTTTTGATGAGTAATTGGGCTTGTTTTGAAATATGTCCTGCTGTATACACATCATCAAAAAATAGTTGGTTTTCAATAATAGGAACTCCTAATTCTTTTCCGATTTTTGGGACGACACTCTTAGGATTCGTTTTACTATCTAAGTAAAATAAACCGTGTTTTTTACAAGCAGCAAGTATAAGGCGAACAATTCTTTCATCCGCTGTTACTTTTGACCCCATATGATTGTTCATTCCAATTGCATGCGGAACTTCTTGAATCGCTTGTTCAAGTCGGTTGTTTATTTCTTCATCGCTTAAATCGGTTGTAATGGCTTTCGGCCCAAGCCATTCTTTTTTACCTTTAATAGGTTCCATTGGCATATGTATAATAACTTCATGGCCTTTCTTATGGGCAGCTATTGCATCTTCTTTTGTGGAAGGAAGAAAAGGCATAACAGCAACAGTTAGTGGAATTGGAAGTGACAACATTTGATTAGTCCCCTTCATATTATTGCCGAAATCATCAATGACAATAGCAACTTTATTCGTATGAGCAGTTGCTTGAATAGGAAATAAGAAGGACGGTAAAAACAAAACAATGATGAATAATGCAATCGTATATTTTCGCATATAAATATTTCCTTTCTCTTGTTATCCCGCTATTTGTGGGTAGTAAGACTCCCACCTCAACATTGGGCTGGATAGGTGGGAGATTCACTGCCAATAAACGCCCGATTGGTGAATGCTAATAATCAGTGGGGCTGAACAAAAAACACTGATGAAAGTTTCACTTTATCAATCATCATTATGTTTTGCTTTTTTATATAAATTAAACAAAAAATGTCGAAGAAAAGTAGGTGGAAAATTAAGAATCCCCGGTTTACGTAGAATTTGTAAAAAAAGAAGATGAAAAAAATGTCTATTATTGCGAATGTATTTACAAAGATAGAATAATTTGTAATAATTCTCAAAGTGAGGGTAAAGATTTGTAAATTACAGGGAGAAAATGTTAAATTTTCTGATTCTTCAAATTTGCATATGATTAAGTAGTTAAAAAAGTCAATGGAGAAGTGAACTTGAGAGCATGGAAGTATAATAAGGGGGATATGGATGTTTACTGTAAAAAGGAAGTACACATTAGAAAAGCTTTCACGTGATATTCATATGAAACGTGAAGAAATGATTCAACTAGGATTAACAAGTGGGCTAAATAGTAAGGAGACAATTCAAGTTAGTCAAGAATTGGACAAGCTTATTTTACAATATCAGTGTTATAAAGAAAAACAAACACCGAAATGGTTTTCAATTATAAAAATACCTATTTTCCAAATCGGGTATGAAGGAAAATCAAATAATTTTTGGCGAATGCTTGTCGCTGGTTTTATGAAATAAGTATAATTACCCTTATAGGATAAGGATAATTATACTATGTGTAACGGAATTTCGATATGAACTGTCGTTCCTTCGTTTTCTGTACTGTCAATAAAAATATGCCCATTATACATCTCTACAATTCGTTTACATATGACAAGTCCAAGACCTGTTCCAGTATCTTTATTAGTAAAGAACGGATGAAAGAGGTGTTTTTGAATATGTTGTGGAATCCCTTTCCCAGTATCTATAATCTGCAATTGTGCATGTGTTTCATTGTTTTTTACTACAATGGTTAGTTTATCACTAGAAGTCATAGCCTCAATTGCATTTTTTGTAATGTTTAAAACCACTTGTTTCATATGGTCTTTCGAACAACGGATATGAACGGGATGGTCTGGCAAATGTAAATGGAATACAATGTTATGTAAATTCGCCTCAGATTGAATAATTAATGCTACCTCATTTAGAATTGTTCTTACATCATATGTTTGTTCGATGATGGCGGTTGGCTTTCCGAGAATAAGAAATTCACTTACAATTTCATTGATTCGCTCTATTTCTTGTTCAATTACGGAAAAGTAGAACTGATCTTGTTCATCTTTATATTTCTCTTTTAATAGAGCAACGAGTCCTTTAATTCCAGTAAGAGGATTACGGATTTCGTGTGCTGTACTTGCTGCAAAAGTTCCAACTAATTCAATTTTCTGTAGTTCGTTTTGTTGTCTTTCAAGTTTTGTTTGACGTTTTAACAACATATATTGAGCAAGTAAAAATAAAATAGACATTAAAAATAAAGTAGCGATACACTCTATTGCAACCCACTGGTATAAGGTTTTCTGATGAATAGGTAATGGAGAAACAGAGACCTTCCAATTTAATCTTTGGAGTGGGGTAGTAAGCATATTAGAATGCGTATCACTTGTGTCGTTATTATCATCGGTTAGAAAAACTACATCATGTTTATCAGTTACCTCAAAATGGTATTGTGGTTTAATGGCATTTAAAGAAGATGAAATGTAATCAAAGCGTAAACTAGCTAATAATAATCCTGAGAGCTCTTTCTGTTTATTGAATATGGGGGTAGCAATCATAATAGCTTTATGTCCAAGAACGCGATCAGTAATGACTGATGATACAGTGGTTTTTTTAGTTTGTAGCACGTCTTGAATATATTTACGGTCTGAAACATCTATAGGCTTTGATTCATCTTCAGATGCGATTGTAATGACCCCTTCTGGTGTAGCGTAATATAAACCAGAAAAGCGTGCATCGTTCCCATCTGTATCATGTACAATTTGTTTAATGCCGTTTATATTACCAGTCTCGGTGCCTACAACTTTTGCAAGCATGTCTAAAGCAGAAATTGCTTCACCAAGATGATGATCTAAATAATCTCTATATAAAAAGAGAACTGTATGAGCGGATAATTTGTTTTCCTGTTTCATTTTATATGTATGATACGAATAAAATGTAGCACCAATCCCTATTGTCGGTAGGATAACAAGCAATATATATATAATTATGCTTTGGAATTTGACTTTCAAATGTGGTACTCCTTCTTTTTTTATTATCATTATATATAAACTATGTTAAAATTGTCATGTTTTTATTCAAGAATGATTCTTAATATATTAGGGGAGAGGAAATGGATGAGTGAATGCTCATTCGGAATTCACATGAAGTATGAAGTGGCATTTTCTTTTTATTGGTGAGAATTTAAGTGAAGGGTTGAAAGTTGTATGACATCAAATAATGAACGAGAAGATATTTCTCAATCTTTAAAAGTATTTATTGCATTATCTCGTGTACATCGTTCTGTTATGGATACTACAAATAAATCTATACAAAGTAACGGGTTAAATCCAACTGAATTTGCTGTATTAGAACTGCTATATCATAAAGGCGGTCAACCACTCCAGCAAATTGGTGAGCGCATTTTAATAGCCAGTGGCAGCATTACATATGTTGTAGATAAGCTGGAGAAAAAGGGATTAGTAAAGAGAATCCCATGTCCGAATGACAGACGTGTTATTTACGCGCAATTAACTGAGTCTGGCGAGAACTTTATTGCTTCTATTTTTCCGGGGCATGAGAAAGTTATACATCAGTCTTTTGAAATGTTAACGAAAGATGAAAAAGATGAATTACTTGATCTATTAAAAAAAATT
This sequence comes from Bacillus sp. CCB-MMP212, assembly GCF_022748145.1. Classification (NCBI taxonomy): domain Bacteria; kingdom Bacillati; phylum Bacillota; class Bacilli; order Caryophanales; family Bacillaceae; genus Bacillus; species Bacillus sp. CCB-MMP212. Next base: position 564,096 of record NZ_JALDQE010000003.1, read on the forward strand.
GGGAAGTATGAAAAATAATAATATGTTCCAAAGGAGCTTTGGATAAATAAATCCAGGGCTTTTTTATTTGCAATGAACTCAGAGTAGTCACTGCCGAATTTTGTTGAAAATTAAGAGGGAATTCGAGAATACGTATTGAATTATAATAAAGGTATGTAATGGAGAGGAGGCTCGTTCATGTCATTTAAAGACTATGAATATAAACGCCCAAATATTGAAGAGTTAAAAGAGAAATTTACTGTTGCTTTGGAGAAGTTTGATAACGCAAAAACTGTAGAAGAACAAAAACAAGTCATTCATTCAATTAATGAAATTCGCAACGATTTTGGTACAATGGGAAACCTTTGTTACATTCGCCATTCTGTTGATACGACGGATACTTTTTATAAGGAGGAGCAGGATTTCTTTGATGAATTCTCTCCAGTTGTACAAGGATATGGTACAAAATATTATAAGGCACTTATTAATTCTCCATTTCGTGAAGAATTAGAGGCGTATTATGGAAAACAATTATTTGCTCTAGCAGAATGTGATTTAAAAACATATTCAGATGAAGTCGTGAAAGATTTACAATTAGAAAATAAATTATCGTCGCAATATACACAGTTATTAGCATCCGCAAAAATTGACTTTGCTGGAGAAGAAAGAACGTTATCGCAATTGATTCCGTTTATGCAAGGAAAAGAAAGAAGCGAACGTAAAGCAGCAAGTGAAGCATACTACGGATTTTTAGCTGGAAATGAGGAAGAACTAGATCGTATTTATGATGAGCTTGTTAAAGTGAGAACGAAAATCGCAAAATCTTTAGGTTTCAAAACCTTTGTTGAACTTGGATATGCAAGAATGTACCGTACAGATTATAATGCGGAGATGGTGGCTAATTACCGTCAGCAAGTGCTGGATTATATCGTTCCCGTTACAACGGAATTAAGAAAGCGACAACAAGCACGTATCGGTGTAGAGAAGTTAGCTTATTACGACGAAAACTTTGAGTTTGCTACAGGTAACCCAACTCCAAAAGGAGATGCGGATTGGATTGTTGATCATGGAAAGACGATGTATAAAGAGTTATCGGCTGAAACAGATGAATTTTTCAATTTCATGCTAGATAACGATTTATTAGATTTAGTTGCGAAAAAAGGAAAAGCTGGTGGCGGATATTGTACATATATTGAGAATTATAAAGCGCCATTTATTTTCTCAAACTTCAATGGAACATCTGGTGACATTGATGTATTAACACATGAAGCAGGTCATGCTTTCCAAGTATATGAAAGTCGTAAATTTGAAATTCCAGAATATAATTGGCCAACATATGAGGCATGTGAAATCCACTCTATGAGTATGGAATTCTTTACATGGCCATGGATGAAGCTATTCTTTGAAGAAGATGCAGATAAATATTACTTCTCTCACTTAAGTTCAGCACTTCTGTTTTTACCTTATGGTGTATCTGTTGATGAATATCAACATTATGTATATGAAAATCCTGAAGCATCACCTGAAGAGCGTAAGACAGCATGGCGTAACATAGAGAAGAAATATTTACCGCATCGTGATTATGAGGATAATGATTATTTAGAGCGCGGTGGTTTTTGGCAACGTCAAGGGCATATTTATAGCTCACCTTTCTATTATATTGATTACACGCTTGCTCAAATTTGTGCGCTACAATTTTGGAAACGTGCAAGAGATAATAGACAAGAGGCATGGGAAGATTATGTGAATCTGTGCCAACAAGGTGGAAGTAAATCGTTCTTAGAATTAGTAGAAGTTGCAAATTTAACATCACCATTTGCTGAAGGCTGTGTGAAAAGTGTTATTACAGAAATTGAAGCATGGTTACATGCGATTGACGACACAAAATTGTAAAAAACATACGCTTTTTTTCACATGTTTAACATCGACATAATGGGAAAATGATGAGATAATAAAAGAAAATTCAGAATACTAAAGAGGTGTTTCTAATAAGGAGCACCTCTTTTCACCAACAAAAAGGGGGGAAAGAAGTATGCTTCAATCTAATATGGATGTGAGTTTAGAAAGTTTAGTAAGCTCATTACAGTCTACTCGAAGCACGCTATTATCAGAAATTGAAATGTTAAATGATACAGAAGTGAATGTAAAGCCACGCCGTGATAAATGGAGTATTATTCAAATTTTACACCACTTGCATTTAGTTGAACAATCTGTCACGTCTGCCCTTGTATATGCTTTACAAAAAAATGAAAGAAACATGACTCCATTTAAAGACCTCCAACTTACGCTTGATCGCACACATAAACGAGAAGCTCCTCAGCAAATGCAACCAACAGAAACTTTAATGAAAAAACAGCAAGGAATTCAATTACTAGAACATTCACGACAAGAACTATTACATGCGCTTCATAGTGTTATAGATGAAAAAGATCTATTTGAAAATGGATTAAAGCATCCTGTTTTTAATGATCTGAATTTGTATCAATGGGTTCAATTTCTTGATTTGCATGAACAAAGACATCTTACGCAATTAAAAGAGGCGAAACATGCAATTTTGCAGCGCTAAAGTGGAAGAAGTGGGAAACCACTTCTTTTTTTGATACGTGCATAGTTTTCTTTCTTATTTTGGAATACTACATGGAGAAAGAAAAGAAGGAGTTGAAAAATATGTCTAAGAAGAAGCGAGAAGAAGAGCGCGCCTGGAAAGCGCGTAAAGAAAATCAACAACCGCACGGAAAAGTGAAAGCTTTTGCTGAATTAGTTGAAGGAACAGAAAAAACGTGATGATTATTTCATCACGTTTTTTGTATGAGTGGAAAAGTTAATAAAAAGGTTGTACCGATTCCTTTTTCACTTATAATATCAATTTTTCCATTCATAGCTTGAACAACACTGAATACGACCATCATTCCAAGTCCAGTGCCTTTTTCTTTCGTTGAATAGAAAGGCGAGCCAAGACGTTTTACTTGTTCTGAATCCATACCGACTCCTGTATCTTTTATATATAACTGAATATGCTTATGGTCAGGAACTAATGTGAAATAAAGGTCACCGCCTTTTGGCATAGCCTCAATGCAATTTTTTAAAATATTTAATAAACATTGATTTAGTTTTTGCTTTTCTCCAGCGATAAAAAAAGAAGTGCTTTGCTTTATATAATGAGTACGTACATTTGTTAAATTAGCAAGCGGTGTAATTAACGACAATGCATGTAGTAATTCTTCTTCTAACTGTAATGTTTGTTCTTTTTCAATGCTTGGTTTAGCAAAGGTTAAATAATCTGTAAGAACATGATTTGCTTGTTCAATGCCGTTAATGGCAATATCGATATATAATTTTCGTTCCTGCTCAGTGCATGTATCTGATTGTAACAGTTGTAAAAACCCTTTTGTTGAAGTTAATGGATTGCGAATTTCATGAGAGATAGACGCTGCCATTTCACCAATTAAATGAAATTTTTCAGCATTTATAAGTTCGTTTTGGAGACGAACTTGAGTTTGTAATATGTGTAGTAAATATAAAATTAGAATCGTACCAAGCATTGAACATAACTCATACACAATAATATGCGGTATATAATCAGTCTTATTTGTAACCTTTGAAAGGAAGAAGGGTATCCAACTAAATCCGTATGTGAGACTGTAGATAATAGCAAGTGTTATTTTTATACGATTAGAAGTTCGATTGAAAAATTTATATGTTAATAGTAGAACAATAAATAGAAGAACAGAACCGATAAGAGATGGGAAAACACCGATCCCACCTAATAATAAGCGATATATGTTTAATACAACTAAGATAGAACCACCAGCAATAGGCCCTCCCGTTAATGTACCGACAATTAATACAATATGGCGCATATCAAATTGAAAACCATTATTTGTTTTTGCTGCAAATGTAATACAGAGTACGGTAGCGAGGCAACAGAGTACAATGAATATAGCTGAATTTAATTTAGGAGAGCGTTTCCCTTTTTGATTCCAAAATAAATGATATACGAGCATTGTAATCAGGATGAATAATATATTTAAAAAGAGATAAATAATAAAGGATTTCAGTGGGATGCCTCCTCTCTTCTTATATTAAATTAATCATACTATAAAATGAAAGAAATGAAATGATAAATAGCGGAAAAATCAGAAATTTTTACGCTAGTATACAATATGTTACAATAAGCTGTGTCAATGAAAGAAGAAATTCCGTGCACCGCGCGGGAGAGGTTCGCGAACTCCCTCTATAAAAAACTATGGAAACAACAATATCCTTAGGTATTGTTTTGTTTTTTTATTGTGACAGTTCAAGAACGTTCTTTCTTCTTATTTATAGTAGAGAAGGAGAATGAGTGAAATGAAAAAAGAAAAAGCAGTTGTTGTTTTTAGTGGAGGACAAGATAGTACGACATGTTTATTTTGGGCAATAGAGCAGTTTGCAGAGGTAGAAGCTGTAACATTTAATTACAATCAACGTCATAAGCTAGAAATTGATTGTGCAGCGGAAATTGCAAAAGAGCTAGGAATAAAGCATACGGTACTAGATATGAGTCTATTAAATCAACTTGCTCCAAATGCGTTAACGAGAACGGATATGGAGATTACACATGAAGAAGGTGAATTGCCATCGACATTTGTAGATGGACGAAATTTACTCTTCCTATCATTTGCTGCTGTATTAGCAAAACAAGTTGGAGCACGTCATATTGTAACAGGTGTATGTGAAACTGATTTCAGTGGTTATCCAGACTGCCGTGACGTGTTTGTGAAATCGTTAAACGTTACTTTAAATTTATCTATGGATTACCCGTTTGTCATTCACACGCCACTTATGTGGATTGATAAAGCTGAAACATGGAAATTATCAGATGAACTTGGAGCATTTGAGTTTGTTCGGGAAAAAACATTAACATGTTATAACGGAATCATTGGTGATGGTTGCGGTGAATGTCCAGCATGTCAACTTCGTAAAGCAGGATTAGATACGTACCTACAGGAACGCGAAGGAGCGAACAACTAATGGATAACTTTTTTGGATTTCGCATCGTAGAGAATTTGCAAAAAATGGACAAGGATATTCAGCGTAAACAACTCAAATACCATAATAAAAGAGTAATGGTCAGCAAGGAATTTACATTTGATGCAGCACACCATTTACACTGTTATGAAGGGAAATGTAAAAACTTACATGGTCACACATATAAAGTTGTATTTGGAATTAGTGGATATGTAAATGAAATAGGTCTTGCAATTGACTTTGGAGATATAAAAGAAATTTGGAAGAATGAAATCGAAATTTATTTAGATCATCGTTATTTAAACGAAACGTTACCTGCAATGAATACGACTGCTGAAAATATGGTCGTTTGGATTTATGAAAAAATGGCAGAAGCACTAACAAAAGAGAATCGAGTGAACGAATATAAAGGAGCTCGCGTTGAATTTGTTCGTCTATTTGAGACGCCGACTAGTTATGCGGAAGTAAGACGGGAGTGGATGCTTGATGAGTAAAATCCCTGTCTTAGAAATATTCGGTCCGACTATTCAAGGTGAAGGAATGGTTGTAGGGCAAAAGACAATGTTTATCCGTACAGCTGGTTGTGATTATAGCTGTGCTTGGTGTGATTCTGCTTTTACGTGGGATGGATCAGCTAAAGATCAAATTAGACAGATGACACCAGAAGATATTTGGGATGAGCTTGTTGCAATTGGAGGAGAAAATTTTTCTCATGTTACGATTTCAGGCGGAAATCCGGCATTACTGAAAAATATTGAGTTTCTTCTTTCAATATTAAAAGAAAATGGAATGCGAACGGCAATTGAAACGCAAGGGAGTAAATGGCAAGATTGGTTACTTCAAATTGATGAGGTAACAATTTCTCCAAAACCACCAAGTTCGACGATGAAAACAGATTTTCAGAAGTTAGATGCTATTATTCAGAAACTAGCAGGAAAAGATATTAGTTTAAAAGTAGTAGTATTCGATGATCATGATTTTGAATATGCAGTTAAGATGCACGAACGTTATCCAGGTGTACCATTTTTCCTGCAAGTAGGAAACGATGATACAAAAACAGTGGATGATGCGATGCTTATTAAAAAATTATTAGATAAGTATGAGTGGCTGATTGATAAAGCTGTAAATTGTAAAGAGATGAATGATGCAAAAGTATTGCCTCAGCTTCATGCGTTAGTATGGGGAAATAAACGCGGCGTATAACGAGAAGGGATGTTTAAAATGACTGGAAGATTAGATGAAGATTTAAAAGATGTAACATTATTAGGAAATCAAAATACAAAATATTTATTTGAATATAGCCCAGAAATATTAGAGGTATTTGATAATAATCATCCAAACCGTGATTATTTTGTAAAATTCAATTGTCCTGAATTTACAAGTTTATGTCCGAAAACAGGACAACCAGATTTTGCAACAATTTATATTAGCTATATTCCAGAGCAAAAAATGGTAGAGAGTAAATCTTTAAAGTTGTATTTATTTAGTTTCCGCAATCATGGTGATTTCCACGAAGATTGCATGAACGTTATTATGAACGATTTAATTAAATTAATGGATCCACGTTACATTGAGGTATGGGGGAAATTCACACCACGTGGTGGCATTTCAATTGATCCATACTGCAACTACGGTCGCCCAGGGACGAAGTATGAACAAATGGCTGACTACCGCATGATGAACCACGATCTATATCCGGAAACAATTGATAATCGTTAATAGAAAGAAAGGGCCTGTATACTATACAGGCCCTTTCTTTCTATTATATTATGCATTTTGATTAATGACAGTATAGTTTTTATGACTTACAACTGTAAGAGGTTCCATATCTAGTTCTCTAAAATTCTTCATAATTGTTATATCAACAATAACAGAGTTTTGATTTACTTTTTGAACACGGCCTTGCATTCCACCTTTAAATTCGATGATATCTCCAGTTTCTGCGATCTGCATAAGCAACTCTCCTTGTTACAGTTTTCCCAAAAAAAGAATAAATTTGGGTTTTTTTTATTTCCTCCTATTTTGAACCATATTTCCTACTTTGTAAATGTTTCCAAAGTAAAAATTCGAAAAATATTCACTTTTTGTAAGAAAATATGTAGAAAATCCATGTTATTTGAAAAAAATAGCAAAAATGCGAGAATCTTTATATCGAGGTATAATGAAAAAGTAGAATAACCTGCTGAAGTGGGAGAAATTAGAGGCGGTAAAATGATGTTTGAATTTGTGGGGAGTGTTATAGCTTTAATTTTATTTTTATTTTCTTATATGCATTTAAAAAAGATTCGTCAATATGATACGAGTACATATTTTGATGGGATGGATGGTATCCATGCTTCGATAACGCATGATAGTGGTGGGGAGATGTAAAGGTATATGACTTTCTTTTCTTGCGTGGTATGATGTTTAGAACTAGTGCATAATAGAGTTCGTAAGTGATGAATGGAGAGTGAAAAGAATGAAGATTTCTTTTATTCGTCATGGTTGTTTAGGTCGTATAAGAGAACCGATGACAATTAATTCATTTCACGAATGGATGAAACAGTATGATTCCGAGTCAATGATACAAAAAGCTAAAATGCCGATAGAAACAATAGAGGCAATTGAAGCAGCGAAATTTGTCTTAACAAGTGATCAAAGGCGTGCTGTACAATCAGCAGCTGAATTAACGGATTCTTTATCTTTTATGCAAAACTCTCTTTTTAGAGAAGCTGAAGTTCCTTCATACTTTTTTGCTCCGAAGTGGTTGAAATGCACAATTAAGGTATGGATGTTCATTGGGCGCACATTATGGATACTTGGCTACCATAAAGATGTTGAGTCTTATAAGGAAGTAAGAGAGAGGGCAAGGCAAGCGGCTTACCTGTTACATCGTTATGCTCTCGTACATGGAAGTATTGCTCTTGTAGGTCATAATTATTTTAATTCGATGATTGGAACGGAGCTGAGGGCAATGGGATGGTCTGGTTCTCCTATTTTGCATAGAAAGCCATGGGGATGTACAACATATACGTTTCACGAGGCGATGGATGGAAATATATTAAATACGAATTTAACATAAAAGCACACGATTTATATAAATCGTGTGCTTTCTTTTTAAGATATAGAAATTTTGACGTTTAATGGTTTTACGAGATGAGCATAAGGTTCGCCTACTAGCATAACAATTTCATCTTTTTTATAACCTAACTTTTCGTATAGTGAATAGGCGCGTGTGTTTTCTAAATTAACAAGTAAAGCGATTTTTTCATGCCCTTTTTCAGTTGCATAGATTTCGGCAGCTTCAATTAATTTAGAACCAATACCTTTTCCACCGTGTGCACTTGAAACTGATAATGTATCAATGTAATACTCATCAAGCTCAGCTTCTTTTTCTAACGTAATCGATTCATCTTTATGTAATTCTCTTAAGTGATGTACAATTGGTGCGTCAAGCTGTGTTGCTTCACTACCGTGATAAGCGACAATAATTCCAACTGCACTCTCGTCTTGTTCATAAATAAAACAGTTTTCGTAGCTCAGACGATTATTTTCTTTTGAGAACCATGTCTCAAGTCCTAGTAATACTTCTGCTTCAACTGTGCTACCTGTGATTTTTTCAGCAATTTCATGCAGAGCATTATACAATAAAGGAGCTATTGCCATTGCATCTGTCTTTTTTGCTTTCCGAATCATAGTATCCCTCCTAGTTCTATTTGTATATTGTAGCATAGTGGTATGGAACTTTGCATAATTGAATGCCGAAATGTTTGATATAGAGAAGTAGCTATGTTAGTATATGATATTTAGTGGACATATAGTAAAACGATATTGTTTGCGAAATAACGAAAATAAAATCATGGCATAACAACAAGATAAAGTGAAATGTTAATCAGTAAGATTTTTTGTTCATTCCACGACTGATTAGTAGTCAACACCAATCGGACTACCCGCAAATAGCGGGATAATTTTACAGTTGTTGACCTATAGAATATACGATAGAATAAAATATTGCAGAGAGGTGAAATACATGGATAAAGAATTAGCAAATACAATTTTAGATCAGCTGAAAAATGGTGAAATAACGGAGTATGTTGTTACGAAAGATGTATTTTATACGTTCAGAGAAGTTGTTGTAAATAGAGAAGACTTTAAGCATTTCATTGGTAACGCACAGCGAGGCGGGCAAGTGATTTATACATATTCAGAAACGCCACGTTCATAAAGGGGAATTTTGATCAGCAGGGCATCCCTCACTGATTAGTAACCTTCACCAACTGGACGTTTAATGTGGGATAAATAAAAGATAAAGGAGAGGGGAATTATGGGCGATTTTAAACAAGGCATTTTACCACATTGGGATTATATGTGGAAAGATAGAGCCGGCAATAGATTTATGGGAATGGTTATGTATCCAGAGAAACGAAAATGTTCAGCAAAAATGCTTCAGAAAATAAAAAGAGCATATGAAGAAGCGATAGAAATTAAAGTAACTGTACAAGTTCAACATACATATCAGTATGTTGAAGGAATGATTGTATACTTTGATGAAGAGGCTCCTGTATGTACAATGCTTGATAAAGATGAAAATCCACATCACATATTTGTAAAAGATATTTTGCGTATTGAGCACTCTGAATAAACTTTTCATAAATAAATTGAAGTTCCATAATAATAATCTTTTTCTATAATAGTTATCTTTTAGTATGTAACGAGAGACGAAAGTATATGTATAATATATTTAATAAGGTAAATTTGATAAATGTAATCGTTTTTTAGAGCAGATTATCGTTTTATATCTGTTCTTTTTTGCGTGATGCTGGAGAAATATATTTCTTCAGCATCTACCGTTTTATGACAAAATATATTGTTAACTTTTTTAAAAATAAGGTTAAATTCGTTGACAACTTTTTTGAAAAGCACTTTATTGACATGAGTTTTAGAATGTTGTTTCATAGTCATTGTATTGAAAAAAAACGGCTATCATGTCGAAAAGTAAAAGTTAAAAAAAGAAAGAATTTATACATATATCTTGTGTCTTATTTTGAAACGTAATACAATATATAGAGAAATCAAGAACAACATATAGAGAATATAGATTTGAGAGGGAGGGTCGGAAATGTTAGTTGCATATGATTCTATGACAGGAAACGTGAAGCGTTTCATTCACAAATTAAATATGCCGGCCGTTCAAATTGATGAAGATCTAGTAATAGATGAAGACTTTATTCTTATTACGTATACAACAGGTTTTGGCAATGTACCAGAACGTGTTTTAGACTTTTTAGAGCGCAATAATGAAAAATTAAAAGGCGTATCTGCAAGCGGCAATCGTAACTGGGGAGACATGTTCGGTGCAAGTGCTGACAAGATTTCTACTAAATATGAAGTGCCTATTGTATCAAAATTTGAGTTATCTGGAACAAATAACGATGTAGAATATTTTAAGGAAAGGGTGCGGGAGATTGCGACACATTGAACTGAATAATGAAATCACGCAAATGCAGGACGGTTTTTATCAGCTTCATAAAGATAAAGAGGCATTAGAAGTCTTTATGGAAGAAGCTAGAGAGAATACCGTTCCTTTTAATAGCGTGGCAGAGCGAATGGAGTATATGAAAGAACATGATTACTATTACAACGTTCTGGACGAGTATAGCTTGGAGGAAGTAGAGGAAGTATATAACATCGCTTATGGTGAAAACTTCGAGTTCCAATCTTATATGGCAGCATCTAAGTTCTACAAAGATTATGCGTTAAAAACGAATGATCAAAAACAATACTTAGAAAGCTATGAAGATCGTGTAGCAATTGTTTCATTATACTTAGGACGCGGTGATGTTTCGAAGGCAAGACAATTCGCAAGCATGATTGTAAAACAAAACTACCAACCAGCGACACCAACCTTTTTAAATGCGGGAAGAAGCAGAAGAGGAGAAATGGTGTCTTGTTTCTTGTTAGAGATGGACGATAGCTTAAATTCGATCGGCTTTAACATTAATACTGCGATGCAATTATCGAAAATCGGCGGGGGAGTAGCTTTAAACTTATCTAAGCTACGCGCACGTGGTGAGCAAATTAAAGGTATCGACAACGCTGCAAGTGGTGTAGTACCTGTTATGAAATTGCTTGAAGATTCGTTTTCATATGCGAATCAACTTGGCCAACGAAAAGGTGCCGGTGCAGTATATTTAAACATTTTCCATTGGGATATTATTGAATTCCTTGATACAAAAAAAATAAATGCCGATGAGAAGAGCCGTATTCAGTCTCTATCAATCGGAATTATCGTTCCAAGTAAGTTCTTTGAGCTTGCTGAGAAAAATGAGCCTTTCCATGTTTTCGCACCTTATACGGTTTATAAAGAATATGGTAAGCATTTAGATGATATTGATATTGATGAAATGTACGATGAATTAATGAGCAATCCGAAAGTGAAGAAGAAGCCACTAGATATTAGTGCACGTGATATGCTTATTAAAATCGCTATGATTCAGCTTGAGTCTGGTTACCCATACTTAATGTTTAAATCAAATGCAAATAATCAACATCCATTGAAGGATATTGGAACTGTGAAGATGTCGAACTTATGTACAGAAATCTTCCAGCTTCAAGAAACTTCAGAAATAAATGATTACGGTACAGATGACATTATCCGTCGTGATATTAACTGTAACTTAGGATCGTTAAATATCGTAAACGTAATGGAAAATAAAGAAATTCGTGAAGCGGTTCATGCAGGAATGGAAGCTTTAACAGCTGTTTCTGATATGACGATCATTCCGAATGCACCAACCGTGAAAAAAGCAAATGACGAGCTTCATTCAGTTGGACTTGGAGCAATGAATTTACACGGGTATTTAGCAAAAAATAAAATCGCTTATGAAAGTGCAGAAGCGAAAGAGTTTGCTCGTACATTCTTTATGATGTTAAATTACTACTCTATTGAGAAAAGTATGGAAATCGCTACAGAAAAAGGCGAGACATTTAAAGACTTCGATAAATCTGATTATGCGAATGGCACATACTTTGAAAAGTATGAAACGACAGATTACAGCCCAGTAACTGAAAAAGTTCAGCAACTATTTGAAGGAATTCATATTCCAACAAAAGAAGATTGGACAAGTTTAAAAGAGCAAGTGCAAAAGAATGGTTTATACAACTCATATCGTCTTGCCATTGCTCCAACACAATCAATCAGTTACGTTCAAAATGCAACTTCAAGCGTAATGCCGATCGTAAGTCAAATCGAATCAAGAACATATGCGAACGCGACAACATATTATCCAATGCCGTATTTATCAAAAGATACGTTCTGGTACTATAAATCTTCTTACGATATGAATCAGTTTAAATTAATTGATTTAATCGCAGAAATTCAAGAACATATTGACCAAGGAATTAGTACAATTCTTTACGTTAATAGTGATATTTCAACACGTGAATTAGCACGTTACTACATCTATGCACATAAAAAAGGCTTAAAGAGTCTGTATTATACGAGAACACGTAAATTAAGCGTGGAAGAGTGTGTGGCTTGTACCGTTTAATATAAAAAGTGAGACATGATGAGCAGGGTTTTCTGAACCCTGCTCATGCTTAGTTATCATATTTAGAGAAGGGGCGATTTAATGCGTGCGGTAAACTGGAACAAAAAAGAAGATGATTTTAGTTTAATGTTTTGGAAGCAAAACATCGCTCAGTTTTGGACAGAAGAAGAAATTGCGGTTTCGTCTGACAAAAATACTTGGGTGCAATTATCGAAAGAAGAGCAAATTGCTTATAAGCGTGTATTAGGTGGTTTAACACTTTTAGATACGAAACAAGGTGGCGAAGGAATGCCACTTGTACTTGTTCATCTTGAAAATTTACAAGCTAAAAGTGTATTAGCTTTCATGGGAGCTATGGAAGAAGTACATGCGAAGAGTTACAGTCATATCTTTACAACGTTAGCTACTGAAGAAGAAATTGATGATATTTTTGACTGGGTAGACAATCATCCATTACTTGAGAAAAAGGCCGGTATTATTACTGGTTACTATCGTCGTTTGTTAAAGCCTGAAGTAACGAAAAAAGAGCTGTATATGGCAATGGTAGCAAGTGTGTTCTTAGAAAGTTATTTATTCTATAGTGGATTCTTCTATCCGCTTTACTTAGCTGGTCAAGGAAAACTAACAGCAAGTGGTGAGATTATTAACTTGATAATTCGTGATGAGTCAATTCACGGCGTATTCGTCGGTATTTTAGCACAACAAATCTTCGCAGAACTTTCTGCAGAAGAGCAACAAGAAGTGCAAAAAGAAACACAAGAGTTATTAATGGAACTATATGAAATTGAAATGGCCTATACAGAAGAAATTTACACTTCTATCGGTCTTGTAGAAGATGTAAATCGTTTCGTTCGTTACAATGCGAATAAAGGGCTTATGAACTTAGGACTTGAGCCGAAGTTTGAAGAAGAAGAAATTAACCCAATCGTTTTAAATGGTTTACGTACAGATACGAAAAACCATGATTTCTTCTCTGTAAAAGGAAATGGTTACGTAAAAGCAACGAACGTTGAAAAGTTAGCTGACGATGACTTCGTGTTTAACTTTTAATATAGGATTATAAAGAAAAGCTGTCTTATTCATTGATAAGACAGCTTTTCTTTATAATTTTGTTTACATAACACTATTATTTCTATATAGCGATTTATGTTTGGGAAGTTCTATTCGGTTAACGGATAGAACTTTTTGTAATTAAATGGGTATTTACAAACTTTTTGTATCAGTGTATTATTTAACTAGTACACCGATACAAAAGGAGGGAAGAAATGAAAATAGAGTTTTCTCCAAATATACCAATTTACATTCAGGTAATGGAATACATAAAAAAAGAGATCGTAACAGGACATTTATTGCCTGGTGATAAAATTCCCTCTGTCCGTGAATTAGCGAGTGAATTACAAGTGAATCCAAATACGATTCAGCGTACATTTCAAGAGCTAGAACGGGATGGAGTTGTTGTAACACGTAGAGGAATGGGACGGTATGTAACGAATGAAGGGGAGAAAATTATGGAGCTGCGAAAAGAGATGGCGAAAGAATTACTTCATTCTTTTATAGATGGAATGGACAATTTAGGTTTTTCAGAAGAAGAAATTCTTACAATTCTTCGTTCTTCATTACATGATAAGAGGGAGGAGAGCCAATGACAGAGCTATTAAAAATAGAAAATTTATGGAAGAGATACGGATTAAAAGCAGTGATCCGTGAATTAAACATAGAGATTACGGAAGGGAAAATCGTTGGGCTTGTTGGAGATAACGGGAGCGGGAAAACGACGTTATTGAAAATGATTGCAGGCTTGCAACACCCTTCTGAAGGTAGTATCACAATAGACGGTAAAAAGGTAGGATTACAGACGAAAGAAATCGTTTCATTTATGTCTGATAAGCCAGTCTTTGATGATTGGATGACTGTAAAAGACGCTTTATTTTTCTACCGAGATTTTTATAAAGACTTCGATATTCAAAAAGCGGTAGATACGATTGCAGAATTTAAAATACCGTTAGAAGAAAAAATTACAGCATTGTCAAAAGGTATGATAGAGAAGCTGCAAATCATTTTAACATTTTCTCGAAAAGCGAAGCTATACGTACTGGATGAGCCATTGGGCGGGATAGATCTTGTTTCTAGAGAACATGTACTTGAGTTAATACTTAAATTTTATCGTGAAGATTGTACGCTACTTATATCGACTCATTTAATAAGAGAAATCGAAAATATATTTGATGAAGTAATCTTTTTGAAAGATGGAGAAATAATATTACATGAAAATGTGGAAGAACTACGATTTCAAAAGGGTAAAGCAGTACATGAGCTGTTTAAGGAGGCCTATGAGAAATGAGTCAGCTTTTTCTTTATCTGTATAATTGTAATAAGAGAAAGATAGCCATTATTTACTTTGGTTTTATTACAGTTTCATTAATTCTTTTATTTAATATGAAAGGAGTTTCAGGAGTTAGAATTTCAGGTAGGCAAGATATAATTATTATTATATTCTTTATCGTACTAGGTATAAATGGATTTGCAATTCTTTTAACAGGTATATCGTCTTTTCGGAAAATGTTAAAAAACTCTATGCTACGTTATACTTCTATTTCAGCAAAAAAGTACATATGTGCAAATATTTTATTCTGTGTACTACTCTTTATGATTTTGCTAGGAATAGGAATCATTTTTCTATACTATTTTTCTTTAAATATTTACAATGGAAAAACTAATTTAGGTATTCAGCAAGCAATACACAGTTTATATAATTATGGAATATTACATCATATGTTATCTATTTTCTTATGGGGACTAGATTTTCTTAATATGCTAGTTTCTATTTATTTTATTATAGTAATTGTAAAACTATTAAATGTGAAATCATCGATGAATAAAGTTGCTTGTTTAGTTTTATTCGTCATTTTTACCGTATTTAATGGAGGAATAACGTATATTTTTCAGCAAATAGAAAAGTATGTGTTTGCTATAAATAATATTGGATTTATAGATCAAAATGGTTTTTTAAATACATCATTTTATTCTGGTACAGAGGTTACAATTTTAAATCTATTTTTTAATTGTTTATTAACAATTATATTACTAGTAGTTACAGGTCACATAGTCGATAAAAAACTAGAAGTCTAAAGGAGGAATCAGCATTGGGAAACGTAGTAGTAAAGTTAGAGAATGTTCGAAAAAGGATTGGTGGAACGGAAATTATTCGTGGTTTATCATTTGAGGTTCGTGAAGGAGAAGTATACGGATTCCTTGGACCGAACGGTAGCGGTAAGACGACGACGATCCGTATGATGACAGGTCTTATTTCAATGACAGAGGGCGATATTACAATTTGTGGACATAGTATTCGCTCGGAGCGTGAAAAGGCACTAGAGCAAATTGGAGCGATTGTAGAAAATCCTGAACTATATGATTATATGACAGGAATGCAAAACTTAAAGCATTTTGCGAACATGGCCATTACTCTAATTAGTAAAGAGCGTATTGCTGAGATTGTAAAGCTTGTTGAATTAGAGCATGCGATTCATAAAAAGGTGAAAACATATTCACTTGGTATGAAACAACGTTTAGGAATTGCACAGGCATTACTTCATCAGCCGAAAATCTTAATTTTAGATGAGCCGACAAATGGATTAGATCCAGCTGGTATTCGCCAAATTCGTGATTATTTACAACGTTTAGCGAAAGAAGAGAATATTGCTGTAATCGTATCAAGTCACTTATTGAGTGAAATTGAATTAATGTGTGATCGCGTTGTTATTATTAAACAAGGTGAGTTTGTACAAGAGTACAACTTACATGAAAAAGTGAAACATGATGAGGCAGTCGTTGTAGCGTTTGAAGTAGATGAAGCTCAGAAAGCGAATGAAATCATTAAAGGTAAAGCAAAAGGGAATGTAATTGTAGCATCTGTAACAAAAGACAACATTCCGCAACTCGTAAAAAAACTTGTGCATGCTGATGTGCTTGTATACGGAGTTACTGTTCAAAATAAAACGTTAGAGGATGAGTTCTTAGCGATTACTGGGGGAGTGAAAGCGTAATGTTTAAATTAATTCAAAATGAATTTTTAAAGTTGCATGCGAAAAAAGGTATGTATATTTTAATTGGTGTCATTGCGGCACTCGAAATTTTAGGTACTTTAGCAATGTTGAAGTGGGGAAAAGGTGATGAGTTTAAGGGATCATATTTAGATTATGCAAACTCAGAGATTGGCTTAATCGTTTTATTTACAACGATTTTTGGGATTACACTTGCTGCCCGTACTATTACTGATGAGTTCCAAAAAGGTACAATTAAGCAATTGTTAATCCGTCCAAGAAAAAGACTTGCAGTTTTATTTTCTAAATATATTACAGTGTTATTAGCAATGTTATTTATCGTATTAGCTGGTATGCTAATTGCAATGATTATTGGCGGTATTGTAATGGATGGTAGTAAAACAGAATTAACGTTAGGAATCGTAATGAAGTCCACTTTATATCAACTACTTTCACCGTTCTTTTTTGCAACACTTGCATTTTTCCTAGCAAATGTCTTTAGAAAGTCTGTATTACCATTAATTATTACGATGTTCCTATTTTTCTTACAAGGTGCAATTAATATGGTATTAATAATGTTTGCAAAAGGTGTAGCGAAGTTTGTAGTATTCAACCATTTGGATTTAAGAGCTTACGATAGCAATAAATTAATCAATGGTGGAATGGAACCAACATTTACAGAATTTACGTTTACAACTTCATTATTACTTGTAGCTGCATACTTTGTTGTGTTACTTGTAGCATCAAGTGCATTATTCCAAAAACGTGACGTATTATAATAAAAGAAATCCCCGCTTGTAAAAACGGGGATTTTTATTACATAAATTTCACTTGGATTGCAACTTGAAGAACAGCGATATGGTATTTTAAGAGCTATGTTGTTTGAAAGTAATTGAGAAAAATAGGAAGAGTTTCAACTATATTCATATTATAATGTAGTTATCCGACCATTTACTTTTACTATCTTTGGAGGTGTTCTATATGCACTATGCATTTTCACGTATAAGGCTACGTAGCTTTTTTGGATGGATGATTATAGGGGTGTTCCTTATAATGATACCATTAGGTCTAGCAAATGTTTCTGAGAATACGATGGAGGTTATTTCACAAATAACTGTATTTTTTGTATTTCCGTTACTTTGGCTATACGTAAAAACAAATAAAAATAATATTGTATTTAACAGTTTTTTTGATAAGCCAGGACGTTTATCTTGGGGATTAATTGTATTAGCAACGATAATGGGGATGATTTTTTCAGTTGGCATATCTCAGATTCAATTTTACATATTAGCACATACGTTACCGAATTTCTTAGTTACTATGCTAGAAGACGGAAATGTTATTAATACGAGTAACGTATATATGACGATATTTACTTTCATTTCAGCATGTGTGTTAGCACCTATTATGGAAGAGGTTATTTTTAGGGGATTTTTCTTACAGCGAATGGCTCATAAATGGGGAATTAAAAAAGCTGTAATTATATCTTCAATTATTTTTGGCCTAGGACATTTTGATGTTATTGGTGCGTTCATGTTTGGTGTCGTTATGTGTCTTTTATACATAAAGACAAAAAATATATGGACGAATATAGCTGTGCACGCTCTAAATAATTTGATTGCAACAAGTATGCAATTTTTCGGTGGAGAAGAAAGTGGTACAATCTCAATTACTGAATTACAAGCGCAAAGTAATTTATGGATTGGTATCGGTCTTACAGTTGTTGGATTACTATGGTTAATTCCGTATGTTTGGAAACAATGGCGTACAGTAAAAGAAGTTGGCGTGCCACCAGTACGTTTTATAAATGAGCAAAAAGTAGTGAATTCATCACAAGAAAATGAAGTGTATAGTCAAGTGATCGTAACCGATAGATTGATGGCCATAGAGTTACCAGATGAGGCTGTAAATAAGCTTCGGTTAGAAGAAAATGATTATGTAACAGTAGCTGTAGAAGAAGATAAAATCGTTATAAAGAAAGCACATAATAGATAATTAAAAAGTAGCTCTTAGGAGCTACTTTTTAATTTGTAATAATTTCTACACGAAAATTATTACCGTTCTTTACATATTTAATATCTGTAACAGTGCGGACTGTCTTTAAAATCTCCACTTTTTCACCAATTCGCGGGATGGTCGGAACATTGTCCCAAATACCAAGCAAGTCATCTAATTGTGCCGTTTTTTCATAAAACCAGATTTTCAATGTAAAGCCCCTTTCTCGAATTTTATGTATTTTAATACATAATATATTATTTTTATTCTTATTGTAAGGGGTTTTTTAATAATTTATGAATAAAAATAAATTAATCTTCTGGGAAGATATGTTCAATATCAGGAGTAAGAGATACTTCTGATAATACGATATGAGAAACTGTCGTTGCATATGAAGAAACATCATTGATAAATTCTTCAAGTTCAACGAGTGAAGGAACAGAAATTTTTACAATGTAGCATAAGCTTCCTGTTACTCGGTAACAAAAACTTGCAGATGGATAAGACTGAATAAACTGTTGCATACGTGTTGTATCACCATTTTTTAAAGTGATTTCTAAAATACAATCTAAAACTAGTCCTGCTTTTTTATAGTCGATATCGATTGTATATTTTTGAATAACGCCTTCACTTTCAAGTTTACGAACACGTTCTGCAGTAGACGGAGCAGATAAGTTTACTCGTTTCGCCAATTCACGCATCGAAAGGCGACTATCATTATATAATTCATTTAAAATTTTTCGATCAACACGGTCTAGTTGCATTTGTAAATATACCTCCAGTAAAATAATGATTTTTGTAAAGGGAAAATATAAATTAAGATTCATATGAAATGTAAAGTGAACGTTATTTATTTTACAATAAAACAGAAGGAAATAGGAGGGGAAATGATGGAGAGAATTTCATTATCAAATGTAGGAGATACAAAGTTTCAAAAGTTATTAGGGCATAATTCGGATATATTACACTCGTGGAGTAAGTTAGAAGATACACTGTACAATAAAGGAACTCTTTCAGCAGAGTTGAAGGAGCAAGTGAGAAGGACATTAGCGTATGGGAATGAATGTCCGTACTGTATGGCAAAGGGAAGACCTGATGATGTGCAAAAGGCAGAGGAGATTGGTGTAGCCGTTACTTTTGCGCATACATTTGTTCATGACCGAAAAGCAATAGATGATACTATGTTTCACGCATTAAAACAATATTGGACAGAAAAAGAAATTGTAGAGCTTTGCGCCTATGTTTGCTTTATTACCGCGTCACAACAACTTGGTTTTCTATTTCAATTACAGCCAAATTAAGGGGGAAATGATGACAAATCAAATAGCACTTATCATAATCGATGTACAAAAGGCATTTCAATTACCAGATTGGGGTGAGAGAAATAATATTTTTGCTGAAGAAAACATGAGAATTTTGTTAGAAGAATGGAGAAAAAGGAAACGACCAGTTTTTCATATTCAACATGTAAATAAAGAAAATGCTCAGTCAATGTTTTATGAGAGAGCGGAAACGGTAAACTTTAAAGAAGAAGTGCAACCACTACTTGGTGAATTGGTTATTCAGAAATTCGTTAACAGCGCGTTCATTGGGACAAATTTAGAAGAGCAATTAAGAAAGAACAAATGTAATGCAGTAGTGGTTGTAGGATTAACGACAAATCATTGCGTGGAAACTACGACACGAATGGCAGGGAATTTAGGATTTACAACATATTTAGTGAGTGATGCAACGGCTACTTTTAACCGTATAGGTTTAGATGGTAAAGAGTATAGTGCAGAAGATATTCACAATATGACACTTGTAAATTTACATGAAGAGTTTGCTACGATTGTGACGACAAAAGAAGTGTTAAAATTATTTTAAGAAAATAATTGCGAATTATGTAGAAAAAAATAAGAATATTTCGTATAATCTAAGTACAATCATTTTGAAAATAGGGGTGGCATCATATGGAGCAAATTTCAGTAAAGAAATTAGAAGAGGTACTTGTTGTAGCAGGGGATGATAAACAGAAGCAAAAGGAATTTTATGAATTGCTCTTATCTACTGAGTTTTATGTTGCTGGTTCACTAGAAGCAGAGGACGGGGCAACAGAAGGAATACTTCGTTTGCGTCATTTCCAAGGAGAAGGTAGATGGATCGTTCCGTTCTTTACACAAATGGAATTTGTAAAAGATGTGTTGCCAGAAGGAACGCCCCTTATTACGATACGTGGGAAAGAGTTATTTGGTAGCATTGAGAAAGATGCTACAGCTGTATTAAATGTTGGCACTGATATAAGTAAAACATTTATTCCAGAAGAAATTGCAGATATCGCATCTGGACGAATTTTTAATTATTATAAGTAAAAGGAAAAGCGTAATCGCTTTTCCTTTTACTTTTTAATTTGAATATGAAGTGGCTATACCAGAAGAAATAGAGACTGTTTTATTATTCGTGTTTATTGTCGCTGTAGCTCCAAGTGGAATACCGATGTTTGGACTTATATGTCCAATTGGTAAATCGAATAGGACAGGTATATGATATGGCGCGAAATATTCATATAATATTGTTTGCAATGATTGAGATGGCTTTGAAGGAGTGCAGTCGTGACAACTTGTGAAAATAACGCCCCTGCATTCATTAAACTTTCCAGATAAAAGTAGCTGATTTAACATACGGTCAATGCGGTATGGTTCTTCACCAATGTCTTCAAGTAATAAAAGTGTATTGTCCGTATTTATCTCGTAGGGCGAACCAATTATACTTGTTAACACAGCTAAATTTCCTCCAACTAACGTACTTGTAACTGTACTGTGAGAGCTAGGTACGATACATTCTGATGCAGATAAAATGGTTGAATACGGATGGAATAGCTGATTAAAAGAGGATAAAGATAGGGAATCAATACCTTTTCCTAGTTCTTCAATCATCGGACCATGAAATGTTATAAGCTTTGCATAACGTGAAAAAGCAGTATGTAAAGCTGTAATGTCGCTATATCCCCAAAAGATTTTTTGATTCTGCCTAATAACTTCATATTGAATGTGAGGAAGAAGACGAGCACTTCCATAACCACCTCGTGCACAAAAAATTGCCTTCACTTCATTATTTGTAAATGCTTCATGTATATCGTCAAGCCGAACTTGATCACTTCCGGCTAAAAATCCATATTTCTCGTAAACACTCTTCCCGATTATTACGGATAACCCCATCTCTTGTAATACATTCACACCTTTTAATACATTTTCGATTGTAGGTGGACCAGATGGTGCAATAATCATTACTGTATCACCTTGTTTTAATGCATTTGGATAAATCATTAAGCTCAGCCTCCTTCTCTTTCAATATATTCGCTTCATTTGAGGTCCAACCCTTGCAAAAGCAGGGGAAAGCTTATCAAATAAAGAAGATATAAAGGAAATAGGAGGGAAAATGATGTTTACAAGTCGAGTAACAGACATATTAAAAATTGAGTATCCCGTCGTTCAAGCCGGTATGGCAGGCACGATTACGACGCCAGAACTTGTTGCAGCAGTAAGTAATAGCGGAGGATTAGGGACGCTTGGAGCGGGCTATATGAGCCCAGAACAAATTCGTGAAGCGATTTATAGAATAAGAGAACTAACAGATAAGCCTTTCGGTGTTAATTTACTTGTAACGAAAGAGATACAAATAGAAGAAGAGAAGATAAATGAGGCGAAAGTATTACTAAGTGGAGTGAATAGAGAATTAGGTATAGAAGTAGAGGGGACGTTAAAGCTTCCAAAAAGCTATAAGGAACAATTACAAGTGCTATTAGATGAAAAAGTACCGGTCGTTAGTTTTGCATTTCAAACGTTAGAAAAAGAAGAAATAAATGCTTTAAAAAGAAGTGGAATAAAAGTTATCGGAACAGCTACCCATGTGAAGGAAGCGAAAGTACTTGCTGAGCTAGGAGTAGATATTATTATCGGACAAGGTAGCGAAGCAGGAGGGCATAGAGGAACGTTTATTGGGAAAGAACGAGATGCTATGATTGGTACTTTTGCGTTAGTACCTCAGTTAGTAGAAGCTGTTCCGCATATCCCAATTGTCGCAGCAGGTGGTGTAATGAACGGACAAGGGCTTGTTGCGGCATTGGCACTAGGAGCAGAAGGTGTTCAAATGGGATCGGCCTTTTTAACAAGTGAAGAGAGTGTTACGCACGATGTGTATAAAGAAGCGGTTTTACATAGTACAGATACGAGCACAACGGTAACTCGTGCGTTTTCCGGGAAATATGCACGGGGTATCCGGAATGAATTTATAGAGAGACATGAAGGAAAAGAAGAAGGGCTTCCGATGTATCCAGTGCAAAACGTATTAACTTCTAAAATACGCCAAGAGGCAGCGAAGCAAAATAAGGAAGAATATATGTCACTTTGGGCAGGACAGGCAGCATCGTTGGCACGAATCGAATCAGCTCAGCATGTAGTGGAGCGAGTTATGAAAGAAGCGGGGAATGCAATCGAGCAATTACAAAATATATACAAAAAGACCACTTGAGTAATTCAAGCGGTCTTTTCATTAGTTTGCTTTATAAAATTGTTGGATGGCTTCGTCGATGTAAACCCAGCCTTTCCAACCTAAGTGCATATGATCTTTTAAGAAGTATTTATCGTATTCATGATTTGAGAAGTCGGCAATTGGATAACCAGCTTTTTCAATTTGCTCATGAACTTTCTTATAGTATGCTTCGCGGCGTTCTTTCGGGAAGCCAGCGTAGTCGTACCAAGGACCTTTTACAGGAACAGAAATGAAGAGTGGTTTTGCACCAGATTGTTTTAATAAATCAAGTACAATTTGTAAATCTTCATATTCTGGCGATTGGTCATAAGAATCATTTTTTAAGTAACCTTCACGTTGCTTTAATTTTTTCTTAATTTTGCTATTGAAATAATCATCTTCAATACCGTATTCATTAGATCCAGATTCTACTGCACCTGTTTGATCCGCATGTTTACGAGCCTCTTCCCAGTTCATTTGTTTTAATGAAGGATCAAGCTTTTCTTTGTGCGGTTTAATATTAAACATAGCTGTAAATAAATCTTTACGATCTAAAATGTTACGATAAATATAAGCGAAAGGTTTAGCAGCAAGTGCTTTTACTTTATACTTCGTATCATCATAAGCGATACCTTCAAGCGAAATTTTTAATAAAGTTTCTTTTTTTACAATCTCAAAGTTTAATAAACGCTGTGCAATTTGTTTTTTCATTTCAGGTTTTAAATCATTGTTGAAAATGAAGTGGTAACCTTGTTGTTTTGAAAAGTTAGGTGCAAAGTGCGTCTCGTCAATACCTTGTGGTACAAACCATTGCGGAGAAAGAACGAATACCATTTTCTTATCTTTCAATTGATCCATTGTAGATGCGAAGTTTAACACATGTACAAGGTCTTGTGTTCCGCCGCGTCCAAGAAGGAATGGCGTAAATCCTTCAGGCTTTACTTTAAAATAATTAGATGGATGGAAAGCATCCATACGTGCGAATTCCGATGAACCGTACATCGGAAGATATTTTGGATCTGCTAACATCTTTTGCTGTAAAATCATACTTTGAATTTTTTCTTCTTTTAAAGAAGTAGCAGCTTGTTCTACTTTTTCATCACTTAAAAGTGGAAGTAGAAAGCGCGTTGGAATAAGTAAGAATACAGCAAAAAGGGCCAATGCTAAAAGCATCGGACCAAATTTTGCTTTGTTCATCGGATTTCTTCCAACTTTTTAATAACCATGTTTGGTGTAGCCCACTCGTCACGGTCAAAATCAGAAATAGAAACTTCAATATCTAAACGCTCTTGGAATTCAACTAATAAAGATACTACAGCGAAAGAATCAAGGATACCTTCTTCAAATAATTGAACATCTAAGTTTTCTTTCACAATATCGTTTTCACATACTTCTTCTAAAATATCTAATACTTGCTCTTTGAATTCTGCCATTTTTAAAATCTCCTTTATATCCGAAATATATTATATGTGCAACTTCTTAATGGAATAAGAAGGGTGCATTAAAAGTATCTGTTAAGGTGTCCAGAGAAGATTAGGAAACCGAAACATACAACGTGGAACGTAATTACAATCGCAAGGATGCGTGTGAATTTATTGTTGGGCCAAAACTTATGCTTCTTGTTTTTTCGTTCGAAAATATCGAATAAAATAAACAGTGCGGCATGATATAGACCATAAATAACATACTGCGCAACAGCGCTTCCTTGGATATGCCAAATTCCCATAATGAAAAAGTTTAAAAATGCACCGATATACGAAATTGTGTAACGGTTCTTAATTAACTTTTTCTTCGTTGCAAAAAAGACGAAACGCATGTAAATAAAATCACGGAACCAGAATGATAAACTCATGTGCCAGCGGTTCCAGAAGTCTTTAATATTACGACTAAGGAATGGCTTATTAAAGTTTTCTGGCGTTTTAATTCCCATCATATAACTTACACCAATTACAAAAGAGCTATAACCAGCAAAATCAAAGAATAGATATAAGCTATAGCTATACATGTAAATCATATTTGAAAAGATTGTATCGTGTTGAGCGAATGCTGGATCCATACAATATTGCTTTATTAAGTAAGCAATAATAAATTTATACAAGAAACCTTGGAAAATACGATTTAGTCCTGTATATAGTAAATTTTGATATTCTTCAGCGCTAGGTGGCTTTTGAATATCTTTTTGGAATCTTCGGTAACGATCGATAGGTCCTGTTGAAATCGCAGGGAAGAATAAAACGAATTCCCAGAAGTTAAAGAAAGAAAGCTCTTTAATTAAACCATCACGAACTTCAAATACCATTTGAACTGCTCTGAATGTTACGTAAGATATACCTAGAAAAACAACAAGTTTTAACTCAGGTAATAACGATGCAAATGGTGCGATTTTTGCCAAAATAAGAGGCAAAATCGATAAAATAACAGCTATGCAAAATGTGAATGTACTATTATTTTGTTTTCTTAAAATTAAATAGCCTTTAATAAGGACATATTGCCAAATAATAAATGCAGCTAACATCATTGCTTGCTTTGGTTTATCTGAGAAGATAATAGCAAGCATGACTAATGTTAAAACGGCATTATATTTACGCAACATTTTACCTTTTAATCCAGCTATGATAGTAGGTATTAATAAAATGCCCACTATAGCGAAAAAATAAAATGATCCATATGCGGTCATGCTGTAACCTCACTCAATAATTTTTTGCGATCTACCTTTCCATTTGGTGTCATTGGAATAGAAGATTGATACATGAATTTACGTGGAATCATGTAGTTTGGTAATCGCTCATTGAGTTCTTTTTTGATTGCAGATGTTAATTTGAATTCTTTTTCAAACGAATGTTCTCCAGGAACAACAACCGCTAATAAATAATCGTATTTCTCACCTTTTTTAATTGGAACGATAACTGCACCTTCTACGTAAGAACACGCACGAAGGTGATGCTCAATTTCTTCTAATTCCATTCGATAACCATGCAGCTTAATTTGGAAATCAAGACGACCATTATAGAATAGAAGACCATTTTCAACATAGCCAGCATCGCCTGTTTTATAGGCGCGCTCACCGTCAATCATAGTAAATGCTTTTTCTGTTAATTCAGGGCTTCCTAAATATCCAACGCTTACGCTTGGACCGACAATTACGATTTCGCCTTTTTCACCATCAGGTGCAATCGTACCATCTTCTTTCATAATAAGAAGGCGACAGTCTGATTTACAGTAGCCAACTGGAAGTGATTTGTATTGATCAAGTACTTCTTCTGTCACGTGAATACCTGTTACAGCGACAGTAGCTTCTGTTGGACCGTACGTATTCATAATTGTTGCATTTGGGAAACGCTCAATTAATTTTCTAGCTACTTCATTTGGTAACACTTCACCGCAGAATAAGAATGTTTTCATGTTTGGTAGCATATTCTCAGAGAAAGATGCTTCCATTAAACACATCTCTGCGAAAGAAGGTGTGGAAGTCCATACTTGTATATCCGATTGCTCTAAAGAAGCAAACAAGTCTTTTGGACGCGCAATCATATCTTTATCGATTGCCCAAAGCGTACCACCTGTTACTAATGATGGGTAAATATCCATAACAGATAAATCGAATGAGAAAGGTGCTTGGTTTAAGAATACTTGCCCTGTTTGTAAGTTGAAATCTTCTACAGCCCATTTTGTAAAGCTAACAAGGCAGTTATAAGTAATCTGAACCCCTTTCGGATTACCTGTGCTTCCTGATGTGTAAATAATGTAGAAGTTCTCATCACCTTTTACCGCATGTTCAGGATTTGGAGTGTTCCCTTTATGAGTAAAGAAAATATCTTTTAAGTTGTCTTCACTTACGATGCGAACTGGTAAATCAGTTACAGTTACTGCTGTTGCCGATAAAAGTAATTTCGCACCAGAATTTTCAGCAATACGTTGTACACGATCAGCTGGGATAGATAAATCTACAGGAATGTAAGCATGTCCAGCTTTTACACATCCTAAAAAGTTAATAATCATTTCAGGTTGCATATGGCCATACACCATAATTGGTGAACGATCGTCTGGATACTCAGAAGAAATCCAATGTGCTAACGCATCAGAATCTTCCTTTAATTGTTTGTACGTAATTTTCGCATCTCGCCAAACAAAAGCGGTTTGATCAGGCGTTTCTGCAGCCCACTTTTCAATTTGTTCTAATAACTTCATAACGTTCCCACCCTAGAATTCATTGTAAATAAATGTACTTGTGTTTGTATCATGGAATCCATACAACCAAAGTAATGCAAATAAAATTGCAAGATAATAAACCGTCTTTGCAACCCATTGTGTGAGTGGTCGAGACCATATCTCTTTTAATCTTTCCATGTCTTTCCCTCTCTTAATGAAATAATAGCTCTTTGTAGGTATCATGTCCTACATTATTGTGAAAAAAACAAAATCCCACATTTTAGGTAAAAATAAGTCAAAAGGCTCTTTTCTGATATTAGCACTAAATACTAAAAAAGAAAATCCCTAACTTAGCAATTATATTACATTCAGCATGAATTTGTAATGGGTTTGACATGTAAATAGAAAGTGGATTGTGTGAATACATAAAAGTGGACTATAAGAATACGTAAAAATGCAGTATTTGTTTTTATTAATCATTTAAGACGGAGTAAAATTTTAAATTTCTAGTTCTTTTGAAAAGGAGGAAATTATCATGAATAGAGTGTGGAAGAGTCTAATTTCGGAAGAAAATATCGTGAAATGGAGAAGGCATTTTCATAAGTATCCGGAATTATCATTTCATGAAAAAGAAACTTCGCAATTTATATATGATACATTATGCTCATTTTCTTCTTTTGAAGTAACGAGACCGACGAAGTATAGTGTACTAGCAATCAAAAGGGGGGTGAAGCAAGGGAAAGTAATTGCGATTCGAGCTGATATAGATGCTTTGCCAATTCAAGAGGAGACAAGTAAATCTTATACATCTGTGAATAAAGGAATGATGCATGCATGTGGGCACGATGCTCACGCAGCTATATTATTAAGTACTGCAGAGGTGCTTAATAATATGAAGGAAGAGTTTGTAGGAGAAATTCGTCTATTCTTTCAGCATGCAGAAGAAGTATACCCTGGTGGTGGACAAGAAATGGTCGAGGCGGGTGTTATGGACGGTGTTGATTATGTAATAGGTTTACATGTTATGTCTGGCTTGGAAAGTGGGAATGTAGGAATTGTATATGGACCGATGATGGCAGCACCAGACGTATTTACAGTTGAGATCCAAGGCAAAGGAGGGCATGCGGCGCGGCCAGAAGAAACGATAGATCCTATCGCTATCGGAGCGCAGATTATTACAAATCTACAACATATCGTATCTAGAAATACAAGTGCTTTCATGCAAAGAGTCCTTTCAGTTACGCAGTTTCATGGGGGAGTGGCTGACAATATTATTCCTAGTACAGCAACTTTAATGGGAACTGTTCGTTCATTTAATCAAGCATTGAGGGTGGAAGCAGAAGGGAAAATCGAAAAAATTGTGAAAGGAATTACAGAAGCACATGGAGGATCGTATACATATACGTATCGATATGGATATGATCCGGTTATTAATGATGAATATATTACGAAAATAGTAGAAGAAAGTGCACTACATTTGTTTGGGAATGAGCGTGTTGTGAAGCTTGAACCTTCTATGGGTGGGGAAGATTTTTCAGCATATTTAAGAAAAGCGCCCGGTTGTTTCATTAAATTAGGAACAGGTAATGAAAATATATATACTTGTTATCCACATCATCATCCGAAATTTGACGTGGATGAATCAGCATTAATTTGTGGAGTGGAGCTATTCTTAGAGACTACTATAAGATTACTAAAATCATAGAAAAACAAAAAAAGGCAACTGCGCTCTATCGCAGTTGCTTTTATTTCTTTCCGTCAGAGAGGGCTGAGAAAGAACTATGCTCATTTATAGTATATGAATAGCTAACGGACAAGCTTGTACATTTTAATCATTTTTTTAAAAATAGTTGTTGACATTGATAATCAATGTCAATTAATCTAAATATAGTTGAAATTGATAATTATTATCAATAGGATGGATGCGACATGTTAATGAGAAAAAAATTTCACCTTCTACGGAGGGGATTAAAAGATAAAAATAAAGATGTTGATCAGCATATGGAATGGCAACGAAATGTAATTCGGTCTGAATATGTAGATGAGAAGAAGAGCATTCAAACAGAAAAAGAGATACAAAGTAAAGGGAGAGGTTCAGTTGAGTAAGTTAGTAATGATTTTTGCAAGTATGAGTGGAAATACAGAGGAAATGGCTGACCATATTGCCGGCGTAATTCGTGAAACAGAAAATGAAATTGAAGTTATTGATATTATGGATTCACCAGAAGCTTCTATATTGGAACAGTATGATGGAATTATTTTAGGTGCATACACATGGGGAGATGGTGATCTTCCTGATGATTTCTTAGATTTTTATGATGCAATGGATTCTATTGATTTAACTGGGAAAAAAGCGGCAGTATTCGGATCATGTGATTCGGCTTATCCGAAATACGGAGTGGCGGTTGATATTTTAATAGAAAAGCTACAAGAGCGAGGAGCAGCAGTTGTGTTAGAAGGACTAAAAGTAGAATTAACGCCAGAAGATGAAGATGTAGAAAAATGTTTACAGTTTGGAGCTGAATTTGTAAAACACCTTTCTTAATGGCAGAAGGGAGCTGAAGAGCAAGTGCATGAGAAAATCTCAATCAAAACGATGACAGATTATCATTTGTATGATTTTATGCGGTGTCCGCATAAATTTTATTTTCGTCATATAAAAAGAAGAGAACCTTCTTCATTTGAATGGCAACAAATAGCGCAAATGATTGTGAATCAAATTATTAACGAGTATTACACGCTACCTGCGGGTCAACAAACGAAAATTGTACTTTTAATATTAATAGAAAAGTATTGGAAAAAAGTAAGGATTAATATGTTTGCTTCGAAGACGGAGTACTATATTGTATTAGCGAAGCTAACGGATCACTTATTACAGTTTGTTGAAAGGGATGATAGTCAGACACCACCATTGTTTTTATACGAGAAGTTTCAAACATATATGGAAGAGTTAGGTGTCCACATGTCATTGACATTTGAAGTTGGTGAGTGGAATGCTGAGTCGTTTGTAATTAAAAAGTATGTTGTCGATGCGGATGAGGAAATGCTTGCTCTTTGTCAGAAGCTAATGACAGTATTCAGTTATAAAGCTTTCGGCGTTCTTCCAGGAAAAATTGAAGTTATTAATTTAATAGAAGGAACTAAGTATGAGTACATTCCGAAACAGGAAGATATTATAACTGGAATGGCTGATTTATCTAGAATGAAAGAAATGTTACAGCAACCTGAGCACTATACAGAGCGTCATTTTCGTTCTGAGTGTATAAGTTGTGCGTTTCGTAGTGAATGCCAAGGGGAAGAAGTAAAGAAAGAAGCGAAACAGAAGAAAAATATAGTTCATTAAAGGATGCAACTTTGCATCCTTTTTTGTTATTGACATGAAAAGCTTTTCATCATTTACGGTATATTTGTAGCAGATTTTAATAAAGTGAAACTTTAATCAGTGGGGGTCAATCGGGCTACCGGCAAATAGCGGGATAAAGGGAGGAATAATCAATGAAAGATGAAACGAAAGTATTTCAATGGTTAAAAGAACAAAATGCTCCTTTTGAAATTCAACTGCAAATCTTACAGGCATTTCAATTGTATAAAGTTATTGTTGAAATGGATAAAAAGTTAATGATGTATGAGGAGAGAGTATATAGGGAGAGAATGTAATCTCATCCCTGTAATATCGTTTTTAGTTGTTCTGTACTTGTAATGAATTCGAGTTCATTCTCTGATTCAAAGTTATAAATAATATTATGTAGTAAAGGACTATATTGATAAAAGGTAGTAATGCGGTGAATGAGTAATGGATCATGATGAGAAATAAGTGTACTGTACTGTTCATATACAGATGTAGTAAACTCATGTCCGAAATCATAATATAGTCCTGCAAAATCAAAAGCAGGATCGCCAATTTGCGCATCACCAAAATCGATAACACCTGAAATGCGTTTGTTCTGCTTGTTAAATAAAATGTGATGATGTGTAAAATCAGCGTGAATGATTGTATTTTGAAATTTAGATGTAGCTAGACAGGCAAAGAAATTCTCGAATAAACGATTTAAGGCTGATTTCTGGAACGAAGTAAGATTGTTAGTAACATACTGATTTAATTTAGTTTGTAGCTCTTTCCAGTAGGTAAGTGTTTTTTCAATAGAGAATCCTAACGCTGTAACACTTTTTAGAGGAATACTATGTAGAGCAGCAAGGAAAGTTGCTAATTGTGTAATAAGTGCTTTTCGTTCTTGTTTTTCTAGTGTAGTAACTATTTCTGTTTTTAAAGGTTTACCATGAATGAGAGTATAGTAACTACAAAGCGGAATAGCATCAGTCTCCTTTTTATAGAATAGGTGATACTTTGGAACTTTAATTTCATGTAGTGAACAAGAGAGAAGTGTGCATAGTTCTTTTTCTAACGGAATTCGAATTGCATATTCCTGTTTTCGCGGGAAACGAAACAGTAGCTCATCATTTACTATAATTGCTACATTATCCCAACCTTCTTCATTTTGTTTATATGAATGTATAGAAAGATTAGGCAAAGCTTCTTTTATATAATGTTTGTAAGAGTCCATAATTGTTCCTCGTTTCTGAGTTAAGTTATTCACACTTTATGATATCAGAATTTTCTTTCTATATGTTAAAATATAGCTATCATTATGAAGAAGGGCGGGAGTATTACGAAAAAAAGACTGTTAATCATTTCTCTATGTATCGCTTTTGTATTGTTTTGGTCATATAAAGAGGAGGTTTTTGCTACCTTTAAACCGATTGATCAGTACGAGTTAAATAAGGAATTAAAGAACAAAAGTATAGAAAATTTAACTCATAATGAAATGAAAAAGGTAGGAGAGCATTTTGTGACCGAGCAACTATCCGTGTTTGAGTTTAATAATAAAGAAGATGTGAAACGAAAAGGTGAAGAACTATTTTTAAATAGAGGGTATGAACAATTAATAGAAAATTATTATCCCAATCGTTTTCAAGATTTAGAGTATAAATTTACAAACGAGGAGATACGTGAAGAGACAGATGAGAGTTTTCTCTATCAAGCTGTAGCGTACGTTGCGGGTACTGAAAATGGTAAGAGAAGCGAAATGAAATTGAATTATGAAGTGAAAATTGTAAAGGTTAATAATATATTTATGGTGCTAGAACAAAAGCAGCGCGTACAATAAAGGAAATTCATTGCTCAATAGATCATTTGGGGGTGTACTACTTAATGCGGAATAAAAAGGCCCTCAAGGAATCAAGGACCTTTAAAGATTTTCATTTTGTTGACCAAGTTCTTTTTGAGCAATATATAAATTTCCTTGCTCCACTTGTTTAAGTGTATGAACAGAATCGCCTGCATATCCTTTTTGTGTTTTAACAGTTCTTTTGGAACGATTGGAATTTTGTTTCTTCATATAATAGGCCACCTTTCATCAAAAATAAACGAAAATGATAAGTATGAGTAATACAGCGGCGAAAATGGTAATGCCCATTAAAAACGAAGTGTTTTTATATTTAGGTGGCTTATGTACATCTTGCCGATATCCAGGTGAAATTTCAGGGGCAAATTCTTCATCGAATGATTGCTTTTTTTCTTTGTCGTCCATATGTACCCACCTTTCTTTTTCATTATATTATACGTTACAAGAAAAAATATGCATAAAGAAAACAGCCGCTTTATTATTAGCGGCTGTTTTGTGTTGTATATTTTCGTTGTACTTGAAAGAGACGGATAAGGAGGAAGGCAGCGCCAAATGCTAGACCGATAATAAGACCGATCCAATAACCTTTTGCGGCCCATTCTGTATATGTTGCTAATATGTAACCTAGTGGTAGACCTATTATCCAATAAGCAATTAAAGTCATAATTAGAGCAACATTTACATCTTTATACCCACGCAGAGCTCCTTGTACAGGGGTTGCAATTGCATCTGAAATTTGAAATAAAATCGCAAAGATAAGAAATTCTTTTGCTAAATGATGAACTTTTGCATCTGTCGTATAAATAGAAGCAATTTGATTATCAAAGAAGTAGAGAAGAATTGAATATAATAAAGCAAAGGCAAGGGCTAATCCAATTCCAATCAGTCCGTATTGTTTTGCATTATCGTAACGTTTTGCTCCAACTTCGAATCCGACTGCAATAGTCATTGCCATTGCTAAACTTAGCGGAGTCATATATAACAAGGAAGCAAAGTTCATAGCTGCTTGGTGAGCTGCAATAGTTGTCGTACTAAAATTACTCATCATGAGCGTTACCGCAGCGAAAATACTCGTTTCAAAAAAGATAGCAAATCCGATAGGAACGCCAAGCTTTAAGAATGTTGTCCAACTCGAAAGAGAAGGGCGATATAATTGTTTGAAAATGTTGAAAGAGGCAAAAGGCTCTTTCGTCTGAATAATAATGACTGTAATAATTAAAATGCACCAATATGTTGCAGTGGAAGCAATTGCTGCTCCGACACCACCAAGCTTTGGGAAACCGAAGTTACCAAAAATTAATAGGTAATTTAATATTACGTTAATTGGTAATGATAGTAATGTAATAATCATCGTTGTGCGAGTTTTTCCTAATGCATCAATAAATCCACGTAAAACAGTGTAAGTGAATAAAGGTATAATTCCTATTGCGATAATACTTAAAAATTGAGCTGCAATTCGTTCCACAGGTTCTTCTAAGCGCATGCCGTTTAAAATAGGTGAAACGATGAAGAAACCGATGAGGATAACAACGAAGCTAGCACAAATTGCTAAATAAACTGCTTGTATGACAACGTGGGGAACGTCCTTTTTTTTCTTGGATCCGACGAGTTGTGCAACAATGGGAGTAGTAGCCATTAAAATTCCTGTTAATCCCGTACTAACTGGAAGCCATATACTTGTTCCAATTGCAACACCTGCTAAATCAGTTGGACTTGCATGTCCTGACATTGTTGTATCAAAAAAACTCATCGCAAATAATGACATTTGCGTTACGAAAATCGGAAAAAATAGTAATACAAATTGCTTTAACTTTTGTGAAAATGAAGTAGTTTCTTTCATAAAATCCCCTTTCCATATAAAAAAACAAACTCTTACTATCATACAATTTAATCAAAGATTAGAAAAGAAATACGCGCCTACAACATATGAAACCAATAAAAAAAGGATGCACTTTGAAAAGGGATAAGGTATTATGATAAGGTGTGAAAAAATTACATATTATTTGTTATTAAGGAGGCACTACTTGTGGCTGATTGGTTAATTGGTTTAATCATGGGTGCTGTTGAAGGGTTAACAGAGTTTCTACCAGTATCATCAACAGGACATATGATTTTAACAGGACATTTAATTGGATTTGACGATGAGAGAGCGAAAGTTTTTGAAGTTGTTATCCAATTGGGATCGATTTTAGCAGTTGTTGTTATATTTTGGAAGCGTCTATGGTCGTTAGTTGGAATAGGTAAAGTAACAGACGGACCATCGTTAAATTTATTACATATTATTATCGGGATGATTCCTGCCGGGATACTTGGCGTATTATTCCATAGCACTATTAAAGAGGTTTTATTTGGTCCAGGACCAGTTGTTATTAGCTTAGTAGCCGGTGGTATTTTAATGATTGTTGCTGAGAAGTTTTCAAAACCAAGTACAGCAAGAACGTTAGATGAAATCACATATAAACAGGCATTTACAATTGGAATGTTTCAATGTTTAGCTCTTTGGCCAGGATTCTCTCGTTCTGGTTCTACAATCAGTGGTGGTTTATTAGCTCGCGTGTCGCATACAGCGGCAGCTGAATATACGTTCATTTTAGCGGTACCGATGATGGTAGCTGCAAGTGGATTAGATTTAATTAAAAGCTGGGATGTATTAAGCTCAGCAGATATAACGCTATTTGTAACAGGATTTGTAACTGCATTCGTTGTTGCGATGCTTGCAATTGTTTCATTCTTGAAATTATTATCTCGTGTGAAATTAACACCGTTCGCTTATTATCGTTTCATTTTAGCTGCGGTATTCTATTTCTTCATTATGTAATAAAAAAACCTGCCGAGCTCGGCAGGTTTTTTATTTTACTATTTTTTCCACCATATTTTCCATTACATGCTCCCAAAGAGAAGTATCATCAGCTAATGTAGCACGGAAATTAGCATACATTTCTTTTTGTTTTTCTTCGAATGTTGGATCTTCTTTTTCAGGTAATGTAGCGCGCATTGAAGTTACTAATTCTTGTACTTTTGGAGCGCGTGGTCCAAAGACGGCTTGTTCATTTCCATCTTTATCAATGAAAATAAAGATTGGAATCGCACGTGCTGTTCCATTTGTTAAATATTGATCCATTAATTCTAAGTTTTCGTCGCGAATTAATAAACTCATTTCAATATTTGCAACTTCAGAAATTCGTTTCATAACAGGTACGCATAAAAGAGCATCGCCACACCAATCAGCAGTTAATACGATAACACGCCAGCCGTCATTTTGACGTTCTTCTAATACAGGAAGTAATTCATTTGGAATTAAAAAGTTATTGTAAATGTGTAGTAGCTCGTATTGGTTTACTTGCATTTCATTCACATATGTATCAAAGGACATACCTTTATCAGCCCATTGTTGTAAGTTCATAATTAACACCTCTTTAGTAAGATTTGCTTTCATTGTACCAATTTTTATATAGAAAAGCTTGTATTCTTACTCTTTCTCGTCACTTAATAATTTATTTAAGAGGAAAAAGAATAGTACGACACATAATTCAGCTATGTTGGACATTTGTACGCTTTCTATCCAATCATCAGCAGTATGAATGACGAACCAATCTAGTGTAATTTCAATGAATGAGAAAAGAGTAATAGAAATCCAATTTGGCATGTTTTGTGTTAGTGGATATAGCAGCGCTTTGAAGAAACTGAAGATGAAAAATGTAATACTGTCTAAGAAAGTGATTAATAAAAAAAAGAGAAGTAACGCAGTACGTGAACTATACTCTATACCTGTAATTTGAAAGATTCCTACATATACAAAAAATATAAATGCAAAAATTATAATGAGAAAAAGAGCGATAATACTAATGATAATCGTTTTATCTTTTAGGCTGAGATTTGAGAATTTCTCCTCCTCATGCATTAAAATACCCCCTTTTTCTGGAAGTTAACTTCATTTTATCATGAAATACATATTAAAAAACTACGAATTATGGGAAAATAAGGTGACAAAAAGTAAGATTTCATGTAAAATTATTAATAAGGTTTTTATTTAACTAAATGAAATAAAAGGAGCTGTCAAAGTTGTCTCAAAATCGAGAGCAATTAATGGAAGAACTATCGACAAATGTGTTTGCTATGTTTCGCACATTGCGTAATGATATCGGAAAAATATTCGGTGGTTACATACCGTGGAATGAATTCATCGTCCTGAGAATATTAAATCGTACGAATAAAGAAATGGTATCGCGTGTAGCAAATGAATTAAATGTGTCGAATAGTCATATTACAGCTGTTACAGAAAAATTAATTAATAAAGGTTTTGTAACTCGTTCACGTTCTACATCAGATCGCCGAGTTGTGTATTTAGAGATTACAGAACAAGGGAAAGATTTAGTTGCGAAAATGGAAGATGCGAAAAAACAATATTTACAAGAAAGATTCTCTACACTTTCAGAAGATGAAATGAATGTAATGATTTCGATTTCCAAAAAACTTATTTAAGTGATTATAAACAAGAAAACGCTTACGTGATGAAAGAGAAGATCTTCCTTATATATGGAAGGTCTTCTTTCGTGTGTAATAGATGTTAAAAAATAAAATGTGTATGAAAAAAGATAGAGCGCCATACTACTAATACAAGGAAGGGAGGGAGAAATATGACGAATCGTAACGGTAGTAAAGGGAGCGGTAATCAAGGATCACCAAAGTCCGGCCAGCTTAATCAGGAATTTAGCACTGAATTTGAAACTGGTAATGATAATAAAGGGAAAGAATATCGTTCTAAAAAAGGGAGTAAATCAAAAAAGGAGTGAATATATTCACTCCTTTTTTGATTTACGATGCTGCCGATTGATCAGTATTATATTTTTCTTCTGATTTTGCGACAATCATTGCGCAAATTGCATCCCCAGAAATGTTTACAGCTGTTCTAGACATATCTAGAATACGGTCAATACCGATAATTAAAGCGATACCTTCTACTGGTAGATTTACTTGATTTAAAACCATTGTAAGCATTACAAGTCCAACACCTGGTACACCAGCAGTACCGATACTAGCTAGTACAGCAGTTAATACGACCATAGCTAATTGCGGTAATGTAAGTTCAACTCCGTATACTTGAGCGATAAATACAGTTGCCACCCCTTGCATAATGGCAGTACCATCCATATTAATAGTTGCCCCTAGTGGTTGTACAAATGAGCTTATCGCTTTTGGAACGCCAAGCTTATCTTGTGCTGTTTTCATTGCAAATGGAAGCGATGCATTAGAGCTAGATGTACTAAATCCAATTGCCATTACTGGTCCGAAATGTTTAAAGAAACGAACAATACTTTCTTTTGCTAATACCTTTAATAAGCCACCATATACAAAGACCCCGTGAATAATGAGTACTAACATAACGACAATCATATACTTGAACATCGCAGCGACGCCTGCAAGCCCCATTTTACCAACGGATGAAGCGAGCAAACCGAATGTTCCAATTGGGGCTAATTTCATAACGAGATTAACGAGATACATCATTAATTCGTTGCCCTGTTCAAGTAATGAATGGATACCTTGAACTCGTTTTCCTAAAATAGCTATACCGAGTCCAATCAATACGGCAAAGGCAATGATTTGTAACATGTTTCCGTCAGCCATCGCTTTTGCTGGGTTATCTGGTACGATATTTAGCAATGTGTCGACGAAAGATGTTTCAGTTTTTGCACCTTCATACTTAAGACCTTCTGTTTTAAAATTACCGCCAGCTCCTGGTTTTATAATAAGTGCAAATGTAACCGCTATAGAGATGGCAACCGCAGTTGTTACGAGAAAGAATGAAATTGATTTTAAACCGATTCTTCCAAGTTGTTTCGGATCTCCAAGGCCGGCAGCACCAAGTACGATAGAAATGAATACAACAGGAACAACTAGCATTTTAATAAGTCGAATAAACAATTGACCAATTGGGTTGAACACATATTGATTTAGTGGCTCAAAGATAGATGGAGCGGCTAAATTTAGAGTGAGTCCAACAACTAGACCTAGAAATAATGCGATTAAGATTGCTTTTGTTTGTTTCAATAAAATCCCCCTTTTGTTTTTGCGAAATTCCTTCCTAAAGTAATTATACCGAAAAAATACCTAATTTGACAATATTTTCTGAATTTTTAGGTTTTTATTTAAGTACAGATAGATTGATTTTGTGTTTGGAAAATAAAAGAGACCATCACATAGGATGGTCAAGGGAAGGGGACAATTTATGTCAATTTAATTAGGGATGGAAGTTGCTTTAAGACACTGGGGAATGTCTTATAAATTAGGGAGGAACAACTTCGATACATATACTATAAAAGATAGGTGTGACTCTCATGTGAACATAGGGTGAAAGAGAGAGGGAGTTTTAAATAAAAGATAGAAAGACAAAAAAATAAGACCATCATTTATAAGATGGTCAAGGAAGGGGACAATTTATGTCAATTTAATTAGGGATGGAAGCTGTTCAAAGACACTGGGGAATGTCTTATAAATTAGGGAGGAACAACTTCGATACATATACTATAAAAGGTAGATGTGACCTCTGTGTGAACATCGAGTGAAAGAGAGAGGAAGTTTTAAATAAAAGATAGAAAGACAAAAAAATAAGACCATCACATAAGATGGTCAAGGGAAGGGGACAATTTATGTCAATTTAATTAGGGATGGAAGCTATTCAAAGACACTGGGGAATGTCTTATAAATTAGGGAGGAACAGCTTCGATATATATACTATAAAAGGTGAATGTGACCTCTATGTGAACATAGAGTGAAAGATATGGGGATTTGAAAAATAGTACATATGAAATTGTTATTGCTAGCAATATTGAGTTAGGATATATAGTTTTCCAGCATAAAAGAAAAAGAAGTCTGAATATAAATAAAAGTTGTAATCTATGAAAAAAAGGATTATGCTCAACTATATTATAAGAATATAAGGTTTGTCCCAATTCTTTAAGGGCTTTTAAAAAGCTTTTTATTTATGAGGGGAAAGCTTCACTTTAATAAGGGAGTTAGTGATATGGAAGTAACAAAAAAACAAGGGCTGTATAATCGTCTTATACGATTAAACCCACCACAAATATTAGCGTTAGGTTTTTTCTGCTTAATTGTGGTTGGCGGTTTGTTATTAAAGTTACCATTCGCAACGAAAGCACATATTAGTTGGGTAGATGCTTTCTTTACAGCAACGTCAGCAGCGACCGTAACTGGTTTGGGAGTAGTGGATACAGCAAGTACATTTACGATGTTTGGCGAAATTGTTATTATGTTTTTAATTCAAACAGGTGGTCTAGGTCTTATGACAATTGCCATTTTAATTGTTTGGGTATTAGGCAAAAAAATCGGATTACGCCATCGTTTATTAATTGGAGAAGCGTTTAATCAAACAAATATAGGTGGTCTTGTAAAATTAGTAAAGCGTGTCTTTATATTTTCGATTTGTATTGAGCTTATTGGGGTCATCTTTTTATCGTTTCGCTTTATTCCAGAGTTTGGTTTTGGAAAAGGTTTATACTATAGTATTTTTCATGTAATTGCATCTTATAATAATGCAGGCTTTGCTTTATGGCCAGATAATTTAACAAGATATGTAGGAGATCCCATTATTAATATTGGGATTTGCTCTTTAATTGTAATAGGTGGACTCGGTTTTACCGTATTAATTGATATATGGTATAGTCGCAGTTTTCGAAAATTATCACTTCACTCAAAAATAATGATTATTGGAACAGTAGTGCTAAATGTTATAGCAATGATTGTAATTTTTGTATTGGAATATAATAATGTGAAGACGTTAGGGAATTTATCTTTAAATGAAAAACTATGGGCTTCCTTCTTTCAAGGTATTACCCCGCGGACAGCTGGATTTAATACGGTTGACTATGGAGGTATGGAAGAATCATCTATATTATTTACGATGATTTTAATGTTTATTGGTGCAGGAAGTGTATCAACAGGTGGAGGAATTAAATTAACAACGTTTGTTATCTTAATTACATCTGTCCTTTCTTTCTTTAGAAAAAAGGAGGAAATTGTTTTATTTCAGCGTACAATTAAAATGTCGACAGTAACGAGGGCCTTAGCGATTGCTGTTGCCAGTCAAATACTTATTTTTGCAGCGGTATTTATATTAATGCTTACAGAAAACTTCAGCTTTATTCAATTATTATTTGAGACAATATCAGCGTTTGGTACAGTCGGATTAACGATGGGAATTACTGCAAAGCTATCGGCATTCGGAAAATGTATTATTATGTTTGTTATGTTCTGCGGATTAATTGGACCATTAACACTTGTGTTCTCTTTAGCGCGACCAGCAAAACAAAAAATAAAATATCCATCGGAAGATGTGTTTACAGGATAAGGTATCCCGCGTTAAGCGAGATACCTTTTTCTTTTTTAGAAAAGGGAGAACAATAAACCAATAAGTGCTACTCGGAATAAAATTGCGATAAGTGCAGCAATCCCACCGACAACTGCAGCGATACCGCCAGTTACAGTAGCTCCGCGATTATAAGCGTAAATACCGAGTAAAACAGAAACAAGACCAAATAGTGTTGGGAATGTAAATAGCGATAAGATAGATAGCGCAAGAGCGATAAAACCAGCAGTTGATCCAGCAGCGGACGATTTTACAACATCTTTATCGTCTTTATCATCGTAATCATAATCAATGCGTTGTGGTGCAACCTCAGCGGCATACTCTTCTTTATAGTCACTATAATCACTATCTATTCTATCTCTTCTTTTATAATCATCAAATTTCTCAGTCAAAGTCATGGCTCCTTTCATAACAAGGTTCAATAGTAGTATGTATCTCTTTTTCTTTTTTATCCCGCATTAACGGGCAGTAATATCTATTAAAAGGAGGAAAATGTTTTCTTGAAATAGGAAAAGTTAGTATGACTTCCTCTATTTTGGAAAGTATAAAAAGGAATAATGAGGAAAGGGTGCAATACATAATGGAACATCCAATTGAAAATTTAATGAAAACGGCAATGACAAATTTAAAAGAGATGGTAGATGTAAATACAATTGTTGGGAGCCCGGTTTCAACAGCTGACGGAAATGTTGTATTAACAGTATCTCAAGTGGCTTTTGGTTTTGGAGCTGGTGGAAGTGATTTTAAAGGGGGGTTCATTACTGAAAAACATAACGGTGGGCAAAATCAGCATAAAGAGAACAAGCAAGGGCATCCATTTGGAGGAGGAAGCGGGGCTGGGGTTTCTATTAGTCCAGTAGCTTTTTTAGTAGTTGGTTCTAATGGGGTGCAAGTATTACATCTCAACAGCAGTACACATTTAATTGAAAAGGCTTTAAGTACTGTACCAAGCACTGTAGATAAATTTGTGAATGGTCGTCAAAAGTGAACTTGCATTTTTTAGGAATTATGATATATTAGAAAAAGTGCGCTTTAGGATGATCGGAATAATTGAAATGTAAATATATATGATGTGTGGAATAAGGGAGAGGAATTTATGATTAATATCAAAAACTTAGTAGTTGGCTTATTTATGTTAGTAAGCGGCTTTGTTGTATATGTAATAAAAGAAAAAGCTCCATTCTAAAACAGACAAACCGTTAATGTCTGTTTTTAATTTGCGGAAAAATATTGACAAGCTATTGTATTGGTGTTAGAATTTTAATTCGTGTCTCGGTTACAGCTAGTGTAAAGTAAATATCTCTTATGAATGCAATACGAAAAGTTTGCGAAAGATCGGGTAATTTTATCAACAACTTTTGTGAACAAACCCTATAAATTGTATTTGTAAGCTATATATGTATACTAGTGAATCAAGGAGCGGTCAGTGGAACCGTAATGATGAGAGAGAGGTAGGGCTTTCATCCAGTATATGTTACTTTCCCGTTAGGTGAATATAAAAAAGAGGACTCCTTTTAAAAGGAGTCCTCTTTCATTTTTTAAGTGCGACTTTCAACTTGTTGACAAATTTCATCCGTTGTTAAACCGTGAGCTGTAATGACTGATCCTTTAATTGATGCATCTGCAATGCCCATCACATTAGAATCTTGCCCAGTTACAACGCAACAATCACACCCTTGTGCATCCTGTTCTGAGTTAAGTGTAACAACTTCATGAC
Organism: Bacillus sp. CCB-MMP212; assembly: GCF_022748145.1. Taxonomy (NCBI): domain Bacteria; kingdom Bacillati; phylum Bacillota; class Bacilli; order Caryophanales; family Bacillaceae; genus Bacillus; species Bacillus sp. CCB-MMP212. The sequence goes on from NZ_JALDQE010000003.1 coordinate 606,593, forward strand.
CTTGTTGCTGAAGAGCTTGTTGAACGTCTGTTAATGAGTTTTCAACGCCAATTCTAGCCATAATTCTCACCTCCTACCATCTAATTGCTAGTATGCTCAAGTTCACTGCATTTATGAAAAGACGGTAGGAAGTAAATCTTTGTTTAGTCGTTATATACGCCAGTAAGCATTTGACTAACGAATTGATCGTTTAATGTATCTTGGGCAGAAGAAGTATTTGAATGGATGTCGATTGAAGCAATAAAATGATTATGTTCTTGCGTATTTGGTTCTACCTCTACGTAATTATCGAATTTACAAAAACCTTTCGTATCCATTAGATCAAATAATCGCAGCATTTCTACTACCTCTTGTCTCGTTCCTTTAATTTGTACACACGCCATATTTATTTCCTCCTTCATTTTGACAAATTGTTTTTTAAAAATAGGATTATGATTACGAAATGAAAAATATGAATGTTATTTTTAGACAGCGCTATTTTTGTTATTTCCCCCCTTTTTCAGCAAAAGTCGTTATATATTCCCGGATTTATAAAATCGGACGTCCGTTTATTGAATACAATAGATTCGTATCAATTGATGAAAATCCTTCTTTTAAACAAATATTTTTTTTAGTGGAAATTGGCGAAAAAAATTTTTTGACTTTTTGTAAACGTTAACAATGTTGTTAAATCAATATAAGTAAAGAAGTACGTACGATTAAAAATTATAAATTTTCTAAAAATTCACTTGATTTATTTAGAAAGGAGAGTAAACTAGGAAACAATAAAAAATTCATAGAACATAGGAGGCGCTTCTAGTGAATGAGCAATGGATTTTCTTAAATGGAGAATTTGTTCCAAAAGATGAGGCAAAAGTTTCAGTATATGATCATGGCTATTTATATGGCGATGGAGTGTTTGAAGGAATTAGAGTTTATAGCGGTAATGTTTTCCGTTTGAGAGAGCATCTTGTCCGGTTGTATGAATCAGCAAAATCAATCCTTTTAGAAATTCCATATTCATTAGATGAAGTAACAAATATTGTTGTTGAGACGATTCGACAAAATAAATTATCTAATGGATACATTCGCCTTGTTGTATCAAGAGGAGCAGGAAATCTTGGATTGGATCCCGATTCATGTAAGAAGCCGAATGTAGTAGTAATTGCAGAACAATTATCTTTATTCCCACAAGAATATTATGAGAAAGGGATTCCAGTTGTAACAGTTGCAACGCGCCGAAATCGTCCCGATGTTTTATCCCCTCAAGTAAAATCTTTAAATTACTTAAACAATATTTTAGTTCGTATTGAAGCGAAATTAGCTGGAGTACAAGAAGCACTTATGTTAAATGATCAAGGATATGTAGCTGAAGGCTCAGGAGATAACGTGTTTATTGTTAAAGGAAATAAATTAATTACACCACCAAGTTCTGCTGGAGCGTTAGAAGGTATTACACGAAACGCCATTTTAGAAATCGGCGAAAAACTTGGATATGACGTAAGAGAAGAGTTATTTACAAGACATGATGTATATGTAGCTGATGAAGTGTTTTTAACAGGAACAGCTGCTGAAGTTATTGCTGTTACGACAGTAGATGGTAGAACGATTGGCTTAGGGCAAACAGGTCCACATACGAACCGTTTATTAGAAGAGTTTCGTAAGTTAGTTGTAGAAGATGGAGAGAAAATTTACGAAGAAAATAAAGTTGGATAACAACTTTTTTAACATAAGAAAGCGTTGATAGGGAGGAGTAGTTGATTGTGAAGCCTCACAGAGAGTCGGTGGTTGCTGAAAACCGATGGTTCACGTCGACGAACATCGCCCTTGAGTGCTAAGCTAAAGCATTTGTCTAGGCTTAGACGGTAGCTCCGTTATTAGCTAGATCCATTTATGGATCACTGAGGCAAGAGTATTCTTGCAAAGAAGGGTGGTACCGCGAAATCTTTCGTCCCTTCAGCACATAGCTGGAGTGTGGACGTAGGATTTTTTTATTGTATAAAAGTTTGAAAAAGGGGGCTTATAAGAACAATGTCTTCAAAAACGGAAGAGAAACTGGCAACTGGTGCACAGCTATTGTTAGAAGCGCTAGAAAAGGAAGGCGTAAAAGTGATTTTCGGTTATCCGGGTGGTGCCGTTTTACCTCTCTATGATGCACTGTATGATTGTGAAATTCCGCATATTTTAACAAGGCATGAGCAAGGGGCAATTCACGCTGCTGAAGGGTATGCCAGAATTACAGGGAACCCAGGGGTTGTAATTGCAACGAGTGGACCAGGTGCTACAAATGTAATTACGGGTCTAGCGGATGCGATGATTGATTCATTGCCACTTGTTGTATTTACAGGCCAAGTAGCAACAACGTTAATTGGGAGCGATGCTTTTCAAGAGGCGGATATTATGGGACTTACGATGCCAGTGACAAAACATAACTATCAAGTGCGAAAGGCCTCAGATTTACCTCGAATTATTAAAGAAGCATTTCATATTGCTAAAACAGGAAGACCAGGACCAGTCGTTATTGACCTTCCGAAAGATATGGTAGTCGAGAAAGGTGAGCGATGTAGCAATGTACAAATGGATTTACCAGGATATAACCCTAATTATGAACCGAATCTACTTCAAATAAACAAATTACTACAAGCAATTGAAACCGCAAAAAAACCGTTAATTTTAGCTGGAGCAGGTATACTGCATGCGAAAGCTTCGAAAGAATTGACAAGTTTTGCCCGTAAATATGAAATCCCTGTTGTGCATACGTTACTTGGACTTGGTGGTTTTCCGCCAGATGATGGGCTATTTCTAGGGATGGGGGGAATGCACGGTTCTTACACAGCCAATATGGCGTTATATGAATGCGACTTACTCATTAATATAGGTGCGAGATTTGACGATCGTCTTACTGGGAATTTAGCTTTTTTTGCTAAAGGGGCGACTGTTGCACATATCGATATTGATCCAGCAGAAATCGGGAAAAATGTGCCAACAGAGATTCCTATTGTTGCAAGTGCTAAGCGGGCGTTAGAAGTATTGCTTCAATCAGAAGGAAAGAAAGAAAATCATCATGAATGGCTCTCTTTATTAAAGAGTAGAAAAGAAAAGTACCCATTCTCTTATAAACGAAATTCTGAAAGTATTAAACCTCAATACGCGATTGATATGCTATATGAAATCACGAAAGGAGAAGCGATTGTAACAACAGACGTTGGGCAACATCAAATGTGGACAGCACAATACTATCCGTTGAAAAATCCAGATAAATGGGTAACTTCTGGCGGATTAGGAACGATGGGGTTCGGATTTCCAGCAGCAATCGGTGCGCAAATTGCAAAGCCTGAAGAATTAGTTATTGCAATTGTTGGTGATGCTGGGTTTCAAATGACTCTGCAAGAATTAAGTGTATTAAAAGAACACGCTTTACCCGTTAAAGTATTTATTTTAAATAATGAAGCTTTAGGAATGGTAAGACAATGGCAAGATGAATTTTACAATCAAAGATATTCACATTCTTTATTGCCATGCCAACCAGATTTCGTCGCTCTTGCGAATGCGTATGGTATAAAAGGTGTTCGTATTGACGATCCACTTCTTGCAAAGAAGCAAATCCAGCATGCGATCGAATTACAAGAGCCAGTCGTAATCGATTGTCGTGTACTTCAATCAGAGAAGGTTATGCCGATGGTTGCACCAGGAAAAGGTGTTCACCAAATGGAGGGAGTGGAAAAAGGGTGAAGAGAATTGTTACAGCGACAGTTCGAAATCAAAGTGGTGTGTTAAACAGAATTACAGGGGTTATGACACGAAGACATTTTAATATTGAAAGTATTTCAGTAGGTCATACAGAATCATCAGATATATCGCGAATGACGATTGTTGTACACGTTGAAAGTGAACAGCAAGTTGAGCAGTTAATTAAACAACTTCATAAGCAAATCGATGTTCTGAAAGTATCAGATATTACAGAAGAAGCAATGATTGCTAGAGAGCTTGCTCTTATTAAAGTAGCAACTTCTGTAGCGAGGGCAGAATTATATAGTTTAATTGAACCATTTCGAGCCGCTGTAATAGATGTTGGGAAGGATTCCATAGTTGTGCAAGTAACAGGTACGCAAGATAAAGTAGAAGCGTTAATTGAATTACTTCGTCCATACGGTTTAAAAGAAATTGCTAGAACAGGTGTAACAGCATTTACACGTAGTATGAAAAAACAAGATAAGCAAGTTATGTTAATTCAATAATCATTTAAATATAGGGGGAAATGAAAATGGCAAAAGTTTATTATGAGAAAGATGTAACAGTAAATGTATTAAAGGAAAAGAAAGTAGCAATCATCGGATATGGCTCGCAAGGTCATGCGCATGCGCAAAATTTACGTGATAACGGATTTGATGTAGTAGTAGGTTTAAGAAAAGGTAAGTCTTGGGATAAAGCGAATGAAGATGGGTTTTCTGTATATACAGTAGCAGAAGCAGCGGAAAAAGCTGATGTAGTAATGATTCTATTACCTGATGAATTACAACCAGAAGTATATGAAGCTGAAATTGCACCAAATTTACAGGCTGGAAACTCTCTCGTGTTCGCACATGGATTTAATGTTCACTTTGATCAAGTAAAACCACCAGCTAATGTAGATGTATTTCTAGTAGCGCCAAAAGGACCGGGGCATCTCGTACGCCGTACGTTCGCCGAGGGAGGGGCTGTTCCTGCATTATTTGCAGTATATCAAGATGCAACAGGAGTTGCGACTGAAAAAGCACTTTCTTATGCTGACGGAATTGGAGCAACGAGAGCTGGTGTATTAGAAACGACGTTTAAAGAAGAAACAGAAACAGATTTATTTGGAGAGCAAGCTGTACTCTGCGGCGGAGTAACTGCACTTGTAAAAGCAGGATTTGAAACGTTAGTTGATGCGGGATACCAGCCTGAACTTGCATATTTTGAATGTTTACATGAACTGAAGCTAATCGTTGACCTTATGTATGAAGGTGGACTTGAAAATATGAGATATTCAGTTTCAGATACAGCGCAGTGGGGAGACTTCGTATCAGGACCACGCGTTGTTACTGAAGATACGAAGAAAGCGATGGGGGCAGTATTAGCAGAAATTCAAGATGGTACATTTGCAAGAGGCTGGATTGCAGAGCATAAAGCAGGAAGACCAAATTTCCACGCGACAAATGAGAAAGAGAATGAACATGAAATCGAAGTAGTAGGACGTAAATTACGTGAAATGATGCCTTTCGTACAGCCGCGAGTAAAGGTAGGGATTAAATAATATGAAGCAGATTTTGTTCATGGATACAACGCTTCGTGATGGCGAACAATCACCAGGAGTAAATTTAAATGAACAAGAGAAGTTACAAATTGCTAGGCAATTAGAGAGGCTTGGTATTCATGTAATGGAAGCTGGATTCGCGGCAGCTTCCGAAGGTGACTTCCAATCGGTAAAACGCATCGCGAATACAATTCAAAATGCTACGGTTATGAGTTTAGCTAGAGCGAAAGAAAGTGACATTCGAAGAGCATATGAAGCTGTGAAAGGTGCTGTATCTCCTCGTCTACACGTATTTCTAGCCACGAGTGATATTCATATGAAATATAAACTTTGTATGTCAAAAGAAGATGTGTTAAATAGTATTCATCGTTCGGTTACGCTTGGAAAATCATTATTTCCGACAGTACAATTTTCTGCAGAAGATGCGACAAGAACATCGAGAGCATTTTTAGCTGAAGCAGTAGAAACTGCGATTCGCGCAGGAGCGAATGTAATTAATATTCCGGATACAGTTGGATATACGAATCCGGAAGAATATTATTCTCTTTTTAAATACTTACAAGAATCCGTTCCATCATATGAAAAAGCGATTTTTTCTTGTCATTGTCACGACGATCTTGGTATGGCAGTAGCAAATTCGTTAGCTGCGGTTGAAGGCGGAGCATTGCAAGTAGAAGGAACGATTAATGGCATTGGAGAAAGAGCAGGGAATGCAGCGTTAGAAGAAGTTGCGGTTGCTCTTCATATTAGAAAAGATTTTTATAAAGCAGAACCTTCGATGACTTTAAAAGAGATTAAGGCAACGAGTACATTAGTAAGCAGGTTAACGGGTATGGTTGTACCGAAAAATAAAGCAATCGTTGGAGCGAATGCATTTGCTCATGAATCAGGCATCCACCAAGATGGGGTTCTAAAAGAAGTAACAACTTATGAAATTATCGAACCAGCGCTTATAGGAGAATCTCAAAATCTCTTTGTACTTGGGAAACATTCTGGCCGTCATGCGTTTACGGAAAAAATGAAAGAGCTTGGTTATGAATTTACAAATGAAGAGCGAGATGCGGCATTCGAAGCATTTAAAAAATTGGCGGATCGTAAAAAGGAAATTACTGAGGAAGATTTACGCGCAATTATGCTTGGTGAAGCAGCATTTGCAGCCCAGCAATATAACATTACGCAATTACAAGTGCATTTCGTATCAAATAGTACACAATGCGCAACAGTTGTGCTGAAGGATGAGGAAGGAAATGTATATGAAGATGCAGCCACTGGTTCTGGTAGTATTGAAGCGATATACAATGCGATTCAAAGAATTTTAGGATTAGAATGTGAATTGGCAGATTATCGCATACAATCTATTACACAAGGTCAAGATGCACTTGCTCACGTTCATGTTGAATTAAAAGAAGGTAGTCACCAAATATCAGGTTTCGGAGTTGCGCAAGACGTATTGGAAGCGTCGGCGAGAGCTTATGTCCATGCAGCAGGGAAATTAAAATCTCTTATAGCGCTTGTGAAATAAATATTTGATAGGTGAGAGAAGCTTTCCTCACCTATCAAATCAAGGTTCTGAAAATTTAGTTAAAAGGAGTGTTAAAAATGGAAAAACGTATCGTTTGTTTAGCTGGTGATGGTGTTGGTCCAGAAGTTATGGAAAGTGCGAAGGAAGTATTGCATATGGTAGAAAGGCTATATGGACATCATTTTCATTTGCAAGATGAGTACTTTGGTGGTGTTGCTATCGATTTAACTGGGCAACCATTACCACAGCGAACACTTGCCGCCTGTTTAGCGAGTGATGCGGTTTTACTTGGAGCAGTAGGTGGACCAAGGTGGGATAGTGCGAAAGAAAGGCCTGAGAAAGGATTATTAGCATTAAGAAAAGGACTCGGTGTATTTGCGAATGTTCGCCCTGTAACGGTAGAAAGTGCAACTGCACATTTATCACCATTAAAAAATGCTGATGAAATTGATTTCGTTGTCGTTCGTGAATTAACAGGCGGAATTTATTTTTCTTATCCGAAAGAGCGAACGGAAGAAGTGGCGACAGATACACTTACGTATCATCGACATGAAATTGAACGTATCGTTTCGTATGCCTTTCAATTAGCAAATAAGCGGAAGAAAAAAGTAACATCTATTGATAAAGCGAATGTTTTAGAGTCTAGTAAACTATGGAGAAATGTGACAGAAGAAGTAGCACTTCGCTACCCAAATGTGGAAGTAGAACACATTTTAGTAGATGCAGCGGCTATGGAATTAATTCGGAATCCAGGAAGATTTGACGTTATTGTAACGGAAAATTTATTTGGTGATATTTTAAGTGATGAGGCTTCAGTATTAGCTGGATCATTAGGAATGCTTCCATCAGCAAGTCACGCTGAAAAGGGGCCTTCATTATACGAGCCTATTCACGGATCAGCACCGGATATTGCGGGGAAAAATAAGGCGAATCCAATTGCGATGATGCGTTCTGTTGCAATGATGCTTGGGCAATCGTTCGGATTAACGAGAGAAGGATGTGCAATTGAAGAAGCAGTTTCTGCAGTCCTTAAATCTGGAAAATGTACAGCAGATATCGGGGGGACTGAAACGACAACTTCATTTACAAAGGCAGTTATTCAAGAAATGGAAGAGCAAGCGTTAGTAGGGAGAGGAAGATAATGGGGAAAAGGTTACTAGATAAGCTTTGGGAAAGACATGTAGTTGCGACAAATGAAAATGGATTGGATTTATTATATATCGATCTACATCTTGTTCATGAAGTAACGTCACCGCAAGCCTTTGAAGGCTTGCGGCTTACAAATCGAACAGTCCGCAGACCAGATTTAACATTTGCAACGATGGATCATAATATTCCAACGAAAGATGTTTGGAATATTACCGACCGCATTGCGAAGCAGCAACTAGATACACTTCGGGAAAACTGTAAACAATTTCAGGTGCCATTAGCGGATATCGGAGATGAAGAGCAAGGGATCGTTCATGTTATAGGACCAGAACTTGGACTCACACAGCCAGGAAAAACGATTGTTTGTGGTGATAGTCATACAGCAACACACGGTGCTTTTGGCGCACTAGCGTTTGGTATTGGTACGAGTGAAGTGGAACATGTATTGGCAACGCAAACGTTATGGCAACGAAAGCCGAAAGCGATGGGCATTGAGTTAAAAGGAAAGTTACCGCAAGGTGTTTATGCGAAAGATATTATTTTACACCTTCTTTCAAAGTACGGAGTAGCAGTTGGAACAGGTTACGTAATGGAATTTTACGGAGAGACCATTCATGCTATGGATATGGAAGAGAGGATGACGCTTTGCAATATGGCAATTGAAGGGGGAGCAAAGGCTGGCATTATTGCACCAGATGAAAAAACGGTTGCTTACGTAAAAGGGCGTAAATATGCGCCGAAAGACTATGAATCTATTAAGGAAAAATGGTCAGAACTTTATACAGATTTAGATGCAGCTTATGATTTACATATTCTAGTAGATGTTACGGATTTAGCGCCGTACGTTACGTGGGGAACAAATCCTAGTATGGGTGTTCGGATTGATGAGAAATTGCCAGAAAAGCATGATGCAAATGACGAAAGAGCGTTTTCTTATATGGGGTTGAGTCCCGGACAAAGTACGTATGACATTCCAGTTCAACATGTTTTCATTGGATCTTGTACAAATTCTAGGCTTTCTGATTTAGAAATTGCTGCATCTGTCGTGAAAGGTAAAAAAGTAAAAGAAGGTGTGCGAGCACTTGTTGTACCTGGATCTCAAAGGGTAAGAGAAGCAGCGATGCATAAAGGATTACATCGCATATTTGAAGAAGCTGGATTTGAATGGAGAGAGCCCGGATGCTCAATGTGTCTAGGTATGAATCCAGATCAAGTGCCTGAAGGAGAACATTGTGCCTCTACGTCAAATCGCAATTTTGAAGGAAGACAAGGAAAGGGAGCACGAACGCATTTAGTTAGCCCGGCAATGGCGGCAGCGGCTGCGTTACATGGTCATTTTGTTGATATTAGAAAGGAGAGTTATGATGGAGCCATTTCGTATTCATAAAGGTACTGCCGCAGTACTGATGAATGATAACATTGATACAGATCAAATTATTCCGAAGCAATATTTAAAGAGAATTGAAAGAACTGGGTTTGGGAAGTTTTTATTTGATGAGTGGCGATATGATAATAATCGCCAAGAAAACCCTAATTTCCCGCTTAATGCGCAAGAAAGAAAAGGAGCCAGCATATTAATCACAGGTGATAATTTTGGATGTGGCTCTTCTAGAGAACATGCTCCATGGGCGCTTGCTGATTATGGTTTCCGCGTTATTATCGCTGGAGGATTTGCCGATATCTTTTATATGAATTGTATGAAGAATGGCATGTTACCGATTGTAATGGACAAAGATATGCGTGAACAACTTGCAAAAACAGATGCGAGGGAACAAATCACAGTTGATTTAGAAAATGAAATAATTATAACGAATATGCACAGATTCCATTTTACAATCGAGAAAATGTGGAAAGAGAAGTTATTGAATGGTTTAGATGAAATTAGTATTACAATGCAATATGAACAAGAAATAAAAGAGTATGAAAGAAAAGTGGCTTTACATTAAAAAAAGTGACGGAATATTAAAAATGTATTTACATTCAAAATTAACTGTTATATACTATGTGAAAATCAGAGGAGAAAGGGAGTAAGTATTATGAATACAATAAAATCTATTACAATGCTTACACAACTACATCATCATACATGAAACCCTTGAACCTAGCGTGAAAACGTGTAGGTACAAGGGTTATTCCCGTTGTACCTACACTCTACTGAAGAGCCTTGTAGGTATTTTGTCTACAAGGCTCTTTTTATTTTCGGCTTAGGTGAATGAAATAGGCATACATTAGAAGGGGAAAGGTGTGAAAATTTAGATGACAAAATGGAAACGGGCGAACCCGAATGGAACGAGAGATTATTTATTCGAAGAATGTACGTTAATTGAAGAAGTGGAGCAAAAATTAAGGCTTACTTTTTTAGAGAGAGGTTATGAGGAAATAAGAACACCTACAATTGAATTTTATGATGTTTTTGCATTTCAAAATAGACCGATAGATGAAGAGAAGATGTATAAATTTTTTGATGAGAAGGGAAGGATTATCGTTTTACGTCCAGATATGACAATTCCTTTAGCAAGAGTGATTGGAACACAGAGATGGGATACGCCACTTAAAGTGACGTATAGCGGGAATGTATTTCGAGCGAATGAATCCCATTCTGGAAAATATAATGAAATCGTACAAAGTGGTATTGAAGTTATCGGGATTGATAATGTAAGAGCTGAAATTGAATGTGTAATAAGTGTCATTCAAGCACTTCAAAAGTTGAAGGTGCAATCTTTTACAATTGAGATTGGGCAAGTACAGTTATATAAATGTATTGTAAAAAAGCTCTCCATCCATGATGAAGAAGAAAGGGTACTTAGAACGTATATAGAAAGTAAAAATTATGCTGCCCTCTCAAATTTTATCGGAGAAAAGAAATTAGATCGATGCGATGAGACAGTAAGATTACTTGAGAAATTACCAAGGCTATTTGGAAATTTAGAAGTTATTGAGGAGGCAGAAAAGCTTGCTTCAAGTAATGAAATGAAAATGGCAATTGCAAGAGTAAAAGAAATGTATGAAACAATTGAAACGTTAGGATATGGTTCTTACATATCAATTGATTTGGGCATGATTCAACACTTAGATTACTATACAGGTGTTATTTTCAAAGGATATATATATGAAATTGGAGAAGAAATCGTTAGTGGCGGAAGATACGATGAGCTAATTGGGAATTTTGGAGAAATGCTGCCAGCTGTTGGACTCGCGGTACAAGTAAATCAAATTGTGAAGGCGCTGCAAGAGCAGCAAGAACCATATGAACGAAATCAAATTGATATTGTGATTCATTATGAGTTAAATAGATTAGCGGAAGCAGAAAGGTTACGAAATTTACTTCGAAAGGATGGGAAAAATGCTTGGTTATCTCTATTCTCTAATTTAAGCGATACCTTTCAATTTGCAAGAAAAAATAAAATAGGAACGGTCGTTGAGGCAAAGAATGAATATTTAGTGGAATATGTATGGAATGAGAAATGGGTAGTCCAGAAAGAAGGAGAGGCTTCATGCGTAACATTCAAATTGCGTTAACGAAAGGAAGGTTAGAAAAACATGTCATTCCACTTTTTGAGCAGATTGGAATTGATTGTTCCGATCTCAAAAATAAAGGTCGGAAGCTTGTATTTCAAAGTAAAAATACAAATGTTTCATTTATTTTAGTAAAAGCGGTTGATGTTGCTACTTATGTAGAACATGGGGTAGCTGATATTGGGATCGTTGGAAAAGATATTTTAATGGAAAACGAGAAAGATATTTATGAAATGCTGGATTTAGGAGTGGGGATTTGTAAGTTTTGTGTTGCTTCTATTCCTACGTATAATCCGAAGAGTTACCGGAAGAAAAGAATTGCTACGAAATACCCGCATATTACTTCTACTTATTTTCATGATAAGGGAGAGGATGTAGAAATAATTAAAATAGAAGGTTCTGTAGAAATCGCTCCTCTTCTTGGATTGGCAGATGCGATTGTAGATATTGTTGAAACAGGAAAAACATTACAAGAGAATGGACTTATTGTATTTGAGGAAATGCACTCTATATCGGCTCGGATGATTGTAAATAAGGCAGCCTTAAAAACTAAAAAAGACGAAATATTCAGTATTATAAATATGATGGAGCAAGAAATCTTATCAGGGAAATAGGAGGACTTAAAATGAAAATCATTTATGAAGACTTTAAGGAGGCATTATCTAAAGTAAAAGTGCTAAGAGAAAACGCTAATATAATAGAAGAAACTGTTCAAAGAAGTGTAAGAGAAATCATTAGAAATGTAAGGGAAGCGAAAGATGAAGCTTTATCTTTCTATACAAAAAAGTTTGATGGTGTAGAGATGAAAGATTTTCGTGTAAGTGAAGAAGAAATACAGCAAGCGAGTATGTTTGTAACGAATTCATTTTTAGAAGCTTTAAAAGAGGCGAAGAAAAACATTGTTTCGTATCACGAAAAGCAAAAGAAGCACTCAATATTCGATTGTGAAAGTAAAGGCATAATTAGAGGGCAACTCATTCGGCCGTTAGAAAATGTAGGTGTATATGTACCGGGTGGGACAGCCTCATATCCTTCTTCAGTATTAATGAATGTATTGCCGGCGAAACTCGCAGGTGTGAAAAAGATTGTAATGGTAACACCGCCGAGGAAAGGAGGAATTGATCCGCATATATTAGCTGCTGCAAATCTTGCGGGAGTAGATGAAATTTATACGATAGGTGGCGCGCAAGCAATTGCTGCTTTAGCATACGGGACGGAATCGATTCCGAAAGTGGATAAAATAGTTGGACCGGGAAATTTGTATGTCGCTCTAGCGAAGCGAGAAGTATACGGAATAGTAAATATTGATATGATTGCTGGTCCATCAGAAATTGTAGTTGTCGCGGATGAAACAGGTAATGCAAAATATATCGCAGCGGATTTATTATCGCAAGCAGAGCATGATGAGAGAGCAACGGCGATTTGTATTACAACGAATATGGAACTAGCTAAAGAAGTAGAAAACGAGATAGAAAGACAGTTAGAAATGTTACCAAGAAGTGAAATTGCACGTGAATCAATAAATAGAAATGGAGCCATCTTTATCGTTCCTTCTTTAGAGGAGGCACTAAAGTTATCAAATGAAATTGCTCCAGAACATTTAGAGTTACATATAAAAGAACCGATGAATGCTCTAGATTATGTGAAACATGCAGGTTCTATTTTCCTTGGGTCATATGCACCTGAACCGCTCGGGGATTATTTAGCGGGACCGAATCATGTATTACCAACGAGCGGAACGGCAAGATTTTTTTCTCCGTTATCAGTCGATGATTTCGTGAAAAAATCAAGTTTTATTTCTTATACGGAGGAAGCATTAAAAAATGTACAGCATCACATTGTAGAGCTTGCAAATAAAGAAGGATTACATGCACATGCGAGAGCAATCCAAATAAGGTTTGAGGAGGAAAAATAATGCGTCAGTCCAGTCAAGTACGTGAGACGACAGAAACAAAAATTAAATTAAATTTGCAGCTTGATGAAAGTACAAATGTATCTATTCAAACAGGGGTTGGTTTTTTCGATCATATGCTTACTTTATTTGCTAGACATGGAAGATTTGGATTGCAAGTTGAAGCAGAAGGGGATGCATTTGTCGATGCACATCACACCGTTGAAGATGTTGGAATTGTACTCGGAAATTGCTTGAAAGAAGCATTGCAAAACAAAGAGGGAATTAATCGTTACGGTTCAGCGTACGTACCGATGGATGAATCTTTAGGATTTGTCGCAATTGATATAAGTGGACGCTCATATTGTGTATTTCAAGGGGAATTAACAAATCCGAAGCTTGGGGATTTTGATACAGAATTGACGGAAGAATTTTTTAGAGCAGTTGCACATGCTGCCAATATTACATTACATGCGCGCGTTCTATACGGAAGTAATACGCATCACAAAATTGAAGCAGTATTTAAAGCTTTTGGTAGAGCGCTTAGAGAAGCGGTCGAAAAAAATGCCAACATTACTGGTGTAAATTCAACGAAAGGGATGTTGTAATTGATTGCCATTATAGATTATGGAATGGGGAATATTCGCAGTGTAGAGCAAGCGTTAAAATATATTGGGGCAGAGTACATTGTAACGAGTGATAAAGAAGAGATATTGAGAAGCGATGGCGTGATTTTACCGGGAGTAGGTGCATTTCCGAAAGCGATGGACGTATTAGAAGAAAGAGATTTAGTGTGTGTACTAAAAGAGGTTTGTGATATAGGAAAACCTCTCCTCGGTATATGTTTGGGCATGCAGCTTTTATTTGAACGAAGTGAGGAACTAAAAGATTGTAGCGGGTTAGGTTTACTACCAGGGGAAATTCGTAAGTTAAAAGTTTCGTATAAAATTCCTCATATGGGATGGAATGAATTAAGGAAGGAAAGAGAATTTCCGCTTTGGAATGGATTAGTGGATGGTTCTTTCGTTTATTATGTTCACTCATATTACGCGGATTGTCCAGATGAAATTGTATGCGGAGTAAGTGATTATGGAATGCAAGTACCAGGGTTTGTAGCGAAAGGAAATGTATTTGGTGCACAGTTTCATCCAGAAAAAAGTGGTGAAATTGGCATGCAAATATTAAAAAATTTTCAAGGGGTGGTAGAAGCATGGAAATCTTCCCAGCTATCGATTTAAAAGAAGGACGATGCGTTAGACTTTATCAAGGAGAGTTTAGTAAAGAAACGGTGATGAATGAAGATCCGGTAGCGCAGGCAATCATATTTGAAAAGCTTGGAGCGGAAATACTACACATTGTTGATTTAGACGGTGCAATTGCTGGCGAGTCGTTAAATTTGCCCGTCATTGAAAAAATCTGTAAGGCGGTACGTATTCCTGTGCAAGTGGGAGGAGGAATTCGTTCACTTGTAGCGGTGGAGAAGTTATTGTCAGTAGGTGTAGAAAAAGTGATTTTAGGAACAGCAGCTCTTTATGATAAGTCATTTTTAGAGGAAGCAGTTCGTCTATATAAAGAGAAAATCATTGTTGGAATTGATGCGAAAAATGGCTTCGTAGCAACGAGAGGTTGGCTTGATCTGTCTGAAATTTCTTATATTAGTTTAGCGAAACAAATGGAAAGTTTAGATGTTCAAACGATTGTGTTTACAGACATTTCGAAAGACGGGACGCTTGCAGGGCCAAATTTTGAACAATTGGCGTTACTTCAAAAAAGTGTGGGCATTCGTCTCATTGCCTCTGGAGGAGTGGCATCTATTCAAGATGTGAAAAAGTTAAATGATATGAATATATATGGTGTCATAATTGGAAAGGCGCTTTACGAGAAAACGATTGATTTAGAAGAAGTGTTACAGGTAACGAAGTTATGTTAGCGAAACGAATTATTCCATGTCTAGATGTGAAAGAAGGGCGAGTCGTAAAGGGTGTAAATTTTATAGGATTACAAGATGTCGGTGATCCGGTTGAAATAGCTGAAGCATATAACGTGGCAGGGGCAGATGAAATCGTATTTTTAGATATTACAGCGACTCATGAAGGAAGAAAAACGATTATAGATGTTGTAGAAAAAACAGCAGCTAAAGTATTTATTCCTCTTACGGTTGGCGGGGGGATTTCAAGTGTGAAAGATATGTACAATTTACTAAGAGCTGGAGCAGACAAAGTTTCAATAAACTCAGCGGCAGTGCGAAATCCGAAGCTAATCGAAGAGGGCGCAGAACACTTTGGATCACAATGTATTGTCGTGGCAATTGACGCTAGAAAAGTAGCAGAAGATAAATGGAACGTATACGTCAACGGCGGAAGAGTTGACACAGGAATGGATGCCATAGAATGGGCGAAGCGTGTTGTTAAGCTCGGGGCGGGTGAAATTTTGTTAACGAGTATGGATGCAGATGGAACGAAAAGTGGATATGATCTTCGTTTAACAGAAGAAATTTCAAAAAGTGTTTCCATTCCAGTCATCGCATCAGGAGGCTGTGGTCATACGGATCACATTATAGAAGTTTTTCAAAAGACAACAGTTGATGCAGCATTAGCGGCATCCATCTTTCATTATGGTGAGGCGACAGTGCAGAGTGTAAAGCGAAAATTAAGAGATGCAAATGTTGAGGTGCGGTTATGAAACCTAATTTTTCAAAAGGATTAATACCGGCAATTGTCATCGAAGAAGGTACGAAAGAAGTTTTAATGCTAGCTTATATGAATGAAGAAGCATATGAAAAAACGTTAGAGACGAAAAGAACATGGTTTTACTCTCGTTCGAGGCAGTCGTTATGGAATAAGGGAGAAACATCAGGGAATGTTCAATATGTGCAATCTCTATACTTGGATTGTGATCAAGATTCAATTGTTGTGAATGTGAAACAAGTAGGACCTGCTTGTCATACGGGGGAGAAGACATGTTTTCACTATCAAATTATATAGGGGGATACATATGGAAAATGCCTTTAAGTTGCTGTATAAAACAATTGAAGAACGAAAGGAAAGCCCACTTCCTGAATCGTATACAAATTATTTATTTTCAAAAGGAGAAGATAAAATTTTAAAGAAAATTGGTGAAGAGTGTGCTGAAGTAATTATCGCATGTAAAAATAATGATAAAGAAGAAGTAGTGAAAGAAATGGTTGATGTATTTTATCACTGTTTCGTTTTATTAGCTGAAAAAAATATCGCATTGGAAGATGTCATGCGAGAGGTGAAAGAACGAAATGGAAAGCTTTCGAGAGTTGGGGATAGAAGGGAAATAGATACATTATAAGGGGGAATGTATATGAAAGTAGATTATCATCTTCACTTAGAAGAAGGACCGTATTCAATAGGATGGCTTGCTAAAATAAATGAAGCGTTGGAATGTTATGAACCGCTTCAAGAAAGGCATTCTATGGATTGGCTTATGAAAACACAAGAGCGTTTGCAAAAACGTGTGAAGGAAGGGCCATTTACAACAGAATGGATAGATCTATATTTAGAAGAAGCTGTGCGAAAAGGAATAAAAGAAGTGGGAATTGTTGATCATCTATATCGTTTTCATGAAGCGAAAGGATATTATGAAAAATATGTAGATATTAGTGATTCTAAGCTCGGTCGTATACAGAAAGAATGGTTAGATCAAGTAAGGGTAGTTTCACTGTATGATTTTACAAAGGCAATTGAAGAGGCGAAAGAACGATGGAGTAAAAGAGGTGTCACACTTAAACTTGGAATTGAAGCGGATTATTTTATTGGTTGTGAAGGAGAGTTAAAAGAATTATTAGCGCTAGGAGACTTTGATTATGTAATTGGCTCCGTTCATTTTCTAAATGGCTGGGGATTTGATAATCCAGATACGAAAGAATATTTTGAGGTGCATGACCTACGCGCATTATACGATACGTTTTTTAAAACAGTTGAGAGTGCGATTCGTACCGAGTTATTTGATATTATCGCTCATCTAGATAATATAAAGGTATTTAATTATCGATTGGATGAGAATGAACAGCTTTCTTATTATGAGGAAATTGCCTGTGCGTTAGTAGAAACGAATACGGCAACAGAAATAAATGCAGGATTGTACTATCGTTATCCTGTTCGTGAAATGTGCCCAAGTCCACTATATTTACAAGTATTAGCTAAGTATGGTGTTCCAATTACGATTTCTTCGGATGCCCATTATCCAAATGATTTAGGGAACTATGTACAAGAGAATGTACAAACATTACGAGCGCACGGTGTTACTCAGGTTGCAACATTTACGAAGCGAGCAAGAGTAATGAGGTCGCTTGAAGAAGAAGTAACAAATTCAAAATGAAACGCAATTTTTTGATGAAAACCACCCTTTTTGTTCAAAATAAGAAAGAATGAAAAGGAGGGTAAGAAATGGCGAAACAACAAAATAAACAAAATGTACAAGTTGCACAGCAACAAGCTTATACTTCTGAAACGAATGCTGCATCTCAATCGGTTATTGAGGAGCAAATTAGCGATACGGTTGCAGAAGGAACTATTGATGTGAAGCTCGGAAAAGAATCGCAGGAAAAAGCGTAAGAAGAGGGGAGAGTTGCATCTCCTCTTTTTTCATGGAAAAGTGTCGATTTTCAAAACTATAATCAAATTCCTTGGTTTTTATATGTGGATTTCTTACAATGAAATATAAGAGATATCTTATTTTCTATAGAAGAGGTGTTAGTAGTGGCAAAAATATTAGTAGCGGGAAAAATTCCGGAAATTGGATTAGAACTATTAAAAGATCATGATGTAGAAATGTACGATAAAGAGGAATTAATTTCTATAGATGAATTAACAGAGCGTGTAAAAGATAAAGATGCATTGTTAAGTTTACTTTCGACAAAGGTGCCAAAAGAAGTTATTGATGCAGCGTCTCATTTAAAGATTGTTGCAAACTATGGTGCTGGTTACGACAATATTGATTACACGTATGCGGGTGAAAAAGGAATTGCAGTTACGAATACACCGAAAGTATCAACGGAAGCGACTGCAGAATTAACATTTGCACTTCTTTTAGCAGCGGCGCGTAGAATTCCTGAAGGGGATACGTTATGTCGTACGACTGGATTTAACGGATGGGCACCGTTATTTTTCTTAGGACGAGAAGTCCACGGTAAGACAATCGGAATTATTGGTCTTGGAGAAATCGGGAAGGCTGTTGCAAAACGTGCGAAAGCATTTGGAATGGATGTTTTATATACAGGGCCAAATCGTAAGTTTGAAGCTGAAAGTGAACTGGGAGCAACGTATGTGACGTTGGAAAAATTATTACAAACAGCAGATTTTATTACAATTAACTGTGCTTATAATCCGAAATTACATCATATGATTGATGAAGAGCAGTTTAAAATGATGAAGAAAACAGCGTATATTGTAAATGCTTCACGTGGACCAATTATGAATGAAGCAGCACTTGCTTATGCATTAAAAACGAATGAAATTGAAGGGGCAGCTCTTGATGTGTTTGAATTTGAACCGAAAATTACAGAAGAGCTAAAAGAGTTAAAGAATGTAGTACTTGCTCCACACGTAGGGAATGCAACGTTTGAAACTCGTGATGCGATGGCTGAAATGGCTGTCAGAAATATTTTAGCTGTATTAAACGGCGAAGAGCCAGTAACACCTGTAAATCAAAAGGTATTAGTCACAAAATAAAAAGAAACCTTCCGGACTCGGAAGGTTTTCTTATTTTTCTTTATTCGCTTTTTTAGACGGTCTTTGTCTAATGAATTGAGATAACATGTACAAAATATATAGTGGAATGGCAATGAATAAGAAAACAGAAAAATTGCCAAATCCTGTTTGATACATTGTAATAATGATTCCAACTAAAAATAGTGTAATAATGATGCTATATCGTGGAATTGGTACATCTTTTAAACTTGGGATACGAATGCGGCTCACCATTAAAAATGCGAACGTTACAAATACGGTAATAAGAACGATTTTTGGAATGGTATGTGAAAATAATGTTAAGAAAGCAACAAGCCCTCCCGCTGCTGTAATCGGTACTCCAGTGAAATATTTCATTGAAGTAGAAGATGGTGTTACATTAAATCGTGCTAAACGATATGCTCCGAAAAGAGGGAATAATCCCGCTATGTATAATCCGATGATTCCGTAGTTTGAGAAAGATGTGTAATACATTAAAACAGCAGGTGCTGCACCAAATGTTACGACATCTGCAAGCGAGTCGAGCTCTTTTCCCATTTGTGAATCAACACGTAATAAACGAGCAACACGACCATCAAGACTATCTAACATCATCCCGATAAGTACTAAAATAGCAGCTGATTTATAATATCCTAAAGATGCATAGCCGATTGATAAAAATCCGCTATATAAATTTCCGAGCGTAAATAAGTTTGGAATAGCTGCTCTATACAAAATCTGATCCCTTGCTTTCTGTAATAAATTCTTAATTAGTGTATGAAAGTTTACTTATTTTATCATACCATAAATTTATTCCTCATACGAAAGAAATTACCAATTTGTGAAAGATTTCATAGAAGGATGATTTAAAAATTAAGTGAAAATAAAAAGAGGAAGCAACTTGTATAAAGTTGCTTCCTTTACTATTCAAATTTCGTTGTCATCGTTCCAGTTTTATATTGATTATTAGGATCGAAACGTAATAAATCTCCATAAATTAATTTATCGGAGAGTTTTAATTCTGTTTTTGCTTTTTCAATATACGGCTGACATAGCGTCATATCAGCTTCTTCACCCGTACTTCTTTTGTAGCACATATTTTTTGTATAAACATACTCTTCAGAAACAAAGCTACCATCACGCATTACCATAAGCGGGTCTTTTTCTTTAATAAATAAGTCAGTTCCAAATTCAACGGATTTATTTGTTTTAATACCAAGTAAATGAAGGAGCGTTGGTTTAATATCAATTTGACCAGATACTTTAGAAACAACTTTTCCTTCTTGACCAGGCACATGAATAATAAGAGGAACTCGTTGTAATTGCATAGAATCGAATGGTGTAATAGTATCTTTTCCTAGGAACTGTGCCATAGCTGCATTATGGTTTTCGGAAATACCATAATGATCACCATAAATGACAATAACGGAATTATCATACAGTCCTTCTTCTTTTAATTGTTTAATAAATAATTTAAGAGCTTCATCTGTGTAACGAACAGTTGGGAAGTAGCGGTTTACAACACCACTTTCTGAGTTGAATTCATCAACATATTGGTCTTCCGGATTTAGAAGAAACGGAAAATGATTTGTTAATGTAATAAATTTTGTATAGAACGGTTGCGGTAAAGATTTTAACTTTGGAATAGATTGTTCAAAGAACTGTTTATCTTTTAATCCCCAACCGACAGACATTTGTTCCGTTCCTGCGTAATCATTTAAATTAAAGTAACGATCATATCCAAGCGCAGGATACATTACATCCCGATTCCAAAACGTTTTATCATTTGAATGGAAGACGGCAGAAGAATATCCGTATTTCTTTAATTGTTCTGGTGTCGCTGTGTATTCGTTTGTTGCATGAGTAAAGAATACAGAACCACGATCTAGCGGATAAAGTGAGTTTTCAACGATAAATTCAGCATCAGAAGTTTTGCCTTGTCCAGTTTGATGATAGAAGTTATCGAAATAGAAACTATCCTTAATAAATTCATTTAAAAATGGGGTAATTTCTTTTCCATTTATTTTTTTATTAATAACAAAGCTTTGTGTAGATTCCATTGAAATTAAAATTACATTTTTACCTTTTGCAGCTCCAAATAAGTTTTTATCAACTTGTTTGTCTTTTGAGTCTGTATAGTTTTTGATTTCAGAAAATCCATCCCCACTTGCAAATACACGCTCAGCTGAAGACTTGGATTGAAGTGTAATATCAAATAGATGATATGTGTATAAACCTAAATTCTTTACGACAGTTTGACGGTCAAATGAGCGCGAGAACATTTGTGGTTTATAAATAACTGATACAACGATTTGTAGTGCTAATAAAGCTGTTACACCGCTAAAGAAAGTTCGCTTCTCTGAGCGGGAAAGTGGTGTTTTGTCGCCAAATGATGGGAATTTACGCGAAATAAACATTAAAATAATTGCATCTGCAAATAAAAGTAATGTTTTGTACGTAAAGAGTTCTTTTATACTTGTCCCTAAATCAGCCATATTGTTTGTTTGGAATAAAACCGGGAAAGTAACGAAATCGTTATAGAACCCATAAAACATTGCGTTTCCAAATAAAATAAATGACAGTATAAAACTGATTCCAATTATAATTCGGTTTCGGTGCTTAGATGCAAGTAAAGCTAAGCCGAAAAATAAAAGTAACGCAGCTAGTGGATTAATAAAAAGCATGAATTCTTCAAAGAAATTATCAATTTTAATATCAAATGCTAGCTTGTACACAATATATGTTTTAATCCATAGTAAAACGACTGCAACGAGTGCAAATCGCAGTTTTGGAAACAGATGTTGTAGCATAATATACTCCTCTCCTAAAAAGCATGACAGTTCTTGTGAGTCAGTTTGCTTAACGACTCATTTTATATATACGAACAGTCCTTTGTTATTATGATTATTATACTATGAGTATCATTATACGAAAATAAAAGAGAGTTGTGGGCTTTTTTATAATAATCGAGTAGAAAAAGAGTGGTGGGAGACAATAAAACAGAATTTCTATGTATGATAATTATCGTACGCAGAAAGAATCGCGTGATAATACGGAGGTTATAATGCGAAAATTATTATATTTTATAGCATGTAGTAGTGTTATACTTTTTACCTCACCGAGTGTGTCAATAGCTCAATATGATGCACCTCTTATGGAAGATGCACTTTATTCTGTTTTATTTCCAAAAATAAATAAAGCAATTGAAAAACAATATGGAAGTTTGAAACCGTATCAATGTCCTAAAATTATTAGTTTAAAAAAAGTGTATAGCGGTACATATTTATTTCAAGCAAGTATTGAAGTGACAAAGTATGAACGTGTTGCTGGGAAAATTGCTCCCCCATTTGAGAAGGTAACGATTACATTTAATAACGAAGAAGGCGAATGGGAAGTGAAAAAGATTTCAGTAAAGCGCTTACCAAATGATACAAAATTAAACTGTAAAAAAACAATATAAAAAATTGTTTGACAAATAAAATGGTCCTTTGGTATTGTTAATAGCAACAATTAGATGTTTGAAAATTAAATAGACTTACCTCATCTACTCTCAAAGGTAGAGGCCGCGATAGGAAAGAGTAAGCTATGGGAGATTTCATGGAATCTGTGATCATAGGCTGAAAGGGACTATTGCCGAAATATAAGAATAACCATCTTATTCATATATTGGGACTACATTGAATAAATGTAGTACTGTCATAAGATTTATTTTATGGAGAGCTATTTGGAGATGTTGATGCGGTTTCTTATTTTGAGGAGATAACAACTCGTTTATTTTTTCAATATATATTTTTCCTAATAAGAAACGCGTGTGAACATTGTTCCGCGCGTTTTTTGTCTATCTAAAAGCGTGCTGCAATGAATAGAAGATTGGGGTTATGAGTTTTAGAGGAAATAAGGGAGGAATTTAAATGTATTTACACGGCACAAGCCGAATTAATGGGCAAGGACACTTAGAAATTGGAGGGTGCGATACGACGCAGCTAGCAAAGCAATACGGAACACCACTTTATGTATACGATGAAGAGTCTATTCGAGGAAAATGCCGAGCATTTCATCGTGCTTTTAAAGAAAGTGGTTTCTCTTATCAAGTAGCATATGCAAGCAAGGCGTTCTTGTGCATGGAGATGTGCCGAGTAGCTCGTGAAGAGAATATGTCATTAGACGTTGTTTCTGGAGGAGAATTATATACTGCGCTCCAAGCAGGATTTCCAGCATCACGTATTCATTTTCATGGAAATAATAAAACAGAAGAAGAGATAGTGATGGCTCTTCAGGCGAATATCGGTTGTTTTGTCGTAGATAATTTCTTTGAATTAGAAGTTTTACACGATTTAGCGATGCAACATGGAAAGTTTGTGAACATATTAATTCGTGTAACGCCTGGAGTAGAGGCGCACACACATGAATATATTACAACAGGCCAAGATGATTCGAAATTTGGATTTGGCGTTTCAAACGGTCAAGCGATGCAGGCAATTGGATTTGCTTTACAAAAATCCAATTATAATGTGCTAGGGATTCATTCACATATCGGATCGCAAATATTTGAAACAGCTGGCTTTGTTCGAGCGATTGAAGTTCTTCGCCAATTTTTAGAAGAAGTGAGAGAGCAAACAAACTATGTAGTAAAAGTGTTAAATGTAGGCGGGGGATTTGGAATACGCTACACAGAGTCGGATACACCGTTAACTCTTGAGACATATGTGCGAGCTGTAACAAGTGCAGTGAGAGAACAATTTACTGTATGTGAATATCCATTGCCAGAAATATGGATTGAACCAGGCCGTAGCATTGTAGGTGATGCTGGGACAACAATTTATACAGTTGGATCTGTGAAAGATATTCCTGGTATTCGGAAATATGTATCAGTCGATGGTGGAATGACAGATAATTTAAGACCTGCTTTATATAGTGCGCGTTATGAAGCAATGTTAGCGAATCGAGGGAATGATGAGAATGAGGAACTCGTTTCGATTGCGGGGAAATGTTGTGAGAGCGGAGATATGTTGATTTGGGATATTCATTTACCGAAAGTCGCTTCTGCTGATTTACTAGCAGTTTCCTGTACAGGAGCCTACGGGTACTCGATGGCGAATAATTACAATCGGATTCGAAGACCAGCCGTTGTCTTTGCAAAAGGCGGAACATCGCAAGTAGTTGTGGAACGCGAAACATATGAAAATATTATTGGGAACGATCGCATACGTATTAAAGAGCTTGTTTAAATAGAAAAAGGGGTTGTTCGGATGGGCAATTCCTTTTTTGTAAAATAAAATAATTAAAATATATCGGAAAACTAGGATTGAAAAAAATCAGAATTGTGATAAAATACAAATACAAAGCTTATCAAGAGAAGCGGAGGGAACTGGCCCGAAGAAGCTCGGCAACCTGCTTATAGAAAGCAAGGTGCTAAATCCAGCAAAATGGAATCCATTTTGAAAGATAAGGTAAAATATATTACCGAACAGTCTTTTCGAAATGGGAAAGATTTTTTTTATGAATAAAAAGGGGGGCTGTTCGCGTGGGTGTACGGGAACATTTTGATGAAGTATCCGAGAAGATTGAAGCGATGCTTGCTGATATGAAATATGGCTCAATTACAATTGTTGTGCAAGATGGAAAAGTAATTCAGTTAGAGAAAAGTGAAAAAGTACGTTTAAAGTGAAAAGCGCTGACTAGAAAAACTAGAGGCGGTTTTAACCTATTTTCATTAGGTTAAAACCGTCTTTTTGCTTTTACAGGGGGAAAAAACATGTTGACGTATGAAACGTGGGAAGAAAATGTTGTTTCGTTTTCGGAAGAAGATGAAACAAAAGGCGCGTTATCAGTATTAAATTGGGCTTATGAAGAGTATAAAGATGAAATCGTCTACGCATGTAGCTTTGGAGTGGAAGGTATGGTATTGCTGCACCTTATAAACCAAGTAAATCCATCTGCTAAAGTTGTATTTTTGGATACAAATGTTCATTTTCAAGAAACGTATGAATTAATTCAAAGAGTGAGGGAACGATTTCCTTCATTGAATATTATAGAAAAGCAGCCAGAACTTACACTTGATGAACAGGCGAAGTTGCATGGTGAAAAACTGTGGGAGAGCAATCCGAATCTTTGTTGTAAGATTAGAAAAATTTTACCTTTAGAAAAATCATTAGTCGTGGAAAAAGCATGGATATCGGGCTTAAGAAGGGAACAATCAGAAACACGTAAGCATACAAAGTTTATAAATCAAGATCATCGTTTTCAATCTATTAAAGTTTGTCCACTCATTCATTGGACGTGGAAAGAAGTTTGGCGATATGTATACAAACATAGCTTGCCGTATAACCCGTTGCATGATGTTGGCTATCCAAGTATTGGGTGTGAGAAATGTACTTTACCTGTAGGGGATGGTGGCGATTCAAGAGATGGTAGATGGGCTGGGAAAGTGAAAACCGAATGTGGTCTTCATTATCAATAAGATGAATCTTGAAATAAAGCTAAGAGGGGATATAGAAAATGAGCACAGTAAACGAATTAGTAAACCGTATAGATGAGACATATGATATATCACAAATTGAAAAAGAAATTAAATTAGACAACATTGCTTTAAGTGATTTAGAACTATTGGCGACAGGTGGATATAGCCCGCTTACTGGTTTTTTGGGGAAGGAAGATTATGATTCAGTCGTAGAAACGCTTCGTTTAGCAAATGGTAGTGTGTGGAGTATACCAATTACATTACCGGTAACAGAAGAAGTCGCAGAAAGCCTGAAGACCGGAGAGGAAGTAAAGCTTGTCAACAATGGAAATATATATGGTGCTATTAAAATAGAAGATATTTTCGTACCAGATAAAGAAAAAGAAGCGTTACTTGTATATAAAACAACGGATGAGGCTCATCCAGGAGTGAAAAAATTATATGAACGACCAAACGTTTACGTTGGAGGAACTATTATTCTAACAAAACGCTTTGAAAATAATCAATTTCCTTCTTATCATTTAGACCCAATTGAAACGAGAGAAGAATTTAAAAAACGTGGGTGGAAAACAGTAGTCGGATTTCAAACGAGAAACCCGGTACATCGTGCCCATGAGTATATTCAAAAATCTGCTCTTGAAATTGTAGATGGTCTCTTTTTAAATCCACTCGTTGGAGAAACGAAATCGGATGATATTCCTGCTGATGTAAGAATGGAAAGCTATGAAGTACTCCTTCAAAACTATTATCCGAAAAATCGTGTCTTTTTAAGTGTATTTCCTGCTGCAATGCGTTACGCAGGACCAAGAGAAGCGATATTTCATGCGTTAGTAAGAAAGAATTTTGGATGTACCCACTTTATTGTAGGACGTGATCATGCCGGAGTAGGAGATTATTACGGAACATACGAAGCGCAAGAAATCTTCACGAATTTTACGATAGAAGAGTTAGGCATTACACCACTATTCTTTGAACATAGTTTTTACTGCACGAAATGTGAAGCGATGGCTTCAACAAAAACATGTCCGCACGGAAAAGAAGATCATGTTATTTTATCAGGTACGAAAGTAAGAGAATTATTAAGAAACGGTGAGATTCCGCCAAGTACATTTAGTCGTAAAGAAGTAGTAGAAGTGCTAATTAAAGGTTTAAAAAAAGAAGTAGTAACAGAATAGGGAGAGAACGAGATGGATACGAATATTACTTGGCATACAGCTTCGGTTTCAAAAGATGAGAGAAGAGTGAAGAATGGACATCACAGTTTTGTAATTTGGTTTACTGGTTTATCAGCTTCGGGTAAATCTACAGTAGCGAATGCGGTCGCTCGTAAACTGTTTGAAAAGAATATTGGAAATTATGTGCTGGATGGGGATAACATTCGCCACGGTTTAAATAAAGACTTAGGATTTTCTGAAAGTGATCGCATGGAAAATATAAGACGTATTGGCGAAGTGGCAAAGTTATTTGTAGATCAAGGAACAGTTGTCCTTACAGCATTTATTTCACCATTTCGAGTAGACCGCAAACAAGTAAGAGATTTATTAGCGGCAGATGAATTTATTGAAATTTTTGTGAAGTGTCCGATTGAAGAGTGTGAGAAACGTGATCCGAAAGGGCTTTATAAAAAGGCAAGAAAAGGTGATATTAAGGATTTCACAGGTATTGATTCGCCTTATGAAGAGCCAGAGCAA
Source organism: Bacillus sp. CCB-MMP212 (assembly GCF_022748145.1). Taxonomy (NCBI): domain Bacteria; kingdom Bacillati; phylum Bacillota; class Bacilli; order Caryophanales; family Bacillaceae; genus Bacillus; species Bacillus sp. CCB-MMP212. Next base: position 633,772 of record NZ_JALDQE010000003.1, read on the forward strand.
GCAGAATTAATTGTAGAAACGCACAAATATTCTATTGAAGAATGTGCAGAACAAATCGTGAAGTACTTACAAGAGCGTAGTTTTATCCCGCTATTTGCCGGGAAGTAAAATTCCTACCTCAAAGTTCGATTGGGGCAAGGAAGTTAGGTGGGGGTCGGGCTGCCCGTAAATACCCGATTGGTTAAGGCTAATAATCAGCGTGGGATGAACAAAACTCTACTGATTAAAGTTTCACTTTATATAGGGGGATTTAAAAATGAGTTATGAAAAAGTATGGGCTAACAATGAAAAACTAAATCAAACGGAGAAAAATAAATTAGAAAAAGATGGATTAGAAATTTTTAATGATATTCCTTACTATGCGGAAAATGGATTTGAATCTATTCCGAAAGAAGAGTGGGATGCCTTTAAATGGGCGGGATTGTATTTACAACGTCCAAAAGAAGCTGGTTATTTTATGATGCGGGTAAATATTCCGTCAGGGATTATTACAAATGCGCAGGCAGAAGTACTTGCTTCTATCGCTGAGGATTATGGACGTGATGTAATAGATATTACTACGAGACAGGCGATTCAGTTTCACTGGTTAGAAATTCAGCAAATACCAGATATTTTTAAAAGATTAGCAAGGGTTGGATTATCTTCAGCGGGGGCTTGTGGTGATATAACGCGGAATATTACAGGTAATCCGCTTGCTGGAATTGATGCAAATGAACTATTTGATACGACACATATTGTGAAAGAGGTATATGACTATTTCCAACATAATGAAGAGTTTTCTAATTTGCCACGTAAATTTAAAATGTCTATTAGTTCTAATATTTATAACTCAGCAAACGCAGAGATTAACTGTGTTGCATTTACACCTGCTACGAAAGAAATAGATGGTGAGAAAAAAGTTGGTTTTCATATAAAAGTAGGCGGAGGATTATCAGCCCGTCCATATTTAGCTGATGAATTAGATGTGTTCGTTTTACCAGAAGAAGTGAAGGCAGTGGCAATTGCGATTGCTACTATATTCCGTGATTTTGGATATCGTGAGAAACGTCATTTAGCCCGTTTGAAATTTCTTGTTGCGGACTGGGGAGCAGAGAAATTTAAAGAGAAACTAATAGAGTATACAGGGCCTTTACAAAGTAAAGGGGAAAGTGCACTCAAAGGATGGAATGCAGGCTATTTTTATGGTGTTCAAGACCAAAAACAAGAGGGATTAAAATATGTAGGTTTTAATGTACCGGTAGGTCGTTTACATGCAGAAGAAATGTTTGAGATTGCAAGAATCGCAAAGCAATATGGAAATGGACAAATTCGTACATGTAATTCACAAAATTTCATTATTCCGAACGTTCCTCCGGAAAATGTAAAAGGATTACTTAGTGAACCGTTGTTTGAAGCGATATCTGCAAGCCCAAAATCATTTATTGGTCATGCGGTTTCATGTACCGGTATTGAATATTGTAATCTTGCATTAGTAGAAACGAAAGAAAGATTACGAAAAATTGCAGAATACTTAGATACACAAATTGCACTCGATGTTCCAGTTCGAATTCATATGGTAGGCTGCCCGAATTCATGTGGTCAACGTCAAATTGCTGACATTGGGTTACAAGGGGTGAAAATGAAAACGAAGGAAAAGGGAATTGTTGAAGCATTTGAGATATATGTAGGTGGAACGTTGTTAGATGGCGGTGCCTACAATCAAAAGTTAAAAGGAAAAATAGATGGCGAGGATTTACCTGATGTACTCGCATCATTTATAAGTTATTTCAAAGAGAATAAATTACCAGCCGAAACATTTTATGATTTTGTAGGTCGTGTTGGTGTAGACACATTACAAATAGCGTTAAATAACGTGTTAGAAGAAGTCATAGCGTCTTAGGGGGGACAATATGGATTTATATCGATTTGAAGCTGTATTAGTGAGTGATATTGTTCCGATTGTTGTTGTTGCTCAAAGTGAAGAACAGGCATTTAAGCTTGCGGAGATTGAGCTTGAAAAACATTTTTTACCGTTGCCAGAGGTAAAAGAGATTTCTTTGTTTGAAAAAAAGAAGATTCGAAAAGGTGCAGCATTTGTTATTCATGAGTAGAGATTAGTAATACGAAAAAATAAAAACTTCCATTCTTATATACGAATGGAAGTTTCATTTTAATAGTAGAAATGAGGAGAGATGATGGGGAAGGTTTATATTGTTGGAGCGGGTCCTGGCGATCCAGATTTAATTACTGTTAAAGGGTTGAAATGTATTGAGAAGGCAGATGTTATTTTATACGATCGCCTTGTGAATAAAGAGCTGCTTTCACACGCAAAGCCTGACGCGGATTTAATTTATTGCGGGAAACTCCCGAATTATCACACGATGAAGCAAGAAACAATTAATACATTTCTTATTAAGTATGCGAAAAAAGGGAAAGTAGTAACGAGGCTTAAGGGCGGCGATCCATTTGTATTTGGTAGAGGGGGAGAAGAAGCGGAAGCATTAGCAAAGCAAGGTGTACCATTTGAAATCGTCCCAGGTATTTCATCTGGAATAGCTGCACCTGCTTATGCTGGTATTCCAGTGACGCACCGTGATGCAAGTGCAAGTTTTGCTATTGTGACTGGGCATAGGAAAGAAGGTGCTGAAGAAGAAGTGAAATGGGAAAGTTTAGCGAAAGGTGTAGAGACTTTAGCGGTATATATGGGGGTTAGTAATTTGCCCTACATATGTGAGCAACTTATGAAGCATGGAAAAGATAAAAGTACGCCAGCTGCTATTATTGAGCAGGGGACGACGTCTATGCAACGTACAGTTGTTGGGACATTAGGAACAATTGTAGATGTTGCGAAAAAAGAGCAAATTCAAAATCCGAGCATGATTGTAATTGGAGAAGTTGTCCGTTTTAGAGAAAAAATCCATTGGTTTGAGAAGCAAACGGAAAATGCTTATCAAGTAAGTGGAGTGTTGTAAAATGAAAGCCGTCTTATATATATGTCATGGAAGTCGTTTGAAGACAGCGAAAGAAGAGGCGATTCAATTTATTACATCGTGTATGAGTCGTATAGAAGCGAATATTCAAGAAGTTTGTTTTTTAGAGTTAGCGAATCCTTCTATTGAAGATGGTTTTCGTACATGTGTGAAGCGTGGGGCCACGGAGATTATTGCCATCCCTGTTTTTTTATTAGCGGCAGGTCATGTGAAGAAAGATATTCCATTTGAATTGGTAAAGCTCAAGAATCAATATCCGAATGTTAAAGTGACTTATGGTAATCCGTTTGGTGTATCAGAAACACTTATCAAATCAGTATATAACGGAAGTGGTATTGAAAAGGAAGGGAAGGCTGAAGTGACCCTTCTGCTCGTTGCAAGAGGAAGTAGTGATCCTGAAGTATTACAAGATATAAAATGGATCGCCTCTTTATTTCAAGCTGAGGAGAAAATTAAAAAAGTTGAGGTTTGTTATTTAGCGGCTGCGGAGCCGAAATTTGAGAGGAAATTGAAGGAAGTTGTAGAACGGGAAGTGGAGAACATCGTTGTGCTACCTTATTTGTTATTTACAGGTTTACTTATGAAACATATTGAGAAAGAAGTGCGCCAATATGCATTGGAAGAGATAAAAATCAGTCCATATTTAGGGAAGAATGAAGCGTTACAAGATATGTTAATTCAGAAAACGACGGAGTTATTGAAAGGAGATCAGTATGTATCCACTTACAGTGCGAGTTAATGAGAAACGGGTTGTTGTTATTGGTGGGGGAAAAGTTGCAGGATTTAAAATTATTCCTTTACTCAAACAAGGTGCGGATATAGTTGTGATCAGTCCAGAATTAGATGCGAATTTAGTAAAACTTGTGGAAGAAAAGAAAATTCGTTGGTATCAAAGAGAATATGAAAAAAGTGATATTAAAAATGCTTTTTTAGTTGTTGCAGCGAGTAGTGATTCAATATTAAATGAACAAGTTGCTGAAGATGCCGCAGAGAATCAATTAGTAAATGTTATTACAAATCCGGAAAGTGGTAATGTTCACTTTCCAGCAGCGATTCATCATGGTTTGCTTAATATAGCAGTTTCTACTGGGGGAGCGAGCCCAAAGCTCGCAAAAAAAATTCGAGATGAGATTGCAAATAAATATGATGAGACATATGAATCGTATTTAGATTTTTTATATGAAGTAAGGGTGAAGTTAAAAGATTTACAGTTAGAAAAGAGAGAACGAAATATATTACTCCAAGAAGTGTTGAAATCAGTATATGTGCAAAACGAGAGAGAAAGAGAAAGTTTTTTGCGAGAATTAGAGGGAAAGGTTTTAAAATAATAAAAGATAAAGTGCGCTTTACAAATATAAAAATATAATTTATAATCACAAGTAACTTCAATAGATGAAATCGATGAGCAAGAAGAGTACGTATATTTGATGCGTTCAGAGAGCTGGGGTTAGGTGGGAGCCCGGTACGATAAATTATACAGAATGGGCTTGCGAGAGGTATGTTGAACATTGTAGTAGGCAACCCGGGTTCCGCCGTTAAAAGGATAGAGTATCGGAATTATTCCTGTACTTGAACAAGTGGGATTTATCAATCCAATTGAGGTGGTACCACGGTATTTACATTACATATATCGTCCTCTACATGCATATTTGCGTGTAGGGGACTTTTTTATTTTCTAAAGGAGGTGTGCGAGTATGAAATGAAAGTGTATAATTAACAAAAGTTTAAATATTCAGAAAAGGAGAATTTATGATGAAAGAAACACAGCAATGGACGTCGAAAATAGGCTTTGTACTCGCAGCAGCCGGAGCCGCAGTAGGTCTTGGTGCGATATGGAAATTTCCATATGTTGCAGGTAATGGCGGGGGAGGCGCATTCTTCCTTGTATTTTTACTGCTAACTTTATTTATAGGTATGCCTCTTCTAATAGCGGAGTTTGTTATTGGACGTAGCACGCAAAAAGAGGCGGTTACAGCTTATAAAGTACTAGTGCCAAATAGCAAATTATATCCTTGGATTGGTCGTATGGGAGTTGTTACTTGTTTTAGTGTACTATCTTTTTATAGTGTTGTAGGTGGATGGATTTTACTTTATTTATATTATAGTGTGACAGGAAGTTTCTGGAATGGAGTAGCTGATTATGGACAATTGTTCGGTGAAACGATTTCAAATCCGTTAAGTGCGATTGGAGCGCAATTTATCTTTATGCTTTGTACGATTTTTGTTGTAAGTAAAGGTGTAGAGAAAGGTATAGAAAAGGCAAGTAAGTACATGATGCCGCTATTATTTATTTTATTTATTGCGATTATTGTTCGTGCGTTAACACTCGATGGTGCTTTTGCTGGAGTAGAGTTCTTCTTAAAACCAGATTTTTCAAAGCTTACAGCAGATACAATTTTATATGCGATGGGACAATCTTTCTTCTCGCTAACTGTAGGTGCCTCGGTAATGGTAACGTATAGTTCGTATTTAAAGAAAGAGGAACATTTAGCGAAATCGGCAACATCTATTGTAAGTTTAACTGTTTTTGTTACAGTACTTGCAGGATTAGCAATTTTCCCAGCGATTTTCGCATTAGGAGTTAAACCGACTGAAGGACCGGGATTACTGTTTATCGTCCTTCCAGCAGTATTTGCAAAAATACCATTTGGTCAATTTTTCTTTATTATGTTTTTAATTTTATTCTTCTTTGCGACTTTAACATCAGCAATTTCAATGCTTGAAATTGTAGTAGCATCTGTTGCGAAAGGTAATGAGAAGAAGCGTCCGTCAGCATCATTATTAATTGGTATTCTTATTTTTGCAGTCGGTATTCCATCAGCGTTATCATTTGGGATTATGAGTGACGTGAAAATATTTGGGAAAACATTCTTTGATTTAGTCGACTTTTCGGTAAGTAACGTATTGCTGCCGTTAGGAGTACTAGCTATTTCATTATTTGTACCAAATAAAATGAGTAAAGAGTTGTTGATGAAAGAATTAGAAGTGACGGAAACGAAGGGGAAAACGTTATTTAACATTTGGTTCTTCTTACTTCGTTATGTCATTCCGCTAACTGTAATAATTGTATTTTTAAATGTGATAGGTGTATTTAAAATGTTTGCATAAAAAAAGGCGGGGATCTCCCGTCTTTTTTTATGTTGTTGAATGTAATAGACGATTATACGCTTTATAGGCTGTGGTGACTGCGAGGAATGAACCGATTAAAAATAAAACTGATCCGCCAAATGTAAATATCCGGCCGATAAATGTCGCTCTAGCTTCTTCTATTTTTTGTTGTAATTGCGTATTCATATTGATCACCTCGTAAACTATAGGCATTTAGTTATAGTCTATGTAGAATGCCTATATTGTGTGAAGTGTAAATAAAAAACCTCGGTAGGTACCGAGGTTTTTTATAATCCGATATAAGGAGATGGGTCGACTGCGTTTGTCTTGCCGACATTCCATTCTCCAAGATGAAGTTCGAAGTGTAAATGTTGTCCGTATGATTGGCCCGTGTTCCCCATAAATCCAAGCTGATCGCCTTGTTTTACAGTTTGTCCATTCGATACAGAACGGCTATTCATATGAGCATATACTGTCGTATATGTTTTTCCGTTTATACGGTGAGATAAATACACTACGTTTCCGTAACTAGATGATAATTCTGAGCGAATAACAACGCCATCTGCAGCAGCGATAATTGGAACCGTTCCCGAAGCAGCGATGTCAATTCCTTTATGGTTATCTAAAGAACGTACACCAAATCCGGAAGTTTTTGATCCAGCTGCTGGTTTGATAAAGCCACCCATGTTTGTATCGTGTGGTGTTGGAGCTGCTTGAGCTGCTTGAGCAGATTTAGTAGCTTGTTGTTTGCGAGCCTCTTCTGCCTGGCGAGCTTCTTCCGCTTTACGAGCTTCTTCGGCCCGTTTTTCTTCTTCAATTGCTTTTTGCACAGCTTGACGTTGATTTTCTAAAATGCCTTTGGATTCTTCTAATCCTTCAATCTCTGAATCTACTTTTGCTACTTTCGTATGTAGATCGTTAATAAGAGTCTGTTGCTGCTGTTGGTTATTTTGTAATTCTTGTTGTTTTTGTTCTAGTTTTTGCTCAGATTCTTTCAGTTGTTGTTCTTTTTTCTCAACAGCTTCTTTTTCTGTAGTTACAGCATTTTGATCAGATGTTTGTTTTTTTACAATATCTGTATCGTTGTTTAATATTAAACTTACGGAGTACATATTATCAACAAGATCAGCAATGTTTGTAGAGTTTGTTAATACTTCTGTAATGATATTTGTACGCGGTTTTTCTTGCATAGATTGTAATCGTTGTTTAATAACTTCCTGACGTGTATCTATGTTTGTTTGTAATTGTTCTATATGTTTCTTTTTGTCAGTAATTACTTGTTGTGTTTTGCTAATTTCTTTTTTTGTATCGTTTAATTCAGCCTCGTTTTTATTAATAGAAGTAGTTAATTCATCGATTTTCTTCTGTAATTCTTGAATTTCTTTTTCTATTTGTTCTTTCTCGACTGATTTATTTTGTAAGTCACTTTGTTTGCCTTCTAATTCAGATTGAATGTTAGATAATTTATCTTGATTTGTTTCAGCGTATACGGGTGAAAGTAACGGGGAAGCAAAAATCGTTCCTGCTGCTAAAACACTAAACGCTGCAAATTTCTTTTTCATAGTTGTCTGACTCCTTTCCCTATGAATGTTATATATCATAAGAAGAAGAGTGTCTATCGTTGTAATCATAATGTAAAGAAAACTTTATAAAATTGCTAAGTTTTGTCGGGATTTATCATTTTTCAACTTTAATTGTCATAGTACTTACATTTTATTTATGGCTGTAATAAAGGTATATTTTGGGATTTATCTGTAAAATACAGGAGGAAAGTAATAGTTTTTATGGGGTGAAATAGTACTTAGAAAGCTAATAAAACACTAGTAAGGAATCGTTCTCATGTTAGGTTTTCTAACATGGGTTTATTTTTTGTCAAGAAAATTATTTGCATTCGGGCAAAGTTATTTTGTTGTCAGATTTTAAATTTTGATTTATGATTTTTAACAGGGACAAAATGTAGTGAATTGTCGAATAATATGTAATACTCTTAATTTCTTAGTTTTATAGAGATAGAATGAGAGATAGAGTGACACATCGAAGAGGGGGTTACAACAAATATGAAAAGAATAGGACTTGCATGGCAAATATTAATAGGGCTTGCGCTTGGTATTGCGGTTGGGGCGATTTTCTTTGATAATCCAGCTGTTGTGAAGTACTTACAACCAATTGGTGATATTTTCATCCGATTAATTAAAATGATCGTTGTACCGATTGTTGTAGCAAGTATTGTTGTTGGGGTTGCTGGTGTTGGCGATGTTAAAAAACTAGGTCGACTAGGCGGAAAAACAATTATTTACTTTGAAATTATTACAACAATTGCAATTATTGTTGGTCTATTAATAGCGAATATTTTCCAACCAGGAAAAGGCGTAAATATGGAGCAGTTAACAAAGACAGATATTTCGAAATATACACATACGACAGAGCAAGTACAAAGTCATTCATTTGCAGATACGTTTGTAAATATTGTTCCAACAAACATTATGAAGTCATTGGCTGACGGAGATATGCTTGCTATTATCTTCTTCTCTGTACTATTTGGTTTAGGTGTAGCAGCAATTGGTGAAAGAGGAAGACCAGTTCTTCAATTTTTCCAAGGTGTAGCTGACGCAATGTTTTATGTAACAAACCAAGTTATGAAATTTGCACCATTTGGTGTGTTTGCACTAATTGGTGTTACAGTTTCTACATTTGGTCTTGCTTCATTAATTCCATTAGGGAAATTGCTAATTGTCGTATATGGGGCAATGATCTTCTTCGTCGTAGTTGTCTTAGGACTTACAGCGAAAATATTTGGAATTAACATTTTCCAATTCTTTAAGATTTTAAAAGACGAGCTGATCTTAGCGTATTCTACAGCAAGCTCAGAAACAGTTTTACCAAAAATCATGGAGAAAATGGAGAAATTCGGTTGTCCGAAAGCAATTACATCTTTCGTTATTCCGACAGGTTATTCATTTAACTTAGATGGATCAACTTTATATCAAGCAATTGCGGCTATTTTCTTGGCGCAAATGTACGGTATTGATTTATCTATTACACAACAAATTACATTATTACTTGTATTAATGGTTACATCAAAAGGTATCGCAGGTGTACCGGGCGTATCATTCGTTGTATTATTAGCGACACTTGGTACAGTAGGTATTCCACCTGAAGGTTTAGCGTTCATTGCTGGTATTGACCGTATTTTAGATATGGCTCGTACAGCAGTTAACGTTGTAGGAAACTCTTTAGCAGCTGTAGTTATGTCTAAGTGGGAAGGTCAATATGACGCTGAAAAAGGACAAGCTTATTTAAAAGAGATTTCTGAAAAGGGTCAAGCTGCTTAATTATAATATGAACAAGCTCTCACATAATATGTGGGAGCTTTTCTGTATATAGAAGAGGAGTATACATAATGAAACGTAAATATGGTGACGGTTCTTCGTGGAAAAGACTAATAGAAAAGAGTTATAGGCTTAAGCAAGTGGAAGAGGGAATGCTCGGAATACTGGATATAAAAAAGGTGAGAGAGCCTAGTTGTAAAGAATATGATGGTAAAGAAATTTGTATTGCAAGTGATGGGTATACGTGGGTTCAATATTTCATTAATGGAAAGAACTTTGCGATTACAGCTATGTTAGATGATAGGCACAATTTAGTGCAATATTATATTGATGTGACGAAAGAATATGAAATAGACGATCGTGGTTTACCGTATTTTGATGATTTATATTTAGATGTAGTATTATTACCTAGCGGTAAGGTGTATGTATTAGATGAAGAGGAGCTAGAGGATGCTTATAAAAGTGGCGATGTCACGAAGGAAGAGTATGAGTTAGCTTGGTACACTACGAAATGGATATTAGCAGCAATAAAAAATAGTGAATTTTATTGGATTTCAATATTGGAAGAAGAAATCGAAAAGCTAAAATGATTATTGTATTCAAATTTTTGTATAATTACCAAAAAAATCTATACAAAAAATAATTGACTTTTGTTTTGTAAGCGAGTAAAGTTAGGGAAGAAATTATTATTAAAAAATAAATATGAAACCTTCTTATAAAGAGAGGCGGAGGGACTGGCCCTACGATGCCTCGGCAGCGGACTCGATTTCAGAGTGCTGTGCCAAATCCAGCAAGCATGTGCTTGAAAGATGAGAAGAGCGTTTCTTATAGATGTATAAGACCTCTTCTCATCGGAAGAGGTCTTTTGTTATTCATTAGAAAAAGGTTGAAACTAGGGAGAGATGGTACTTTGAAAGAAACGAGAGGAAATGCTTTAGCTTTATTACCACTTGGGATATTTTTGGCGCTATTTATTGGTTCTGGAATTATTACAGGTGATTTCTATAAATTGCCGATACTTGTAGCAATTTCAATTGCTGTAGGAGTCGCTTTAGTGATGAATCGTAAAGAAAGTTTTAATGTGAAAGTCGAGCGGTTCGCTAAAGGTGCAGGAAATCCGGATATTATGATTATGGTATTAATTTTTGTGCTTGCAGGTGCATTTTCTGAAACGGCTAAAGGAATGGGCGGAGTAGACTCAACTGTTAATTTAGCGTTAACTATTTTACCGCCAGGATTTATCGTAGCTGGAATCTTTGTTATTGGTGCATTTATTTCATTAGCAATGGGAACTTCAATGGGAACAATTGCAGCATTAGCGCCGATTGCTGTAGGTATTAGTGGTCAAACTGATATCTCAATTGCGCTTGCAATGGCTACTGTTGTTGGGGGAGCGATGTTTGGTGATAATTTATCATTTATTTCAGATACAACAATCGCAGCTGTTCGTTCACAAGGAACAGAAATGAAAGATAAGTTTAAAACGAATTTTTTAATTGTGTTACCAGCGGCTATTATTACAATTGTATTATTAGTAATAGTTACTTCAGGAAGTGACACGCAAATTAAAGCACATAGCTTTGATTGGATAAAGATTTTACCGTACGCAGGAGTACTTATTACAGCGCTACTTGGCTGGAATGTACTTATTGTATTAACTGGTGGAACTGTATTATCTGGTGTTATCGGTCTTATAGATGGAAGTTACACGTTAGAAAGTTTCTTTAAAAGTGTAACGACTGGAATGGGCGGTATGATGGAGTTAGTATTACTTGCTATATTAATTGGCGGTATGGTTGAATTAATCCAATATAATGGTGGTATTCAATATTTAATGAATGTATTAACACGTAATATTCGTTCGAAAAAAGGTGCAGAATTTGGTATTGCTGGTTTAGTAAGTATGACGAATATGTGTACAGCGAATAATACGATTTCGATTATCTTTACAGGCCCGCTTGCAAAAAATATTGCAGATCAATATGAAATAGACCCTCGTAAATCAGCGAGTGTATTAGATCTTTTCTCATGTTGTGTACAAGGATTAATTCCGTACGGTGCCCAAATGTTAACGGCAGCAGGATTTGCAGCGTTATCTCCGGTTGAATTGTTGCCATATGCATTTTATCCAATCTTAGTTGGAGTATGTGGGATTGTTTCTATTTTAATTGGATTTCCAAGATTTTCGAAAGTAGCTGAGAAAAAAGAGTATCATAAAACAGCTTAATTTAATATGAATGTTAGTAATTAAAAAAACGTGCAGAGAATAAACTCTGCACGTTTTTTTGCGTAAAGGGCTGAATATGACTCGGTCTTAAGTCTGAGTTAAAAACGGTTCTTAAGCTCGTTATGGAAAGATGAAAAAATAGTTAAGATAAGAGTATCAAATCGAAGGGAGGCAAGCACAAGATGAAACAATTTCTAGCGTTTATCGCAGCCGGTATTTTGGCTTTAATTGCTCTTGGTAGTCTTGCTGGTATTGTAGGATTCGCAATCGGAGCAGGAGTTGTATATTGGAGCTATAAATCATTTGTGCGAGCTAAGTCATTTTTTGGAAAGTTAGCTTGGGGTATTGTTGGTTTAATCGGTTTATCCATTGCGCTTTCTCATTCACCAGCATTAATCGGTATCGCTGCTTTAGTGGTTTTATACTACGGATACCGTGAGTGGAAAAAAGAAAAAGATGTAGTTGTTGAATCTGCTCCAGAAAGTTCTAAACCATATAGCAACTTTGAAGATGAGTGGAACAAATTAATGAAAAACTAAAACAATAAATCAAATTATAAATAAAGTAGAAGAGAGGAAGATTTATAATGAAACAATCTTTATTCGGACGTGTACGCGATGCAATTTTAGCTGATTTTCATAACGTGTTAGATGAGAAGGAAAGAAAAAATCCAATTGCGATGTTAAACCAATATTTACGTGATAGTGAGCGTGAAATAACAAAAATTGAGAAGTTAATTGAACGTCATAAAACATTAAAATCTAACTTTGCTCGTGAGCTTGAGCAAGCACGTTATTTCGTTAACAAAAGATCAAAGCAAGCTATCATTGCTCAAGAAGCAGGCGAATTACAATTGCACGAGCGTGCGTTAGAAGAGGTAGCTTATTATGAAGGGCAAGTAACTCGATTAGAAGAAATGTATGCAGGTGTTGTAGAGCAAATTGATGAGTTAGAGCGTCGTCTTTCTGAAATGAAAAATAAATTAAAAGAAATGCACGCAAAGCGTATGGAACTAATGGCACGTGAAAATATGGCACATGCAAATCGTCGTATGAATACTGCGATGCATAAAATGGATGAAAATAATCCGTTCTTACGATTTGAAGAAATTGAAGATCACATTCGTGACTTAGAAACTCGTATGAATGAAGAACATGAGCGTGACACATTTGATATGAAAATTGCAAAACTTGAGCGTGAAATGAAAGAAAAGAATGATGTATCGTTAACGAAAGAGTTAACAAAATAATAGTAGTATATTATAAAACAGGCTTATGATATAGTGATAGGAGAAAAGGTGTTGGAAAGCAATGCCTTTTCTTCTATGTATATGTGACAAGAAGGGGGGAGCTGAAATGAAGAAACATTTTTCAAAGACACAATTAATGGGGATGCTCCTCATCATATTTGGATTCGGTCTTTTTCTTGATATGATACTTGGACATTTTGAACCAGGTGGTCTCATTTTTGCATTTATTATGCTTATGTTTGGAAGGCATTATCGTAAAAAGAATCGTTATGTACGGGGAAATGTATTTTTATTTGTTGGTGGTATCGTATTTTTATTCTTCTTATTTTCATCAGCAGCATTTGTTCTTGTCGTATTTGCTTGTTTAGCTTTAATTGGTTATCAATTGATTCAACAAGGGCATCAGCAAAAAGCGATGAAGGTTGAAATTAAAGAAAAAGGGATTATAGACGAAGAGAAGCAAATATATCGTACAGAACCATATTTGAAAAATATGTTTGTAGGCAATGTACGAATGATGGATCATATTTATGAACTTGAGGATATTAATGTTCAATACGGTGCTTGTGATGTGGAAATAGATTTAACTACTGCTATGATTCCAGAAGGGGAAACGGTAATTGTTATTCGGGGTGTCGTTGGTAATATTCGTTTATATGTGCCATATGATATTGAACTTTCTTTAAATCATTCTGTTATTGTCGGACGTGTGCTCTTGCCAGGTCATGAAGAGACAGGGTTTAACCGCAATGTTACATTTAGAACAGAGCAGTATAAAGAGGCTCCTCGTCGTATTAAAATTATTTCTTCGCTTGTCGTAGGCGACACGGAAGTGAGGAAAGTATAATGAAGAAACAAAAAAATATTTCGTGGATGTATATTCGTTATTCTATGTTGTCTTCAGTTAGTATCGCACTCATTTGTACAATTGTATATGTATGGAAAAGCGAGCAACAAGTGTATGATTTATTATGGAAGGAATCCATCGCTTCTGTTCCAATTGGCTTGTTTATTATGACTACAAGTTTACTTATCGGGGGAATTGTAGGATATGCAATCGGTTACTATATAGAGCAGCGTATACAAGGATTAAATACGTTTCTATTTGAAGTAGAGCGAGGGAATTTTCCGAGCGATGTTTCGTTTACTGCAGATGATGAATTTCATGAAGTGGAACGAAAAGTAATCGTTTTGGCTCGTCGATTAGAGGAGCAAGCTGGACTCTTTCAAAAAGTAACGAATGAACGAGCTCATTGGAATGAAGAGATGAGACAAGAAGCGATTTCTCAAGAAAGGCATCGTTTAGCAAGGGAGTTGCATGATTCAGTAAGTCAGCAGCTTTTCGCAATGTCGATGATGATGTCAGCGATTAATGAACAAATAACTGAATTTCCAGATGTGACAAAAAAACAATTACAACTTGTTGAAAATATGGTTGTAAATGCTCAATCAGAAATGAGAGCATTGCTCCTTCATTTACGTCCTGTACAATTGGAAGGTAAGAAACTGACAGAAGGTATAGAGGAATTATTAACGGAATTATCGCGAAAACAACATATGAAAATTGAATGGCTTATTGAGCCAATAGAATTAAAAAAAGGTGTAGAAGATCATTTATTCCGTATTGTGCAAGAAGCGTTATCAAACACGTTGCGACACGCGAAGGCAAAGAAAACAGAAGTGCGCCTTCGAAAAATTGATCAATATGCGATTTTAAAAATTATTGATGACGGCGTTGGGTTTGAAGTAGGCGTTAATAAGGCAGGTTCATATGGCCTAAGATCGATGCAAGAGCGTGTTCATGAAATTGGTGGGACACTCAAGGTGCTTAGTTTCCCGGCCAAAGGTACACAAATAGAAGTAAAAGTACCGATTATGATTGAGAGAGGGGGAGAAGTATGATAAAAGTATTGCTTGTCGATGATCATGAAATGGTTCGTATGGGTGTATCGGCATATTTATCTACACAGCCAGATATTGAAGTAGTAGGGGAAGCTGAGAATGGACGAAAAGGATCAGAATTAGCATTGCAATTAAGACCGGATATTATTTTAATGGACCTTGTTATGGATGAGATGGATGGCGTCGAAGCAACACGTGCTATTATTCAAGAATGGCCAGAAGCAAAAATTGTAGTTGTAACAAGTTTTTTAGATGACGAAAAATTGTACCCTGTTATTGAGGCTGGTGCGACCAGTTACTTATTAAAAACATCAAGAGCAAGTGATATTGCCGATGCTGTACGAGCTACTTATGGTGGAGAAACAGTATTAGAGCCGAAAGTTACCGGGAAAATGATGTCCCGTATGCGTCAAAAGAAAGAGCAACCTTTGCATGATGACTTAACGGAAAGAGAGTTTGAGATTTTGTTATTAATTGCAGAGGGAAAAAGTAATCAAGAGATTGCGGACGAGTTATTTATTGCACTGAAAACGGTAAAGACACATGTGAGTAACATATTAAATAAATTGAATGTAAGTGATCGTACTCAGGCAGTTATTTATGCATTTAGGCATCAATTAACGAAGTGATAAAGTGAAGCTTTAATTGGCGGGGAATTCCTCGCTGATTATTGGCTCGCTACAATATAGATTTGGCGTTAAAACCATCGAATGTTTTTATTGACGATAAATAATGTAAGCGTTATCATTAAGGTGTTAACAGTACATATAAAGGGGAGAATGTATATGTTAGTTCAAACTATATTCGGAATGGATAAGTCTAAAAAATTAGGGGAGTATGTGAACGCATTACAAGCACTTTGTGAACAATATAATGTTGAAACAGATAAAATTGCGATTATTGAGGCAACAGAGGAATACTATTTATTTTTAGTAAAGCAAGAAGAGCGCTATGATGTTGTCAAGGTAGAAACAGTTGATACAAATATTGAATATTATACGAAAGCTTATAAAATAAGCAGTTTTAATCATACTGCTTATCAAATGTAAAAAAACTCCCTTTTGGGAGTTTTTTTAGGAGGCTTTTACTTCGTTAGATTCGATTAGTAATGGAACTTTTTTCGTACCGCTTAACTTAGCGATTGTAAGGCCAAGAAGAGCTCCTGCTAATGCTGGTATTAGCCAACCGATTCCTTCATTATATAAAGGGATAAATTCAAAATATGGTGTGATGAATGAAACTGAAATACCACCTTGTTTTAATCCATCAAATACGCTCACTACAGCTGATCCGATTAAAGCACATACATAAACAGAGCGATATCCACCGAAGTATTTATGAAGTAACGATAGTAGTACGAGTACAATCGCAATTGGATACACAACAAGTAGAATTGGAACAGAGATTGCGATAATTTTCGTTAAACCTAAGTTGGCAACTAATAATCCTAATGCGCAAATGATACTCGCGAATGTTTTGTATGAAAATGTAGTCAATAATGTTGAAAAATATTGGCTGCACGCAGATACGAGTCCAACGCATGTCGTTAAACAAGCGAGTGTAACGATAAGAGATAATAGGAGCAAACCATACGGACCGAATAATTGTTGTACGATAACAGTAAGTAGCTGTCCACCATTTTTTGCATATCCGAGAGAGACACTAGTTGCCCCCAGCCAGCCGAGTGCACCATATACAAGTACGAGTCCTGTAGCGGCAATAAGCCCTGCTTTTGCTGTGGCGATGGCAATGGACTTACGATCATTTACACCTTTAGAGCGAATTGCATTTACAACGATAATTCCAAATGCAAGTGCTGAAATGGTGTCCATTGTTAAGTACCCTTCCATAAAGCCTTTGAAGATTGGAGAAGTTTGATACTCTTGCATAGCTGGTCCTGATTGCCCAAGTGGTGTAAAGACACTTTTAACAAACAATAAGAAAATTGAGATTAATAAAATAGGTGTTAATATATTTCCAATACGATCGACAAGTTTAGATGGATTTAAGCTCAGCCAAAATACGAAAGTAAAGAATATGATTGTATATACAAATAGCACTAGGCTGCTAGAGCGGATTGTTTCTGGTAAGAAAGAACTAACACCCATTTCATAAGCAACATTTGCAACACGTGGGATGCCCATGGATGGACCGATGGCAATGTATACAACTACTGTAAAGAAAATTCCGAATAATGGATGGACATGACTTGCAAGTTGCTGCATCCCATTTCCTGATAGAGAAATTGCGATAACAGTTAGTAGTGGTAAGCCAACTCCTGTTAGTAAAAATCCAATCATTGCTGGCCAAAAATTTTCACCTGCGTTTTGTCCAAGCATGGGAGGGAAAATTAAATTACCTGCCCCAAAAAATAAAGAAAATAGCATAAGACCCGTGAAAAAAATATGTTTTTTTGATACAGTGTTCATTGTTTTTCCTCCTTTTTTAAATTCATTTGTAAGAACACAAAAAACTCGTCCCTAAAGAAAGGGACGAGTTATATTTACCCGCGATACCACCCTAATTTACACATGTAGAAATAAATCTATATGTATACGGCTTTGCAACGTACAACATGATACGTGTTCCTTGTAACGGGGGACGGCCGGTAAGAACTTACTGTAACATTCGGTTCTACTTCTCGGAGATGATTTTCGGTTACGCACTGAACGTTGGCTTTCAGCAAATCGCCAACTCTCTGGGGAACAGTTCTATAACGTACTCGTTCTCGTCAATGAATTTTTATTCAAGTATTCTGACAGTATTGTTGCATGTTTTTTTTAGAAAGTCAATATGTTTTTTGAAAGATATATTTATATACGGAAATATCGAAAGTAATATTCGTTGTTGCAAAAGGAATAATGAATTGTAAAATGGGAGTAAAAATTTGTGGAGAATTGTAAAATTTATAGAGAAAGTTGATATTTATAGGAGTAAAGAAGGGATTATTTGAATTTACAGAGAATATTACAACAATCCACTTGCTGGAAAGAACAAACCAAAAGAGGTGACTGAAATGCTTGCGATGGGAGTATTATTTGGCATTATTGCTATAATTGGTTTTATGTGGTTATATTATTCGCGTTCGTTTAAACAAGCAGAAGTTTTACTCTTTCAAAAAGGTAGTTTGTTGACAAATCAGTCTAGATATTTAGTATGTCCGAAGTGTGGAAGTGCACAGGCCAGAAGTGGAGGATATCAAGAGTGTTGCAAAATTAGATTATGAAAGAAAGGAAGCCTCACATTATTTTGTGAGGCTTCCTTCCTTACAACTTCATGGCGCTCCAAATTGTCCATCGATCTCTTTCAATAATAGGAGAGACGTTTTGTAATGCGGTCTGTATATGTTGTAGAAGTTGAGAAAGTTCATCATCTGTTAACTCATATAGAATGGATCGACCTGTTCGAGGAGATAAATCTTGTAGCAATGCTTCTACAGAATCATGTATTTTTCGTACTTCCCATTGTGTTTGTGTGGGAAGCACGTGAAGAGAATGTTTTTGTAATTCTTTCTGTATCGTGTTGGTTTTTGGACGTCTTTTTGACTCTATTTCAATGAGTTTTGGAAATAGAGAGAAAAAATATCCACGAATGTGTTCGGGACTTCCTGGAACTGTACAATCTTCAATCGTTCGATCTTGTAAAATAAGTACACCGTTTTTATTTAATATACGAGAAGCTTCACATAAAAATGTAGGAATGTCTTGTAAATGATGAATAACTGCACGAGAAATAACTATGTCGAATGTTTCATTAGGGTATGGGATATTATGTGCATCACCGTGGATGAAAGAAATATTTGGAATGTTGCCGCAATTTTCTTTTGCAGCTTGTAATATTTCTTTTGAAAAATCAAGTCCCACAACATTTTTTGCTCCCATAAGAGCAAGTTCTTTCGTATAAATCCCGCCACCGCAGCCAATATCAATTATTTGCTTATTTTGTATGTCTGTAATGTTTTTTACCATTTCAGCCCAAGAAATATGAGCGTTTCTTGTTGCGTATGTGTATTTATTATTTGGATCATGAAAATTAATGGACATGATAAAGACCTCCTTTCAATGATTAGTATAACTTATTTAATAGGATGTCACGTTTTTGTTTTATGTATGAAGATTATAAGAATTTCTTATCGTAAAAGGAGGATTAATTTGAAAGGGAAATATGTATTGTTGTTATTTGTTATGTTACTAGCAGCTTGTGGTCAAGCTGAGCAAAAAAAAGAAACAAAAAAAGTAGAAGAGACGGTGAATGAAGTGAAAGAAACAATTGGGGTAACCGTTATACAAAAAAAACATAAAGAGAAAAAGTTGCAGGAATCAGAAGCGAAGTTAGTAATAGACATTTTGGATAAAGCTGAGAAACAAGAAATAACCGGAAGCTTCGGTGAACCTGAATATGAAATACAAATTAGTAGAGATGGGAAAAAAGAAACTTATTATGCATGGTTAAGGGGAGAAGATAGACGAGGATGGGTGCAATATAAGAAAGCTATGTATATGTTGAATGAAAAAGATACGGAAAAGCTTTTGGCTATATTTCCAAATGTTTCAGAACAAAAAGAAGATGAGATGCAGGTAGGTCCTTTAACGGAAGTAACAAAAAAAGATTTGCAGATTACTGCGTTTCATATTAAAGCGGGCGATCAAAACGTGAATTATATGGTACGGTATACGATTTCACAATCACTATATAACAAGTTAGTGAAGGAACGAGAGTATTATTTGCAACTCACTTTCCCAGAAAAAGTTCAAAAATTAATTGGAGCAAAAGAGAGTGAAATGATTTTAGGTGAAAAAATAAAGGAAGGGTATAAGCAATATGAATTGCATGCTACTGTTCCGATAAAAGGTGCTTCAGAATCACAATTAAAATCATTAGAAACATATTACGAAAAGTATGATTTGAAAATATTAAACAGTGAAAAAGAAAAAATAGGCGTGTTTCAAAATATAATTCAAATCGTTAAAGAGTATGGTGAAAAAATGAATTTTCAAAGATAAAGTGAGACTTTAATCGGCAGAGGATGCTCATTTTTCGTTGATTAATAGTCTTTGCCAATTCGGCGTTGATTCCCGCTTAACTTCTTTGTTCCAACTGAATTTTGAGATAAGATCCTTATTGGCTGTAGCTGAATTGAAATTGTATGTAGCCTTTCCTAGGAAATGATAATAGAGAGGGGGGAAGAACACCCTCTCTATTATTTTGCTTTTGCAGATGGCTCATTCATTGATTTTCGTGTAATAAGAAATGAAATCATAAGAGCGGAAAGAATGATAAGAGTGATAAGTAAGTGATTTGGCAACCAATCTAATAATAATACATAGCTCACTGTATAAAAAATAAGAGTTGAAGCTAAAAATGATAAAACACTTATTATGAGAGATTGTAAATTCATTCGTATATACCTCCTTTATTTATATTTTTGGCTAAAAATGGATTAAATAAACATTATTTCTAACAATAGAAAAAAATATGTCATAATAGAGAAAAGAACAAGCTTTGATGAATGAATATGATTCATTAATGAGAGATAAAGGAGAGGAATATGAAAAATAATAAAAAAGGATTATGGGGAATTATTGTTGCGATAGGTCTATTTTTACTGTCTAAGTTAAAGTGGGTATTTGCAATTTTTAAATTAGCAAAGTTTTCAACGGTATTTAGTATGTTTCTATCGCTTGGCGCATACGCAGTTCTATATGGTTGGAAATTTGGAGTGGCGCTCATTTATTTGTTGTTTGTTCATGAAATGGGCCATTTATGGGCTGCGAAAAGAAAGGGGATCCCAACATCGCCAGCAATCTTTATTCCGTTTATGGGGGCCCTTATTGGAATGAAAGAGATGCCGAAAAATGCGAAAGATGAAGCTTACATCGCCTATATGGGGCCGCTTTTCGGACTTCTTTCATTTTTACCAGCGATCCCACTTTATATAATGACGCAAGAGCCGTTTTGGGCGCTTGTTATTTTGCTTGGAAGTATGATTAATTTCTTTAATTTAATTCCTGTTTCGCCGCTAGATGGTGGGCGAATTATTTCAGTTGTCAGTACTAAAATTTGGGGAGCAGGCCTTATTTTATTACTTGGCTATTCAATTTACTTTAAAAGTATTTTGGGAGGATTTATTGTTATTATCGGTTGTATGGAATTATACAGAGTGATAAAGAGAGCTGAGCCGATTAAGGAATTAGGGCATAAAATTGATGGAATGAAAGAATATGTTGCTAGGCTTGAAGAGGAATTAAAAGAAACTGGAGCTGTACATCGGACTATATACATGATGCATCATGAGATGAATGCATTAAGACAAAGTGAACGGGAAAAAGAGTTACAAATAGGTGAACTTCAAAAAATGGAAGTGTTAGAGTATCTTTTACCGAAGTTTGAACCGTTAGATTATGTTCCATATGAAGATGAAATAGATGAGTATACTATTCACATAAGAGAAGCATTTGAAGCGTCAGAAAGAAAATTAAATGAATGGAAAACAGAAAAGGAACAACAAGAAAACTATTATAAAGTGGATACGAAAACGAAATGGACAGTATTTGCTTGTTATATCGGATTAATAGCTATACTTGGTTATACAGCTTATGAAGGTTATATTGTTTTACAGGAGCATTTGCCAAGACGAAATGTGTAGAAAAATATTGTCGAAATGATAGGAAGAATTAATACAGGAATTATATTTCTACGAGAGAATGTTACAAGTATAGTCATACATTGTAATATCTTTAGTAGAGAAGGAGTTCTGTATATGAAGAAATTGTTAAGTGTATTCGGGATTATTATCGTAATGATCATTGCGAGTTATAGTCTTATGAAAGTGCTGTTACATTATGCGAATAAGCCTGCTGAGGTAAATACAATAGCTCAAGTAGAAGATGTGCAAGAAGAGACAAAAGTGCTAGATTTTATTCGAATGACACATGAAAGCTATAATAATTTCTTAAATTACGGTAAAGCAGAGAATTATACAGACGGGGATTGGAAGCAATTTAAGCAATGGTTTCAACAACAAGAACCATCTTTAAAAAATATACATACGGAAATAAAGAATGAAAAAATAAAACGCGATGTAAATAGAAGTTATGAAATTGTAAAAAAAGGTGTGGAACTTCAAAATATTGAGTATGTAGTGTATGCCCACCGTGTATATCATGATTTGGATATTATCGTAAATAAATATAGAGGTGAAACGAATATCTGGGGGTATACGGAGTTTGGTGATGGGAAAGATAGAAAGGTAATTGAACAAGCTATACAAACAAAATAATAAGCTAGCTAGAATTCTAGTTAGCTTATTTTCTTTTGTAAATGCAATGTTCATATATTATTCACAAAAACAACGTGTTAATAGTGATTAAAATCACAATCTGCATTATAAGATTCAGTTAAACTAAAAACAGTTAAGGAAATAGAGGAGTGGGATACAATGTTAAGTGCAAAAACAATTGAAATCGTAAAGTCAACAGTACCATTATTACAAGAAAAAGGCGTTGAAATTACAACGAGATTTTATCAAATTTTATTTTCAGAACATCCGGAGTTATTGAATATTTTTAACCATACGAATCAGAAAAAGGGAAGACAACAACAAGCGTTAGCGAATGCTGTTTATGCAGCTGCAACGTACATTGATAATTTAGAAGCAATTATTCCAGTTGTAAAACAAATTGGTCATAAGCATAGAAGTTTAGGTATTAAAGCTGAGCATTATCCGATTGTAGGTACATGTTTACTACGTGCCATTAAAGAAGTCGCAGGTGCACCTGATGAAGTTTTAAATGCATGGGGAGAAGCATATGGTGTCATTGCTGATGCATTTATTAGCATTGAAGCAGAGATGTATGAAGAAGCTGCACATAAAGAAGGTGGATGGAAAGACTTCCGCAACTTTGTGATTGTTAAAAAAGTGAAGGAAAGCGATGTTATTACGTCATTTTATTTGAAACCTGAAGATGGAGGGAAAGTTTCTTCATTCATCCCAGGTCAATATGTAACGGTTCAAATCAATATTGAAGGTGAGACATATACACATAATCGTCAATACAGTTTATCCGATGCACCTGGGAAAGAATATTATCGTATTAGTGTAAAGAAAGAAAAAGGTGTAGATACACCAGACGGTAAAGTGTCTAATTACTTACATGAACATGTAAAAGAAGGAGATGTTTTACCAGTAAGTGCACCAGCGGGAGATTTCGTGTTAAATATGGATTCAACATTACCAGTTGTACTAATTAGTGGTGGAGTAGGGATTACACCGATGATGAGTATGTTAAATACGTTAATTGAACAAGATTCAAAACGTAATGTATATTTTGTTCATGCAGCAATAAATAGTAATACACATGCAATGAAAGAACACGTTAAGGCAGTAGAAAATGAATATGAACAAGTTAAAGCATATACTTGTTATTCTGCACCGACTGAAAAAGATATAGAAATGAAGAACTTTGATAAAGAAGGTTTCGTTGAAAGCGAATGGTTAAAAACTATTATTCCGACAACTGAAGCAGAATTTTATTTTTGTGGTCCAGTAGCATTTATGAAGCATATAAATGCTGCACTAACTGATTTAGGTGTGAAACAAGAGCATATTCATTATGAATTTTTCGGCCCAGCAACAAGCTTACAATAAGACGAATGAGAATAAACAAAAAAACGAGGTATTTATTTTACCTCGTTTTTTATTTGTTCTCGTAATAAACGGTTAACTGTTTCACGGCGTATGCCTATCAGTTGACCAATTTCAGTTTGTGTTAATATTTCATATATAGGAATGTCACCTAAATATAATGTGAACCATTCTTGTAAACGATGAAGACGTTCTTTCGGAGAGACGGTTGTCAATTGATCAATTCGTTGTTGCATCATTCTTAATTTAGATTGCAATTGCATAGCGATGTTGGCATATGATTCGGGATTTGCTTGAAGTCTCTCATACCATTCACTACTAGTGATCGGTTCAACTTCTGTTTTTATTAAAGCGATAGCTGTACCGTGATATTCTTTCGGTGAAATCAAAGAATGATGAGGTATCGTTTCACCTGGAACGATAATGTTGAATAAAAATGGTGTTCCGTCTTCCTCTAGCCGAACTACTTTTAATAGGCCTGTTTTTATAAAGTATAAAGGACCGTCCTCGCCTTGACGGAATAGTACATCTCCTTTGTGTAGAATCAATGTTAGCCCCCCATTAATATGTTTCTATTTCTTCTATTTTAGCGTATATGTATATAGACAATATGCTATTTCAACAGCAATTTCATTGACGAAATGTATGCTATTACAGTAGTATACTATTTAGTGTGTAATAGTACTAGCAATGAATACGCTGTAGGGGGTTTAGTATATTGTTAGATGCGATGAGAATGACGGATATGAGAATTCCGGCGAATGCTATCATTCATGTAGAAGAGATGAAAGGTGGAGTCGTTTTATCCGTTGAAGTAGACGGCCAAATTATTTATACGATGGCTTATGATGAAGAAACAGATAGTTATGCTGAATTATATGATCGAAATGATAAGAGGGCGTGCCAAGTACATGAAGACTTTATGGGATGGTCACTTCTTCACTAAAAAAGATGTCAATATGACATCTTTTTTTATTAAATCGATAGAATATACAAAGAAATGAAATATAAGGATAAAATTTGTAATAATTGATTTTGCATTGTTAGCACTCTGTAACTGCAAGTGAACTAATTTTTCGCTATCATAAAGATAACAGTCGCAGTTATAGGAGTGGTCAACTTGAAGAAAGTACATATTTCAAATTATATGTTATTATGTGTTTGTTTAATTTTATTTGTTCTCCTCGGAGGATTTTTATATTCATGTGTATAAGAAAAACGCATTCTAAAAAGAATACGTTATAAAAGGGAAATAATGATTAATCTAGTTCCAAGAATAATTAACGTAATACGTAATAAATTAATTACGGCGTTACCACTTAGTTTTGTATTAATGTAAGCCCCGATTTTTCCGCCGATCCATGCACCAGGAATAAGGATTAATGCATAAATCCAGCTGACATTTCCAAGTGAGATGTGAGTTGCAGAACTTACAATTGCTGATAGAAATACGATGAACATTGAAGTTGCTACTGCAATATGTGCTGGGAATGCAAAAAGAAGCATCATTGCTGGAACAAGTAAGGCACCGCCACCAATTCCAAATAACCCAGATATAAACCCAACTATAAAGGCAATAAAGATAGCAAGAAACGGTGGGAATTGGTAGTGTACAGTATTTCCATCATTATCTGTAAAAGAACGCTTAATTACAGACGTATTTGAGAGGGAAAGAGGTTTTAATTTGTCTCGAAGCATAAGTAGAATTGAGACGAATATAAGGAAAACCCCAAAGTATAAAGAAAATGTGTCTTGGTTTAAAAATTTATTTGCCCATGATCCGATAATACCACCAGGGCCGCTTCCGATAAATAAAATAAGTCCACTTTTATAATCTACGCGTTTATGCTTCATATAAGTAAGGGTGGAGGATAGCCCTGTAAAAACGACTGTTACCATAGAAGTCCCTACTGCAAGTTGTGGTGATAAACTGTGTAATCCAATTAATAACGGAACAATAATAATTCCGCCTCCAAGCCCAACTAGGCTGCCGACTGTCCCGGCGATTAGTCCGATGAAAAGTAACATGATGTATTCCAAAATTGCCAACTCCTCTAAATAACTTATCCACCAATTATTATACACGCTTTTTAATGAGAAATAGGCTTGTTCACAAAAAAGTCGTCTTCCTAGAAAAATAAGGAAGACGACTTTTGATTAGAAAACAAAATGTAATAGGTAGTAAAATAGAGCAGCTAAAGAAGCTGAAATAGGAAGTGTAATAACCCATGTAATTAACATACGTTTTGCAGTTCCCCATTTTACCCCTTTCACACGGTGAGAAGCACCAACCCCTAAAATAGAAGAAGAGATAACGTGCGTCGTACTAACCGGTAAGTGAATGAATGTTGCACCGAAAATAACAAGTGATGATGATAAATCGGCAGCTACACCATTTACAGGACGAATTTTCATAATTTGTCCACCGACAGTTTTAATAATTTTCCATCCACCGACAGAAGTACCAAGCCCCATTGCGATAGCACAAGATAATTGTACCCAGAACGGAATATCGCTAGAAGTATGATAGTTATTAGCCATAAGAGCCATCGTAATGATACCCATTGCTTTTTGTGCATCATTCGTACCGTGTGTATAGGCTTGTAATGCTGCAGTGAAAATCTGGAATATACGGAAGTTTTTGTTCGTTTTCGTTAAGTTAAAGTTTTTAAAGACCACTTTAAAAATACTGTATACGATATAACCAATAACGAAAGCGATAATTGGTGAAATGATTAAAGCTTCAAGAATTTTAATGAATCCTTTAAGGTTTAATGAGCTAATACCAGCAGCAGCAATGGCTGCACCTGCGATTGAGCCAATAATTGCATGCGAAGAACTACTTGGGATACCGTAGTACCAAGTAATTAAGTTCCATGCTATCGCCGCAAGTAAAGCAGCTAAAATTACAAGAGAACCATTTTGTAAAGCAAATGGGTCAACGATATCTTTTGTAATCGTTTTTGCTACACCTGTAAATGTCATTGCACCTAAAAAGTTCATAATAGCTGCCATAATAATTGCATGTCTAGGCTTTAGAGCTTTCGTTGAAACAGCCGTTGCAATAGCGTTTGCTGTATCGTGAAATCCATTGATAAAGTCAAAAGCTAAAGCGCAAATGACTACTAAAACGGTCAGTATCAAGAGTGTATCCATGATCAAACTCCTTACGCGTTCTTCATAATAATTGTTTCTAATACGTTTGCAACGCTTTGACAGCTATCAGCTACTTCTTCAAGCTCTTCGTAAATCTCTTTAAATTGAATAATCTTAATCGGATCTTTCTCACGAGAGAATAAGTGCTTAATCGCATGACGACGAATATCATCGCATTGTGATTCGTAATCCTTAATCTTGATTGCGTTCGTACGAATGTCGACTAACTTCTTTTTAGACAGTAGTTCAACAGAATTTGCAATTTCAATTGCACATTGATTAATTGCTTCTACGAATTTAATCATGTATTCATCAGCTTCTGTAATAGAATACATTTCGAACAGACCAGCACTGTGATCTAATCCGTCTAATACATCATCCATACTCATTGCAAGTTGTAGGATGTCCTCACGTTCAATCGGAGTAATAAACGCTTTGTTTAGCTCCATAATGATTTCGTGAATAAATGAGTCACCTTTTGACTCATACTCTTTCATGCGCATAGAAAACTCTTTTAAATCGCTAGCATTTTTAATTTTATACTCCACGAAAAATTGCGCGCCTTCTTTTAAATTTTCGGAAACATTCATTAACATTTCAGAAAATTTATCTTTTTTTGATTTAAAGACCATTATTGTTACCCCCACAAAAGTAATATATGTAAAATATATTGGCTAATCAATTCTAACAAAAAACTGTCGTTTTTTAAAACATTTTATCGAAAAGTTTACAAAAACTTAACATAACTCTCGTTGTTCTATTAATAATATTAATATCCAATAGTGAATATCTTACTTGTAGAATGTCCTTTTCTTGCAAAAAGTATGAATGTAAAAGAAAAGCTTTACACTATAGGAATGACTACGTTATTATAATAAATTTAAAAGGCGGTATATTCTTCCTTTTAAAAAGAAGAGTGTAAATAAATGAAGGAAGTGAACGAATGAAATTGAAGAACACTCATTTTAAAAAAATGCTTGAGTGGTTCAATAAGAGGAAGAAACTTCGTAATTC
The DNA here is from genome assembly GCF_022748145.1 of Bacillus sp. CCB-MMP212. NCBI lineage: Bacteria > Bacillati > Bacillota > Bacilli > Caryophanales > Bacillaceae > Bacillus > Bacillus sp. CCB-MMP212. The sequence continues at coordinate 661,370 of NZ_JALDQE010000003.1, forward strand.
ATTAATTGTATTGGGAAGTGTACTCGTTACTATATTTATTGCTGTAAATATAATAATTTCCATTCAAGACATATCTGAATTAAAACAAGCTGTTCCACAACCGACTTTAATTTATGATGCAAATAATGAGGTCGCAACTAAATTAGCTTCTTCGAAAACAGAAGGCGTTAAAAGAAAAGATATTCCTGATATTATGGTTCAGGCAATTGTTGCAGTAGAAGATAAGGAATTTTTTAACCATCATGGTATTTATTATAGTGGAATTATAAGTGCAGTTTTTAAAAATATTACAGCAGGAGAAGTTGTAGCAGGAGGAAGTACAATTACACAGCAGCTTGCGAAGAATGTATTTCTGACACAAGATCGTACATTTTCTCGTAAAATAAAGGAATACTTTTTAACGAAAAAAATAGAACGTACTTATACAAAAGATGAAATTATTGAAATGTATATGAATCAAATTTATTTTGGGGAAGGTGCTTGGGGGATAAAGAGGGCAGCTAAATCTTATTTTGATAAAGAGGTAAAAGATTTATCAATTTCAGAAGCTGCAACGATCGCGGGCTTAATTAAAGCGCCGTCTGCGTATTCGCCTTATAAAAACTTTAATAAATCAATTGAACGACGTAATGTCGTATTAAGTTTAATGAAGGAACAAGGATATATTTCTGAAGAGCAATACAATAAAGAAAAAGAGTCAGGACTTGTATTAAAACGTGGGGTTGATGATAAATATAAAGGTAAATACTCCCAATATGTAGATTATATAGTTAGGGAAGCGATGGATAAGTATGAATTAACACAAAATGAAATTTTAGCAGGTGGTTATCGTATTTATACTGAGCTGGATCCGAAAAAACAACAAGCTGTAGAAGATGTTGTGAATAATGATAGTTATTTCAAAGATAGTGGCTCAGATCAACTTATGCAAACGGGTGTAGTCCTTATAAATCCCAAAACAGGCGGTGTTCCAGCTTTAGTTGGGGGGAGAGGACCATATCAGTTTTTACAATTTAATCATGCTACGCAATTAAAAAGACAGCCAGGTTCAACATTAAAGCCTCTAGCTGTATATGTACCCGCTTTAGAACAAGGGTATGAGGTATACGATATATTAAAGGATGAACCATTTCATATTAAAGAATATGAACCTAAAAATAGTGATCAGGCTTTTCATGGTAATGTGACAATGTATGAAGCGGTAGCAAAATCGTATAATGTTTCTGCTGTGTGGCTATTAGAACAAATAGGATTAGATAAAGGATTGAAATCTTTAGAGCGATTTGGTATTCCATTAGTACCAGAAGACCGTACGTATCCAATTGCTTTAGGTGGGATGCATGTAGGGACATCACCATTTGTAATGGCCCAAGCATATAGTACATTTGCTAATGATGGGGTTCAAGTAGAGGCTCATGCAATTAGAGAAGTTCAAAATGCTGAAGGGGAAATAATAGGGAAATGGTATAAGAAAGAGACACGAGTGACGAGTGAGAAAATCGCTCAAAAGATGACGTATTTATTAAAAGGTGTTGTAGAAAAGGGAACAGGTGGAAAAGCGAAAGTTAATAATGTTGATACAGCAGGAAAGACAGGGACGACTCAACTTGTAAATGGCCCGAGCGTAGGGGCAAAGGACTCGTGGTTTGTAGGATACACACCAGATTTAGTAGGTGCGATTTGGGTAGGATATGACAAAACAGATAGCGAGCATTATGTTCCGGGTGGTAGCCAAATTACAACGACGATGTTCCGGGATATCATGAAAAAAGCAAATGCAAACCCAGCCCAAAAAGCGTTCCAATTGTCGTTAATATCTGAGGCGGACTATAAAAAACAATTGCAAACAATTGAAGAAGAAAAGCGAAGAAAAGAAGAAGAAAAGAAAAGGCAAGAAGAAGAGCAACAAAGGAAAAAAGAACAGCAAGAGTGGTTTGATAAAGTAAAAGAGTGGATTCCATCATTATGGTAAAAAAAGAGGCGAATTTCATTATTCGCCTCTTTCTCGTGTGAAAAATAAAGTGAGCTCATAATGAGTGAGATAAATGCTACTATTCATTAAGAGTAATGTTCGTACTGCCAAAGGATTGAGAATCGTATGTGACGATTATTGTTCCTTTACTAATCGGTTCGTAAGGTAATTCTTCTTCATAACTACCATTATTTTCATTATGGATAGACAGCGTGATTTCATCAATTCCTTTATTTGTATACTGATCTTTAATCGTTTCAGCAATATGAAGTAGAGTTTCGTAATTAGAAGCTTTCGTAATAAGCATTCCTTTTATAACTTTTTTTTCATTATTTGTGGAATTGGAATAAGGGATGTCGTTTTGTTTCGTATACAAAAGTTTGTATGGAACTGTTTTTCTCTCTGCTTTTGAAATAGTGGAGTATTTTAGAGTTAAAAAAAATCCTACACATAAAATAATGCATACCATAAGAGCAATCCAAATGCGTATCAGTGACATAACTCTCATTTTTCATCCCTCTTTCATATCTTTGACTTCATTATTTATCATACAAAATGAGGATTAAGATAGAGTAAATTTGAGGTAAAGAAACGTAAAGAAGGAGCACTTATCCTCCCAAATAAGTGCTCCTTTTTATTAAAAGAGAGATTTAATAGACAATCAATTAAACATATAACTATAAATATGATTATTTGACGAAAATTAGTAAATTCGGAAGACGGTTAGTACTGCAGTTGTTTCACCTGTATTTGGAATAGAGATAGTATTTGCTGTAGGTTGTACAGAGATTGTTGTACCAGCTGTTAAAGTAATAATCGTTGAGAAAGAAACCGCACTACCGATAACGTTAGTTGAAAAATTACGACTAGGTGGTTGGCCATTAAATGAAAGACCGAAACCAAATGGTGAAGAGCCTGGGAATGTTGTAGATGCGGAGAAGTTAATATCGTATACACCAGTTTCTAAAACAGTTAGAGTATCAGAGCCGTTAAAGGAGAGGTTTGTTAATTCGAATGTTTCATTGAATTGTATATTGCTTCCTGGTGATACTGTTTGTGCATTTGTGTTACCTAAGACAGCTGTAGTTATAGGAATCGGAGTACCTGCTGGTCCTGTTGCGCCAGTAGCACCTTGAGCGCCAGTAGCACCTTGAGCGCCAGCCGGACCTTGAGCGCCAGTAGCACCTTGAGCGCCAGCTGGACCTTGAGCGCCAGTAGCACCTTGAGCGCCCGCTGGACCTTGAGCGCCAGTAGCACCTTGAGCGCCAGCCGGACCTTGAGCGCCAGTAGCACCTTGAGCGCCCGCTGGACCTTGAGCGCCAGTAGCACCTTGAGCGCCAGCCGGACCTTGAGCGCCAGTAGCACCTTGAGCGCCCGCTGGACCTTGAGCGCCAGTAGCACCTTGAGCGCCAGCCGGACC